>CAWHHH010000020.1:0-107137 GCA_963829075.1 uncultured Alphaproteobacteria bacterium | reverse complement strand
GCGGCACGAAAACAACCGTTCGGCCGTATTTCCGGGCGAGTAATTCCACCTATTAATCGCATCGCAAACAGCGGCGCGCTCCTTGAGCACATCGGATGGAGAGGCGATAAGAACGAATCGTCGTTGGACAAGTTGCATCGACAATCTCCTCGCCGATGACCAAAAAATCCACTGAGGATGGGAGGATAATCGTGAATGTCATAAATGGGTAGAGAAAATTTTCGGGCGCTGAAAGAAACTTGGCTCGAGCCGAGCGCTGGCGCAAGCCCTCCGGCGGAAAGTGGCGACCGTCCCTGAAAGATAGCAGTTGTTTAAGGCCACGCCGCTCGGCTTTCGATCGAAAGCCCGACTGCTATGGCGCCTGTGAACACAAACTTTGCGATGAGTTTTCCGAGAAGCTGGCCCATCGCTGCTCCTCGGGTATAGCTCTTACTGCAGCTCCATCGCGAAGGGCTTGCTCTCGAAACAATCCGCGCCGCGCCCAATCGACGCCACGGCCTCGACCATGCGGCCCTTGCGGTCGAGCATCCGGTCGGCGAGCGCGACGAAGCGGCGGTTCGGCGTCGCGTGCGGCGAGGCGAGGCGCAGCGCCCGCGCGATCTCCATCTCGCAGCGCTTGGGCGAGAGCGCGCAGAGGCCGATGAAGGCCGCCGCCGGCGAGCGGCTGACGCCGGCATAGCAATGGATTACCAGCGGCTGAGCGCGATCCCAATCGTGCAGGAAGGCCAGCAGCCGCTCGACATGCTCGGAGCCGGCGAGCACATGCCCGTCCGTCTGAACGTCGATGTCGGAGACGGACAGCCGCAGATGGCGCGGCGGCGCGATCTCGCTGGGGCGCGCGGAAGCCGCGCCCGCCGTCAGTATCGTCACGAGCGACCGGGCGCCCGTGGCGCGCACCGTCTCGACGACCTTCGTCAAAGGGCAGACATAAAGCCGGCCCGGCTTCCTCGACCCCACGCGCAAGCCTCCCCCCGCGCATTTCGCGCGAAACGCAAAACGTTGCGCGCGAAACCGAAAACGTTTCGCGCGAAATCAGCGATTTCGCTCCAGCGCGAAAAAGCGCTCGAAGTAACGCTGCTCCACGGCCTCGACCGGAAGCGGCGCGAGTTCCCCGCTTCCGGCGTCCGGAAGGGCCGGGCGGCCAAAAATGCGCTCGGCCTCGCGCCGTGTAAAGCCGGCAAGCGACACCGCCTCGAAAAAGGCCGCCGCGCGGTCGCTTCTTTTGCAAAGCAGCATGAGCGCCGGTTCGGGCTCGGCGGGAAGCGAGAAGCGGCGCAGGATCGCCGCCAAGATGCGGTTTTCCACCGCTTTATAGGCGTCGCCGATCACCGCCTTGAAGGGCGAGATCATGTCGCCGATGACATATTCGGGCGCGTCGTGAAGTAGCAGGAACAACCGCTCCTCGTTGGAAATCCGCGCATTGAGCGCTCCCCCAATTTTTTCGACGAGAAGGCAGTGCTGCGCCACGGAAAAGATGTGGGGACCCTGCGTCTGGCCGTTCCAGCGCGCGACGCGGGCGAGCCCATGCGCGATGTCCTCGATCTCTATGTCGAGCGGCGAAGGATCGAGCAGGTCGAGACGCCGCCCCGACAGCATGCGCTGCCAGGCGCGCGGCGGCTCGTCCTTGTTGCGTGCTCTCACGGCGCTCATCCCTCGGCCGATCTCTTAACCGGCTCGAGCGGAGCGCGAAAGAGAAGGAAGCCTTCAGCCGCCGAGATAGCCGCCGAGGAGATAGGCGAGGCCGACGAGGCCGAGCCCGCCGGCATAGGCGCCAAGACGCGATTCGAGCTTCATCCCCGCGACCAGGCGCTGGACTTGCTCCGGGGTCGCGACGAGCAGGAGCAGGCCCGAGAAGAACAGCATCCAGCCGAACACCGTCACGGCGACGGGCAAAACGCCGCCGCTCCAAACGTCATGGCCGAGAACGATCGCGAGGCCTGCAATCGTGCGGAGCGCTCCAGAAAGAATCAGCATGCCCGGATCGTCGATCATGCGTCGGGCGGTCTCCAGGATCGTCCGGCCGCGGAAAGCGATCATGGCGGCAAAGACGATGAAGGTCGCGCCGATGAGCTTGGCGAGAAAGAGCGTGAGCGGGTTCATCGCCTAAATCTCCCTCCTGCCACCTTCAATCCCCCCGATACACGCAGCCCTCAAAACAGCTGTCGCGGAAGACGCCGACCTCGGCGAGGCCCGGCGCGAAGGGCTGCAGATCCTTCCATATATAGACGGTCAAATTCTCGAGCGTCGGCTTGCCGAGCCCATCGAGGTCGTTGAGAAAGGAGTGGTCGAGCCGTTCGCGCAGCTCCGCGAGGCGCCGGCCGAGCTTGCCCAGATCCATGACCCATTGCTCCTCCGCCGTAGGCGCGCCGCGCAACGTCACGCGCACCCGAAAGGAGTGGCCGTGCAGATTGCGGTATTTTCCGCCGGTCGGATGTTCCGGATCGTAGAGGGCGTGCGCCGCCTCGAAGTAGAACTCCCGGAAAATCTCGAAACTCGCCACGTCTACTTCACTCCGATGATCTTGTGCGTTTGCAGAGACAATCGCCAGCGCGGATGGGCGAGGCAATAGTCGATCGCGGCCTTCGTATTGCGCGAAATCTCCGGCCCGTCCATGGGCTGGAGCAGGAATTCGCCAAAGTCGAGGGCTTCATAGCGCTCGGGCTCTGCCCCGGGCTGCGGAAAAACGAGCTTCAACTCGTCGCCCCGCGTGAGCGCGAGCGGCGCCCCGGCCTTTGGGGAAACGCAAATCCAGTCGAGGCCTTGAGGCGCGGGGAGCGTCCCGTTCGTCTCGACCGCGATCTCAAAGCCCTGGTCGTGCAGGGCCGCGATCAGCGCGGCATCGACCTGCAGCAGCGGCTCGCCGCCCGTCAACACCGCGAAACGGCGCGCCCGTTCCCTGCCCCAGAGCCCCGCAAGATGCAGGGCCAAAGCCTCGGCGGTCGCAAAAGCTCCACCGCCCTCGCCGTCCGTTCCGACGAAATCCGTGTCGCAGAAGCCGCATTCGGCCTCGGCGCGGTGCTGCTCGCGCCCGCTCCAGAGATTGCAGCCGGCGAAGCGGCAAAACACGGCGGCTCGGCCGGCCTGACGCCCCTCGCCCTGCAAAGTGAGGAAGGCTTCCTTGACGGCGTAAGGCATCACTTGGACCGGCGGCCTTGCGCCGCCTTATCCTTTCGGCGGCGCCTCGGGCTCCTTCCTGGCGGGCGGAGCCGCGTGGGGGTTGGGCTCGAGGCTGCGTATATAAGCGACGACGTCGTCGATTTCCTGACGGGTCAAGTTCAGATTCGGCATCGGCGGATGCGGATCGACGAGAAAGCTCGACAGCGCGCGATCGTCGGGCCGGCGTCGCGCTATGTCGGCGAAGGTCGGAACGTCGACCTTGGCCGAGGTCTGGTCGGCCGAGACCACGTGGCAATTGACGCACCAGCGCTTCGCGATCACCGCGCCGTGCTCGACGTCTCCGCCGGCGTTTGCGGGCATGGCGCAGCCGAAGGACGCCAACGCGGCGACGAAAGCCAGAGCGGCGCGTTCGATCTTCATGTCAGTGTCCCCTCTCCATTCGAGCGCGCAGGCGATTCGCGACCTGCGGCGCTGACGATAGAGTTAAGCGTCCTCCAACCGTAAAGCAAAAGGGTCGCGACGCGTCACTGCGACGCGGCGATGGTCCGCGCAGGGCCAAAGGAGGGCGAAACTGTTGCCTCTTTGCAACAGCGCAAAAACATTCTCGCGCTTGCGGCCGGCGCGGTCCAAAGGCCGCTTTTACGCCATAAACGACGCGCAAATCTCCACTTGTCACAAGCTCAAGGGCGACGCGCCGACGCCTCCCCGCAAGGAACGCCTTGTGGGAAGCCGGGATCGCTTTGCCCGCAATTCGAGCCGAGACGTACGAAGAAGAATCATTCGTCGCCATTGATGGGCGCGGGAAAGATAGAGCGAGCGATGCTGAGATTACGCGAAGGACATACATTGAGCTCCGGAGACCAGAGGGGCGGCCTGATCGCGCGTCTTGGCGCCGGCGTGCTCGGCTTCGCCGCGCTGCTCGCCATTTTCTCGGCGCCTGCGCCGGCGCTCGAATTCAGGCCAGCCGCGCGCCAAGGCCTCGGCTGCGATCGAGAGCGCCAAAGCTCAGCGCGACCAGCGCGTCGCCATGCGGGAGGGGCTCGAGAGCTACCGCGCCGGCGACGCGAAGGGCTCGATCGAAGCGCTGCGCTCTGCGGCCGACGGCGGCGAGCCGCTCGCCGCCTGGAGGCTCGCGCGCATCTATGCGGATGGCGACGGCGTCGCGCGCGACGACCGCAAGGCCTTCGAGTATTTCTCCAAGATCGTCGAGCGCTTCGCCAATGACGATCCGAGCCCCGGCGAACGCTTCATGGTCACGAACGCCTTCGTCACGCTCGGTGCCTATCTGAGAGATGGCGCGCCCTCCGCCGGCATCGCCGCCGATCCCGAGCGCGCCTTCGATCTCTTCCGCTACGCCGCAACCTTCTTTCGCAGCGCCGACGCGCAATACAGCCTGGCGCGCATGTATATCGACGGCGTCGGCGTGAAAAAGGACACGCGCCAGGGCATGAACTGGCTCAGCCTCGCCGCGCGCAAGGGACATACCGGCGCGCAGGCGCTCCTGGGCCAGATCATGTTCGAGGGCTCCGCCGAGCGCCCGCGCGGACTGATGTATCTTTCGCTGGCGCGCGCCGCCGCGGGCGACCGTCCGGCGGACAAGTGGATCGTCGAGATGCATCAGAAGGCCCTCGCCTCGGCAAGCGACGCCGACCGCAAGGCGGCGGACGGCCTGGTCGAGAACTATCTCAAGCGCAGGGACTGAGGGCGCTCGCTAAAGCAATCGGAGCGCGTTCGGGAGCCTCGGGCCCGAACGCGCTCTCGCTTTTTAGTTGATCGCGTTTCCCGTATTGGCGCGTTTCGCCTGCCAGGGCCACAGCTTCGAGGATCGCGCCTCAGCGGCGCCGACTTTAGGCAACGGAATTTTGCAGATCATCATGAAGCGTCAGCGCGTGTCGCATGCGCGGCGCGACTCGCATTCCACCATGCGGAGTAAGGTGTGTTCTCGACCAGGCGCCGATTGTAATCTGGCGCGCCGTCATCCCACCACGGGGAAGCGCGCTCGCCCAACGCGATCTTGGCTGCGTCGACACGCCGCCGCGCTTCGGCGAGCGCTTGAACGCTTCCCTTGGCGCGGCGCACGTCCGAGCGCGCCTGCATCAGCTCTTTGACAAGCCGCTCGCGCGTCGCCGCAGACAGGGAGGGATCGGAACAGCGCCACAGGCGGCCGCGCACCACAAAATAGCGTCCGTCGGGTGTGACCAGATAACCCATTGGCGAAGAGGAGGAGCTCTGGGTCATTCCAGCGGTCTCCCTCATGTGACCCGGCGCAGCGTCAGACTGATTTGCGCGCCGCCGGCGAGAAGCTCCGCCGGGAGCGGAGGCGGCAGGAGTTCCGGCGCCTTGCCCGGCGCAGCCGCGTTTGGCCACGACGCCTGCGCGACGAAGTGGAGCAGCGAGTGATGTTGGACGTCATACCGCCGCGGCGCAGCGCTGTCGGCCAGCTTCATCGACCATGGCGCTCCTTTCAACTTCAATGTATTGCGACTGAGGTGAGGGCAACGGGCTCGGCTGAAGCCCTTTTCTGGCGCACAGCGGCAATGATTTATGGCGGCTGACTTCGCTGACGCCTTTTCAAGCGACCGGTGGAATAGGCTGACGCGAGCGGGAGGAAGGATTGGCGCAACATTGGCTCATGCTCACATTGGCGATCGCAGCCAACGCGCTCGGCAATCTGATGCTCAAAGTCTTCTCGCAGCAACCCGATGACGATTCGCTCCTCGCCTATCTCTCCCCGTGGTTCGTCGCGGGCAATATCTTCTTCTTCGTCAATCTGATCCTCTATGGAAAGGCCTTGCGCGGATTGGCGCAAAACATTGCCTATCCCGTCATGGTCTCAGGAACGGTGCTGATCGTCATGGCGGCCTCGGTGCTGTGGTTTTCGGAGCGTCTGCCGCTCACGGCAATTGCCGGCGCGGCCCTGATCCTCGCCGGCATCGCCCTGCTGACGCAGCAGGTTTAGGCGCCCGTCACCCGGCGCAACGTCAGATTGATTCGCTCGCCGCCGGCCAGAAGCTCCGGCGGAAGTGGAGGCGGCAGGGTCGGCAAGATCCTGTCGACGCCATGAAAGCAAAGCCGCGCCTCCCCGCCGAGCACGAGCGCGTCGCCTGAGGACAGCACGAAGGCGATCGTCCTGTCCGAGCGCCTCCTTCCCCCGACGCGGAAGCGGCAATCGGCGCCGAGCGAAACCGAGAGGATCGGCGCGTCGAAATCCTTCTCGTCCCGGTCTTGATGCAGGCCCATGCGGGCTTCCGGTTCATAGACGTTGACGAGACAGGCCTGCGGCGGAAGCGCGTAATCCGTGAGGCGCGCCCAGGCGGAGAGCAGCGCCGCCGGAATCGGCGGCCAAGCCGTGCCGGTCAGCGGATGGCGCGGTTCGTAACGATAGCCGCCGCTCTTGTCGGAATACCAGCCGAAGTCGCCGCAATTGGTCATGCGCACCGACATGGGCGCGCCTGACTTAGGCATTGTGGATGTATAGAGCGGCGCGGCGGCGATAACCGACGCGATCTCGCGCGCGAGAGCGATTTGCGCCTCCGCGTCGAAGAACCCGCGATGCAGCCGCACACCTTGGGGCAGGTCATTCATGGTCTCTGGCGCTTTCAGCCGGCCCTTCCCGCCGACGTCTCTGTGGCGGCTTGCAGGGTCGGGCTCACAGCCGTGCTTTCCCTTCTGTGATCAAAAAGCGCAGCGAACTCGGTTCCGCTTCGCGCCGCCTCTCCTCTCCGGGGGTTGAGGGAGGGGTCACGTAAGTATGGCGATGATCGCGCGACCCCCCACCCTAACGCTCCCCCGCAAGGGGGGAGGGAACGCGCGAGCTCTTCACTTCCTCCGTGCCCGCCTCGGCCTCCAGCGCGCGCCGCATTTCCTCGATCAGCCTGAGCTTCTCTTGCAGCGGCCCCCAATCGTCGCGCTCGGAAATCGCGCTCCAGATGGCCTCGACCTCGTCGATCAGCATGTCGCAGGGCGAGGTTCGCGCGAAATAGGGATCGTCGAGCCGACAGGCGCGGCTCGGCCCGTGCTCCGCGAGCGCCATGCGTAGGGCGTCGAACTCCGGGCCGGCGTAATGCGCCGAGGCGGGGCTCGCCTTGGCGCGCTCCTCGCTGGCGAGGCCGCCGCGCCAGTCGAAAAACACCTGCGCGAAAGGCGCGCGCGAGGCGATCATGAAATCGACGAAGGCCTTGGCCAGACGCGCGTCGGCCTCCTCCCCTGCGGGAGCCAGCCCCAGGCGGGCGAGCAGCGCCTCGCGAAAGGCGGCGCGGACCAGGGACTGATAGCTCTCGATCGACTTCTCCGCTGCAGGGAGCCCGACCAAGGGCAGCAGACATTCGGCGAAGCGCGCCAGATTCCAGGCGATCGCGCCGGGCTGGCGGCCGAAGGAATAAAGCCCGATCTGATCGAAATAGGCGGCGGTGAAGTCCGCGTCCCAGCTGGGCGCGAAGCGCCAGGGGCCATAGTCGAAGCTCTCGCCGGTGACGTTGATGTTGTCGCTGTTCAGCACGCCGTGCACGAAGCCCGCGCACATATAGGAGCCGGCGAGCCGCGCGACCCGCGCCGTCACGGCCTCGAGAAGCGCCTCGGCCCGGCGCGCGGCGGGCTCGGCGAGAATCTCCTCGAAATATTGGGCGATCACATAATCGACGAGCCGTCCGATCGCGGCGTTGTCCTCGAGGAAGGCCAGGCGCTGAAAAGTGCCGATGCGGATATGCGAATGCGAGAGGCGCACGAGCACGCTCGAGCGCGTCGGCGACGGCTCGTCGCCGCGCGTAAGCGCCTCCCCCGTCTCGATCAGGCTGAAGGTCTTCGATGTGTCGACGCCGAGCGCCTCGAGCATTTCGGTCGCGAGGATTTCGCGCACGCCGCCTTTCAGCGTGAGCCTTCCGTCACCCTGGCGCGACCAGGGGGTCTGTCCGCTGCCCTTCGTGCCGAGATCGAGCAGGCGCTGGTCCTTCAGATCGCGCAGCTGCGCGAAAAGAAAGCCGCGACCGTCGCCGAGATCGGGATTATAGGAGCGGAACTGATGGCCGTGATAGCGCAGCGCCAAAGGTTTGGGAAATGCGCCCGGCAGGGGCTGGAACCGCCCGAAATGGTCGACCCACTCCGCGTCGGTCAGCTGATCGAGGCCGACGCGCGCGGCCCAGCGCTGGTTGCGAAAGCGCAGCACATGTTTCGGAAACTGCGCCGGCGCCACCTCGTCGAAAAAGGCCTCGCCCAGTGTCGCGTGTAGCGTCTCGGCCTGATAGAGCGGGGAAGGCGGCATGGGGCGTAAACCTTTGTGGCTGGCCCGATCAGAGGAGCAATTCGCGCGCCGCTCGCGCATTCCTCGGAGCCGCGCTTTTTCCCGCTAAATAGGCGGCGCCTGCGCGGCGTCCCGGCCCAGAACTCGAGTTGCAAAAAAGGCGGCCGTTCGGGCCGCCTTTCTCGTTCGCGCTTGCCTTAAGGCTGCGCGGTCTATCTTGAGCGCGTTCTTTCCCAAAAACCGCTTCGCACTTTTTGGGAACACGCTCTCAGTAGCTGTAATACATGTCGTACTCGACCGGGTGCGGCGCCATCTCGAAGCGATAGACGTCCTGATACTTCAGGTCGATGTAGCTCTCGATGAAGTCCGGGCTGAACACGTCGCCCTTGGTGAGGAAGGCGTGGTCGGCCTTCAGGCTGTCGAGCGCCTCGCGCAGGCTGCCGCAGACCGTCGGGATCGCCTTCAGCTCGTCGGGCGGCAGGTCGTAGAGGTCCTTGTCGGCCGGCTGGCCCGGATCGATCTTGTTCGTGATGCCGTCGAGGCCCGCCATCAGCATCGCCGCGAAGGCGAGATAGGGGTTCGCGGTCGGATCGGGGAAACGCACCTCGACGCGCTTCGCCTTCGGGCTCGTCACATAGGGAATGCGGCAAGAGGCCGAGCGGTTGCGTGCCGAATAGGCGAGCAGCACCGGCGCCTCGAAGCCCGGGACGAGACGCTTGTAGGAGTTCGTCGAGGGATTGGTGAAGGCGTTGAGCGCCTTGGCGTGCTTGATGATGCCGCCGATGTACCACAGGCACTCTTGGCTAAGGCCCGAGTATTTGTCGCCCGCCATCACCGGCTTGCCGCCCTTCCAGATCGACTGATGCACGTGCATGCCCGAGCCGTTGTCGCCATAGACGGGCTTCGGCATGAAGGTCGCGGTCTTGCCGTAGGAATTGGCGACCTGATGGATCGCATATTTGTAGATCTGAAGATGGTCGGCGACCGTCACCAGTGGCGCGAACTTCAGGCCGAGCTCGTGCTGGGCGGAGGCGACCTCATGGTGGTGCTTCTCCACCGCGACGCCCATCTGCGCCATCGCCGCGAGCATCTCGCCGCGCATGTCCTGCGCCGAGTTCGACCGGCGGCACCGGGAAATAGCCGCCCTTGGTGCGCACGCGGTGGCCGAGATTGCCGCCCTCATAGGCCGTGTCGGAATTGGTCGGCAGCTCGGTCGAAGTCGACGGTGAAGCCGGTGTTATAGGGATCGGCCGAGAAGCGCACGTCGTCGAAGACGAAGAACTCGGCTTCCGGACCGAAATAGGCGACGTCGCCGATGCCGGTCGACTTCAGATAGTCCTCGGCTTTGCGGGCGATGCCGCGCGGATCGCGATTGTAGCGATGGCCGGTGGTCGGCTCGACGACGTCGCAGACGAGGACGAGCGTCGAAGCGGCGAAGAAGGGGTCCTGCGTCGCGGTGTCGAAATCCGGCTTCAGCAGCATGTCGGACTCGTTGATCGCCTTCCAGCCGGCGATCGAGGAGCCGTCGAAAGCGATGCCCTCGTTCAGCGCGTCGGCGTCGATGACCGAAACGTCCATGGTGACGTGCTGCCATTTGCCGCGCGGGTCGGTGAAGCGGCAATCGACATACTTAATGTCGTTGTCCTTGATTTGCTTTATGACGTCGTTTGCGGTGCTCATGTCGATGGACCCTCTTCTCTCTTTCCCCGAAGTTTATGTCTGAGCGCGCGAAGTCGCGATGTGGAATGGTCGATTGCTGGGGTATAACGCGTCAGAGCGCGTCCGTTCCGGTCTCGCCGGTGCGGATTCTGATCGCGCCTTCGACATTGGAGACGAAAATCTTGCCGTCTCCGATGCGGCCCGTCTGCGCGGCCTTTCGAATGGCCTCGACCGCGCGCTCCACCGCGTCGTCCGCAAGGACAATCTCGATTTTCACCTTTGGAAGGAAATCGACGACATATTCCGCGCCGCGGTACAATTCGGTGTGACCCTTTTGACGACCAAAGCCCTTTGCCTCGGTGACGGTGATCCCCTGCAACCCGGTGGCTTGCAAGGCCTCCTTCACTTCGTCGAGCTTGAACGGCTTAATGATCGCCTCGACTTTCTTCATTACACCTCATCCTGCTCGCGCTCGGCTCCCTTCGCCCCAGTGCGGCGGCGCCCGAAGCCTCGGGGCTCATAGCACTACCTGCACTGTTGCGCCATGGCCAAAGTTTGAGCGGCCGGGCGGCGCCGAAGGCCGTACGATCGCCGCCCAGAAAGCCGGCATCTGCTGAAAATCCGGGCGGCTCAATCGCCGCAAACGACCGGCAGCTCGGCCCGCGCGCCCCATTCCGACCAGGAGCCGTCATAAACCGCCGCCGCGCCATGGCCGCAGGCTGCGAGCGCGAGGCTCAAGATCGAGGCGGTGAGCCCCGAGCCGCAGCTCGCGATGACCTTAGCCTTTGGATCGAAGCCCGCCGCCGCGAATTCCGCCTCGAGCGCGTCGCGCTTCTTGAGCGCGCCGTCCTCGACGAGCCTGTTCCAGGGGAGATTGCGCGCGCCCGGCATATGCCCGGAGCGCAGGCCCGGCCGCGGCTCCGCCGCCGTTCCCTTGAAGCGCTCAGCCGAGCGCATGTCCACGACCTGCGCAGATCCGGTCTCGAGCGCCGCCGTCACATCGCTTGCATCGGCGACGAGAGCATGGTTGAGGCGCGGCGTGAACTGGACCTTCGGCCGCGCCGTCTCGCGGCTCTCCAGCGGGCGCCCCTCGGCAGACCATTTCGGCAGGCCGCCCGAGAGGATCGAGACATCCGCGCAGCCGAAAGCGCGCAGCGTCCACCACACGCGCGGCGCCGAGAAGAGGCCGAGGCTGTCGTAAATGACGGCGCGCATGCCGGAGCCGAAGCCCATCTCGCTCATCGCCGCCGCGAACGCGAGGGGATCGGGCAGCATGTGCGGCAGATCGGTCGAGCGGTCAGCGATCGCGTCGATGTCGAAAAAGACCGCGCCGGGAATGTGTCCTTGAAGAAACTCGGCGCGCGCGTTCCGCCCCGAGCCGGGCATGTGCCAGGACGCATCGAAAATGCGCAGGTCCGGCTGGCTCAAGCGCTCCGCAAGCCACTCCGTCGAGACAAACAGTTTTTCCGGATCGACGGCGTTGTGGGACATCAGGCTTCTCCAACATTCTTGATCCGCGCGCGGCAGGGAGCCCATATTGCTTCCCGGCCCATTGTCGGCACAATAGGAAATCCGAATCGACCCGTCGAAACGGGCGTTCCTCTAGGAAAACCCTCATGCTGGACATTCCCGGAAAGGACTGCGGCTCCTGCTCCTTCTGTTGCAAGGTGCTGGAAATCGACGAGTTCCCGAAAAAGGCCGGCGTCACTTGCGCGCACTGCCTTTCCGGCGGCGGCTGCGGGGTCTACAACTCGCGGCCGCAGGTGTGCCGCGACTATTATTGCGACTGGAAGGACGATCGTGGGCTTTCCCCGCAATATCGCCCCGACCGCGTCGGCACGCTGCTGATGGACGATCCCGACAGCGACGAATATCATGCGGTATGCGATCCGGCCAAACCGTTCTCCTGGCGCAATCCGCTGATCTTCAGACACCTCGTCACGCTCGCGAAGGATGGCAGGATCGTCATGGCGAAGGCGGGCTTGCGCTCCTGGCGCATTTTCGCGGACGGCGGCTTCCAGGAGTGCGCGTGAGCTTTCCGTGGCGGAACATCCGGCGGCGCTTAAGTCAGATTTTTTGCCTGGCTTTCGTGATGGCGCTCATTCCGCCGGCGGCGCATGCGGAAAGCTTCAGGGCGACATACGCCCTCAGCCTGATGGGCATACCGATCGGCGTGGCTTCCGCCAACGGCTTTATCGACGCGCATGCCTACAAGCTCGAGATCGGCATGCGCACATCGGGGCTCGCCACGCTCGTCAACAGCACGAAGGGCGCCGCCACCGCGACCGGCAAATTCGCCGCCGACGGCCCGAGCCCCGCGACTTTCGCGCACACCATCGCCAATTCGAACGAAATGCGCACCGTGCGCATGGCGCTCGCCGACAAGTCGGTGCGCCAGGTTGAGGTCAATCCCGAGCCCTGGGACGCGGCGGTGCGTCTGCCGGTCACCGAGGAGCAGAAGCGCCGCGTCTTCGATCCGGTCAGCGCGCTGATCATGGCCGTTCCGGCCGGCGAGCAGCTCGTCGGCCCCTCGGCCTGCAATCGGACGATTCCCGTGTTCGACGGAATTGCGCGCTTCGACGTGCATCTCTCCTACGTCGAGACGCGAAGCGTGCACACCAGGGGCTATACGGGGCCCGTGTCGGTGTGCAGCGCGCGCTATCAGCCGATCTCGGGCCATCGTCCGGACAGCCAGTCGACGAAATTCATGGCGGAGAATCGCGAGATCAGCGTCTGGCTCGCGCCGCTTTCGGGCGCAAGGGTCGTCTTTCCGCTGCGCATCGATCTCAGAACGGCCGCCGGCATGATGTCGATCGAAGCGTCGGATTTTCAAGTCGGCTCTAAGTGAGGCGACCCGCCAGAGCATGTTCCCAAAAAGTGCGAAGCGGTTTTTGGAAAAGAACATGCTCAATCAGTAGAGTGTAACGCGCGTTCGACCTTGAATAATCTACATGCGCGCCGAGGCCTCTTCGATTTCCCTAACGATCGCTTCCGCCGCCTTGCGCGGGTCTTCGGCGCGCGTGATCGGCCGTCCGACGACGAGATGATCCGCGCCGGCTCTCATCGCCTCGGCGGGCGACGCGACGCGCTTCTGGTCGTTTGCGGCCCCGCCGCGCGGACGCACGCCGGGCGTCACGAGAAGCATTTTGGGCCCGACCAACGCGCGGATGGGAGGAAGGTCCAGCGGCGAGAGGATGAGCCCGGCGACGCCGGCCTCTCTCGCCTGCGTCGCCCGGCTCGCGACGGTCGCCGCGACGTCCTGCGCATATCCCGCCCTGCGCAGATCGGTGTCGTCACAGGACGTGAGCACGGTGACGGCGAGGATGCGCAGGCCCGATTCTCCCGCGCCCTCGCGCGCGGCGCGCATCGTCTGCTCATAGCCATGCACGGTCAGAAAATCGACGCCGCGGCGGGCGATCTGGCGGGTCGCGCGTTCGACCGTCGCCCCGATGTCGTGGAGCTTCAGATCGAGGAAGATCCGCTTGCCGGCGTCCTTCAATCCTTCAGCGAAATCGAGCCCGCCGGCGAAGGCGAGCTCCAGGCCGATCTTGTAAAAGCCGACGCTGTCGCCGAGTTTGTCCACGAGCGCGCGCGCGGCCTCGACGTTCTCGACGTCGAGCGCGACGATCAGCGCGTCGCGCGCCGTCATGCCTTCGGCGTCGCGCGCAAAAATCGCCAGACGCGCGCGGGCGGAATGTTGAGCAGAATTGGCGCCGAGCCCTTGGAAACATAGGCGCCTTCGAGCTCCGGCGCGTCGAGCGGAATCGGGGAAATGGCGCCGTAGGTAAACTGGATCAGGACGCCTTTCGGCCCCATCAGCTCGAAGGCCTGCGCCAAGAGGCTGACGCGGTCGCTCTCGGGGCGCACCAGCAGAGGCAGGCTCGACACGATCGCCGCGGGCGGGCCCGACAGATGGCCCTCGAGGGTCTTCTTCAAATCATAGGCGTCGCCCTGCAGGACCTTCACGCCCGGATAACGCTCGGCCAGGAGATTGCAGAACTTCTCTTCATATTCGACGAGCAGCAGCCGCTCGCGCGGCACGCGGGCGAGCAGGGCTTCCGTGACCGGACCCGTTCCGGGTCCAAGCTCGATCACCGGCCCCTCGCGCCCGGGATCGACGCAGCTCGCCATCGCCCTGGCGAGGACCGGCCCCGAAGGCGCCACGGCGCCGATGAGGAATGGATTTCTCGCCCATTGGCCGAGAAAGCGCACGGCGTCCGCGAGGGGCGAAGGGGCGGACTGCTGAGTATAGGACACGGGTGGATCGCCTTTCGATTGCAAGCGCTGCTCCAATCCGCCGCCGGACCTGCCGACGCGTCGACACGGAGATTCGATGTGAATGCGAGACGCCGCAGCCCTTCCTAGCGTTCCGCAGGCGATTTGATAAGCCCCGGCGGCCCGCGCGGAATCGTCGCCCCACCCGCGACTTGAGTTAATTTATTGATTTCAGGGGCAGATAGGCGCGCCTCGCGGTCTCGTTCGAACGGTCCGCGCCTATGGCGTTAGGCGGCTGCGCTTGACCTCGCCCTTGAACCGGCCCACCAAGAGCCGAAAAGGACGCTCAAGCTAGAAAATCCATTATGAGAGAGGCAATGCTGGACATTCCGAGCTGCGAATCCCCGCTTCCCGCGCCCATCCCCGCGGAGCCCGCCCCGCGGCGGCGGACTTGCGCGGTAACGGTCGGCGCCGGAAAGGGCTCGGTGACGCTCGGCGGCGGCGCGCCGATCGTCGTGCAGGCGATGACCAACACGGACACCGCCGACGTCGCCTCCACCGTCGCTCAAGTGGCGGCGCTGGCGCGCGCCGGCTCGGAGCTCGTGCGCATCACCGTCGACCGGGACGAGGCCGCCGCCGCCGTCCCGCACATCCGCGAGAAGCTCGACAAATTGGGCGTCGCGGTCCCGCTCGTCGGCGATTTCCATTATATCGGCCACAAGCTTCTCAAGGACCATCCCGCCTGCGCCGAAGCGCTCGACAAGTACCGGATCAATCCGGGCAACGTCGGCTTCAAGGAGAAGAAGGACAAGCAGTTCGGCGCCATCGTCGAGATGGCGATCCGCCACGACAAGGCGGTGCGAATCGGCGCCAATTGGGGCTCGCTCGACCAGGCGCTCTTGACCGAGCTGATGGACGTCAATCACGCCTCGGCCAACCCGCTCGACGCGCGCGCCGTCATGCGCGAGGCGATGGCGCGCTCGGCGCTGCTCTCGGCGCGCCGCGCCGAGGAGATCGGCCTGAAGCGCGAGAAGATCGTCATCTCCGCCAAGGTCTCGGCGGTGCAGGATCTCATCTCCGTCTATCGCATGCTCGCGGCGCGCAGCGATTACGCGCTGCATCTCGGGCTCACCGAGGCCGGCATGGGATCGAAAGGCGTCGTCGCCTCCTCCGCCGCGCTCGGCGTGCTGCTGCAGGACGGTATCGGCGACACGATTCGCGTCTCGCTCACCCCGGAGCCCGGAGGCGATCGCACGCTCGAGGTGCAGGTCGCGCAGGAGATCCTGCAATCCATGGGCTTTCGCGCCTTCGTGCCGCTCGTCGCGGCCTGTCCCGGCTGCGGGCGCACGACCTCGACCGTCTTCCAGGAGCTCGCGCGCGACATTCAGGCGCATATTCGCGAGCGCATGCCCCACTGGCGCGCGCAATATCCTGGCGTCGAGTCGCTGAACGTCGCGGTGATGGGCTGCATCGTCAACGGTCCGGGCGAGTCGAAGCACGCCGACATCGGCATCTCGCTGCCCGGCACGGGCGAAACGCCCGCGGCGCCCGTCTTCATCGACGGCGAGAAGGCCATGACCCTGCGCGGCGAAGGCATCGCCACGGAATTCGTGAAGATTGTCGACGATTATATCGCCAGGCGTTACGGGACGCGGTGAGGTCGGTCGGGGTTAGGTAGCGGCCGACCTCTAAGTCCTCAACCTGAGGAGGCTCCGAAGGAGCCGTCTCGAAGGATGGGACCTGCGAGATTTCAGACTTGACCATCCTTCGAGACGCCCGCTCCGCGGGCTCCTCAGGATGAGGACGATGAGTTTGTGTGCGGGCGTTTTGCGATGTCAACGATTGCGCAAAAGCTGCGCTTCTCGCGCCTGCGCCTATTGAGCTTGCTCTTCCGCGTCGATTTGCGACATTGACATGACAGGAGGATGATCTGACCCTCATCCTTCCGGAGCGTTGGCTCCGCTAGAGGAGGCGAAGCGCGCATGGATGTGGAGCAGCCTTTGGAGACTGAAGCCCAAGAGTCGCCGGCCGCCCATGAGAGGGCGCCGGGGAATGGAGTAGCGCATACGCACCCGGCGCATGCGCGGCCCTCGCGAACCGACGCGGAGGCGATCCGCAAAGCGTTCGAGAGCGGCGAATTTCCTTATCATTCGCGGCTCTCCGAGAAATTCTACCTCGAGCACATGGCGCCGTTGCAGGTAGAGCTGCTCAAGGTCCAGAACTGGGTCAAGGCGACCGGCCAGAGCATCGTGATGCTCTTCGAGGGACGCGACGCGGCCGGCAAGGGCGGCACGATCAAGCGCTTCATGGAGCATCTCAATCCGCGCGCGGCGCGCGTCGTCGCGCTGGAGAAACCCTCCGAGCGGGAACGCACGCAGTGGTATTTTCAACGCTACATCAACCATCTGCCGTCCGCCGGCGAGATCGTGTTCTTCGACCGCTCTTGGTACAACCGCGCCGGCGTCGAACGTGTGATGAACTTCTGCTCGCCCAACGAATATCTCGACTTCATGCGCCAATGCCCGGACCTCGAGCGTATGTTCGTCTCCTCGGGAATCAGGCTCTACAAATATTGGTTCTCGGTGACGCGCGAGGAGCAGGTACGCCGGTTTCGTTCGCGCGAGATTGATCCGCTAAAGCAATGGAAGCTCTCGCCGATCGACCGCGCCTCGATGGACAAATGGGACGACTACACCGAGGCGAAGGAGGCGATGTTCTTTTTCACGGACACGGCGGACGCGCCCTGGGTCGTCATCAAATCCGACGACAAGAAGCGCGCGCGCCTCGCCTGCATGCAGCACTTCCTGTCGAGCCTCGATTATCCCAACAAGGACCATCACGTCGTCAGCGGCCCCGATCCGCTGATCGTGGGCTCCAGCGCGCATGTCATCGGCCGCGACGAGCACATCCTCGGCAAGTCGCTCGACATGGAAAAGAAGCACCGGCGGAGATAGGGGCGGAGGGACGAGCCGCAGTCGCTCGAAGTCTGATAGCAGGCGCTGCAAGCCCTGACCCGTCATGCCCGCCGCTCGTCGCGGGCATCCACGCCGTGATGCACCTGTGGGGGCTCGAAGAAAGGGCGCCGCGCTTCAATGTATCGCCGTTACGCAACGGCGCGGCGTGGCTGGCCGGGACAAGCCCGGCCATGACGCGAACGGGACGCCAGTCGACTAACCGAAGGCGTACCGCAGCAGCGTGAACAGCACTTTTACGCGTGAAGCGCTCACGCGCTCGCGTGGCGGCGCGAAGCCGCGGGCGAGGAGGCGCTCGAGGATCGAGCCATAGGCCGCGGCCATCAGGGCCGGCGCCTTGATGGCGCGCGCGGGGCCCTTGGCGATGATCTTCGCCGACGCGTCGAAATGCGCGCGCGCGCGCGTCGCGACCTCGGCGCAGACTTCGCCGAGCGCCGGATGCGCGAGAACCGACACGGGCGAGAAGTCGGCGATCCCCGCCGCTTGCAGCGCCTCGCGCGGCAGATACAGCCTCCCTCGCGCGCAATCCTCGTCGAGATCGCGCAGGATGTTCGTGAGCTGCAGCGCGCGCCCGAGATGATGCGCGAGTTCTCTGGCGTCCTCGGGCAGCGCGCCTGCGGGCGTCGTCTCCGGCACGTAACCGAAGGCGCGCAAGGAGAGCCTTCCGACCGCGCTCGCGACCCGCTCGCAATAAAGATCGAGCTTGGCCCAATCCGGCGCGCGAATGTCCTCGTCCACGTCCATCTGCATGCCGTCGATGACGGCCTCGAAATCCGCGCGCTCCAGACCGAGGCGACGCGTCGGCTCGGCGAGAGAGGCGCAGAGCGGATCGATGCGACCGGCATAGAGATCGGCGATCGCCTTGCGCCAATCGTCGAGGCGACGCCGACGCTCGGCCGGATCGCCCTCGTCGTCGGCGATGTCGTCGACGGCGCGGCAGAAACCGTAGATCGCATACATCGCGTCGCGCCGCGCCGGCTCCAGAATGCGCATCGCCAGATAGAAATTGCTTTTCTTGGCGACGGCCTGCGGCTGATCGGAGGCCGCGGAGAGCTCGGCGGCGGTCACACTGAGCCTCCGGGCTTTCCGCGCATCAGCCGCCGCAACAACACGCCGGCCACGCCTTGCGCGCTCGCCAGCAGGAACGCGGCCTTGCCCGCATGCACCTTCTCGCTCAGCGGATCGGCGACGAGGAGCCGGTCGGTGAGCTTCTCGGCCAAGCTCTGAATCGCGCCGACCTCCATCGCCAGCCGCGTGTTCTGAATGCGATCGGCGAAGGGCCGAGCCTGCGAAAGCAATTCATCCGTGCGCTGCGTCAGCGCCCGCAAGGCTGAGCGAAGCGGCGCAGGGGCCTTTTCTTCGCCGAGCATCTCCACGCTCGCGCCGCAGTCGGCGAGCGTATCCTGGGGGAGATAGACGCGGTTGAGATTGCGGTAATCCTTGCCGCAGTCCTGAAGGTGGTTGATCACCTGCAGCGCCGCGCAAAGCGCGTCATTCGCGGGCCAAGTGGCGGCGGCGTCCTCGCCATGCACGTCGAGCACGAAGCGGCCGACCGGCATCGCCGAATAGCGGCAATAATCGATGAGATCGTCCCAGTCGCGGTAGCGCAACTGCGTCACGTCGCGGCGGAAGGCCGTCAGGAGATCGCAGGCGTGCTGGGGAGAAAGCGAACGCCGCTCCAGCTCCTCGCGCAGGAGGCGCGCCGGCTCCTCGTCCGGCCCGCGCTGCAGGAGCGCCGCCTCAAGCCGGTCGAGCAGCGCGAGCTTCTCTTTGGGCGCGAGCGACGCATGGTCGGAGATGTCGTCCGCCGCCCGCACGAAATTATAGAAGGCGAGGATCGGCGCGCGAAAAGGCGGGGCGATCAGCATCGAAGCGACGGGGAAATTCTCGTCGCGATGCGTCTTGCCGGAAGCGGTCGTGGCGATTTCGATCGTGTCCGCGCTCGTCATCGCTCAAAGGCCCTTCTTCGCCGGCGCCTGGAGCCGCCCCTTCCAGAGACCGCCCTCGCCTCTCCAATACTTAAGCGCCGACTTGATCGTGAACCACGTATAGCAGGCGGCGACGCCGGGCAAGGCGAGAGCGTAGAAGCGGGAAATCCCGTAATAGCGCAAGGTCGGGATGAAGGCCGCAACCATGAGCGCATAGGCGTTGAAGGCCGCTGCCTGCGCCAGCGGCTCCCCGAGGATCAGGATGAGCGGGGGCGCCAGATAGACGACGCCCAGGCCGGCGACCGCGCAAAAAAGCCGCAGATAAGAGTAGCGCAGCTCGGCGAAGGCGGAGCGGACGACCATCGCCTCGATGTCCTGAAATTCGGGATAGGCGCGCAGGCTCGTCACGCCTTCGGCGAGGCCGAGCCAGATCGGTCCTTCCTTCTTCATGAGCGCGCCGAGCGCGCAATCGTCGATCAAGGCGTCGCGGATCGCGGCGAGCCCGCCGGCGCGAATAAGTGCGTCGGGGCGCACGAGCATCACGCCGCCCGCCGCGGCGGCCGTTCGGCGCTTCGCATCGTTCACCCAGGGGAAGGGATAGAGCATCTGGAAGAAAAACACGAAGGCGGGCACGAACCAGCGCTCCGCCGCGCTCTCGCAGCGCAGCCGCGCCATCAGCGAGACGAGAACCGCGCCGCGCGCGCGCGCGCCCGTGACAAGCCGGTCGAGAACATCCGGCGCAAAGGCGATGTCGGCGTCGCAGAACAGCAGAAAATCGGGAAGCTCGCCGCGCGCCGCGACGTGCGACAATCCCATGTTCATCGCCGAAAGCTTGCCGGTCCAGCCGCTTTCCGGTCCCGCCGTCTTGAGCACGCTCAGGCGATCGGCGGCGCCGAGCCCTTGCGCGCAGGCGCGCGCCACGTCAGCCGTGCCGTCGGCGCTCTGATCGTCGACGAGCAGGACGTCGAAGGCGCCGTCAAAGCGCTGCGCGAAGAGCGAGGACAGACTCTTGTCGATGACTTGCGCCTCGTCGCGCGCCGGCACGATCGCCGTGACGCGCAAGCCCTGCGGCTTCGGCGCGTCAAGGGACGCAAGCTCGCTCTCTCTTTCGGCGAGGCGCCAGAAGCCTCCCCGAAAGGCGAGAAGATAGAGCCAAACGGCGAGGCTCAGGCCGGCGAGCGCGACCATGAGGGTTCGCGGAAAGCGCGCCAGATCAATCTGCTGGAGCGAATTCTGATCGCAAAAGTCTGTCGGCTTTTGCGTCAATTCGCTCTAAGCGCGCCTTTGCGTCACGCCGCCGCTTCGGCGGAAGCCGCAGCCGCCGCGGCGGCGCGCTCCTGGGCCTTCTTCTTGGGCTGCGCCTTCTGCGGATTGTTGCGGGACTCGCGCTTGCCGATGCCGACGGTCTCGAGCAGCCGCGCGACGCGGTCCGTCGGCAGCGCGCCCTTGGCGATCCAGGCCTGAGCCTTTTCGGCGTCGAGCACGAGACGGTCCGTCGCGTCCTTCGGGCGCAGCGGATCGAACGTGCCGAGCTTCTCGATGAAGCGGCCGTCGCGCGGCGACCGCGAATCGGCGACGACGACGCTGTAGAAGGGACGCTTCTTCGCGCCGCCGCGAGAGAGACGAATTTTGAGAGACATGTGTGCTTTCCTCTTGGTTATCGGCAATCGGCGGTCGGCAGTAGGCAGTCGCTTACGTTCGACTGCCTACTGCCTATTGCCGCCTGCCTCTTCACTTCTTCTTCCCGAACGGGTTCAGTCCGGAGAACAATCCCCCGCCGCCGAGGCCCGGCAATGCGCCGGGCTTTTGAGCGAACAATTCCTTGGGCGGCGCCTCGGGGAGCCCGCCCGGAGTCGGCGGCGGCGGACCGCCGCCGAATTGCTTTTGCAGCCTGGCCATCTCCTCGGGCGAGGGCGTCGGCAGATTGCCGAGGCCCATCATCTGCGCGGCCTTGCCCATCATGCCGCCGCGCTTCATGCCGCCCATCGCCTTCATCACGTCGGCCATCGTGCGGTGCTGCTTCAGGAGCTTGTTGACCTCCTCGACCTTGACGCCGGCGCCGGCGGCGATGCGCTTCTTGCGCGAGGCCTTGAGGATATCGGGACTGCGCCTCTCCTTCGGCGTCATCGAAAAGATGATCGCGCGCATGCGCTTGATCGTCTTGTCGTCCATCTTCGCGGCGGCGAGCTGGTCCTTCATCTTGGCGACGCCGGGCAGGAGATTCATCATGCCGCCGAGCCCGCCCATTTTCTCGGCCATGGCGAGCTGATCGCAAAGGTCCTGCAGATCGAACTTGCCCTTGGCCATGCGCTCGGCCGCGCGCATCGCCTCCTGCTGATCGATCGCCGCGGCGGCCTTCTCGACGAGCGCGACGATGTCGCCCATGCCCAGAATGCGGTCGGCGATGCGCTTGGGCGAAAACTCGTCCAGCGCGTCCATCTTCTCGCCGGTCGCGATCAGCTTGATCGGCTTGCCGGTGACGAAGCGCATCGAGAGCGCCGCGCCGCCGCGCCCGTCGCCGTCCATGCGCGTCAGCACGATGCCGGTCACGCCGACGCGCTGATCGAAATTCTTGGCGAGATTGACCGCGTCCTGGCCGGTGAGCGCGTCGGCGACGAGCAGGATCTCATGCGGACTGGCGTAGGACTTGATGTCCACCATCTCCTGCATCAGAGGCTCGTCGATATGGGTGCGGCCGGCCGTGTCCAGCAGCACGACGTCGTAGCCTTCCTTGCGCGCCGACTCCATCGCGCGCCGGGCGATCTGCACGGGCGTCTGGCCGGCGACGATGGGAAGTGTGTCGACCTCGACCTGGCGCCCGAGAACGGCGAGCTGCTCCTGCGCGGCCGGGCGCTTCACGTCGAGCGAGGCCATCAGCACACGCTTCTTCTCGCGCTCCTTCAGGCGCTTCGCGATCTTGGCCGTCGTCGTCGTCTTGCCCGCGCCCTGCAGGCCGACCATCATGATCGCGACGGGCGGATTGGCGTCGAGCGAGATCGGCTCCGCCGTCTCGCCCAGGGTCTCGACCAGCACGTCGTTGACGATCTTGATGACCATCTGGCCGGGCGAGATCGACTTGACGATATTGGCGCCGATGGCGCGCTCCTGCGCCTTTTCCGAGAAGGCGCGCGCCACGTCGAGCGCCACGTCCGCCTCGAGCAGCGCACGGCGCACCTCGCGCAGCGCCTCGGCGACGTCGGCCTCGGAAAGAGCGCCGCGCCGCGTGAGCTTGTCGAATATGCCGGAGAGCTTGTCGGAAAGGCTCTCGAACATCGTTTTCTCCCGATGGCCCGTTGGGGCCGGCCAGTCAGTCGGCCAAACGCAAAAGCGCCCGGGAGCGCAACGCGCCGCCGGACGTGGGTCCGCCGCCCTCAAGGAACGGCTCAGACTCCGCTAGAGCGAATTCCGCAAAAGCTGACTGACTTTTGCGATCGGAATTCGCTCGAATATTTTGATCTGGCGCGATTTCTCATCGCTCGAACGATTCCGTTCGAGGGACAAGCGCGCAAGTCCTCTCTGACGAGATCGACGTAGTTTTAGGGGGCGGGAACCGCGAAGTCAACGCGCGGGACTGTTTCGAAAGTGGAAGCGACTTGCTTCCAGGGAGACTCAGAAAAAGACGTGAACCACGCCCGCTGCAATCGCAGCGCCCACAATGCCGAGGCTGAGCTCGGGAGAATGCGCGGCCTTGGCCATGGCGATGGCCGGCGTCGAAATCATCGTGAGAAAGGCCAGATTGGTGATGAGCTTGCCCATGAGCGCCTCCTCGAACTGACCCCCCGATATGCTTCGGGTTCCGTCGCCGGCGGGATGTCCGCCGGTTCTGGTACGGGCGAAGTATCCTCGCCTCGCATCAGTTTGCAATCGGCTGGATAAAATATTCTTAAGGTGTGACCCAAAAGACACAGTTCTTGTCCGCAACCTCGAGACTTTGGCAAAATAAAGAACAGTCACAATCAGGCCACAATCGCGACGAATACCTGAAATGCCGGGAGCGCCGCGCGGATTGGCGCCCGCTCCCCCTTTTCCCGACATTGCGACGCGGCCCGCGACGTGGGCGGACGAAGCTCCCGCCCCGTTCGACTTGAGCCTGAAACCATGCCAATAGCGGGCCCCGGCCTCGGAACGAATTTTCGTAAAAGTTAGCAGACTTTTGCGGTCAGAACTCGCTCCAGCATTCTGACCTGGCGCGATTTCTTGATCCTCGAACGATTCCGTTCGAGGGATAAGCGCGCTAAGCCGGACCAGACCGCATCGGCAGGAAGCTTCAAGCGCAGCACAATGGAAAAGACCTTCGACCCCGCCGCGATCGAACGGCGCATCCGAAAAGATTGGGAAGACGCGGGCGCTTTTCGCGCCAACCGGCCTGAGCGCGCCGCCGCCGCCTCCTACTCCATCGTCATTCCGCCGCCGAACGTCACCGGCAATCTGCACATGGGCCATGCGCTCAACAACACGCTGCAGGACATTCTGGCGCGTCACGCGCGCATGCAGGGTCGTGACGTGCTCTGGCAGCCCGGCACGGACCACGCCGGCATCGCGACGCAAATGGTCGTCGAGCGCCAGCTCATGGAGCGCCAGGAGCCGGGGCGCCGCGAGATGGGCCGCGAGAAATTTCTGGAGCGCGTCTGGACCTGGAAGGCGGAGTTGGGCGGCGCGATCGTCGAGCAGCTGAAGCGGCTCGGCGCCTCCTGCGACTGGTCGAGAGAGCGCTTCACGCTCGACGACGGGCTTTCGCGCGCCGTCGTCAAAGTCTTCGTCGAGCTCTATCGCGCCGGGCTGATTTACAAGGACAAGCGCCTCGTCAACTGGGACCCGAAGCTGCACACGGCGATCTCCGACCTCGAGGTGCAGCAGGTCGAATGCCGCGGCTCGTTCAAATGGGAGCGCGGCGGCGAAAAACCCTTCGACGCGGCGGCGCTGGCCAAGGTTCTCGACAAGAACCCCAACGGGCACCTCTATTATTTCGACTATCCGCTGGAGGGCGACGACGGAGCCGTGATCACGGTCGCGACGACGCGCCCCGAGACGATGCTGGGCGACACCGGAGTCGCCGTGCACCCCGAGAACGAGAAGCTGAAAGCTCTGATCGGCCGTCACGCGATCCTGCCGCTCGTCGGCCGGCGCATCCCGATCGTCGCGGACGAATACGCCGACCCGGAAAAGGGCACGGGCGCCGTGAAGATTACCCCCGCGCACGACTTCAACGACTTTGAGGTCGGGAAGAGGCACGGGCTGCGGGTCATCAATGTGCTCGATCCCGAAGGACGCGTGACCTTGCAAGGCAACGCCGATTTCCATGAAGGCCTGCAGTCGAGCGCAGACTTGACGCAAAGCTTCACGCAGCTGGACGGCCGCGACCGTTTTACAGCGCGCGGAAAAATCGTCTCAATGATGGAAGCGCGCGGTCTGCTCGGCAAGATCGAGCCGAACACGCATATGGTGCCGCACGGCGACCGCTCGCATGTCGTGCTGGAGCCGCGTCTGACCGACCAATGGTACGTCGACGCCAAGACCCTGGCGCAGCCGGCGCTCAAAGCCGTGCGCGAGGGCAAAACGGTCTTCGTCCCGAAAAACTGGGAGAAGACCTATTTCGAATGGCTCGAAAACATCCAGCCCTGGTGCGTCTCGCGCCAGCTCTGGTGGGGCCATCGCATCCCGGCGTGGTACGACGAGGACGGGAATGTATTCGTCGCCGAGAGCGACGAGGCCGCTCGGGCGCTGGCGCGCGAAAAGCATGGCCGCGACGTTGGGCTGACGCGCGACGAGGGCGTGCTCGACACCTGGTTCTCCTCGGCGCTTTGGCCCTTCTCGACGCTCGGCTGGCCCGATGAGACGAAGGAGCTCGCGCGCTTCTATCCCACGACCGTGCTCGTCACCGGCTTCGACATCATCTTCTTCTGGGTTGCGCGGATGATGATGATGGGGCTGTATTTCATGGGCGAGGTCCCCTTCCGCGACGTCTATATCCATGCGCTCGTCCGCGACGAGAAGGGCGCGAAGATGTCGAAGTCCAAGGGCAACGTCATCGATCCGCTCGGCCTCATCGACCAATATGGCGCGGACGCGCTGCGCTTCACGCTCGCGGCGATGGCGGCGCAGGGCCGCGACATCAAGCTTTCGACGCAGCGCGTCGAGGGCTACCGCAATTTTGCGACCAAGCTCTGGAACGCCTCGCGCTTCGCCGAGATGAACGGCTGCGCGCGTGTCGCAGGTTATGATCCGAAGGGCAACAAGAATGTCCTGAACCGCTGGATCGTGACGGAGGCCGCGCGCACGACGAAGGAGATCAGCGCCGCGATCGAGGCCTATCGCTTCAACGACGCGGCGAACGCCGCCTATCGCTTCGTTTGGAACATCTTCTGCGACTGGTATGTCGAGCTGACGAAGCCGCTCTTGAACGGCGAGGATGGCCCTGCGAAAGACGAGACGCGCGCCTGCACCGCCTTCGTCCTCGACCAGATTTATGCGCTGCTGCATCCGTTCATGCCATTCATCACCGAGGAGCTTTGGGCGATCAAGGGCGCGGCGGGGCCGAAACGTGAGAGCCTTCTGGCGCTTGGCGGCTGGCCGAAGCTCGAGGGGCTCGAGGACGAGGCGGCGGAGGCGGAGATCGGCTGGATCGTCGAGCTCGTCTCCGAAATCCGCTCGCTGCGCGCCGAGATGAATCTGGGCGCGACGGAAATACCGCTCGTCCTCGTCGGCGCAGACGAGGCCGCGCAGGCGCGCGCGCTGCGCTGGCAAGACACGCTACAGAAGCTCGCGCGGCTTTCTGGCATCGCCTTTGCAGAGTCTCCGCCAAAGAGCAGCGCCCAGCTCCTCGTGCGCGGGACGCTCGCGGCGCTGCCGCTCGAAGGCGTCATCGATCTTGCCGCGGAGGCCAAGCGCCTGGACAAGGAAATCGAAAGGCACGACGCAGAGGCAAAGAAGCTCGACGCCAAGCTCTCGAACGAAGGCTTCCTGGCCAAAGCGGAGGAAGAGGTGATCGACGAGCATCGCGAGCGGCGCGAGACGGCGCTGGCGCGGATCGAGACTTTGAAGGCGGCAAGGGCGAGGCTCGGATGACGCGCGGCGTCCTCCTTCGCTCGCTTGCGGCGATGTGAGGACCCCGGCGCCGGCGTTCCGAAAACCGACATCTTGCCCGACTATCCTTTCTAGACAAAAGGACTGCAGAGGCGAATGGCGAACGAGGCGAAGGAACTCAAGGCGCTGGTGCTGCAAGGCGGCGGCGCGCTGGGCTCTTACCAGGCTGGAGCCTTCGAGGCGCTGGCGGAGGGCGGGATCGAGGTCGACTGGCTCGCCGGCATTTCGATCGGCGCGATCAATGGCGCGATCATCTGCGGCAATCCGCCGGAGCGGCGCGCCGACCGGCTCGCGCAATTCTGGCGGCAGACTTCCAGCCTGCTCACGGCGCCGCCAATCTCGCAAGACGACACGAGCCTGCGCCTCTTCAACGATTCGAGCGCCGCGATGACGGCGAGCTTCGGTGTGCCGGGCTTCTTCACGCCGCGCGCGCCGCCGCTCATTCCCGGCTGGCCCTACGGGCCGGGAGATCTGAGCCTCTACGATACGGCTCCGCTCGAGGAGACGTTGCGCAGGCTCGTCGACTTCGATCTTTTGAACGCTGGCCCGATTCGCTACAGCATCGGCGCGACCAACGCGCGCAATGGTAATTTCCAGTATTTCGACACCAAATATCACAAAATCGGACCGGAGCATGTGATGGCGAGCGGCGCGCTGCCACCGGGCCTTCCGCCAATCGAGATCGGCGGCGAGTTCTATTGGGACGGCGGGCTCGTCTCCAACACGCCGCTGCAATATGTGCTCGACTTCGAAGGCGACCACGAGGACATCTGCGTCTTTCAGATCGACCTGTTCAGCGCGGTCGGCGAATTGCCGAAGACGATGCTCGAAGTTGCGCAGCGCGAGAAGGACATCCGCTATTCGAGCCGCACGCGACTCAACACCGACGTCGAGCGCCGCCGTTGCGCGGTGCGGGAGGCGATCCACCGTCTCTCGGTCCGGTTGCCCGCGGAGCTGCGCGACGACCCGGACTGGCGGCTGGTGGATGACTATGGCTCTCCTCGCGCGACCACGATCGTGCATCTCATCCATCGCCGCGCGCTGGCCGAGAGCGCGTCGAAAGACTATGAATTCTCGCGCTACACGATGCAGCGCAACTGGGCCGACGGTCGAATGGACGTGGAGAAGACGCTCACACATCCCGATTGGGTCGCCCGTACGCTTCCGCGCGGCGGGGTGAAGGTCTTCGATCTGACCTTGAGCCGCGAGGAGCGGGATTGCGAGCGCAGTTGAGGGAAATGAGCGCCGCCCGTCCCCCGCGGCGCGCTGCGAGAAAGGAAGTTCGCCATGAAAATAGACGAGGTCCGCCGCCGCGCCTTCTCCATGCCGCTCACGAGCCCCGCCTTCCCGCGAGGCCCTTATCGTTTCTACGATCGCGAATATTTCATCATCACTTACCGCACCGACCGCGAAGCAATCGAAAAAGTCCTGCCCGAGCCGCTCACCTTCGACGAGCCGCTGGTCAAGTATGAATTCATCCGCATGCCGAATTCGACCGGTTTTGGCGACTACACCGAGACCGGCCAAGTCATTCCGGTGCGCTTCAACGGCGTCGCCGGCAATTACACTCATGCGATGTATCTCGACGACGGCGCGCCGATCTACGGCGGACGCGAGCTTTGGGGTTTTCCGAAGAAATTCGCGCAGCCGAAGATTCATGTCGCCAAGGACGCGCTGGTGGGGACGCTGGACTATGGCCCGGTGCGCATCGTGACCGGATCCATGGGCTTCAAATATGAGGCGCTCGACGTCGCCGCCGTCGCGAAGTCTCTCGCCGTTCCGAACTATCTCCTAAAGATCATCCCGCATGTCGACGGCGGTCCCCGCATTCTGGAGCTCGTCGATTACCGTCTGGAGGACGTGAGCATCAAAGGCGCCTGGACCGGGCCCGGCGCGCTCGAGCTCCATCCGCATGCGCTCGCGCCGGTCGCGGAGCTTCCCGTGCGCGAGATCGTCTCGGCGGTTCATATCGTCGCCGATCTGACGCTCGGTCTCGGCAAGGTCGTCTTCGATTATCTTCGTTAAAGCAGGAGCAGCGCTTCATGGATCTCAACGGCAAGGTCGCTTTCGTCACCGGCGCCGCGAGCGGCATCGGACTAGGCATCGCCAAGCGCTTCATCGAGGCCGGCGCGCGCGTCGCGATCGCCGACCTCAATCTCGACGCGGCCAAGACCGCCGCGAGCCAGCTCGGCGGCGAGAAGGTCGCGCTCGCCGTCGCGGCGGACGTTTCCAATGAGGATCAGGTCAACGCCGGCGTCGATCTTGCCGCCAAGACTTTCGGGGCGATCGACATTCTCGTCTCCAACGCCGGCATTCAGATCGTGCACCCGATCGAGGACTTCCCTTTCGCGGATTGGAAGAAGATGCTCGCCATCCATCTCGACGGGGCGTTTCTGACGACCAAGGCCTGTGTGAAATACATGTATCCGCAGAAGTCCGGCGCGCTGATCTACATGGGCTCCGTGCACAGCCACGAGGCCTCGCCGCTCAAATCCGCCTATGTCACGGCGAAGCACGGGCTCTTGGGCCTCACGCGCACCATGGCCAAGGAGGGCGCGAAGCACAATGTCCGCGCCAACATCATTTGCCCCGGCTTCGTGTTGACGCCGCTCGTCGAAAAGCAGATCCCGCAGCAGGCGGAGGAGCTCGGCATCAGCGAGGAGCGTGTCGTCAAGGAGGTCATGCTCGGCGAGACGGTCGACAAGCAGTTCACGATGGTGAGCGACGTGGCCGAGGTCGCGCTGATGCTCGCGGCCTTCAAGACGAATGCGCTGACCGGCGAGTCCATCATCGTCAGCCACGGCTGGCATATGAACTAGAGCGAGTTCCGCAAAAGCTGACAGACTTTTGCGATCAGAACGCGCTCCGTGATCTGGCGCGATTTCTTGATCCTCGAACGATTCCGTTCGAGGGACAAGCGCTGAGCCTGACCCAAAACGGAGCGGCGGTTTGCGCCGCCGCTCAATCCCGGCCCGCCTCCCCGCGCAGGCCGGGCGTCGCAGCCAGCATCCGCAACAACTTCCACACGGAGCGCTTCAGCGCGGCGCTCTTTACGATCGAAGACAACCCCGGCGCGACGAAAGCCGCTATCTGCGCGCCGTCGAGGTCGAGATCGAAGCGGCGTCCCTGCATCTTGCCGAAAGCTTCGTCGCAGCCGAGGACGCGCCGCGAAAAATCGCCGAAGAGCAAAAGGACTTTGGGTCCCGCAAGCGCGATATGGCGACGCGCGAAGGGCGTCAACGCCTCGGCGATATGCGGCGCCGGCGACTGGCCGCCGGGCGAGCGCCACGGCGCAAAATAGGAAAGATAGGCGTCGCTCCTGGCGACGCCGATCGATTGCAGCATGGCCTCGAGCAGTCGCGCCTCGGGTCCGCAAAAAGGCGCGCCGCTGCGCTCCTCCGCCTCGCCGGGCGCGGCCTCCATCGCCATGAGGGGCGAGCCGGGCTTGCCTTCCGCGAACAGAAAATGCCGGGCGCGCCGCCCCATGCCGAGCGCCTCGAATCCAGCGAGGCCCTGCTCGAGCGCCTCGAGCGTGCGCGCGCCGGCGGCGATCCGCTGCGCCTCGGCCGTGACTTCGTCCGCAGCGAGCGGCGCGGCGGCGCTCCGGGCGACGGGCGCGCTTTCGCGCGGCGGCTCCGGCGGCGGCGAAGCGGCAGGGCGCTTGCTTTCCTCGAAACGATTATGGGGGACTGAGTCCAGGGCGCAATCGACGCCCAAAGCGTCATAATAGGCGAGCAGCGCCTGGAGCGCCCGGCGCTCGTCCGGATTTGCCTCGGCGCCCACTATCCCGCCTCAGCAGCAGCGGAAAACTCGGGCGCCGCCGCCCTCGCCATAGCGGCGCGCCTGTCTCTCCAGAAAGAATTCTTCGCGCGTCATGAACGGCTCGCCGGGATGGCGCGCCTCCCTGTGTCGCGCATAGGCGTCGTAATCGGGCTGGCCGACCATCAGATTCGCCCCCTCGCGCAGCCGCGCGGCGAGGCGCGAGAGATCAAGCCTCGGCAGGGCGCAGTTCGGGCAGTCCATGCGGCGTCTCCCTGGTTGTCGCAACCTCGCTGCGCAGCGCGGCACGCATCGCGCGGAGCCCGAAGGCGCCCATCGTCAGCACCAGGGCGATGAGCACCGCGGCCAGCGTCGCGTCAATATAGTCGTTGAACAGAATGCGGCGCATGTCGAGCATCGACTTCGCCGGCGCAAGCAGCTCGTCCCTCGCCAGCGCATCGCCGAAGCGCGTGGCGTGGGCGAGGAATCCGATGCGCGGGTCACTATGGAAAATCTTCTCCAGCCCCGCCGTCAGGGTGCAGAGATAGAGCCACGCCGCGGGAACGACGGAGACGAAGGCATAGCGCTCGCGCTTCATCCTAAACAGCACGACCGAGCAGAGCGTCAGAGCGATCGCCGCGAGCATGAGATTGGCGACGCCGAAGAGCGGCCACAGCGTGTTGATGCCGCCCAGCGGATCGACGACGCCCTGATAAAGAAACCAGCCCCAGCCACTCACGGCGAGGCCGGTCGCCACAAGCGTCGGCAGCACGGCGCCGGGCTTGCGGAAGGCCGGAAAGAAATTGCCGACAAGGTCCTGGATCATGAAGCGCGCGACGCGCGTGCCGGCGTCGATCGTCGTCAGGATGAAGAGCGCCTCGAAGAGGATCGCGAAGTGATACCAGAAGGCGCGCGCCCCCGAGCCGCCGACGGCGGACGCCAGAATATGCGCCATGCCGACCGCGAGCGTCGGGGCGCCGCCGGTGCGAGACAGCACGGTCTTCTCGCCGACGCCTTGCGCGATGTCTCGAAGGTCCTGCGCGGAGATCGCGAAGCCCCAGCCGGAAATCGCCTGCGCGGCGGCCTCGGGCGTCGAGCCGATGATCGCCGGCGCGCTGTTCATCGCGAAATAGACGCCAGGCTCGAGCGCTGTCGCGGCGATCAGCGCCATGATGGCGACGAAGGACTCCATGAGCATCGCGCCATAGCCGATGAAAGGGATTTGCCCCTCGTTGTCGATCATCTTCGGCGTCGTGCCGGAGGCGACGAGCGCGTGGAAGCCGGAAATCGCGCCGCAGGCGATCGTGATGAAGAGGAAGGGGAAGAGGCTTCCCGCGAATACCGGCCCCGTGCCGTCGACGAAGCGCGTGATCCCCGGCATCTTGAGTTCCGGCCAGACCACGAAGACGCCGAGCGCAAGGCTCACGATCGTGCCGATCTTGAGGAAGGTCGCGAGATAATCACGCGGCGCGAGCAGCAGCCACACCGGCAAGACGGAAGCGATGAAGCCGTAACCGATCAGGATGAACGCGAGCGTCTCGCCCCGATAGGTGAAGAGCGGCGCTAGCGTGGGGTTTTCAGAGACGACGCGCCCGAGCGCGATGCTCGAGATCAGCAGCACGAAGCCGATGATCGACATCTCGCCGATGCGTCCCGGGCGCAGAAAACGCCCGAACACGCCCATGCTCAACGCGATGGGCAGCGTCGCGAACACCGTGAAGGTTCCCCAAGGGCTGTCGGCCAGCGCCTTGATGACGACGAGCCCGAGCACGGCGATCAGCACGACCATGATCGCGAGAATGCCGATCATCGCGACGAGGCCGGCGGTCGGACCCATCTCCGTCTTGATCAGATCGCCGAGCGAGCGGCCGTCGCGGCGCGTCGAGATGAACAGAACGAGGAAGTCCTGCACCGCGCCGGCGAAGACGACGCCGATGACGAGCCAGAGCGCGCCGGGGAGATAGCCCATCTGAGCTGCGAGCACCGGGCCGACGAGCGGTCCTGCGCCGGCGATCGCCGCGAAGTGATGGCCAAAGAGCACATATTTATTCGTCGGCACATAATCGAGCCCGTCGTTCAAGCGATGCGCGGGCGTCGGGCGCGACGGATCGATCCGCAGCACGCGCTTGGCGATGAAGGTGGCGTAGAAGCGGAAGCCGATGAGATAGACGCAGATCGCCGCGGTGACGAGCCACAGCGCGTTGACGCTCTCGCCGCGCGCAAGAGCGAGCGTATAGAGCGCAAACAGGGCGATGGCGCCCACGCCGGTCCAGAGCAAGATCGATATTAGGCGACTTACGGGCATGGAATGCAACCTGGGGCGCGTTCCCTCTCCCCGCTTGCGGGGAGAGGGAGCAGACTGTGGGTCTCGGCTCATGAGCGATTAGAAATAGGCCCGCGCGCCGATGGCGTCCACCCGAAAGTCTTTGGCTCGCGGAGCCCCCTACGCGGCCGCCTCGGTCTCGCGCACATAATTTAAGACCGGCGCGAGCCAGCGCTCCATCTCGGCGACCGTGACGCCCTTGCGGCGCGCGTAATCCTCGACCTGATCGCGCTCGACCTTGCTGACGCCGAAATAATACGCTTCCGGGTGTGCGAGATAGAGGCCGCAGATCGTCGAAGGCGGCGACATCGCGTAAGTCTCGGTGAGCTTCGCCCCGGTGCGCTCCGCGGAAAGCAGGCGGAACAAGGTCGCCTTCTCGCTGTGATCGGGCTGCGCCGGATAGCCTGGAGCCGGACGAATGCCTCGATAGGGCTCGCTGAGCAGATCCAGGGGCGCAAAATTCTCAGTGCCTGCATAACCCCAGAACTCGCGCCGCACGCGCTCATGCATGCGCTCGGCCAGGGCCTCGACGATCCGATCGGCGAGCGACTTGACCATGATCGAGCCATAGTCGTCGTTGGCGCGCGCATAGCGCGCCGAGATCTTCGCCTCCTCGGCTCCCGCCGTGACGACGAAGGCGCCGACATAATCGGCCTTGCCCGAGCCCTCAGGCGCGACGAAATCGGCAAGCGCGAGATTTGGCCTTGCTCCCTGGCGCGGCAGCTGCTGGCGCAGCGTGTGGAGCGTCGCGAGCCGTTCTTGCCGGGATTCTCCCGTATAGAGCGCGATGTCGTCGCCGACGGCGTTCGCCGGCCAGAAGCCGATCGCGGCCTTGGGCGTGAACCAGCGCTCCGCGACGATGCGATCCAGCATGCTACGCGCATCGTCATAGAGCGTCTTCGCCGCCTCGCCGCGCTCGGGATCGTCGAGGAGCGCCGGGAAGCGCCCTTTGAACTCCCAGGTCGAGAAGAAGGGCGTCCAGTCGATGTAGGGGATAAGCTCCGCCACATCGTAGCTCGCAAAGCCCCTGACGCCCGTGAAATTCGGCTTCGTCGGCGTGTAGGAATCCCAATCGATCTTCGCCGCATTGGCGCGCGCGGCGGCGATTGTGATTCTATTCTTTTCCGCCTGGGCCTTGGCGTGCGCCTCGGCGACCCGCTCATATTCGTCGCGCGTCCTGGCCATGTAGTCGCCGCGCGTCGCCGAGATCAGCGCCTGCGCGACGCCCACCGCGCGGCTCGCGTCCGTCACATAGACCGCCTGGCCGCGTTGATAGTTGGGACTGATTTTCACCGCCGTATGAACGCGGCTCGTCGTCGCGCCGCCGATGAGCAGCGGCGTCTCGAAGCCCTCGCGCTCGAGCTCTGAGGCGACGAAGCACATTTCGTCGAGCGAGGGCGTGATCAGTCCGGAAAGCCCGATGAGATCGACCTTCTCCTTGCGCGCCGTCTCGATGATCTTGGCCGCCGGCGATCATCACGCCGAGGTCGATCACCTCGAAATTATTGCAGCCGAGCACGACGCCGACGATGTTCTTGCCGATGTCGTGCACGTCGCCCTTGACGGTAGCGAGCAGGATCTTGCCGGCCGTGGCGCGCTGGCTCTTGTCCTCGTCCATGAAAGGCAGCAGATAGGCGACGGCCTGTTTCATCACGCGCGCGGATTTGACCACCTGCGGCAAGAACATCTTGCCCTGGCCGAAGAGATCGCCGACGACGTTCATCCCCGCCATTAGCGGCCCCTCGATGACGTCGAGCGGCTTCGTCGACTTCTGGCGCGCCTCCTCGACATCGACCTCGATATGGTCGGCGACGCCATTGACCAGCGCATATTCGAGCCGCTTCTCGACGGAGTCCTCGCGCCAAGCCGCGTCCTTCTCTTCTCGCTTCGCGCCGGCGCCCTTGAATTTCTCGGCGAGCGCGACAAGCCGCTCGGTCGAGTCCTTGTGGCGGTTGAGCACGACGTCCTCGCAGGCCTCGCGCAGCTCCGGATCGATCTTCTCATAGACGGCGAGCTGGCCGGCGTTGACGATGCCCATGTCCATCCCCGCCTGAATGGCGTGATAGAGGAAGACGGAGTGCATCGCCTCACGCACCGGCTCATTGCCGCGGAAGGAGAAGGAGAGGTTCGAGACGCCGCCCGAGACATGGGACGAGCGGCATCGTCTCCGTGATCGCCCTGGCGGCCTCGATGAAGTCGACGCCGTAATTCTCGTGCTCCTCGATCCCGGTCGCGACCGCGAAGATGTTGGGGTCGAAGATGATGTCCTGGGGCGGAAAGCCGACTTCCTCAACCAGGATCTTGTATGCGCGCTTGGCGATCCCGACCTTGCGCTCGAATGTGTCGGCCTGGCCCTTCTCGTCGAAGGCCATCACGACCACGGCGGCGCCGTAACGGGCGACCTTCCTGGCCACCTCGCGGAATTTTTCCTCGCCTTCCTTGAGCGAGATCGAATTCACGACGCCCTTGCCTTGAAGACATTTGAGCCCAGCCTCGATGACTTCGAACTTGGAGCTGTCGACCATCACCGGCACGCGCGCGATGTCGGGCTCCGCGGCGACGAGATTGAGGAAGTCGACCATCGCCTGCTTGGAGTCGAGCAGGCCCTCGTCCATGTTCACGTCGATGACCTGGGCGCCATTCGCCACCTGATCGCGCGCAACGTCGAGCGCCGCGGCGTATTCTCCCGCCGTGATAAGCTTCCTGAATTTCGCCGAGCCGGTCACATTGGTGCGCTCGCCGACATTGACGAAAGGAATGTCGCTCGTCAGCGTGAAGGGCTCGAGCCCGGAGAGGCGCAGAAGCGGCTCGATCTCCGGGATCTCGCGCGGCGGGACGCCTTGCATCGCCTTGGCGATCGCCGCAATGTGGTCGGGCGTTGTGCCGCAGCAGCCGCCGACGATATTGACGAGCCCCGAGCGCGCGAATTCGCCGACGAGCTCGGCCATATATTCCGGGCTCTCGTCATAGAGGCCGAACTCATTGGGCAGGCCGGCGTTGGGAAAGGCGCAGACGCGCGTGTCGGCGGCGCGGCCGATCTCGACGATGTGCTGACGCATCTCTCTCGCGCCAAGCGCGCAGTTGAAGCCGATCGAAAAGGGTCGCGCATGGGCGAGCGAATGCCAGAAGGCGCGCGCCGTCTGGCCCGAGAGCGTGCGGCCGGAGAGATCGGTGATCGTGCCCGAGATCATGATCGGAAAGCGCGTTCCGACCTCGTCGAAGGCGTCCTCGATCGCCGCGATCGCGGCCTTGGCGTTCAGCGTGTCGAAGATCGTCTCGACGAGCAGATATGTCGGCGCCGCCTTCGATCAGGCCGAGCGCCGCTTGCTTGTAGGCCGCGCGCAGCTCATCGAAGGAGACGGCGCGAAAACCGGGATTTGCCACGTCCGGCGAGATCGAAGCGGTCCGGTTCGTCGGCCCGATCGAGCCGGCGACGAAGCGCGGAACGCCCGTCTCGCGGCCGATCTCGTCGCAGGCCTGGCGCGCGAGCCTTGCGCCCTCGCGATTGAGCTCGGAGACGATCGCCTCGAGCCCGTAGTCCGCCTGCGCGATCGTCGTCGACGAAAAAGTGTTGGTCTCGATGATGTCGGCGCCGGCGCGCAAATATTGGCGGTGAATGTCGAGGATCGCTTCCGGCTGTGTCAGGATCAGGAGATCGTTGTTGCCGCGCAGGTCCTTCTGGTGATCCTTGAAGCGCTCGCCGCGAAAATCGCCTTCGGTGAACTGATGGCGCTGGACCATCGTGCCCATCGCGCCGTCGAGGATCAGAATGCGTTTGGCTGCGCGCTTTTCGAGGGCTCCGAGAATCGAAGGGCCATGGGCTTTATCGAAAGTCATGCGTCAACCTTTTCGCAAACCGGCCTCACGCCGAGGAGATGGCAGACGCCGAACACGAGATCGGCGCGGTTGTTCGTATAGAAGTGGAATTCGTTGACGCCGTTGCGAACGAGATCCATCACCTGCTCGACCGCCGTCGCCGCCGCGACGATCGCATGAGTTTCGGGATCGTTCTCGAGCCCTTCGAAGCGATCGGCGAGCCAGTCGGGCACGCTCGCGCCGGCCTTTTTGGCGAAGCCCGCGACCTGCTTGAAATTGCGCACGGGCATGATGCCCGGCACGATCGGGATCGTGATCCCGCGGGCGCGGGCGGCCTCCAGAAAGCGCAGATAGACGTCGTTCTCGAAGAAAAACTGGGTGATGGCGCGCGTCGCGCCGGAATCGATCTTCGCCTTCAGCGCGTCGATGTCCTGACTGATTGATCGGCTCTCTGGATGGCCTTCGGGATAGGTCGAGACGGAAATCTCGAAATCGGCGATGGCCTTGATGCCGCGCACGAGGTGGCTCGACGACGGATAGCCGAGCGGATGCGGCATGAAGGGCGAGCCGACGCCCCCCGGCGCGTCGCCGCGTAACGCGACGATGTGGCGCACGCCCGCCTCCCAATAGGCGTGGATGATGCGGTCGGTTTCCTCTCTGGTTGAGGAGACGCAGGTGAGATGCGCGGCGGGCTTCATCCGCGTCTCGCGGGCGATGCGCAGCACGATCGCATGCGTGCGCTCGCGCGTCGAGCCGCCGGCGCCATAGGTGACCGACACGAAGCGCGGATTGAGCGGCTCGAGGCGCTTCACGCTGTCCCAAAGCTGGGTCTCCATCGCCGAAGTCTTCGGCGGGAAGAATTCATAGGAGATCACGAACTCGCCCTTGGGCGAGAGCGGGTGGCGCGGTTCGATCGTCATCAGGCGGCCTCGATGGCTTTGGAAGGAACGACGTCGGCGATGACGCGCGGATCGCGCGCGACCCACAGCGACACGGTTAATTTCGCGCCCTCGCGCGCATCGGGCGCGAGGTCCCGATGCAGGATAAGCTCCAGGCCGGCGCGGCGCACGAGGTCGGAAATCTCCTCATGCGAGAAGCCGAGGCGGCGATGGGCGTGGTCGTTGCGCAGCGTCTCGTCGTCATGCGGGGCGAAGTCGACGACGACGAGCCGGCCTCCCGGCGAAAGAATCCGCGCTGCTTCCTTGAACGCGCGCGCCGGGTCCTCGAGATAATGCAGCACCTGATGCATGACCGCGAGATCGCAGCTGTCGCGGATCACGGGCAGCGCGTAGAGGTCGCCCTGGCGCAACTGCACATTGCGCGCCCTGACCTCCTCCATGCGCCCGCGCGCCACGGCGAGCATCGCCGAGGAAAGGTCGACGCCGATCGCCCTTTCGGCGCGCGGCGCCAGCAGCTCCAGCACGCGCCCGGCGCCGGCGCCGAGATCGACGAGCTGGCGAATGCGTCCCTCGCCGACAGCTTCCATGATCGCTGCTTCGACCCGCGCCTCCGACACATGCAGCGAGCGGATGTCGTCCCATTCGTCGGCGTGCTCGGCGAAATAGCGCGCGGCGTTCTCGGCCCGCGCGGCGCGCGTCTCGGCGAGCCGTACGCCGTCGGCGGCGAGGATCGGATCCTTGGGGTCGACCGAGCCGAGCAGCTTGCGGGCCAAGGCGCCCGCCGGCCCCGCCTGGGCGAGGCGAAAAAAGGCCCAGGCGCCCTCGCGACGGCGCTCCAAGAGAGCCGCCTCGACGAGCAGCTTGAGATGGCGGGAGACGCGCGGCTGCGACTGGCCGAGGATGGCGACGATCTCGCTCACGGTCAGCTCGCTCTCGGCGAGCAGCAGCAAGAGGCGCAGCCGCGTCTCCTCCGCCGCGGCATTGAGCGCGGCGAGAGCGGCGTCGAGTTCCAGGAGATCGGATCGCATGACGGCGGGGCTCCGAATTAGATATAAAGATATCTATATGCGTCAATCAGACAAAAGGCAAGTCCCATTGGCTCCGATCCCGAAGGGCGCCGCCACGCCATTGTCGCTGCGGTCGCTTCTGCGGCGTCGCATGAAGCAGGGGACAATGCGAAGCCGAAAAGAAACGTCCTTATCCGCAAGGAAAGCATCGTTTTGTTGACATTTTAAGGGCCGAAACCCGTTTACGAAGGCGCAATCGCCTGTTGATATCGTCGCGGGCACACCATCAAAGGCGCCCCCATGTTTAAAAATCTCAGCCGCTATATTGCAGACGACAGGGGAGCGACGCAAATAGAATACGCGCTCATCGCTTTTTTTGTTTCCATCGCAGCGACAACCGTCTTTTTTTCGATCAAAACGAGAATGCAGAGCTGGTAATGGGACGCCGTCAATAATCTGGCCTCTTGAGATCATCCATCGTCCGCCTCGCCACGTCCCCTCATTCGTCGACGCGATCCTGTTAAAATAAAACGACGAAAGCGCACTGTAACGCTTAAGCCGGCCTCTATGCGAGAGCGCGGCGCGCCTGAACGCTAGCGCACCGCCACGCGATTTTTTCCCCACGCTTTCGCCTTGTAGAGGCTTGCGTCCGCGCGTTCGAACAGCTCCTTCGGCGAATCGGACGACGCGAGCGAAGCGATGCCTATGGACACCGTGACCGCGTCCGGGCCGCCATTTTCGTTCAGACGCCACTTCTTGATGCTCAGCAGCGACTGAATGCGCTCAGCGATGTGCACGGCGTCACCCCTGGAGGCGCCTGGCAGTATGATCGCGAACTCGTCTCCGCCATAACGGGCTGCGACGTCGCTCCTGCGTACAGAGCCGGAGATCAACGCGCCGATGCTCTTGATGACATCATCGCCGGCCAGATGACCGCTCGTATCATTGATGTGCTTGAACGCGTCGATATCGATCAGCATCAAGCAAAGCTGCAGCTTCCCCTCTTTTGCTGACGCAATGCATTTTGGCAGCGCGTCATCAAAGTAACGACGACCATAGAGTTCCGTCAAAGCGTCCTGCTGGCTCTCTTCGCGCACCGTGTCCAAGTCTTGCGTTAGAACGTTAATGCGGCTTTGCGATTCCTCGAGGCGAATCTGCAACTCATAGCTCGAATCGAGAAGGTTCTTGTTTTCCTTCATCAAACATTCGACCACCGACATGAGCTCCATCTGCTCGATCGGCTTGGCGAGCTGTTCGTTCATGTCATTGAGGTAGCTCGAATAATTTCGACTTTCGCGGATGTAGGATCGCATCATCTCCGATATGACTTTTATCTCCCGCGATGCCTCTTGAGGCGGCGGAGGCGTCTCGACGATCGACAGGTGCGCCGCTTCGCGCCGCCGGTCGGCCCGCAGCAAGAGAAACACGCAGGCGCCTCCTAACACGAGCACCACCGTGCATAGGAAGAAAACGATGCCGTTTTGGGTCGCGAGCGGAAGGGAGGTCATGTTCCGTCCAGGAGTAAAAGCTGCCCCTTAGAGCGCGATGACGCCTCGAGGAGCGCAATCGCGAATAGCAGTTTTACGGAGAAAAGATTGTCTCGGCCTTACGGCTGAACCGCATCGGCAGGAACGCTTTGGGGCAGAGCGCGGCTTCCTGCGGCGCGCGCGCTCCCTCCGCACGAAAACTGCGCAAGGCCTCGTTTCAGCCAAAATTTGACCCGAATGCTGGATGAATAATCCCTTAAGGAAGGCGAAAGAGCCTTATGGAAGGCTTAACCTTTACGAACTATAAACAAAGTCAAGTCGATGACGAGGAACCGCAATGGTTAAATCGAAAGACGCCATCACGATCCGAAGGTCAGTTCGCTCTCTCACCTTGAGCGCTTTCGGCGGATTGGTCGCGCTGCTTTCCTGCGTGTCGCAAAGCCATGCCTCGAAGGCCGTCGTGATCGGCGACAGCATCGGCGTCGGCATTTCGATGGCGGGGCATGTGCCGCGTCTCGCGCACAACAGCGTGACGATCCGCAGCGCCGACGCGCTCTCTCAACTGAAGCGCGTGCCGCATGATTCCATTGCGATCATTAGCTTAGGCACAAACGACGCCGTGGGCTCGATCAAGGGCGTCGAAAGCGGCATCGACAAGCTCGTAGCCTTGGCGAAGAGCGAGGATCTGCACGTCGTCTGGGTCGGGCCGCCTTGCGTGCGCAAGGACTGGAACAAGAACGTCGTCAGGCTCGACGAAATCCTCAAGGAGCGGCTGGCGGGCAAATTCCCTTACGTCAGCGCGGCCGACTCGTCGCTTTGCGACGCCGATCTGCGCGCCGGGGACGGCGTGCATTTCAACATGCGCGGCTATTCGAAGCTATGGGCGCTGGCGAGCGAAGCGGCGGGCGTCCCGATCGAGGCCGGCAAGGCGGATCAGGCGGACGAGTCGACATCGAACGGCAAGCGAAAGCGCAGCCACGCCAAGAAGCGCCATGCGCCGGAGAAGGATTCGAACGAGCAGGCCGCTGTCGAATCGCCTGCGGCAAAGGAAACGCATGCGGAAGTCGCGGCAAAGTAAGCGCGGCGGAGCTTCGACGATGTTTTCGACCTCCTCCACGCGCCGCGGCTTTCTGCGCCACGGCCTGCAATTCTCCTGCGGGACCGTCGTAACCCTCCTGGGGTCGCCGGGCTTCGGGCAGGAGTTCGCGAAAGGCGAGGTCCGCATCGCCTGCGTCGGCGACTCGATGATCGACGGCGTGTGGGGCGGCCTCCTGAGGCTCGTCTCGAAAGAGGCGTGCCTGAAGCCGCGCCTCAAGCTCGGCCGCTACGGCGAGAACGGAACCGGCCTGACGCGACCGGACCGCTACAGCTGGCCGGAGGCGATGACCGACATCTTCGCCGAGTTCAAGCCGGATCTCATCATTGTGTCGATGGGTCTCAACGATCGCCAGGGCGTCGTGAACCCGAAGACCAACACGCGCGTCGTCTATGGCCAGAAGGACTGGGGCCAAGCCTATGAGGCCGAGGTCGCGGCGTTTCTGAGCAAGGCGGCGCAGGCTCCGGCGGGGCTCATGTGGCTCGGCGTTCCGGTGCTGCGCGACCAGACCGCGCAAGCTGAATCGACGGAAATTAACCATATTTATGCCCATGCGATCGCGGTCCTGAATAATAAGAAGGCTGTTTTTGTCAACTCTTGGCGCCAGGACGGCTCCAAAGGAGATGTTTTCCAAGCCTACGCCCCGGACGCGAGCGGTTCGAAAGTACAAATCCGGACTCAAGACGGCGTTCATTTTACTCCTGCCGGATACGACATGGTCGCCGCCTATTTGTTGCCAAAAATAATTGCTCAACTCAGCGCGAACGCCATTGATGTCCCATATCCCTGTCCCAGCTGAGCACGAAAGCGATGACGACGAGACTCCCGACTCCGACGAAATCCGTGATTCTACTCGGGTCGGCGCTCGCGCTCTCAGCGGGCGCCGGAGGATTCTTCGTGGCCCACCCAGCCGGCGGCGCGGTTGCGCCGGCGCAGGCTCTGTCGCGGGCGTCGGCGCGGGAAGATGCCGACAATGTCATTTTCAGCTCGGCGGTGCTTCGCGCCTCCTTGCGGACCGAAGCCGAAAACCGTCTGGCGGCGGGAGACAAAGGACTTCTCCAAGCCTCCCGGACAGAGGCCGTCGAGGCGGCGAACGACAATGTCGCCGGCGCGGCGGAAGAGGCCGCGGATTTCGTGCAGCTCGGCGAGGATCCCTCCCAGGCCTTCGCCGTCGCGAGCAATGACGTCAAAGGGATCGCGCCGCCCAAAAAGCGCGGCGGCCTGACGATACTGCAGATCGGCGACAGCCATACCGCGGCCGATTATTTCACCGGCGAAATCCGGCGCCTTTTGCAGAGGCGCTTCGGCAATGGCGGTCCGGGATATCTCGAGGTCGGCCGGCCGCATCCCGGCGTGCGCAGCGCGATCGTGAACGTCGCCGTGAGCTCGGGCTGGAGCTATTCGGCGCTGCAAAAGTCCGACGATACGGCGCGCTATCATCTCTCGGGCTTCGACGCGGAGACCCGGCGCGCGGGCGAAACGCTCAAATTCACGACGGCGGAGCCCGCCGCCTATGACAGCATCGAGATCCAGACCCTGTCGGGCCCCGAACACGGCGACATCGAGGTCTCGATCAACGATCAGCCGCCCACGCGCTACAGCCTGAAAAGCGATGAGGACGGCCGGCAGCTTTTTACCATCGAGCCGAGCAAGGCGGGAACCAAGCTGCAAAAGCTGCAGATCAAGACTCTGAACGACCGGCGCGTGACGATTTCGGGCGTCGGAATCTTCAATCGCCGCAGCGGCGTGTCCTATAGCAACGTCGGTTTCCCCGGCGCGACGATCGACATCGTCAACAAATATGATGGCGAGATGCTGGAGCAGGAGCTCAAAAGCCTCGCGCCGCAGATCGTCGTGCTCGCCTTCGGAACGAACGAAGGCTTCAACGATAACCTCGACCTCGAGCGCTATCGCGCCCATTACCGCTCGGTCATCCAGAAGATCCGCGCGGCCTCGCCCGGCGCGCGCATCGTCATGGTCGGCCCGCCGCAGGCCAATCGCGTTCCCGCCGGCTGCCTCAAGCCGGGGACTTGCGGCGACAAGACGGCCGAGAAGCCCGCGACCAGCGCTCCGGCCCCCGTCGACGCGCAGACGCTGGCCGCGGTCGGCGACAAGGCCGCGCCGAAGACCGAAGGCGCAAACGCCGAGAAATCCGCCGACAAGCCGCATGAGGCCGAAGCGCCGGCCGCGGAGAAGAAGAAATCGGCCGAGGCGCCTGGCGCCGACAAGAAGAAATCGGCCAAGGCTCAGGACTGCCCCTTCCCGACCCCGCCGCGTCTCGACCCCGTGCGCGAGGCGCAGAAGGAACTCGCGAAGCAGGAGCAGGTCGCCTTCTGGGATTGGGCGAGCATCATGCCGCAGAACTGCGGCGCGCAGAAATGGGTGTCGGCGAACCCGCGTCTCATGGCGGCCGATCACGTGCACTTCACGCCGGAAGGCTACCGGATCGGCGCGCGCGCCTTCACAACCTTCCTGATGCCCGTCATCAATCAGCTCAGGTATCGGAAATATGCTCTTTCCAACAATTGACTTCCTCCTTTTCTTCGCGATCGTATTTCCCGTCACCTGGTCGTTGAATGATAAAAACACGCTGAAAAAAGCGTTTCTGGTCCTCGTCAGCTACGCCTTCTACGCCTCCTGGAACTGGCGTTTCACGTTCCTGCTCTTTTTCTCGTCGACGGGAAACTACCTCGCCGGCCGGCTGTTGTCGGCGACGACCTCGCCCTCGCGACGCAGCCTCGTCACCTTCGTCGCCGTGGCGCTCAATCTGCTGGCGCTCGCCTATTTCAAATATTTCGATTTCCTGGCCGCGGAGCTCATGAATCTCGCAGGCCTCTTCGGATTGGATCTAGAGATCAACGCGACGGAAGTCCCTCTTCCGGTCGCCATCTCCTTCCTGACCTTTCACGGCCTCTCCTACATCTTCGACGTGTCGCGCAAGAAGGTCGAGGCGTCGAAGTCGCTCCTCGACGTCGTTCTCTATATGGCCTTCTTCCCGCATCTCGTCGCCGGCCCCATCGTGCGCGCGGCGGATTTCCTGGGACAATTGTCGAAAAAGTCCGATCCGGAGCACATCGATATCTCGGGCAGCCTTTTCTTGATCCTCGGCGGCCTGGTCAAGAAGGTCATCATCGCGAGCCACATCGCGACCCTGTTCGTGGACCCCGTCTTCGTCAATCCGTCGGATTTCGGTCGACTGGACCTGATTCTCGCGGCCTATGGCTACGCCATCGTCATTTACTGCGACTTCAGCGCCTACACGGACATCGCCATCGGCGTCGCGAATCTCCTGGGCTATCAATTCCCCCAGAATTTCAATCAGCCTTATCGCGCCACGAGCCTGCGCGACTTCTGGCGCCGCTGGCACATGAGCCTTTCGTCCTGGCTGCGCGATTATCTTTACATCCCCCTGGGCGGCGACCGGGGCGGGCGGTGGGCCACCTACCGCAATCTGATGATCACGATGCTGCTCGGCGGCCTCTGGCATGGAGCCGGATTTCAGTTCATCATTTGGGGCGGCCTGCACGGCTTCTGGCTGGCGTTCGAACGATTTCTGAAGGAAACCTTCGGCTTCGACAGCTCGAAAGGCTCGCTCGCCGTTCGCGTCTTCGGCTGGTTCGTGACCTTTCAGGTCGTCTGCGTCGCCTGGATTTTCTTCCGTAGTCCGAGCTCTTCCGCAGCGCTGGAATATTTCGGATTGATCATGCGTGATTTGGGAGCGCCCTCGACGGCGACGCCCTTTGTCATCGCCTTGATGTTGCTCGGCTTTGTGACGCAATTGACAAGGCCGGAAAGATACGAAACCTTGGTTCGCTGGTATGCGGACGCGTCTCTCGCGACAAAGGTCGCGATTCCGAGCCTCACCGTCCTGTGCGTGGGGATTTTTGGGCCGAAGGGCGTCGCGCCGTTCATTTACTTCCAGTTCTGACGACAGATTAACCGAACGGCGGCGGACATGACGGACGAAAGCGAGAGCTGGCCAATAGACGCCCGCCTGGGCGCGCTCTCCGAGAGGGCGCCCGCATCTTCTTTCGTGCGCGTGAAGCTCTCGCGTCCGGCCCAGGTCGCGGTCATTGTCTATGCGACGATGATCGTCCTGCTACTCGCGAACCCTCGAGCCTTGGTGAACTGGCTCGCGGATCTCCCGCAAAATGCGATCACGGAGGCGGCGAGGTCGGCCGCCGAAGAAGTCGTCGAGGCGTCGTCGAGATTGGGCCTCTCGGCCTCCTACGAAGACGCGCGCGGGGCCTTCCTCAAATCCGGCTGGATCAAGCGCGATCGGGGACGCCACTAGCGCGCGTTCTCAAAAAGTGCGAAGCGGTTTTTGGACGAGAACGTGCTGATCCATAAGATGTAGAGCGCGTTAAGCTTGTTGAACGCGCCCACGCCGGAACCCCGATCCCCGCGCTGACCAGCCGAGACGGGGCGGCGCATCCCACAAGCCAACCGCGGCGACGACAGGCCATCACCCATCACAGTGGAGGGATGAAAGACATGCGCAATGCGGCGCAAATAGCTGGAAATGTTATAATTGCGCTGATTTTCATTCTCTTGGGCGGCGTCGCCTTCGAATTGGTTGCCCGCATCGTCGACGGGTCGAGGGTTGCCGATCGCGACCAGAGTCTAGGCAGCTCCGCCTTCCAAGGAAGCGATCGAAAAAAGAGTGAGGAACCTGGTCGTCGCCTTCGACAATAAATATACATATGAGCAGTTGATCAAGATATTTCCGATCATGCAGGACCAGTTGAAGTATCAGCCCTGGATACAAATCGGGAATGCGGATCACAGCAACCCTTATTCTGTTGTCGAGCATGGGATTCGTAAAACCTTGGCGAGCGATCGGTGCGGACGCCTGTCGCATCAGGAAGGAAGCGTAGAGAGCAAGCCAAAAACAATATGGTTCTACGGTGGCTCGACCACTTATGGGATCGGCGTTCCGTGGTGGGACACGATCCCTTCGAAGTTTATAGAAGAGGCGGATCGAAGCGGCATTTGTGTCACCGCGGTGAATTATGGCGTCCCTTATCATTTCTCTCGCCAAGAGGCTATATATTTTGTGACGAGGCTTATGAACGAGCCGGCGCCCGACGCCGTTGTATTTCTCGATGGGTTGAATGAGTTTTTTCAGCCAGGCTCGACGATAAGAGCAGAGCCTTTTTTCACGCCGACGCTCGATAAGCTTGTTCCCGTCGGTCCTGATCCGAGCCGGGATGCGAGCAGCAGTGGAGCCGCCCCCAGCCTCTGGGCCAGGTCTGTTTCGTTTCTTTGCAATCTCCACATGCTAAGATGGCTGGGACTGTCTCAGGGCGCAGCGGCCCCCGACGCGGCGCGTGAAGAGGCCTACAGCAACAGAACTCCGCCAGCCTCCAAAGAGCTGTCGAGCGACGAGCAGGTCGCTCGCGCGATCGTGGATCGCTATATCGCCACGCGAGGTTTCATTTCGAAAACCTGCGCGAGCTATGGCGTAAAATGCTTCCAGTTCCTGCAACCGGTCGCAGCCGTGGATTATCATCCGCAAGAATCGGAGGTCGTGACCGAGGACGCAAGAAAGCTGCCTGAGCCGGCCGGCCGGTTTGTGGCGGGATATTCAATCATGAGGGAAGCCTTCAGACCCGGCGGCCCGCCATGCGACGCGGCAGCGAAGGGGCTCTCCTATGTAGATCTCTCGTCGCTGTTCAAGGATTACGAAGGCATCCCTTATGTGGATTACGGCCATTACGCGCCACGGGCAAACAAGCTCATCGCCACGGAGATTTTCCGCTGCGTGTTTGCGAAGCCTTGAGCCCTCCGAGGATCGAGCCGTATCGGCGGCTTGACCGCCGACGGCCGACGCGCCACATCGCTCGCAAGCTTCCGCGCCGCAGGTGGCGCGGCGGCGCCTCGGGCTCGCCCATATGCGTATTCTGATCCTCGGCGCTGGAGCGGTCGGCGGCTATTTCGGCGGGCGCCTCGTTGAGGCCGGCGCCGACGCGACCTTTTTCGTCCGGCCTGCCCGCGCCCGGCTGCTCGCCTCGCGTGGCTTGCGCATCGACAGTCCCGCCGGAAATCTCGTAAGGCCGGTCAGGACGATTTCGGACCGCGAGGCGCTTGCGCCCTTCGACCTCGTCCTTTTGACCTGCAAAGCCTATGACCTCGACGCGAGCCTGAACGACCTCGCCGGCGCCATCGGGTCGAGCACGACGATCCTACCCCTCCTCAACGGCCTTCTGCATATCGAAAAGATCGCGGCGCGCTTTCCGAAGGCTCGGGTTTGGGGCGGCGTCGCGCGCATCAGCGCGGCGCTCGACGACGACGGCGCGATCCGTCACGCCGACGACTTCGCGCGCATCGATTTCGGCGCGCGCAACGGATGCGCCGACGAGCTCGCGGACCAATTCGCAGCGCTCTATGCGAAAACGCCGGTCGTCGCCGTCCACAATCCGAACATCCTGCGCGAGATGTGGGACAAGCTTGTGTTTCTGGCGACCCTCGCCGGCATGAACGCGCTCATGCGGGCGACGATCGCCGAGATTATGGCGACACCCGCGGGCGAGAGACTGATCCGCGAGATGCTTTCCGAATGCGTAAGCATCGCGCGCGCGGAAGGCTTTGACTTTGATGCGGCCCGCGTCGCGCAGCACGGCGACAGCTTGGCGCTGCGCGCCGCCAATATGAAATCGTCGATGCTCCATGACATCGAGCATGGCGCCCCGACCGAAGGCGAGCATATCCTGGGCGACCTTCATGCGCGCGCGCGTCGGCATGGCGTCAGCGCGCCGCTCCTCGAAATTGCGCTGACGCACGTGCAAGCCTATGAGGCGCGGCGGGCGAGGGGCTGAGCGGCCGCTCTCAAGCCTTCCGCGGCGAGGCTAGTCGAACGCGGTCCGCACCCAGCCGTTCTCTTCCAAAAAACCGCTAAGCACTTTTTGAGAACACGCTCTAGAAGCTCGGCTCGATGCCGCCAGTTGCGAGAAAATGCTCGAGCCAGTGGATGTCGTAGATCCCGTTCTGCACGTCTGTGTTGCGCACGAGCGTGCGGAAGAGCGGCAGCGTCGTGTCGACTCCGTCGACGATGAATTCGTCGAGCGAGCGACGCAGGCGCATAAGCGCCTCGGTGCGATTGCGGCCGTGCACGATCAGCTTGCCGATCAGGGAGTCGTAGTTCGCGGGGATCGTATAGCCCTGATAGGCCGCCGAATCGACGCGCACCCCGACGCCGCCCGGCGGATGGTAATAAGCGATACGGCCGGGCGAAGGCCGGAAGGTCGTGTGATGCTCCGCGTTGACGCGGCACTCGATCGCATGGCCAAAGAACGAAATATCTTCCTGCTTCATAGAGAGCGGCGAGCCCGCGGCGACGCGGATCTGCTCGGCCACGAGATCGACGCCGGTGACCGATTCCGTCACCGGATGCTCGACCTGGATGCGCGTGTTCATCTCGATGAAGTAGAAAGCGCCGTTTTCGTATAAAAATTCGACCGTTCCGGCGCCGGCGTATTGCAACTCGCGCATGGCGTTCGCGCAGATCTCGCCGATCTCGCGGCGCTGCGTGTCGTTCAAGGCGGGCGAGGGGCTCTCCTCCCAGACCTTTTGGTGCCGGCGCTGCAGCGAGCAGTCGCGTTCGCCGAGATGGATCGCGTCGCCCTTGCCGTCGCCGAACACTTGAATCTCGATGTGGCGAGGCTTCTGCAGATATTTCTCGAGGTAGACCGTGTCGTCGCCGAAAGCGGCCTTGGCTTCCGTGCGCGCCGCGGCGACCGCCTGCGCGAGCTCCCTGGCGTCATGCGCCACCTTCATGCCGCGTCCGCCGCCGCCCGCCGCGGCCTTGACCAGCACCGGAAAGCCGATCCGCTCGGCTTCCTGACGCAGTGCGTTGGGCGTCCCTGCCGATCGCGCCGGCTGACCCGGGCACGCAGGGGATGCCGAGGCGTTTCGCAGTGGCCTTCGCTTCGATCTTGTCGCCCATGAGGCGGATATGCTCGGCCTTGGGGCCGATGAAGGTGATGCCGTGCTCCTCGACGATCTCGGCGAAACGCGCGTTCTCCGAGAGAAAGCCATAACCCGGATGCACGGCGTCGGCCCCGGTGATCTCGCAGGCCGAGAGCAGCGCCGGAATGTTCAGGTAGGATTCGCGCGCCGGCGGGGGACCGATGCAGACGGATTCGTCTGCGAGCTTCACATGCATCGCGTCGGCGTCGGCCGTCGAGTGGACGGCGACCGTTGCGATGCCGAGCTCTTTCGCCGCGCGCAAGATGCGCAGGGCGATTTCGCCGCGATTGGCGATTAAGATCTTGTCGATCATGGCTAGCGCCCGCCTATTCGATGACGAGCAAGGGCTGGCCGTATTCGACGGGCTGGCCGTCCTCGACGAGCATGGCGGTCACGACGCCGCCCTTGTGGGCCACGACCTCGTTGAAGGTCTTCATCGCCTCGATCAGCAGCAGCTTGTCGCCAACCGACACGCGCGACCCCACCTCGACGAAGGCGTTGGCTTCTGGATTGGGCCGCAGATAGGCGGTTCCGACCATCGGCGATTTGACGGCGCCCGGACTTTCGAGGAGGCGGCGCTGCTCTTCCGCCGCCGCTTCGCGCGCGGGGGCTTGCGGCGCAGCGGCGGAAACCGTCGCCGCAGCCATGGGTGCGGCCGAAGCCGGAACCGCTGGCAAAGCGGGCGCGGCGATCGTGACGAGCGAGCGCGCCGCGCGAATGCGCAAGTCCCCGCGCTCGATCTCGAACTCGGTCAGATCATGCTCGGCGAGAAGCTCGGCGACGAGGCGCAGCAGAGACTCTTCTCCGGAAGCCGCGCTCGCCGCTTTGGCGGCGCCTCTCGGGGTGTTGCGGGGTGATCGCGCCATGGGGCTTTAGTTCTTTCTCTTGGCGTCGGCTATGAGCGCCTCGAGCGCCAGCAAGTAGGAAGTCGCGCCAAATCCCGAAATCGTTCCGCGCGCCGCCAAGGCGACATAGGAGCGATGGCGAAATTCTTCGCGCGCCTGCGGATTGGAAAGATGCACCTCGACGACCTCGGCTCGCGCGCCCTTGATCGCGTCGTGAAGCGCGATCGAGCTGTGAGTCAGCGCGCCTGCGTTGAGGATGATCGGAGCGCCCGCCGCAGCGGCTTCCTGCACCCAGGTCACAAGGTCGCCCTCGCAGTTCGACTGCTTGAAGACGAGCGCCAGTCCTTCGCTCTCGCACCGGGCCGCGAGCGCGTTGCGAATATCTTCAAGCGTCTCGCGCCCGTAGATATCGGGTTCGCGCGCGCCAAGCAGATTGAGATTGGGGCCGTTGAGAACGTGGACGGCTTGCATCATCACACCAAAGTACTCCGCGCCTCGCGCGGAGGCTTGTCTTAATCTCTTCCTTAGACCGTTGAAAGCCCCGTCTCGCCGGGCCGTGGCGTCAGCAGGCCGCCTTGCCGCATTTGCGGACGTTGTCGATCTTGGCCTTCATGTCCGGGAAGGACAGGCCGCCGACATAAGCGTCCTGCCCGATGACCCAGGACGGCGTGCCGCCGAAATGCAGCTTCTCGGCGAGCCCCTCGTTCTCGGTGAGGGCGGCGCGCGTCGCCGGACTCTTGATGTCCTTCTCGAGCTGATCCGTGTCCGCGCCGAGCTCCTTGGCAATGGCCATGGCCTGCGCCTTGCCGACATGTCCGCGCGCGCCGAGCAGCTTCTTATGGAACTCCCAAAACTTCTGCCCCTTCAACTGCTGGCGGGCTGCGGTCGCAACCTCCGCCACCTCGACCGATTCGGGGCCGAGAATCGCGAAATCCTTCAAGACGACGCGCAGCTTGGGATCGGCCTCGATGAGCTTCGTCACGGTAGCCAGCGACTGCTTGCAGTAGCCGCAATTGTAGTCGAAGAATTCCACGAGGGTGACGTCCCCATCCGGATTTCCGACCACTGCCTGATTGGGCGAATTGAAGAGCTTCCCGGCTTCGCCGGCCATGGTCTTCTCACGGTCGGCCGTTTCCGCCGCCTTATCTCGCCGGTCCAGCTCCTCGGCGGCTTCCTTGATGATCTCGGGGTGGCTGACGACGTAGTCATGGATGAATTTGCCGAGCTGGTCTTTCTGCTCGTTTGTAAGCTCGCCGGCGCGGGGAGCCGGCGCAAAGAGAACGACCGCTGCGGCGAGAGCGAGCCCGCCCAACCATTTCGATAGCATGATGTCTCCTTTGACGGCGCGACGGATCGCAGCCTGATGGGGTTTCGCGTCCGACATCACGGTTGCGAACGCACGCCGTCGTTCATCGTGACGGTTGAGAGGGCCTGATTGAAGTTGACGGCTCCGAGCGTGCGCAGCTGGAGACTGACCATCACCGTCTGATTGCGCGCCGGCAGGCCGGTGTTCAGCTGCAGCTGATAGGCTGACGTGTAGTTGACGAGGAAGGTCGTGCACTCGTCCTGATATCCGCCGCCGAAGCCCAACGCGGCCACCGAGAACACGGGCGCGACGCCCTGCAGGTTGACGCCCGTATAGGTCGTGGTCAGCGTGGGATAGGGCGTGAGGCTGTTATAGAGATAACGGCTCATGTCGAAGGTGACGGCGCCCCTGACGAAGTAATTCTTCGTCAGGTCGTACTTGGCGTCGAGACCCAGTCCCTGACGGCGCTTGTCGAAGCCGATCAGGGGCTGCGACTCGTAGTTGGCGTAGTGCACGTCGAAGGTCAGGGGATCGAGCTTTATGGAAGCGAAGCCGTCCACGCGACGCGCGGAAAAGTCCCTGGGATCGAAACGCGCCTTGGCGATGAAAGTGATCGGACTGAGCGGCGATACGGCAAGACGCCCGACGATGTCCGAAACGTGGTTGTCCAGCCCTGACGAGAGGCCGACATTTGCGGCGTCAGGCGTCGCATAGGGGTTCTGTCCGGCGACTTGAGCCGATTGACCGACCAACGCGTTGACGTAGGCGCCGTTGTTGAGCGTGAAGGTTCCCTGGCCTCCGTAGTTGACGCGCGTCCCGGTCTCGAAGCGGTCATAGCCGGAGAACTTGTTCCATTCGAACAGATTCGAATCGTCGAAAATGAGGCTCTGAGCGTCCATGTTGACGAGAGAGGGAATCGACGACTGGTTTGGCCGGGCGATGATCTGCGCGATCGGCTCGACCACGAGCGCGCCGGCCGCGCTGCGGGCGACCAGCGGGTAACGCCAGTCGACGCCAATCCCAGGCGTCGCCTGACCGCGGAAGGCGTTGTCAGCCCCGTTCACGAAGAGCCCCTGCGCCGCGTTGGGAATGGGCTGGTAAAGCGCATTGTATACCGGCGCCGTGTCGGTCGTGTTGTAGTCGAGATAGGAGCCCGCGAAGCGCGCGAAAGCGAAGGGCGTCCAGACGCCGCCCACCGGATCGATCGCCCGTCGCTTCCACGACGCCTCGACCGTTCCCGATTTATAGCTGCCGCCGATCCCGCGCAGCAGACAATTGCTCAGCGAGCGGTTGGCGACCGGCGAGTAGATCTGGCAGACCGTGTAGAGCCCATTAAAGAGGTCGAGCGTGCGCGGCTGGATCGACTCATAGTCCGCGAGTTGCGCCGACGTGCTGGTGAAGTTGGCGTCGAGGGTGATTTGTCCGCCAATCCCCATCGTCTTGTAAGGATCGACGTCGAAGGCGCGGTTATAGTCTATGATCGGATGGGCCGTCGGCAGCTGCGCCTGCAGGTCGTTCGGCGCGAGGCCCTGGAAGTAATAGCCGCGCATGTCGAAATAGCTGCGGTCGCCCTGCCCCGTCAGATAGACGGTCGACGAACGCTCTCTGAAGAAGAGGTTTCCGTAGAGCGGGTTCTGTTGCCTGTAATCTTGCAGGAAGTAACGATCCGAGAGCGCCGTCACGTCCCATCCGAACTTCCAATAGTCGTTGGGATAGAACTCGCCTCGGCTCTCCACGACCCCGCGATATTTGAGGTTCGAGGCCCCATAGGGCGGCGAGGGAAAGGCGCCGCGATCGTTCGGCTTCGTGCCCTCCGCCAGGATGACGAAGGATCCCGTCTCGAAACGCTCCCGGTACTCGCCCTTGAGGAGCGGGCCCTGCTTCGTGAAATAGGTCGGCGTGACGGTCAGATCCTTGTCGGGCGAAATCGCCCAGTAGAACGGGATGCCGAAACCGTAGCCGACGTAGCTGCCGTAAGTTTCGGTCGGCATCAGCAGACCGCTTTTCCGCTTCACGGTCGGATCGGGCGACGACCAGTAGGGCATGTAGGCGACGGGGATGTCGAGGAACTCGAGGCTCGCATCCTCATAGTAGATCATCTTCTCGACGCCGTCGTGGATGATCCGCTTGGCGTGGATCTGCCACAACCGCGGCTTGGAAGGATCGTCCTTACAGGCGTCGCAGGCCGTGTAGGTTCCGTAATCGAAGATCGTTTCCTGACTGTTCGCGTCGCCGCGCCGCTCGGCGTGGGGCGCGCCGAAATGTGTGTTGTTCGCCGTGTCGGCCTGCAGGCTCTGGATGAAGCCATTCTTGAAGTCGTCGGTGAGATCGAAGCTTTCGGCGCGCTCCACCGCGCCGTCCGGCTCCGTCAGACGGGCGTTGCCCTCCGCGCGGATACGTCCCGAGGCGCGGTCGTAGGTGACGCGATCGGCTTCGAGCAGACGGCCCTTGTAATAGATTTGAACGTTCCCGCGGGCGGAGACGGTGTTCTTGGTCTCATCATAGACGAGCTCACGGGCCTCGACGACCATGCGCGGCTCGGGAGACGCCGCTTTTTCGCCGCGCGCGGCGACCGGCGCGAAGGCCGACGAACCGAGAAGCACGATGAAAAACAGGCGCGCGAAAAACCTTCCGGGGCCGCCGGTCGGCCTCGGCTCTCCCCCGCTCGACCTCGGGGACCGCGAAAGGGCGCGCGAATCCTGCATCACCCGTCTTCCGAGTGAAGAAGCGACAGTGTGCCCAACATGCTTCCCACCAACGCCGGCGACCAAGCGGCCAGCGAGGGGCTGATCGTCCCCGCGCCGCCCAGATCGGAAAAGATTTCCGTAACGATATAAAGCACGAACCCGGCTGCAACGCCACCCGCGAGCGTCCTCGCCACACCTCCAAATCGAAAAAATCTTAATGAAAATGAAGCGGCTATCAGCACCATGCCGACGAGGAGCAGAGGTCGGGCCAGCAGGCGCTGGAACTGCAGCATATAGCCGCGGGCGTCGAGGCCGGCCGCGAGCGTCTGCTCCGTGAGCGCCGGCAAGAACCAGAAGGGCACGCCCTGCGGCGGCGCGCTCGTCTTGGCGAGCTCCTCGGCGGTCAGGTATGTAGCCAGCAGGTAACTGCCGTAGACGGCGGTCGCTTCCCCCGGCGCGGTGACGCGCGCGACCGTCAGCAGCCAAGCGCCCGGCTCCAGCTTTCCGCGGACGGCCTCGATCCGCTCGAGGAACGAGCCGTCGGGCGCGTAGACGTCGACGCTGACGTTGTCGAGCTCCGTCAAGCCCTTCGACGCGTTCATGGCGTGGATGATCGCCAGTCCGTCGACGCCGTGCTGGCGCAACCACAGGCTGTGGTCAAGACGCGTGCTCCCCGCGAGCCCGAAAAGCTGGAACTCCAGCTGGTCGGACCGCTGCTTCAAGGTCGCCGAGACCGGGTTGTAGAGCCCAATCGAACCCACCCCAAGCAGGAACGCCACAATCACCGGCGGCGCCAGAAATTGCCAGACCGACACGCCGGCCGCCCGGGCCACGATGAGCTCCAGCTTGCGGGTGAGGTCGACGAAGGTCGCCATCGCACCGAATAGCACGGCGAAAGGCAGGATCGACTCGGCCGCATGAGGGGCGCGCATGATCGACATCAAGGCGACCATGCCGGTTCCGACCTCCGGATTGTCGCGGGTGCGGCGCAGGAGCTCGACGAAGCCGATCACGAACATCAGGCAGAAGATCGTCAGGAAGATCGCCAAGATGGTCTTGAAGAAGCGCTTGGCGAAATAAAACGAAAGCGTCGCGCCGATCATGGCCGCGCTCCCCGCGCCGCTCCCGCGGCCCGAGTTGAGTATGCGGCGGAAATCATCGGCATCGAGGGATCCGTAGCGCGGACTTTCAGGTTTCGCCGAGGCGAGGCGCGTCAGAAAACGCCGAAAGCCCCCGCGCGCGATCCGGAGGGCTTGGAGTGCCCACTAAATCAGCATTGCGGCGTTTTGGCGAGGGGCGGCCGCGGCGGCGAATTGACCGGGCGGGTCCCAAGCGACAATAGTGCTCGCCCCTATCCTTTTTGACCGCGTCGCAACCTAAATGGAAGACCGGCGATTATCGCGAGACCCCTATGTCAGCTGACGTCAAGCTCGAGCTTATTTCCTTCGACGAGGCGCGGGCGCGAATCGCCGCGCCCGAGGAGGCGGGGCAGCCCCGCGCGCTTGTCGCCTTTGTCGGGGCGGAGCTTGCCCTGGGGGAGATCGCCAAGGGAATTCTCTCAGAAGCGCAGCCGCAGATCAGCCGGGCCGCGGCGGCTGCAAAATTTTCCGGCAAGAACGGAACGACGCTCGAAATTCTGGCCCCAGCGGGCCTTCCCGGCGCGTCGCGCCTGATTCTGGTCGGGGTCGGGCCCGCTCAGGCCGCCGAGGGCGAAAAGCCCAAGGTCTTCGACGATTTCCTGGCCCTCGGCGGCCAGACCGTTGGCAAGCTCGGCGCCGGCGCGCGCGCGGTGGCGCTCATCGATTTCCCGCAGCCGCCTGCAGAGCCGCTCAACGCGGCGCGCGACCTGACGTTGGGCGCTCTGCTGCGCGCCTATCGGTTCGACCCATACAAGAACAAGAAGAAAAAGGACGCCCCCGAGCGCGAGGGCGCGATCGAGCTTGCGCTCGCCGACAAACCCGCGGCGGCGCCTCTGATCATGGAAGCCGAAGGCCTCGCCGAATCGGTGCTGCTCGCCCGCACGCTCGTGAACGAGCCGGCCAATGTTCTGACGACGAGCGAATTCGCCCGCCGCGCAAGGGAGCTCGCCGAATTCGGAGTCGAGGTCGAGGTGCTCGACCAGCAGGCGATGGCCGACCTCGGCATGAATGCGCTGCTCGGCGTCGGCCAAGGATCGCGGCAGGACAGCCTTCTCGTCGTCATGCGCTGGAACGGCGGCGTCACCGGCGCGCCGCCGCTCGCCTTCATCGGCAAGGGCGTCGTCTTCGATAGCGGCGGCATTTCGATCAAGCCGGCCGCCTCGATGGAGGACATGAAGGGCGACATGGCGGGCGCCGCGGCGGTGACCGGCCTGATGCGGGCGCTCGCTCAGCGCAAGGCCAAGGTCAACGCCGTCGGCGTGCTCGGCCTCGTCGAGAACATGCCGGACGGCGCCGCGCAGCGCCCGGGCGACATCGTCAAATCCGCCTCGGGCCAGACAATCGAGATCATCAATACCGACGCCGAAGGCCGGCTCGTGCTCGCCGACGCGCTTTGGTACGTCAAGGAGAAGCTGAACCCCGCCTTCATGATCGATCTTGCGACCCTCACGGGCGCGATCCTCGTCGCGCTGGGACAGGAATACGCCGGACTGTTCTCCAATGACGACGCGTTAGCCGAAAAGCTCGTCAAGGCCGGCGAAGCATCGGGCGAGAAGCTGTGGCGAATGCCGATGGGTCCCGCCTTCGACAAGCTGATCGATTCGCGCTTCGCCGACATGAAGAACACCGGCGGGCGCCACGCCGGCTCGATCACCGCGGCGCAGTTCCTGGCGCGCTTCGTCGACAAGACTCCTTGGGCGCATCTCGACATCGCCGGCACCGGCATGAGCGCGCCTTCCGGCGACATCAATCAGAGCTGGGCGTCGGGATTCGGCGTGCGCCTGCTCGACCGTCTGGTGCGCGACAATTACGAAGCTTGATCGGCCTCAGAACCTCCCCGGCCGGTAGGGCGCAGGATCCGTAAAGGGCTCCTCGCCCGTCATCAGCTCCGCGATGAGGCGCCCGCAAGCGGGGCCGAGCGTGAAGCCGTGGTGCTGGTGACCAAAGTCGAACCACAGCCTGTCATGGCGCGGCGCTTGGCCGACGATCGGCAGCATGTCCGGCAGGCAGGGGCGGCATCCCATCCAGGGCTTCGAATCGAGGCGCTCGCCGAGCGGCAGGAGCTTGCGCGCGTCGGGCTCGGTCAGCTCGATCTGGACGGGCGTCGGCTCCGCGTCGCGGCGGGCGAATTCGACGCCCGTCGTGAGCCTTACGCCGCGCGTCATCGGCGCGAGCACATAGCCCACGTCTGCGTCGAGCACGGGATGGGAAAGCGTCGCCCCATCGCGTAGCGCGTAATGCATGTGGTAGCCGCGTTTGACGGCGAGCGGGAAATCATAGCCGAACTCGCGATAGACGAGGTCCGACCAGGGCCCGAGCGCGACGAGGAGATCGCGCGCATGGACGGCGCCCTCATGCGTCGAAACGCTCCATAGGCCGTCCTCGCCTTCCTGCAAGCTGTTCGCATCGCCTTGAAGAAAGCGGCCGCCGCGCTTGCGGAAGAGATCGGCGTAGGCCTGGACGACGCGGCTCGGCTCGTCGACCGAGGCCGTGTCGAGAAAATGCACGGCGCCGACCGCGCCGGCGAGATGCGGCTCGAGCGCTGCGAGGCCGTTCTCGTCGAGAATGTCGATCTTGAGCCCGAACTCTTCGAGCTTGCGCGCCTCGGCGACGGCCTCGGAAAGCGTCTCCTCGCTGCGGTAGAGTTTTATCCAGCCGGTGCGGCGCAGCTGACCCAGAATGTCAGCCTGCTTCATCAGAGCCTCGTGCTCCGTCAAGCAGAGTTCGATCAAGGCGCGCTGCGCAACGCCGATTCTCTCGAGGCGCTCCGGCGAGCTCTCCTCATAGTAGCGCAGCAGCCAGGGCGCCATGTCCGGCAGCGCGGTCGCATGATAGTGCGCCTCGGGGAGCAGGTTCAGCGCATAAAGCGCGAGCTTTTTGAGCTCGCGGGGGAAGACGCGGGGATAGATCGAGGAGCGCTCGATCAGCCCCGCATTGCCGAAGCTCGTCTCGAGGCCGGCCGCCCCATGGCGGTCGATCAGCACGACCTCGCGCCCGCGCGCCTGCAAATTCAGCGCGGCGGAGACGCCGACCATGCCGGCGCCGAGAACGACGACATCCACCTTGTGCATTCGTCCCTCCGCGCTGCGCCACCCATAGCATATGGCGGGTCGTCGACCCAGCGCGCTTGTCCCTCCAACGGAATCGTTCGAGCGATAACAAAGCGCGTCAAGTCAAGATGCTGGAGCGAATTCCGATCGCAAAAGTCTGTCAACTTTTGCGAAAATTCGCTCTCAGCGCGATGGCGACGGGTGCAATTTCTTCGCCACGGAGGCGCGGCGCGCCCGTCCTGGGCGAGCCTCCTTAGCGCCGAGCCCGAACCGCCGTTTGACAAAAGGCCGAAGCGGCGGCTACCAGAGCGCGCGCGTCGCGGCCGGGCGACGGGACTAAACCCGCCCCTTTCGCAAATCCCCTCGATCGCCCTCCTTTCGCGGAAGGAAGCGAGGGCCGAAGGCTCCTCCCTTGCGGGAGCGCGCCGGATTTGACGAGGGCGGCGCGCTGGATACAAGCCCGCTCTCAGGAGTTGAGCGATGAAAATTCTCGTGCCCGTCAAGCGGGTCGTCGATTACAACGTCAAGATAAGGGTCAAGCCCGACGGGTCTGGCGTCGATCTCGCCAATGTCAAAATGTCGATGAATCCCTTCGACGAGATCGCCGTCGAGGAGGCGCTGCGTCTCAAGGAGGCCGGCAAGGCGACCGAGGTCGTCGTGGTCTCCATCGGGCCGGCCAAGGCCGACGAGACGCTGCGCACCGGCCTCGCCATGGGCGCCGACCGCGGCATCCTGGTCAAGACCGACGAGACTGTCGAGCCTCTCGCCGTCGCGAAGCTCCTCGCCAAGATCGCCGCCGAAGAGAAGCCCGGCCTCGTGATCTTGGGCAAACAGGCGATCGACGACGACAGCAATCAGACCGGCCAGATGCTCGCGGCGCTCTTGGGCTGGGGCCAGGGCACCTTCGCCTCGAAGGTCGAGATCTCGGGCGAAAGCGTCTCGGTGACGCGCGAGATCGACGGCGGCCTGCAAACGGTCTCGCTCAAGCTTCCGGCTGTCGTGACGACGGATCTGCGTCTGAATGAGCCGCGCTATGCGAGCTTGCCTAACATCATCAAGGCCAAGAAGAAGGAAGTGGCCGTGAAGACGCCGCAGGATTACGGCGTCGACATCACGCCCCGCCTCGAGGTGCTCTCCACCGCCGAGCCGCCGAAGCGCAAGGCGGGCGTCAAGGTCGGCTCCGTCGCGGAGCTCGTTTCAAAGCTCAAGGAAGCCGGAGTTCTCTAAGCCATGACGATTCTCCTCCTTGCCGAGACGGCGGGCGGCGCGCTCGCGCCGGCGACCGCCAAGGCGCTCACCGCCGCCAAGGAGATCGGCGGCGCCGTTCATGTGCTCGTCGCCGGTCCCGGTCTCGAGGCCGCCGCCGCGGAAGCGGCGAAGCTCGCGGGCGTCGAAAAAGTCCTGCTCGCCGACGCCTCCCAATACGACAAGGTTCTCGCCGAGCCCGTCGCGGCGCTGATCGTCTCGCTCGCCCCAAATTATGACGCGATCCTCGCGCCCTCGACCAGCGCGACGAAAAACGTGCTGCCGCGCGTGGCGGCGCTGCTCGACGTGGCGCAAGTCTCCGACATCGTGAAGGTCGTTTCGGCGGATACCTTCGAGCGGCCCATTTACGCCGGCAACGCGATTCAGACTGTGCGCGCCAAGGACGCCAAGAAGGTCGTCACGGTCCGCACGACCGCTTTCGCCGCCGCTCCCGAGGGCGGGTCGGCTCCGGTCGAGAAGATCGCCGCCGCCGCCGATCCCGACGTCTCCGCGTTTCAGAGCGAGGCGCTCGCCAAATCCGAGCGCCCCGAGCTCACCGCTGCGAAGATCGTCGTCTCGGGCGGACGCGGGCTCGGCAGCGCCGAGAATTTCACGAAAATCATCGAGCCCGTGGCGAACCGCCTCAACGCCGCGATCGGCGCGTCGCGCGCCGCGGTCGACGCGGGTTACGCGCCCAACGACCTGCAGGTCGGCCAGACCGGCAAGGCGGTGGCGCCAGAGCTCTATGTCGCCGTCGGCATATCGGGGGCGATCCAGCACCTCGCTGGAATGAAGGACAGCAAGACCATCGTCGCGATCAACAAGGACGAGGAAGCGCCGATCTTCCAGGTCGCCGATTTCGGCCTCGTCGCCGATCTCTTCAACGCGCTGCCCGAATTGGACGCCGAGCTCGCCAAGCTCGGTCGCTGAGACCGTCGCGGCCGGAGCGAGTTTTCGCAAGAGTTGATAGACTTTTGCGAAAAGAACTTGCTCCAGCATTTTGATCTGGCGCGATTTCTGATCGCTCGAGCGTTTCCGTTCGAGGGACAAGCGCGCTGAGGGAGCTTTTCACGCTTTTTTCAAGAAGAACCGTTTTCACGCGAACCGAAGCCGCGCTATATTGCAGTGCATAAATCTTGGCAGCCGCCCCGGAGCGTCGCAAACATGGGTCTCGAAATTCGCAAGATCGGCGTGATCGGCGCGGGCCAGATGGGCAAGGGAATAGCCCAGGTCTGCGCGCTTTCGGGTTACGACGTGACGTTGAACGACCTGAGCGACGAGCGCATCGCCGCGGGGCTGGACGATATCGCGGCGCAACTTCAAAAATCGGTCGACCGCGGCGTCATCGACGCGGCGGCGCGCGAGAAGGCGATCGGACGGATCGTCGCCGCCCCGGCTGCGAAGGACTTCGGCGACGTCGACATGCTGATCGAGGCAGCCTCGGAGAACGAGGACGTCAAGCGGAGGATACTCGCCGATTTCACGCCGTTCCTCAAGCCGAACGCGATTGTCGGCTCCAACACCTCCTCGATCTCGATCACAAGGCTCGCCGCCGCCTCCGGACGCCCTGAACGCTTCATCGGCATTCACTTCATGAACCCCGTGCCGAAAATGCAGCTCGTCGAGGTCATTAGGGGCATCGCGACGGACGACCGGACCTTCGAGGAGACGAAGGACTTCATCGCCAAGCTCGGCAAGACGATCACCGTCGCCGAGGATTTTCCCGCCTTCATCGTCAATCGAGTCCTGCTGCCGATGATCAACGAGGCGATCTACACGCTTTATGAAGGCGTGGGCTCGGTCGAGGCGATCGACACGGCGATGCGGCTGGGCGCCAATCATCCGATGGGGCCGCTGCAGCTCGCCGATTTCATCGGTCTCGACGTGTGTCTCTCGGTCATGCAGGTGCTGCACGAGGGTCTCGCCGACTCGAAATACCGGCCCTGCCCGCTGCTCGTGAAATATGTCGAGGCCGGCTGGCTCGGCCGCAAGACCCAGCGCGGCTTTTACGACTACCGTAGCGGCACGCCCGTCGCCACGCGCTGACTTCACCCTTTGCTAAGGCGTCGTCTTTAGCGTCCGCGTCAATCTTGCGCGCGGCGCTCACGGGACTCTCATGCTCGACGCCCTCATCACCTGCGCCACGGCGCTGTTTCTCGCCAATTTCTGGTCGCAGTGGCGCTATCGCTTTTTCGACTATTCCTGCGCCGTCGCGGCGATCGTCGGCGCCTTCGCCCTCCCCGCTCTTGCGGAGCGGTTTACGCCGGCGCTGGCCGAGCTGGGGATATTGGCCTTTGACGCGGGCGGAGCGCTGCTCGGCTGTCTCGTTTATGACGCCGCGGCCTGGCGCCGGAGTTAGAGTGTTGAGACCTATCGCTTCCCGCTCAATTTCGCCAAAAGCTCCGGCCGGCGCGCGCGCGTGAGCTCCAAGGACTTCTCTTGGCGCCAGCGCGCGATCGCCCCATGGTCGCCGCTGAGCAGAACGGGGGGAATCTCCTGTCCTTCGAAAAGGCGCGGACGGGTGTAATGAGGATATTCGAGCAGCCCATGCTCGAAGCTCTCCTCGTGGCTCGACGCCTCCTCGCCCATCACGCCCGGAAGCAGCCGCACGCAGGCGTCGACGAGCGCCATGGCCGCGATCTCGCCGCCCGAGAGAATGTAATCGCCGATGGATATTTCCTCGAGACGCCGTGCGGCGACGACGCGCTCGTCGACGCCCTCGAACCGCGCGCAGAGGATCAACGCGCCCGGCCCTTCCGCGAGCGCCCGCACGCGCGCCTGCGTGAGCGGCGCGCCGCGCGGACTCATGAAAAGCCGCGGACGCGCATCGTCTTGAGCGATGGCGGCGTCGAGCGCGGCGCAAAGCACATCGGGGCGCATGACCATGCCGGGGCCGCCGCCGGCCGGCGTATCGTCCACGGCGCGATGGCGACCGACGCCGTGGTCGCGGATCTGCCGCGTCTCCAATCGCCAAACTCCGCGCGACAGCGCGTCGCCGGCGAGCGACAGGCCCAAGGGACCAGGAAACATTTCCGGAAAGAGAGTGAGGATCGTCGCGCGCCACATGCGCCATTGTCGCATGGCTGCGGCAAGGGGGAAAAGAGGAGCCGGACCTCAGCCCGGGAACGGCATGGCCTCGCGCATCCTCTTGCAAATGTGTAACCTTATCCGCAAGACGCGGGCCGCAGCGGGCCCCAAAAAGAAACGGAGGGAGAAATCATGGTCAAGCTGATCAAGTTCCTGGCGCTCGTCTCGCAGGCGATCTTTCTGCAATTCATCCATATCGTCGGACTTGTGGCCTTTCTCGCCTCGGGGGCGCTCGGCTGGTATCGCAAGCCCTCCTGGCTCGTGCCGATCCTCGCGGTCGCGCTCGGCGTCGCAGCGGACAAGTTGTTCCCCGAGGGCGACGTGGCCAGCCTTCTCGAGAAGGCGCACAAGGCCGAGGAGCGCGGCGGCTTTATGATCGTCGTCTATTTCGTGATCTGCTCGGTCGGCTATGTCGCCGGCGCGTACGGCCGCGTGCATTTTTTCAATGGCGCGCAAGCGCTGCCGGACGCGAAGCCCGCGCCCAAGCAGCCCAGGAAGAAGTGACGCGCGGTCGACGCGTGAGGATCAGAGTCCTTCAAACAGCGCCGTCGACAGATAGCGCTCGGCAAAGGACGGGATGATCAGCACGATGTTCTTGCCGGCTGCTTCGGGTCGCCCCGCGATCTCGAGCGCGGCGGCGACAGCCGCTCCCGACGAGATCCCGCCCGGCACGCCCTCGAGACGGGCGAGCCGACGCGCGGTTTCGAAGGCGGTCTGATTGCCGATCGTGACGATCTCGTCGATGACGCCGCGATCGAGGACGGGCGGCACAAAGCCCGCGCCAATTCCCTGGATCTTGTGCGGTCCCGGCGGGCGCCCCGAGAGAACTGCCGAGTCTTCGGGCTCGACCGCGACGATGCGCAAATCGGGCTTGCGAGACTTCAGCGCCTGCCCGACGCCGGTGATCGTGCCGCCCGTGCCGACGCCCGAGACGAAATAGTCGACCGCGCCCCCCGTGTCGTTCCAGATTTCCTCGGCCGTCGTGAGCCGGTGAATTTCCGGATTGGCCGGATTCTCGAACTGTTGCGGAATGACCGATCCGGGATTTTCCGCGGCGAGCTCGCCGGCCTTGGCGACCGCGCCCTTCATACCGAGCGCGGCGGGGGTCAGCACGAGCTCGGCGCCGAGCAGCGCCAGCATCTTGCGCCGCTCGATCGACATCGATTCCGGCATCACCAATATGAGCCGGTAGCCGCGCGCCGCCGCGACGAAAGCGAGCGCAATGCCGGTGTTGCCCGAGGTCGGCTCGATCAGAACGGTTTTCCCCGGCGCGATGCGGCCGCTCTTCTCGAGCAATTCGATCATCGCGACGCCGATGCGATCCTTGACGCTGGCGATCGGGTTGAAGAATTCGAGCTTGGCGAGGAGATTGGCCTTCACGCCCTTTTCGGCCGCGATCCGGTCAAGGCGCACAATCGGCGTCTCGCCGATCGTCTGCGTGATCGAATCGTAAATCCGGCCGCGCCCTGGCTTGGCCGGCGGCGCGAAACTGGGAAGGTTCGACATGAGATCTGCTCCTTGAAGCGGTTGGCCCCCCGGTTAGGCGCGCGCGACGGCGCGACCTCTTCGTCTCGGACCAAACACAAGGCTTGCTCAATTTCCCGCGCGCCGTCAAATGGACGGACGGACATCGGCGGCCGCAGTGACGTCGCGCGCGCCGAGTCCGGGAATGAGATAAGTTGCGAGGTGCGCGTCGAGGGCAGCCATCGTTGTCTCGTTGGCGGGAGCGGCGCGGAAGCCGATAAAGCCGTCCGGTCGGACGAGGATGGCGCCGCCACCGGCCGCGCCGGCCTCGGTCGCGTCAAACCGTGCGCTCGAAGCATCGACAAGCGAGACGAGTCCGCCCCAGCGCGCGCGGAATTGGTCTAGACCACAAGCCTCTCCGAACACGATCAGATGGTGGCCTGTCCCGCTGAGCCGATGGCGAGCAGGGAAGCGCTCTCCCGGTGAAGGGGCTCCCGTTGTTGCGCCCGCCTGCCCGACAAGGGCGCTCCTCGCGTAGGAAACGTCGAGCATCAAGCGTCTGCGCAGCGCCGCCAGGTTGCTCGCCGGATCTCCCGCCGGCAGAGAGAGCGCCTCGCCGCGATCGCACATCGCCACCAGCGCCATCACAAGCCGATGCACCTCGTCGGAGACCTCCAAAACGTGAGCGTCTGCAAGTCCCCGCTCGACCGCATAGCTGTTGAGCAGTGACGGCTTGGCGGAGCCGCGCATGACCAGAGCAAGTTTCCAGGCAATGTCGGCCGCGTCCATCAGCGCCGAATTGAGCCCCTCCCCGCCGAGCGGACTCGACATATGAGCGGCGTCGCCCAACAGGAAACGCCGCCCTTCGCTCAGGCGCTCAACGATGCGCTTGTGCATCTTGAACTGGGAAACCCACTGGAGATCGCTCAAGCCGATATCGACGCCAGTCCGGGCATCGAGCAGCGCGCCCAGTTCGGCCGCCGTCGGAAGCTCGCCCTGCGCTTCAGGCTCGTCGTGATTGACGAAAATCAGCCAGCGGTCATCCGGTAGCGGCGACAAGAGGACGAAGCCGGTGGGCCCCGCGATGAGGCGACCACATTCGGGCGGGCAGGCCAGGCGAACTCTCGCGTCGGCGACGAGATACTGACCGTAATAGGTCTCGCCGGTGAGATGCCCGTTCATCGAGCGCCGCGTTACGCTGTGGCCGCCTCCGGCGCCCAGCAGGTAAGCGGCCGTGACGGTCTCAATTCGACCGCCGGTATCGAGTGTCACGCGCACGCCATCCGGATCATCTTCGATCGACGTCACCTCGGCGCCGAATTCAACTGCAACGCCTAGGCCATCCAAATGGTCGCGCAGAATTGCTTCTGTGCGCCACTGCGGCAGGCTGCATTGAAAATCGTAGCTGCAGCCGGCTTCGGCAAAATTCTCGCTGACGATTTCACGTAAACCGGGACCTAGGAGTTGAAGGCGACGGATGCGCACGCCAGCGCGCAGGAACGGCTCGATCAGGCCGCCGCGTTCAAGCATCTCCAGCATCGCCGGCTGGAGAGCGGTGCCACGAGCCTCGCCGTGCGGCGCAAGCCTGCGCTCGACGATGCGCGGCCTGACGCCATGACGAACAAGTTCGCACGCCGCGAACAACCCTCCCGGCCCGGCGCCGACGATCAGAACATGCGGTGTCTGTGTGGACGCTATAGTTTGACAGGCTGATTCGTTGCGCATTGGTCGAAGATCGACGTCGAATGGGCCAGAATCGCGCATAGTCTCTCTCTGCCGGTTTACGACCACACAGGCCGCGGTCTCTCAAGATTGTCGGTCAGCAAAGTAGTCGAAGCCGGGTTGCGACTCTTCAAAGCGCCCGCGCCAAAATCCAGCTTGAAAATCGCCCCACCGTCACAGGCGCAACCGTAGCGCCGGAATGACTTCGCGCCGGAGAGCGACCTTGTCCGAGACCAGTATCATTTCCATGAAGCAACCTTTAACACAGTCCCGGCCACCCCGTCGAAGCGCCCCGACCGCATCGGTCCGATCTTACGCCAGATGGCGAATGCGGGCGGAAGAGCTACGTCGCCTATTTTCGGCAAGTAGGGCCGTTACCTTGCGCAATGAAATCTGATGAGCACAGACCCAAAAGCCTTCGAGACGCTGTTTCCGACCGAGCGGGACGCGCGGCCGGCCCGCGTCTCGCCCCTGACGCGCCGGCTCGTCGCGCCAAACGGCGGACCTTTCACCTATACCGGAACCTGCGCCTACATCGTCGGCTCAGGCCAAGTGGCGATCGTCGATCCCGGACCAAAGAGCGAGGCGCAAGTCGAGGCGCTGCTCGGCGCGATCGCGGGCGAAAAGCTTGTGGCGATTCTCGTCACGCATACGCATCTCGACCATTCGCCGGCCGCCGCGCTCCTGCGCGCACGCACGGGCGCGCCCATCATCGGATGCGCGCCGCATCAATCGCTCGACAGCCGAATGATTGACGGACCCGCGCTCGACGCCGCGCACGACGCCGCCTACGCTCCGGATAAGGTCCTCGAAGACGGTGAGACGCTCGCCGTCGGCGGCGCGACGCTGCAGGCGATTGCGACGCCCGGACACACGGCCAATCACCTCTGCTTCGCGTTCCTCGAGGAGGAAACCCTCTTCACGGGAGACCATGTGATGGGCTGGGCGACGACCGTGGTCGCGCCGCCCGACGGGTCGATGCGCGCCTATCTGAGATCGATCGAAAAACTGCTCGCGCGCGACGACCGCCTCTACTGGCCTGGTCACGGCGGACCGATCGCCGATCCGCGCCCGTTTCTGCGCGCCCTGCTGCTGCACCGCCGGCAGCGAGAGGCGGCGATCCTGCGGCGGCTGAAGGCAGGCGACGCGACGATCCCGCTCATGGTCGCCAAGATTTATGCGGGCGTCGACGAACGTCTGCATCCCGCAGCGGCGATGGTCGTCCTGGCGCATCTCGAGGATCTGGTGGAGCGCGGCGTTGTCGCCGCCCCCGACGGCCTCGGGCTCTTCACGCGCTACGGGAGAGTGTGAGCCTTGGAGCCATCTGCGGACTCAGCGAGCGGAGCCCGGGGCTGTTTCCGCCTGAACGAGGCGTGATCTAGAGGCCGGGAAACATCCCCTTCTCGATCAGAAACGCCCAACCGAGACTACCCAAGGGCAACAGCGCCGCCCGAACGAGCGGCTGCTGTAAGATAGGGCGGAAGGTGCCCTCCTTCAGTTGTTCGACGCGCACCAACAAGACCTCCAGCTGCTTCGCGTAACCATTGTTCTCGCTGGCGCCGGCCTTGGCGGAGATGATCCGATTCACTAGATTTTCCTTCGTCGAATCACGCACCGTCGTCGCCACCCACCAGAGCATGATAGAGGAGGCGAAGACAAAAGCCAGACAGATTACCTGCGTCACGAGAATCGTTAAGCTTGGAGCAAAATTAGCGAACATTGTGCTCCGGGAAATCACCAGCAAAGCGATGAGCACGAAGGGAAAATAAACAAGCGAGCCGACACAACAGGTGCGTTGCCCCACGAAGTCCAGATCGATCCAGTCGTTCACGATGCCGACTGGCGGCATTTTCAGCGCGTCACCGAAGCGCGACATCGTCTCAGCGGGCCATTCGCTTTGCCTTCGCAATTGTCTTACAAATAATAAGCAGAGAAGCGTTGCGTCAAAAACAAAGAAAATAACTGTCTGAACGAGAATAAAATCCAGAACTACCGTCGAAACATAAAAATCATAAGCAAGCTCACCGCGAGATGGGATGCTTGACCTCCCGAACATGGGCTGTATAAAAAGAAACATAATACAAGACATGACCACAATATACACTATTACACGGCACATTCTGCGGGTGAATCGCTCCTGCTGCACATAGGCGTCCCAGATCGGCTTTATCTCTAGGGAGGGTCCCGGGTCGACATTATAACTTACAAGCGACAAATCAAAAGCTCCTTTGATCTTCTCCCAGGAGGAAAACCGCCGTTTTGGATCATTTCTTGAGGATGCGTCTGTCGGAACAAGGCCATTGCTGTGCGATATATCAACTAGGTTCTGAGCGAGCCAGCTATAAGATAGCCAAATGAAATAGACCGCTACTACGATGGCGATAATGCGCAGCAGCACCGTGGGCCAAATACTCACTCCTCCCAGCAGAATAAAGGGCTCGCCCTCGCCATCCTCCGTCAACCAGGAAGCGAATCCATACCAGTTCGTGCTAATTCCTACTCCCAGGAGCAGGGCGGCGTAGATTATGCAGACCTCGATCTTTGCGACTTTCCGAACCCAGGCGGTGCGAAGCGCGGCCGCGGCAGCGCAAGCCAAGAGCGCCACGCCAAGAACAAAAAAATGCCTGCTGTTCGACTTATATCTCGGATAGAGATACTCTCTGCCCTCCTCTTGATTACACTCGTTGCTTATGTCGCTCGACTGGCCTTGCACGTCGAGAACGGGCGCGCCTCCCGTCTGAGCGGACCCTTTTTTAGGACTGTCGCTTGGAGTTGTCGATTTGCGTTGCGGCGCTCCTCCCGCCTGAGCGGACCCTTTCTTAGGACTGTCTGTTGGAGTTGTCGATTTGCGTTGCGGCGCGCCTCCCATCTGAGCGGACCCTTTCTTAGGACAGTCGTTGAATTCGGGCGCGTCCTTAGGAACCGGCGCAACGAGCGGCAGAGGATGTCCGTCCCGCTCAATTTCAAAAATGCGGGGCCCCGCCACTTCCTCGCGCAGCCCCTCCGCGTCTTTTTTCCACTCATTCCTTACCTTTTCCCCCGCGGTTGCAAGCATCACGTCATCAATGGCCAATTGCGTCGCCAGAAACGCCTGAGTTTGTCTGGCGTCGCGAAAGGGTGGAATTTGGCCCTGATATCTGGGGGAAAGCTTAGGACCAAAGCTCGAGGAGACGATTAGATTTCGTGTCCAGGGGCGCTCGCTTCGCATTGTAAAAGCCTCGTCAAACCCCGTGGTAAAAAATTGCGCCTCCGGAAACTCAGTACGCAGCGCTCGTAGTATTAGTAGCTTGTCAAACACGTCGCTGCCCAGTATCCCGATAGCATCTATCCTTGCTCCATCCATTTTGAGACGAATTTCATTGTCTAGATACCGCAAATGATCACTTATTCGGCGCAGATAATCGAATTGTCCCTGCCCAACTGGCCGATCACTTCTGTCATATGTGGCCTGCGTATTAAAGAAACTTGCCGCACTATTCTCTTTTGTGTCCTGTAAAGCTGTAGGCATCGCCGGCTTATCTGTGTTGTCTTCTGGGTTTTCCGTATCTTTTTTCTTGCGGGCCGGCAACTGACCGTCGAGACCTCTAAGATAAGTAAGAACTTCTATATTTAGTCGAAATTTATTGTCACCACTTTCAAATACCTGAAGCAGTTGAGACTTCATATCCCTTACTAGAAACTGGGCGTAGAGCGTATCCCACTCGGAAATCAGGACGACATTGCGCTCTGTAATCTTATTATGGATTAGCTCATTAAAAACTAGTCTCTTTTTGAGTTCACAGGCCATAGTTTGTGAAAGCCACCGATCGGTCGAAAGGGGCCTCTCTATCAGGACCCCCGCCTCCAAAAACGCGGATTTAATTGATAGGGTGCTTTTGTTGGCTTTCACCTCCCGACACGGCTCCTCTTCTTGTTGGGCAGGCACCTGGTCCGTCAACAGCAATTCATCCGAGGCGTTGGCGGAGTAGGAATAGAATCTAAATTTTTTATTATCATGTCTATCTGCTATATTAGCTATCCGTTCGGAGCAGCCGGAGCCGCCCGAGCGACATAGGGCGAGGTCTTTAACCATTTCGTGGAGCACGCGCGAAGAGCTGGGCCCAAGAACAACAAACCAATTGCTATCAAGGCTTCCACTTGTTCGCTGATTCCTCGCAGAAAAAGGACTGCCGTGAAACAGAAAACGATTGAGCTCAGCCACTTTCTCAACAGGTTTACCGCGATCTGGCACCTTATTTATGAATGTATCTTCATTCATGAATGTATCTTCTTTTAACCACAGCACTATAATACTTTTGCCAAGATTATGATTTTTAAATCGTTCATATGGAACAATAAGGGGCTGTTTATTGTCTTGAATCCACACAAAATACAAAAGATGGCGAGCGTCTTCCGGCGCGAAGCCTTTCCGTTCCAGTCCAGCCAGCACAGCGTAGCGCGTGCGACGTCGTTGCTCCGAATCCTCAGCGTAAGGAGCGTCGGTCATCATAACGCCGAGGATCAGCATGTTCTGGTCCTCCGCAGCACGACCCGCCCGGGCCAGTGGTGAGACGCACAGTTCCTCGCTGGGATGTTCCTTGCATTGCCCCCTGAGTTGCTCCTTCTCCGATTTGTCCAGCGATTTGCCCAATGCAGCAAAAGGATCCTGCCAGAGCCGCGCGTCAACTGTTTTATTTCGTTTATCTCCGGGATCATCAATATTGATTTCCGTGATAGGCGGCCTGGTTCCAACCAGCGGTGACTCATTATGAAAAAAATATATCCCCGAGGCGATAAGAGCGGCAATGACTAAACCATTACTAGCTAAATTACTACTTCCCTGCTTGTCATCACTCGGCATAGCCCACTCCATTCAGTACTCGAATTTGGCAAGGCAATCTTCTTGTCCCTTGCGGCCATGTTTCCAATCGCCCGGACCTCGATCGTAAACGGGTGTCCGGTTGTTTCGTTCCAAGAAAACCGCGATTTTTGGAGCAATGTTTAATGGCGAGGCTTGTCATGCGTGCAGGACGCAGACTTCAAAATCTCGGGGGATCTCGATCCTGGAGAAGAGAGTTAGACGGATGCCTTCCCCCGTGTTACCTCAGGGAATGTTTAGTCTAAGCAATAGATTCAGCAATAAATATCATATTAGCTTAAGAAGATTAACGATGCTGTGAGCAAACGCGTTGTCAATAATTATCCCGGAGTCCGGCAGCGTCCCGCGTCCTGCGGCTGGGGCGCTCATGACCTCCAGTGTCGCTGCCCCGCGCTTCGGTTTGACAGGACACAGCACCCTGGTTCAAGCGACATTTCTCCATTGCTGCCGGCTGGAGCCGCGCTCCGCTCTTAGTTTCGCAAGGGCAAACTGCTTCGAGCAGGGCCGAACCGCCTAGGCGCACTCTGATCGCGGGCGCAGCCTTCGGCTCCCCCGTTTATCGCCTCGTCGGCGCGCCCGACTTCGGCGTCAGGATCACCACGTCGTTCTTGTGCGCGCGATCGAGCTGGGCGCGCGCCGCTTCGTCGAGAATGTCGGCGTCGACCGTTTCGCCGCGGATCAGCGCGACGCGCTGTTCCCACTGCAAGCGCTGCATCCTCAGGAAGTTGCGCTCATAGCGCAATTTATCGAGCTGCTGCTGATATTCCTCGCCGGCCTTCAGGCCGCGGTGGCCGTTCAGGCCCTCCCAGACAAAGTAGCAGGAAAGAACCGCGGCAAGCCCGTGCAGCCCGAAAGGCAGGGCGAAGTTACGCACGAGGGCGGCCAAGCGGTACATACCGCAAAGCCTACGGGCGGCGTGGTGTAAGGCGAGTTAACGGCGCAGCGGGCGCGCCGCTTTCAGCGCCGTCCGCCGCGCGCGACGCGCTCAATCTCGGCCCGCACCAGCCGCTCCACAATCGTCGGAAGATTGTCGTCGAGCCAGGCCCTGAGCATGGGCCGCAGCATCTCGCGGGCGTATTCGTGCAGCAAGCCTGAATCGTTGAGCACCCGGCTCGCCGCGAGCGACTGAAACTGCGCGGTGATCGAGGCGGCGGCGTCGGCGGAGACGAGAGCCGGCGCGCATGCTGGCGCTTGCGCCTCGACGAAGCCCACCGCCTCCTCCGCCTCCTCCACAAGGAACGCCTCGTCTCGCGCCATGAGCTCCTCCGCCATGATAGGCTCAGCCAGCGTTGCAATCCCCGGCTCGGCGTCATGCTCGCCCGGCCCTTGACGGGCGAGCCGCTCGTCCGCGTCGATCAGCGCGTCGAGCGAAGAAACATGCGGACGCCCGGCGGCCTCCAGCGAACGGGCCTCCGCCTCCGGGATCGGCGCGGAGGAAGACTCGTTCAATTCCGACTCGCTTTGAAGCGCGGGGCCCGACATCGGCTCCGGCTCTCCCGTCGCCGGCGCGGCGGTCCACGCCTGCGCGGCCCGGTTCGGCGGCTGTCGGCGTCCCTCGCTCGAGGCGGAAGCGGCGCCGAGCTCGGCCTCATCCTCGGCGATCAGGCGACGGATGGAGGCGAGGATCTCCTCCATTGACGGTTCGTTCGTTTGGCGATCCTCGCTCAAAGAATGAGGTCGCGGCTGTGCGGTCGAGGAGGTCATCGCGGCTCCGAGCTCTTCGGCGATTGCCGACGAATTGGCGGCGGCCTTTTTGGGCTCCGCAGCCTTTATCGGCGTCGGCGCGTCGCCGAATCAACTCGATTATAGCGATATCAAGAGATTTCGGCGCGACTGCATTCACTTTCCATCCGGCTCTCGAGGCCGAACCGCCGGTCCTTGACCCGATCGAAATGAATGGCCGGCTCATGTTCCGCCACGTCAAAGTCGACCGATCGCCGCGAGTGCGGCGAAAGAGGCGACGACCTGTCGCGTTGCGAGACCACCAGATCGACCTTGCATTGAGCAGCGCCAATTGCGCGTTGAGCACGTCGAGAAGTCGTCCGCTGGCCGACCAGCGCTTCGTTCCGCACGCAGGGGCTTGCCTCATCTCGTCGACCGAAGTCACGGGCCGCCGCCGAGCGCCGCCCGCCGCGAGAGCGGGTTTCGCAAAGCTCGGAGACCTTTGCGATCAAAACCGGCGCGAAGTTTGAAGCGCTCTAGAGGACGAAGGCTTGGGGCTGCGCGAATTCGTCGAGCCGCGGCGCGGCCGCGTCGAACACGGGGCGCTCGCCCGCGACCTTGCCCTCGCTGAGATCAATTCTCACGGCCTTCATCCCGCTCGTGGGATCGAGCCGCTTGAACGCCAGAAGGCGGCCATCCGGCTTGAGCTGCGAAAGGAGATCCTCCAATCCGCATTCGACCGCGCCCTGGACGAGAATGATATCGAAGGGCGCCTCGGCCGGCGCGCCCTTGGCGAGCGGGCCGGTGACGAGGCGCACGGCGCCGGCGCCGACCTTCGCGAGATTCTCCCGCGCTCGGGCGACGAGCGCCGGCTCGGATTCGAGCGCGACGACCTCGCCCGCAAGTCCCGAGAGCAAAGCCGCGGCGTAGCCTTCGCCGCCCGCGACGTGCAGCACCTTGTGATGAGGACGGATGTCGGCGATCTGCAGGAAACGCGCGAGAACGAGCGGCGCGGGCTCCCAGCGCTTGCCCCCTTCGGATTCGATCGAAAGGTCGGAATAGGCGGCGGAGGCGAGATGTCGCGGCAGGAAGATTTCGCGCGGGACGACGAGGAATCGGTCCAGGACTTCGAGATCGTTCACGTCATAGGGCCGCAATTGCCGATCGACCATCACGCGCCGCGCTGCCGCCGTTCCTGCGCCGAGAGCTTCCGTGGTTGTCGCGTTCGTGTCCTGAGCCATGAGCATCGTCTCGGCCTCGCGCCGGCTCCTTTGAGGATGAATGAAGAGGTCGAGAGCCGCCCTTCGACCGAGCGCCTTATAGTTTTCGCCGGGCGCCCTGTCCACGTCCACGGGCGCCCCTGCCCTTGCGCCGGGCGCGAGGCTCGCCTAAACCGCGCGAATTGGGATTCAAGGGGGCGACCATGTCGAAAATCAAGCGGATCGGGGCCGGCGCGCGGATGAGCAAGGCCGTCGTGCATGGCGATTTGATCTTCACCGCCGGCCAGGTCGCCGACAAAACCAAAGGCGAGGGCGTCTCCGAGCAAACGACGGAGATTCTTGGTCTCATCGACGCGATTCTCGCCGAAGCCGGCTCGGAAAAGGCCAGAATTCTCTCCGCGACCGTGTACCTTTCCGACATTTCGACCTTCTCGCAGATGAACGCGGCCTGGGACGCCTGGCTCGACAAAGCCAACCCGCCGACGCGCGCGACCGTCGAGGCGAAGCTCGTCCTCCCGGAATTCAAGGTCGAGATCGCAGTGATCGCCGCGCTCTAAAGTCCTGCTTGCCCCTCGCCGCCGTCCGCGCTCGATTGCGCCCACAGCGGACTGTCGGGATCCTGCGCATAGCGCAGGGTCTCGAAGCGCATCGCGCGCGCGTCGAAGAGCAGCAGCCGGCCGACGAGCCCCTCCCCGAAACCGACGATCTCGCGAATGACCTCGAGCGCCATCAGCGCGCCGACGACGCCCGTCAGCGCGCCCAGCACGCCCGCCTCCTCGCAAGCGGGAACCGTTCCAGGCTCCGGCGGATGTGGAAAAAGGCACCGATAGGAGGGATTTTGCCGCCCGTCAGCGCTTGTTTCAAAGGGCCGCAGCGTCGTCATTTGCGCGTCGAAGCCGCCGACCGCTGCGGAAACGAGCGGGCGCCTTTCGAAAAAGCATGCGTCCGAGACGAGATAGCGCGTCGCGAAATTGTCGCAGCCGTCCGCGACCACGTCATAGCGCGAGACGAGCGAGCGCGCGTTTTGCGCATCGAGCCGAAGCGCATGCGTCTCGACCGCCACATGCGGATTGAGGCGTCGGATCGCGTCCGCGGCGCTCTCGACCTTGGGCCGGCCGACGTCCGGCGTGCCGTGAAGGACCTGGCGTTGCAGGTTCGAAAGAGCGACGACGTCGTCATCGACGACGCCGAGGGCCCCCACGCCCGCCGCCGCGAGGTATTGCAGCAAGGGCGCGCCGAGGCCGCCCGCGCCAACGACCAGAACTCGCGCGCGCTTGAGCTTCTGCTGGCCCGGGCCGCCGATCTCGCGCAGCACCAGATGGCGCGCGTAACGCTCCACTTCCTCGCTTGTCAGGCTCATCTTTCTTCCCGGCGCCGCCACTTGAATGTAGATCAATGGGTTAACGCAAATTTCACCCCTGAGGGGATAAATATTCCAGGCGAGCGATCGTGCTGCTCGCAAGGGGGGCGTTCGCGATGATGTTGCATCTTTCACCGATGGCGCGGCCCGGCTGGCTTCGCAACCTGGCCCCGCTCCTCGCCGGTCTGGTTTTGGCGTCAGTCGCTCTTCAGTCAAGCCGCGCCGCCCCCGCCGACGACAATGTCTACACGATCGCCGACGACGGCTATGGGCTAGGCGACTGCGTGGCGCAAAGAAAAGATTGCGGCAAGGCCGTCGCGGACGCGTGGTGCGAATCCCATGGCCACGGCATGGCGGTCGCCTTCGGCTCCGCCTCGGAGGTGACCGGGGCGATCCATGCCAACGCCAAGGCGCGCGTCGCTAAGGACTCCGACGCCATGGTGCGCTGCTCGGATTAGGGGTTCTCGCGGCGCACCCTTCGCGTCAGGCCTTGGGCTTCGAATTCGTCCAGGGCGTGCGCCACTTGGCGGGCAGGGAACGGCGGATCTTCAACACCAAATCCATGATTTTTGGCGTCAAAATCCACTCGGAACCAAGATCGCAAAAGTCTCCGCCCAATGATTTTTTGAACTCGAAAATCCGGCGCTGCGAAAAATTTACACCGCCGAGATCATAGCTCTTGAAGCCGCCCTCTTTCAAGTACTTGATGGTCTCAAGCTGCATCAATTGACCGACCCCTTGCTCCTGTTCTTTGCTGCCCGCCCCAAGCATATAATACGCATGAGGAAAGGCCAAGTAAATTATGTTCACGGCTTCAACGCCGGTGGTACCGCGAGCCACGACGCCAATCGCATTTTGCCCTGCAAACATATCCTGCAACATTTTAAATTCTGGAATAGGCAATGCGAATTCATCATTCAATCTTTGAAAAAATTTGTAAAATTCCTCTATCCACTCGCCCAGCGTGGTTTCAAATGTCACAACAGCGCCTCTCTTCTGCGCTCGCCTGAACTTGTTCCTAGCAGACGAATCCATAGCGGCGATGATCTCTTCGAGATCATTTTCCAAATTTATGACGAATGTAGCAAAATGAAGCAATTTGTTGCTATCTGATACCTGTTCATACCAATTTCCCCCGACACGAATACGCCTTGTCTCACTCGTTGGCAGCCGATTATGAGAAACTTCCGGGAATACATCCGTAAAGTTATGCCAGTAGATTTGCGTCAACCATTTATTGTGTGGTATTTTATCAACAATAACGTCAATCTCTCGCGCCTCCACACCGCGCGTCAAGATCAACACCCGTTCAAAAATTGAGTAGCGCTTCACGAGCACGACGACACGTTCATCTTTTGCCTGAACCGACCACCCCTGATATTTTGGCAGCATCCAGTTGGTGCTGAAATATATCAAATCTCGATCTTCGGTAGACTTATGACCGTCCACTGTGCACATAGGCTTACCCCTTAGCCGCCGATCGGTGTGCCCACGCCCAACGCCAAGCTCGACAAGCGGACAACCGGGCTTAGCGATCGCAGGAGGACCTCGATCTCACAAAGCTGAGGCTTGCCGCGCCTCACGAATGTCGACAACATTGGTCTGGCCCTGCATATCCTCTCCGAACTCGACAATTCTATGGCAATTATCGACTTGACGCAGCAGCGGATAGCCGTGGTATCTGAGATGGGACACGCCAGCAAAATTCATCAGCAGGCCCAGTTGGGGAACGTTGATGATGTTGTTATATCTTGCTTTCGTGTTTTTTTATTGACGGCGTATCTCTAACGCTCGCCGATTACCAGATTGACCGCATAATCGGGGATATAATTGGCCGCATGGCGGCTCTCTCCGCGCGGGGCCAATTGAGGGCGTCTGGCCACATAAATCCAAGATAGTTTGGACACATAAATCTAAGATAGTTTATGGATTCGCCGATCTTGTAACCATTGGCTTATAATAAATACATATATTTGCAGCAAAGTCGTCTTTAGTGTGTTCTATTATTATCATATTTGACAAGTCCCAACCTATTTTGAAATCCTGACAAGCGCCTGCATATGGGAAAAGGCGAGGTAGTCGTAGGAGCGACCCTCCTGACGGGTGAACTCTTGGAACGCCTTGAACTCACCATTCTCCCATCCGACATAGCCGACGTATTCGTCAAACAAGATGACCGTTCCTGGAACGATGCGCGAGCTCAACATTTGTAGCAGGTTCGCTGTCGTCTCGTAGGTGTCCGCGTCAAGATGCAGGAAGGCAATGCTGCTGCTTTCCCGTTCCAGGAACGGCGGAACGGTCTCATTGAACCATCCTTTGACGAGAACAACGTTCGATCGGACTTCAGGCAGATTTCCCCCGAGATCAAAGGTTCCCTTCGGGCTGGTGCTTCCTTTCCAATCCTCTTGCAGGCCTTCAAAGCTATCGAACCCATAGATCTTGACGCCATGCGCTGAAAGGCGATCGGCAAGATGGTTGATCGAATTGCCTTTGTGAACGCCGAACTCGGTGTAGAGGCCTCGCAACTCGATCTTCCTGCATGCATAATCCCACATTTGCTTACGATTGTAGAACAACAGCGCATCATTCAAATGGGGTTCTACATAGTCCGCAGATTTTCTGACCGCGCGCGACACCAATTCATCGTAAAGGTTCGGGGTGTCCGGCTTGCCCTTTTTGAGCTTGAGCCTGTGTTCCACATGGTAGATAAAGCTAACAACGGTCGCATCCAGCAGTTTCTCGAGAAATCGTCGCATGTACCGCTCCAACTAAACAGGGATTTGCCGGATGGGGCCCGGTTCGAATGCAACTCTCCCCGAATTTGCCGCCCTTGACAAGGCCGCGCGGTCATGATGACCGCCGCCGGAGCTGCTTGGCCTGCGCCTCGCCCGATTGCGGAGATGGGTCATCGGCCTCCTCCAGTCGCCCGGCCCCGCCGCGATTCCGCTTGTATCTTTTTGCAGCGCAACCATAATCGCCCCCGAATCCGCGCCGCCGCGCCTCTTCGAGGAAGGCAACCCCTTGTTGAACGAAACAGCTCAGTCTATTTCGCGCGAAAATCCATCCATGTGATCATCGCCGAGAACGGCGCCGAGCAACACGGCCTGAAGCGGGCGCTCGGCTGGGCGTCGCTGATGGCGATGGGCATCGGCGGCATCATCGGCGCCGGTATTTTCGTGCTGACGGGACAGGCCGCGGCGGATTACGCGGGGCCGGGGGTGACGATCTCCTTCATGCTTTCCGGCCTCGCCTGCGCCTTCGTCGCGCTCTGCTACGCAGAGCTTGCGGCGCTGATCCCCGCCGCGGGCAGCACCTACACCTACACCTATGTCACGCTCGGCGAGATCTTCGCCTGGATCATCGGCTGGAACCTCGTGCTCGAATATGCGGCCGGCGCGGCGACGGTCGCAGTCGGCTGGGCCGGCTATTTCAACCGCGTGATGCAGGGCCTCGGGATCCATCTGCCAGACTCCCTGACCTCGGCCTATTTCGCCAACGCGCATAGCATTGGCGGGACGCACGGAGTCTTCAACGTCCCGGCGGCGGCGATCGTTCTGCTGCTCACGGCGCTGCTGATGCGCGGCACGAGCGAATCCTCGCACTTCAACAACATCATCGTCGTGATCAAGGTGATGGTGGTGCTAGTCGTCATCTTCGTCGGCGCGGCGCATGTTGACGCCGCCAATTGGACCCCGCTCATCCCGGAGAACAACGGCCATTTCGGCCATTTCGGCTGGAGCGGCGTCGTGCGCGGCGCGTCCGTCGTCTTCTTCGCCTATATCGGCTTCGATGCGGTCTCGACCGCGGCGCAGGAAGCGCATACGCCGCAACGCGACGTGCCGATCGGCATATTGGGCTCGCTCGTGATCTGCACGGTCCTCTACATCGCCGTCGCGGCGGTGGCGACGGGCGTCGTGAGCTACAAGGAGCTCGGCGTGCCCGATCCGATGGCGCTCGTGATGGACAGGACCGGCGTCGCCTGGCTCTCCTGGGTCGTCAAATTCGGGGCGCTCGCCGGGCTGACGACGGCGATCCTCCTGCTGCTCTTTGGGCAGACGCGCATCTTCTATGCGATGGCGCAGGACGGGCTGCTGCCAAAGGTCTTCGCCGCCATCCACCCTGAATGGCGCACGCCGGCGGTGAGCCAGGCGCTGGTTGGCGTCTTCGTCGCGCTCGCGGCCGGGCTCTTCCCGATCAACATTCTCGACGAGATGGTCAGCATCGGCACGCTCGCCGCTTTCGCGCTCGTTTGCGGGGCGGTGCTGCACCTGCGCCGCTACCAGCCGGACCTGCACCGCCCCTTCCGGGCGCCGGGCATTCCCGCCCTGCCGCTGCTGGGGATCGCCTCCTGCCTCGCGCTGATGGCGGCGCTGCCGCTCGAGACCTGGCTGCGGCTCCTCGTGTGGACCGCGGTGGGCATGGCGATATATTTCGGCTATGGCGTCAAGCATGCAAAACGCGGGTGACGCTCCGGCGATCATCTGGTTTCGTGACGATCTGCGCCTTTCCGACAATCCCGCGCTCACTGAGGCCGCGGCCAGCGGCGCGCCGCTCGTCGCGCTTTACGTGCTCGACGACGCCGCGATGGGCGAGTGGCGCCTCGGCGCCGCCTCGCGCTGGTGGCTGCATCATTCGCTTTCGAGCCTCGCGGCGGATTTGGCAGCGCGCGGCGTGCCGCTGGTCATGCGGCGCGGCGCGGCCGACGTCGCGCTCTTCTCGCTCATCGCCGAGACGAAAGCCCGCTCGGTCTATTGGAACCGGCTCTACGAGCCCTGGGCCGTGCGCCGCGACGGCGAGATCAAGGCGCGGCTTCGCGCTGAAGGGGTGAAGGCCCAGAGCTTCAACGCCTCGCTTCTCTTTGAGCCCTCGGCGCTGCACACTGCTCAAGGTAAGCCCTACCGCGTCTTCACGCCCTTCTGGCGCGCCTGCCTCTCCCGTCCCGCGCCCGAGACGCCCCTGCCCGCGCCCGCTCGGCTTCGTGGCGCGCTGGCGCCTGATAGCGAGAGGCTCGAGGATTGGCGTCTCCTCCCGACGAAGCCGGACTGGGCCGGCGGCCTGCGTGAGGCTTGGGCGCCGGGCGAGCCCGCGGCGCAGGCGAAGCTCGCCGATTTCGCGAAAGCGCGCGCAGCGCGATACGGCGCGGGACGCGACGCGCTCGGCGAGGATGGCGTCTCGCGCCTCTCGCCGCATCTGCATTTCGGCGAAATCTCGCCCCGCCAGGTCTGGCGAGCGGTCGCCACGCAGGCGGGGGAAGCGGGCGCGGCCTATCTGCGTCAGCTCGGCTGGCGCGAGTTCAGCCGCCATCTGCTCTTCGCTAATCCCGACTTGCCCGAAAAGCCGATCGAGAAGAGCTTCGCGCGCTTTCCCTGGCTGCAAGACGGCGCAGGGCTCAAGGCCTGGAGGAAGGGCCGGACCGGCTATCCGCTCGTCGACGCGGCGATGCGCGAGCTCTGGCGCACGGGCTACATGCACAATCGCGCGCGCCTGGTCGCCGCCTCCTTCCTCGTCAAGCATTTGCTGATCCATTGGCGCGAGGGCGAAGATTGGTTCTGGGACACGCTCGTCGACGCCGATCTCGCCAACAACGCCGCCAGCTGGCAGTGGGTCGCGGGATGTGGGGCGGACGCCGCGCCCTATTTCCGCGTGTTCAACCCGGTTCTGCAGGGCGAGAAATTCGACCCCGAGGGCGCCTATGTGCGCCGCTTCGTCCCGGAGCTAGCCAAGCTCGAGGCGAGGTGGATCCACCGGCCCTGGGAGGCGCCCATGGCGGTTTTGGAGGCCGCCGGCGTCAGGCTCGGCGAAACCTATCCGCTCCCCATCGTCGACCACGCCCGCGCGAGGGCGCGCGCGCTCGCGGCTTACGCGGAGCGGTGAGGAGAGCCGGCCGAAATCGCTCTTCCGGCCGTTTGCATCGCTCTCCCGCCATCCCTATAGTCCCGCGCGAAAAAAGGCGGGGCGTCTTTCGCGCTTGTCCTTCGACGAGAATCGTCCGAGGGAAAAACGCGCAAGATCAAAACGTTAGAGCGAATTCTGCGGAATTCGCTCTGGTCTCGCGGCGAATGGGAAGGAAAACATGTTCGAAGCGCTGCGCGTCGCGTCGCAAAATTGGGTGGGCCGGCTCGTCATGGGGCTCGTCATGGGCTTCATCGCGATCACCTTCGCGCTTTGGGGCATCGGCGACGTCTTTCGCGGCATGTCCTCGCACCGCCTCGTCAAGGTCGGCAGCGGAGAAGTCACGGCGGAGGCCTTCCGCGCCACCTATCGCGAGGAGCTGCGCCGCCTGCAGACGCGGCTGCGCCGGGGCGTGACCGACGAGGAGGCGCGCCGCGGCGGCTTCGACGAGCAGGTGCTGCAGCGGATGATCACGGACCTCGCGCTCGAGCAGCGGGCGCAGGCGCTCGGCCTTGCGGTCGGCGACGAGGAGATGCAGCAGACCATCAAGGCCGACAAGAATTTCCGCGGTCCCTCCGGCAATTTCGATCCGCAGCGCTACAAGCTCATGGTCGAAAACATGGGCATGTCCGAAAGGGGATATCTGAACGAGCAGAAGGCCTATGCGCTTCGCAAGGAGATTCTCGAGTCGGTCACGACCGGCGTCGCGACGCCGCAGGTGATGGTCGAGGCCTTTCACCGCTTCCGCACGGAGACGCGCGCAATCGAGGCCTTTCTGCTGCCGCCGTCGGTGCTTCCGGCCTCGCCGCCACCGAGCGAGGAGGAGATCAAGCGCTTCTATTCTTCGAGAGAGCAGGCCTTTCGCGCGCGCGAATATCGCCGCATGACGCTCGTCGCGGCGACTCCGGGGACGCTCGCCAAGCCTGAAACCGTGAGCGATGACGACGCGCGGAAATTCTTCGACGAAGTGAGAGACCAACGCTACGGCACTGCGGAAAAGCGCGATGTGTGGCAGATGGTCTTCCCGAGCGAAGCCGACGCGAAGGACGCGGTCGCCAAATTGAAGGGCGGTCTCTCCTTCGAGGCGCTCGTCGAGCAGCGCAAGATGAACCTCAAGGACGCGCAGCTCGGTTCCGTTGCGCAGAAGGATTTCGGCGACCCGAAGGTGGGCGAGGCCGTCTTCGCGCTCAAGGAGCCGGGTTTCGCCGAGATCGTCCGGACGCCGTTCGGCTTCGTCGTTACGCAGGTGCGCGCGATCACGCCGGGCGCCCATACGAAGACCTTCGCCGAGGTGAAGGACGAGCTGCGGCGCGAATTGGCGCAACGCAAAGTGAGCGCCGAAGAGGTCCGCAAGATCCGCGACGCGATCGAGGATCAGCGCGCCGCCGGCAAGACGCTGAAGGAAGCGGCGGCAGCCGCGGGCGTCATGACGCGCGATCTGGATTTCGTCGATGACATGGGCCGCGACAAGTCGGGCGCGCCCGTCGCCGATCTTCCTGGCGGCCCGGATCTTCTCAAGGCGCTCTTCGCCTCCGACAAGGGCGTCGACAATGAGCCGGTCGCGACGCGCGACGGCGGCTATGTCTGGTTCGAGGTGGGCGACGTCGAAAAAGCGCGTCAGCGCACTTATGACGAGGTTAAGGGCGAGGTCGCATCCGTCCTGCGCCGCGAGGCGGAGGGGAAGGCGCTCGCAGAGAAGGCCAAGGCGCTTGTCGAGCAGATTCGCGGCGGCAAGCCGATCGACAATCTCGCCGGCGAGCTCGGCCTGCCTCTGCGCCGCATCGGCGACGTGCGGCGCGCCAACCGCCCCGACTACGAACCGCAGACGATCCTGCAATTCTTCGAGGTCCCCGTACGCGGCGCAGGCGCCGTCCCGGTCGAAGGCGGCGAGCTCGTCTTCTATGTCGCCGAGGCGACGACGCCGAAATTCGATCCGTCGAGCCCGGAGAACATCGGGATTGCCGGAGAATTGAAGACTGCGCTGGTCAACGACCTCTATGAGCAGTTTGTCGGCGGGCTGGAGAAGCTCCTCAACGTCAGCATCGACCAAAAAGCGCTGCAGAACGCGCTCGGCGGAGACGCCGAGAAGTGAGTCTCGACGCGCTGGCGCCGGATTTCGAGGCTTTCGCCGCCGATTACGAAGCCGGGCGGCCGAGCCTCGTCTCGATCCGCCTCGTCGGCGACCTCGAGACGCCGGTTTCCGCCTATCTGAAGCTCTCGCAGCAGCGCGCCGGCAACTGCTTTCTGCTCGAGTTGGTCGAAGGCGGCGCCGCGCGCGGGCGCTATTCGATGATCGGCCTCGACCCCGACGTGATCTTCCGCGTCGAAGGCTCGAGCGCCGCGATTAATCGAAACGCGCTACGCGACCCGGAGATCTTCGAGCCTTGCGGCAAGCCGCCGCTCCAGGCGCTGCGCGAGCTCATCGCTCAATCCGCCATCCCTGAGCGTCGGGATCTGCCGCCCATGGCGGCCGGCGTCTTCGGCTATCTCGGCTACGACATGGTGCGCGAGATGGAGCGGCTGGCGCCGGCGAAGCCCGATCCGATCGGCGCGCCCGACGCGATGCTGATCCGCCCGACGCTGATGGTCGTCTTCGACAGTGTGCGCGACGAGGTGACGATCGTCACGCCCGCCCGGCCGGCGCCGGGCGTTTCCGCGCGCGTCGCCTATGAAACGGCCGCCGAGCGGCTCGATCGCGTCGCGCTCGCTCTCGAAGGGCCGCTCGCCTCGGGCGGGCTCTCGAGCGGCGGCGCGCCGGAACCCGTGAAGCCGCAATCGAATACGAAACGCGAGCGCTTTATGGAGATGGTCGAGCGCGCCAAGGAGTATATCCGCGCCGGGGACATCTTTCAGGTCGTGCTGTCGCAGCGCTTCACGGCCCCGTTCACGCTGCCGGCCTTCGCGCTCTATCGCGCGCTGCGCCGCGTCAATCCCGCTCCCTTCCTATGCTTTCTCGACTTTGCGCGCTTCCAGATCGTCTGCTCGAGCCCGGAGATTCTCGTGCGCCTCGCTGACGGCAAGGTCACGATCCGGCCGATCGCCGGCACGCGCTGGCGCGGCAAAACCGAGGAAGAGGATAGAAAGCTCGCCGCGGAGCTCCTCGCCGACGAAAAGGAGCGGGCCGAGCATCTGATGCTGCTCGATCTCGGCAGGAACGACGTGGGACGCGTCGCCGCCACGGGCACGGTGAAGGTGACCGAAAGCTTCGCGATCGAGCGCTACAGCCATGTCATGCATATCGTCTCGAACGTCGAGGGCGAGGCGGATCCGTCGCGCGACGCGATCGACGCGCTCTCCGCGGGCTTTCCCGCCGGCACCGTGTCGGGCGCGCCCAAGGTCCGGGCGATGGAGATCATCGACGAGCTCGAGCCCGACAAGCGGGGCATCTATGGCGGCTGCATCGGCTATTTCGGCTCGGGCGGACAGATGGACACCTGCATCGTGCTGCGCACGGCCATCGTCAAGGATGGCAGGATGCATGTGCAGGCGGGCGCGGGTGTGGTCTACGACAGCAACCCCGAATACGAGCAGCGCGAGTGCGAGAACAAGGCCGTGGCCTTGATGCGCGCCGCCGAGGAAGCGGTCCGCTTCGCCTCGCGCGCCAGACGCGGACAATAGCGCGCTTTCCGCTCGAAACGGAATCGTTCGAGCGAGAAGAAATTGCGCCAGATCAAAAAGCCGGAGCGAATTCTGATCGCAAAAGTCTATCACCTTTTGCGGATTTCGCTCTGGGGATTCCAGGAAGCAGACGCCGGTTCTCGGACAAGCGTCGGAAAGCGCAGATGGCCGACTTCAACAACGCCGATGACTCCGACGATCCCTATCGCGCAATTCGAGTAGGCGATTCGGGCGCGGCGGGCGAGGCCACGAAATGGGGCCTGCTGCTGACGCGCTTCATGCGCCTGATTGCAGCTTTCTGGCTGATCCAGGGCCTCGCGCAATGGCGCGTCGTGCTCCTCTCGACGCAGTCCATCTTCGACACCATGCCGCAACCGGCCGCAGTGGCGGTCGTGTTCTTTGGCGTGGCCGATCTCATCGCGGGCGTCGGATTGTGGCTGGCGACGCCCTGGGGCGGGGTGCTGTGGCTCCTCATCGCCAGCGCGCAGATCTTCGTCGCCGCCGGCATGCCGAACTTTTTCACCGGCGGCTATTATCTGATCGCGGTCGATCTCGTGCTGATCATGCTCTATTTCATTTTGACCTTCGAGGCCGGACGCGACTTCGAGGCCAAAAGAGTCATCGATCAACGACAAAGACGACGGGCGAGCATCCTGCGCCAGACCGGAGGGTCGCCGCAGGAGACGCTCGGCGCGACGCTGATGCGTCACCTCGCGGCGCTTCCATTCTTCAGCTACCGGCCGCGCCCAAGAAAGGCCGAGGCTTCGTTCTCGCATTCCGCGCAAATCAAGCCGCGTCCCGCCTCTGCCTCGGCCGCCTCCCCCGCCGATGCTCCGCCTCCGCCAGCTGCGACTGCGTCTCCAACGCCTGCGCCGCAGCCTGATGACGCTCCAGCGTCGAACGCCCCTGCGAGCGCGCCGGCGGACCAGGGCAAAAGGCGTTTCGGACGGCTGCTGCAGCCTGCAGCGAAGCCGGTCGGCGCCACGCCACAGCAGCAGGGCGAGGCCGCGCCCCCCGACCCGGCCGAAAAGGGCCCGGCGCCCAAGCGCAAAGACGGGTGACGCGGGCTCACGACCTTTAAGCGAAATTTAGAATAAACCGTTGGTTTTCTTCACGCTCCATTCACTCAGAACGAGGCTTCGCTAGTAAATCGCCGATTTAGTCTGTTGCTTAAGCCGACCTTCATTCGGTCCCGCTAGTTTGGCGCCATAGACGAACGGAAACACGACGACCCTGGCGTCGAAGCGGAACCTCGGAGACGAAAATGAACGCCGCCACGAACCTCATGAACCAGCCGGCCCGCACGCAGCGGGTGAGCGAGGTTCGCCCCGTCTACCTGGAGGCGCTGACGCTCGTCGAGCGGCTGCACCGTCGTCTTCTCGACGTGGTCAAGGACGAATTCGACCGCCGCAATCGCAGCGATGTGAACTCTATCCAGGCGCTGCTGCTCTACAACATCGGCGACAAGGAGCTGACCGCGAGCGAATTGCGCACGCGCGGCTATTATCTCGGCTCCAATGTCTCCTACAACGTCAAGAAGCTCGTCGAGATGGGCTATCTCCATCACGCGCGTTCCCGGATCGACCGTCGCTCCGTGCGCATCAGCCTGACCCAGAAGGGCAAGGAAGTGCATGACATCGTCGCGCAGCTCTATGAGAAGCACGCGTCGACGGTGGAGCAGATCGGCGGCGTCAGCGCCGACGAGTTCAAAGCGCTCAACACCTCTTTGAACCGGCTCGAGCGCTTCTGGACCGACCAGATCCGCTATCGCCTCTGAAGGGCGACGTCGCCCCGGCTGCCTCGAACGGCGCTCCCGCCAAAGGGGCGCCGTTCGACGTTTTTATTGGAGGCCATTCGCGTTTTCCGTTGAAGTGGACGCCGGTTCGGCGCAGAAAGCGCGCTAGAGCGAATTTCGCAAAAGTTGACAGACTTTTGCGATCAGAGTCCGCTCTAGCACTTTGACTTAGCGCGATTTCTTATCGCTCGAACGATTCCGTTCGAGGGACAAGCGCGCTAAAGCAAAATCTGACGCTCGCGATCCGGACCCGTGGAACCATGGCCAACGTCACGCTGATCGACAACTACGACAGCTTCACCTTCAATCTGGTCCATTATTTCGGCGAGCTCGGCGCGCGCGTCGCCGTGCATCGTAACGACAAGATCAGCGTCGACGAAGTGATGGCCGCTAGCCCGGACGCGATCGTGCTCTCGCCCGGCCCCTGCACGCCGCATGAGGCGGGCGTCTGCCTCGACCTCATCGCCCGCGCGTGCGGCGAGATCCCGATCTTTGGCGTGTGCCTGGGGCATCAGGCGATCGGCGAGGCTTTCGGCGGCGAGGTGGTGCGCGCGCCCCTGCCGATCCACGGCAAGATGGCGACGATCCTGCACCGCGGAGAGACGATCTTTCGCGGCATCGACGGGCCCTTCCAGGCGACGCGCTATCATTCGCTCGTCGTCAAGGCCGAGACGCTGCCGGCGTCGCTGCATGTCACCGCGACGACGCCCGACGGCCTCATCATGGCGCTCTCGCATGTGAGCCTGCCGGTGCATGGCGTGCAATTCCATCCCGAAAGCATCACCTCGCAGCACGGTCACAAGATCCTGAAGAACTTCCTCGAGCTGGCGCAGGAGTGGAACGGCTCGCGGCCGCGCCGCAAGAAGGTCGCGTGAGCGCCTTCAAGGCGACGCTCGCGGCGCTCGCCGATGGCCGCAGGCTCTCGCGCGAGGAGACGCGTCAGGCGATCGCGCATGTGCTGGCGGGTGAGGCGAGCGAGGCGCAGCTTGGCGCGTTTTTGATGGCGCTGCGGCTGCGCGGCGAGACGGAGGACGAGCTCGTCGGCGCGGCTCAAGCGATGCGCGCCGCGATGATGCGGGTCGAGGCGCCCGAAGGCGCGATCGACATCGTGGGGACCGGCGGCGACGGCGCGCAGACCTTCAATATTTCGACGCTCGCGGCGATCATCGTCGCCGCCTGCGGAGTCACGGTCGCCAAGCACGGCGGCAAGGCCGCGTCGTCTCGTTCCGGCGCCTCCGACGTCCTGGCCGAGCTCGGCGTCAAGGTCGGCCTTCCCCCCGCCAAGGCGAGCCGATGCCTGAACGAGACCGGCATCTGCTTCATGGCGGCGCCCACGCATCATCCGGCGCTGCGCTTTGCCGCCGGCGCGCGCGCAGAGCTCGGGCTGCGCACGATCTTCAACCTGCTCGGCCCCATGTGCAATCCGGCTTCAGTCAAGAGACAGGCGCTCGGCGTCTATGACCGCCGATGGCTCGAGCCGATGGCGCGGGCGATGCGGGAGCTCGGCTCGGAGCGCGTTTGGCTGCTGCACGGCAGCGACGGGCTCGACGAAGCGACGACGACCGGGCCAACGCTCGTGACGGCGCTCGAGGACGGCGCGATCCGCTCCTTCGAGATCACGCCGGAAAAAGCTGGTTTGTCTCGCGCGAAGCCCGAGGCGCTTAAGGGCGGCGATCCGGCGCAGAACGCGCGGGCGTTGCGCGAGATTCTGGCCGGGGCGCGCGGCGCCTATCGCGACGTCGCCGTGCTCAACGCGGCGGTCGCGCTGATCATCGCGGGCCAAGCCGCGGACCTGCGTGAGGGCGCAACACGGGCCGGCGAGGCGCTCGCCAGCGGCAAAGCCAAGGAGAAGCTCGAAGCCCTGGTCTCGGCCTCGAACAGCAGCGGCTGAATGCTGTCGGATGCGCGAGCCCGGGATTGACCTTAACGGCGCCATAAGAGAATAAGACCCTCGCCAAGCGCTGGGGGCCTGAAACAGCCGGTTTAGCTCAGTCGGTAGAGCAACTGATTTGTAATCAGTAGGTCGCGGGTTCGAATCCTGCAACCGGCACCAGTGAAAACCCCCGAAGCTCCCGCGATTTTCCCTTAGAACCTCCTGGCCTTGCGCAAGAGCGTGTCTCGCCCGACCTTGCACTCTATCGTCCGCCGACATACATAATCGTCCAGGGTGAGACACGGCCGTTCAGGCTTTTTGTGTCTCCCCACGTGTCTCACGAAGCGCGTGTCTCATGACGGGGGCGACGATGGCGACGAAGACGGAAAAGCTCCCCAAGACCGACGCAGGTTGGCAGGCGTGGTTGCAGAATGTGAAGCCGCCCGAGACACGGCGCTGGATCGCCATGGGCGGCGGCCTGACGGTGTGTCTCGAGGAAGGCGGCGGCAAGACCTTTCAGGCCCGCGTCCGGCGCGTCGGCGACAAGAACCCGCGCCGTATCACCGTCGGACATTTTCCCGAGTGTACCGTCGTCGAGGCGCGCCAGCGTGTCTCCGAGACACGCGCGGCCGCCAAGGAAGGCCGCGATCCGGCACTCGCCCGCCGTCGCGCCCGCGAGGGGCTCGAGGAGATCGCCACCTTCGGCGCGCTCGCCGATCTCTACCTGACGCGCCGCGCCGAGAGCGGCAGGCTGCGGCCCAAGACCATCGCGATGGAGGAGCAGGCGGTCGCCGTGCTGCGTCGCGCGCTGGGCGATCGGCTGTTGAGCGACATCGCGCCGCGCGACATCGCCGCTGTCGTCGAGCGCGAAGCGGCGCGTCTTCGCAAGAACGGCAAGACAGGGCGCGCCGCGAACATCATGCTCGCCGTGTGCAAGCAAATTTTCCGTGACGCGCGCGGCGTCGGCGTCTTCACCTTGCCGTCGCCGGCCGCCGAATTGAAAGCCCCGGCCAAGTCGCGCACCGCGCGAGCGCATCCTTTTCGATGGCGTCGTCCTGCGCGACATGGTCGACCCCGAATCGCAACGAGATCGGCGCGCTGGTCGTGCGCGCTGAGATCACAAGCGCGCCCGGCCCCGATCGCGGCACGCGCGCCGCGCTGCTGCTCGGGCTCATGCTGGGCATGAGGGCGGGAGAAATTTCTAGCCTGCAATGGTCGGCAGTGTCGTCTCGACGATGCGACGCCGGTGCTGGTCATCGTCACCGGCAAGACCAAGGCCGCAACGCCGCACCCTGCCCTTGCCGCGGCAGGCCGTGGCGATCCTGCGCGCCCTCCGAGCGACGGCTGATCGCAAGGCGCGGCATGTCTTCCCCGCTCGCTCGGACGCCGGCCGCGCCGAGCATTTGCATCCCGAAAGCCTCAGCGCGCGCCTTCGCGCGCGTCTGCGCCAGCCTCTCAATCGAGGGCGCGGTGCTCCACGATCTGCGCCGGACCTGTCTCAGCGGCGTCGTGGAACTCACCGGCGACGAGACGCTCGCCGAGCGCATCGCCGGGCACCGGGCGCGCTCGACGTTGGCGATGCATTACGACCAGTCGAAGCGGCTCGAGCCGATGCTGAAGGCGCTTTCGGCATGGGCGGACGCCGTCGATGACGCGGCGATGCGCGCACAGCCGCTCGCCCTGCCCGCTCCTGTGATGGAGGCGGCGCGGTGACCCCCTCCTCCACGCAAAAGAAGCTCAAGGCGCTGATCGCGGCGCTGCGCTCTGACGCACCGCTGTCTCGCTCACAGCGGACATGGCTTGCCGACGCGCTCGACCCGGACAGCGAGTTCGACTTATCGGCTCGATTTGGGGCAAAGGCGCAAAGGGCGCATTGCCGATACGATCTTCAACGTCCGAGCGTTCCAGGCTGGCGAGTATGTCTATTCGAGAGTCGTGCACGGCGGAAAATTTAAGACCGCCGTAGAGGACGCTTGCGCCCGCTATGGGCTCGGGCGGACCACGATCCTTGAACGATATTCGCGGACCAAAAGAGCCGGCGGCCCAGCGAAGCCGCTCTCATTTTTTTGCGGGACGGCGAGCGACGCCGAGCGCGACGCCTATGAGGCCGAATATGAGGCGTGGGTCGAGAAAGTCGAAGCCGAGATCCGCGCGGCCGAGACTGAAGGCCAGCGCGCGGCGCGCGAGGCTGATGAGGCCGAGCAGCGCGAAGTCGAGGAACGCGCCTTTCGCGAATGGGTCCAGGAAAGGCAAGCCAAGCTCGCGCGCTCTGGTGGTCCGCTCAAATAGACGATTTGCGCGGACTAAATAGTTTCAAAGCCGCGAAACCCTAGAATTGCTTGATGGTCCGCTCAAATCGCTGATTTGCGCGGACTATTTTGTTGGATCTGATGGCTTTTCAAAGATAGAGAGCGCTCTTAGCTTTCTCGTGGACGGCAATGCTGCTTAGGCGGGCTATGCCAAACCACGGGGAACCTAAATGGACAAGCTTGGACATACCGTCGAGGAGGGAAGCAAGATCCTCGGCGTCGGTCGGTCAAAGACCTATCAAGAGATTAAGGCCGGTCGCCTGAAGGCGCGAAAAATTGGCAGGCTAACCCGGCTTTTTCCCGAGGATATACAAGCTTACGCGCGTTCCTTGCCGACAAGCAAAGCCGCGAAGAAGGGACGGGGGCGGTCGTGAGCGCGATGCTCAATCCCACTACACTTCCGCCCAGACACAACCCGGAAGAAGTCACGCAACTTTATCGTCACTTCAATAAAGACGGTGTGCTGCTTTACGTGGGCATATCTCTTTCGGCTGTGCATCGCTTGAGCCAACATGCTAATGGCTCGGGATGGTTTAACGATATTGCGTTGGTGAAGGTTGAAACATTTAAGACGCGCAGCAAGGCGCTGAAAGCGGAAACAGCCGCCATTCAAACAGAGAATCCACTCTACAACGTAGCCTGCAAGGTAACAGGGTATCCGGCATCGAAGCCAAAGTTCCGCGACACGGCGAAGAAGACGCGCGGACTGACTGTCCTCGAACTGAAGTATCTACAGCCGGCCGAGCAGCCCTACGAGGTTCGCGACGAGGCGATCACAGGCGGCAGGGTCGTCGTGTGGCCGAGCGGCAAGCTCTCCTACATCGTCAGATACAGAATCGATGGCGTCTCCAAAAAACTGACGATCGGAGTTTTCGATCCCGACGATGGCGGCTTGATCAAAGTCCGCGCCATGGCCCGCTCGGCTCGGGGTGATCTCTACGAGGCGCGCGAAGGCTCTGGGCTCGATCCGAACGCAATAAAGCGGCAACGGCGTCGGCAGCAACAGCGTCGGGCGGTGCCGGAATGACCCCCGCATCCTTCCCACGCTCCCGGCGTCGCCTTCCCGATCGGCGCGCGCACGAGCGCCTCGAGCTGCGTTTCGACGGGCAGTCTTTTGCCCTGGGCATCGGCCGCTCTAACGACGGCGCGCTGGCTGAAGTTTTCGTCAGCGCGACGAAGGCGGGCAGCGGTTACGACAGCCTGGCGATCGATTGCGGAATCCTACTTTCGCTATCGCTACAGAGTGGCCTGCAAATCTCAACGGCCGCGCACGCCCTAACGCGTGACGCGGCGGGTAAGCCCCACTCGCTTTTAGGCGCGGTCGTCGACGCGATGCTGAAAACGACGTGACGGCGCGACCGCAGCGTCGAGCGCGTCCGTGCGGCGCGCCGGGCGAAGCGATCTGCTTCAACGAAAGGAGAACCGAAATGACCGACATCACAACTCCGCTGAGCGATGAGGAAAAGAGCGAGTTTGCCGACTTTGCACTGCACGAGTGGATTGTCGATGTCTTCCGTGACGCCTTCAACAACATAGGCGACTGGACATGGTTGAGCGCCGACGCCGACGCAGCCGACGTGCTGTTTCATAACTGCTCGGAAGGCGTGGTCGAATACGCGACGCTCGACGTCAAGGCGTTGGCGAAATCGCATGACTGCGCCGTTTATGATCTGTCGACACACCCAGACATCAATGATGAGGCGCAAGACGCGATTGTGCGCAGGCGCGTTGTCTCGATCACGTTCGAAGACGGAGCTGTAATCAAGCTGTGACCACCACAACCACGAAAGGGGTAAGGCAATGACGATACCGAAGGAACTGAGCAATCTCGTAGCGTGGATCGAAGAAGGAGAAGAATGCCCCAAGGAACTGGATGCATTCGGACGCACCGACCACTGGCGTAATCACATTTTCTCTCACTTCCAGGCAATCATCGCGGAAATACGCGATTGGAAACCGACAGACCCTTATGAGAGTAAAACTCGCGATGCGCTTATACGCTGCGTGACGCAATGGATGAAGAAAGGCGACTTTGAATTTGACGTGATCGCCGCAATAAACGCGAACGACTAACTGAAGGCTCACGCACGCCAACGCGTGAGCCCTCGAAACTCAACTCTGGAGATACGCGCTATGAGCGCCCGCCAAGCCCAAAAGGGCATCCGCTCCCATGCCGAGCAAAACGCGATATTGGCCGAGTTGTTCCGTCCCGTCGCCGAGCAGATGAGAGAAGGGAAAACCCTCCATCAAATCGTCGTCGATCGCGGTTTTGAACTGCGGTCACTCACGAATATTCGCGGCAGCAAGCAGTGGAAGGTCTTTGATGATAGCGGCGAGCCGCTGCCATTTTGCAAAGAAAGCACACAAACGACGGAACGGCTTATCGCGTGGCTCGACGAGCCTAGCAAGCGCCTGTTTGGGCCGCCGCCAACTTTTCCGGAAGTTGATGGAGCAAGTTGTGGCAATAAGTCTTGACAGAAATCAGGGCCTTTTCCCGAGAAAGGGCGGGCTTTTCCCCGAAAAAGGCGCGAGCATTCATTGACGAGCCTCAAGGCTGCTTTAAGACACACACATGCTTAACGCGAGGAGTGACTTATGTCCGAGCTGACAGCCAAACAGGCGAAGAAAAAGGAACAAAACGACTACTATTACGCGCGGCTGGCCGCCGCGCGAGACACTGCGCTCGGCCTTTCCGATCGCATGGAGAAGCTTGAGACGCAGCAAGCGCTGCTCATCGAGTTGCTCGCGAAAGCGCTCGGCGCGCCCGGCAAGCAACGCGCCGCTTAAACTACGAAAACTACTGTCGCCGCCGCTTGCGACGACGGGATCGCTTTGAACTTCACTAACGCTGTAGGAGGCGAACTTGAGGAAACATTGCGATGACTACTACAAAACTGAAACACCCCCCAGTGGTGGCTGGGGGGCGCTCGACGATGTGATAGGCGGGCGGCCTTAAATCACCCTTCACATATAGCGCATTCCGGCCGCCCGTTTCAAGCCCCGCTGCGCCGAGGCGACAGCGAAAGCGCCGACGAGCTTGCGAGCTTCTGGCCGAGCTTCTGGCCCAAGCTCGACGACGTCCTCGCCGATCCCGCGCGCTTCGCCGCCGAGGTGAACGCGGCGCTCGACGCCATCCCGCGCTATGTCAGCCTCGGCGGTCCCGACGGCTTCGCCAATAAAGCCGATCTGGAAGACTTTCGCGCCTATTGCGAGGCCATCCTCTGGCACGCCGTCAGGAGGGCGCATTAATGAGCGCGCGCCCGCACCTTGCGCGCGAGCGAGCCCCGCGCCGCCAGCGCCCCGTCGGCATGATGACCGACCAGGGCCACCCCTACGTCAGGCGCTGGACGGACTTGTACTACGCCTGGTCGTGCTCCAAGATTTTCGAGGAGATACTCGACGAGGCGCTCGCCTCCTTGAGCTATTACGCCGCCGGGCGCGTCCCGCCTTGGGTTGACGCCCGCGACCGCGAAGATGTGTGGAGGTGTCAGCTCTACTCTCGCGAGATTGTTTCGCTTAGCGCGTCGCGGAGGGTGCATTGAGCGCGCGCCCCGCCGCCCGATCTCGCCCGCCCGTCCACTGGGAAACCGACCCCGGGCTTGTCATCCTGTGGGATCAAATTTTCCACATCTGGCTGTGCTCCGAGACTTTCGAGCAGGCGCTCGCCGAAGCGCGCGAAGCCTTGCCACAATTCGACGGCGAGGAGCCACCGCCAGGAATGCCCGTCGCGGAAGCGATGGCGCGTTATGGCTTTTACACAAGCATCGTCCATCTCAGCGCGTCGCGAATGGTGCACTGATGGCGACGCCCCGCAAGCCCGACGACGAGAGCCGTTCCGCTTCTCGACTCGACCGATCCCAATAACCTGACGGTGCTCGAAGCGCTCGACGGCGGCCTTCTCAGTAAAGAGCATTAACGGCGCTCGCGAGAGCTGCCATAACGGCAACCCAAATTCTTCAAGGCGACGGTCGCCGACGTATCGACGACGGCGAAAGTCATCGCTCTCGCCTGGCAGCTCGCCCCCATCCCCCAGGTCGCCATCGTCTGCGGAGCCATCGCGCCTGACGCCAATGCACAGCGAATGCTGCGGCGCAAGCTCGACAAGATCGGCGAGCCAGCAACGCTCATCGATTGCCCGCGCTACGTCTGGCTCCTGGACGTCGACGCCATCGAAGCGCCCGAAGGGCTCGACCTGCATAATCTCGTCGCAGCGGCGGAATATGTGCGCTCGCAACTGCCGCCGGAATTTCACGACGTCGAAATGGTCTGCGTCGCGACGGCGGGTTATCTGCGCAAACCGGGTTTGCGCTTTCCGCATCTGGATTCGCGTCTCGCGCGCGCTGACAGCCCAGCAATTCAAGGTTTGGATGCAAAGCATCCATGCGCCGCTCGATACGAGCGTGTTTTCCGCAAATGCAATCAATTATACCGCCAATCCGCTGTTTGGCGGCTCAGCTGTCGACCCTTTGCCGAATAGCCGCGTCGCCGTGCTCTCAGGCAAGGCTTGCGTCGATCCACCCTCCGAAGACGTCATTGATGACCTATTGGCGCAACCAGACCAAAAGCAAGCGGGAAATGGCGTCGATCACAGCGCGGCAGTCGAATTCGTCCCGCGTGAGTTCAATGCCGATGACGATCTCGAAGACGCCGCCGGCGAGAACATCATGCGCCTCATTCGCAGCAGCGCGCCAGAGGGCGCGCGCTCAAGCCAATTCCAGCGCGTCGTCAATAAACTCTACCTGCAAGGCTTCACAGCCGATGACATCTATAGGCTTTTCGCCCGCCATCCGCACGGCGTCGCCCAAAAATACGCGCAGCGCGGCGATCTCGAAGAGCAGACCAAGGCGAGCTGGGCGCATGCCGGTCCGTGGCTCGCGGCACACGGATATAGACGGACGCAGGACAGGACCACGGACCCTGATTGGCCGCTGATCGAACCGCCCGCCGACGCGCCAAAGATCGAGCCCGAGTTTATCGGCCTGGAGGAATTGAGAGAAGAACTCACCGCTCTCTTCAATCGCATCATCGCCGATCTCATGACGCCTAGGCTCGCTGGCGAACATCCTGCCCACGGCGTCAACGCGCCCGTCGGCGTCGGCAAGACAGAAGAACTGATTAAGCAAATCGTCGCGGCTGTCGTCGCTTACTGTCAGGACAACAACAGCAATTTTCAGGCGGCAATCGCCGTCCCTGATCATTTTTTGAGCGCCGAACTCGAGAAGACGGCTTCTGGACGTCATCAGCGACGCCGCCGTCTTTCGCGGCTATGGTGCAAAAGACCCTAAAAATCCGCGCAAAAAAATGTGCCGCAACTACGAAGTCGTGAAGGCGGCAAGAGAATTATGCATCGATATCGAAGGCAAAGTCTGCAAGCCCTGCCGTTTCAGACGCAATTGCAGCTATCTGGCGCAGAGACATATCAAGGCGCGCTTTTGGATCGTCGCCCACTCCCTGCTGTTCTTCAGCGCGCCACAGCCGCTAAAGAATGTCGGCATTCTCATCGTCGATGAAAATATTGACGGTGCGGCATTCTGGGGCATCGACGATAAAGTCTGCATCGCCATCGACCTCCTAGCCGATGGCGGCATGCCCTTCCCCGAAAACCTGCCCGAGAAGGAGAATTATTTTTACGACGTCATTGCAATGGACGATACAGTAGAACAGCAGCGCCGTGAATTCGTTGTCACAGGCGTAGGGGAGATCAGGACATTCAGGATATTTAGAGTTAGAGCATGGATATTCGCGCAAACCGTCGGCTCCCGACTGCAGCGCTTGCGCCGCCACTTGCTAGAATTTGCCAGAGCCGCGCGCCCTGGAGCTATAAGTCGCCAAGCGCTGCTTGATTTTGGGTTTTGCGTTAGCGACGCCAATTTTGGCGCACGCTATGAGCGACTGCGCATCTATTACGGCGAAGATAAAGCCAAACTCGCCAACAACGGCACCTTTCTTCCAATGTTGCGGATATGGGAGGCCATCGCCGAGATACTGCTCCCGGACGGCCCGGAAGTCTCGGGAAGGCTGTTTATCGACGAAAACCACAAGACCAAGGCGCGCTCGCTACGCGTCACAGGATACCAGAAAATTCATCCCGACTTTCAAAAACCGACATTGCTCCTCGACGCCCTATTCAATGAAGAGCGAACCAAATATCTGTTTCCGCAAATCGTCGGACATCATCTGCGCCGCGTCGACGCCCCCTTCATGCGCATCTGTAAAACCACATCGCTTCCGGGAGACAAGCCTGTCTCCTTCGCTAAATACATGTTCGTCCTTCACAAAGCCAAAGACGGTGAAAAACTGACGGCGCGGCAAGAGCAAGAAAACATAACCCGCGCCGCTAATTGTCAGGCGCTGCGCTGCTTTATCATCAACGCCGCCCGCCATTGTCTAACGACACTGGTCATCAGCAATAAGGACGTTATCGAAGAACTCAAGCTGCCGGAATGGATCGAGACGGGACATTTTAATAACATCGCCGGCATCGATAAATGGAAAGACGTCGAGCTTACCATCATCATCGGCGGCGCTTGCCCCAGCCCAGGCGAGATCGAGACCATGGTGGGAGCTATCACCGGCAGCGGCGATATGCGGCGCGCCCCCAGCCCCGCCTTCGGTAAGCGCTGGCACCCCCTCGAGCCCGCCACCCAGCTCGTGCGCCAAGGCGACCATTTCGTCACATTCCCGGGCGTTGAATTCCGCCACCCCGACCCGCTCGGCGACCTGCACCTGGACCGTATCTTTCGCGGCCAAGTCGCCCAGGGCGCTGGCCGCCCGCGACCCTTAAGCCGAAACGCCGAGAAAACCGGCGTCACTCTCATTGTTTCGGACCAAGCCTATCCCGAGCCCGTCGACCAGCTCTTCGACGGCAGCGCCGTCTTCGCCACAACCCCGGAAGATCGGATGTTCGCCGAAGGCGGCATCGCCTTTGAGAGCGGAACCGACGCAGCGAGAGCTTATCCACAGCTATGGCCGAGCGCCGACGCCGCGAAGAAGGCCCTTCAGCGGGCAAAACCACAGGGGGACATTCCCTTAATAGAGATACTACTATTAAAGAAATGTCCCCCTGTGGTTTGGCGCTATCAGCTCAAAGGCGAGCGGCAAAAAATCAAGCAATGCCAAATAGATATGCGCATGGTGCCTGACCCCAGGGCCACGCTAAGTCGCTTTTTGGGCGTTCTCACGCTGTGCGAAACCGTGCAACCGGCGGAAGTCATGGCCGAGCCCAAGCTAGACGCCGATCCAAAAGACAACGCCGCCTTCGTCGACTCCCAACTCACGGCGCTGGCCGACCTCATGGGCTCGGACCAGCGGCGGGTGGAAGAGTGGATCGGCGTGGGAAGGTTGAGGGACGCGCCAGCCGAAGCGGCGGAATAGGGCCCTGGGCGGGGAGCTTGGCTACGCGCCTCGTGGCTTGGGCTGCCGTTAAAGCCGAGTGGTGGGGGGGGGCGTCGTGAAAATGCTCCGGCGGCGCTTTTTTTCCTGACCCGCCAGCCGACGCCAGCTCCTCCAGCCCAAAGAACCGCCGTGCAACTGCTATCCTAGCAGCGCGACTGAGCGCTCACTCTATCGATAATGCTAGCGGTGCTTAGCGGGCCTAGCACAGTGAGACACGCTAGGAGGCACAAACCGGCATTCAACATCTCAGTTTTGTGAATTAGATCCTTCTACGCTTCCTGCTTGTTAATGCGCCATTTCCACATTGATTTTTTGTGGAATTGACCTATGCTAAGCCCTATGACGCAGCAAGCAAGCCCCGCCGTCGTTACGATGAAGCCCTCGGCGCGGAGCAAGATGACGAACGCCCGCTTCAAGGGTAAGGTCTCGTCTAAGTCTTTGTTTCTTGACGGTGATGGGCGCTCGCCCTGGAGTCGCCGATATCGGGATTTGGTCGCGCTTTTTGCTGATGACGCCGGCGGTCTGAGCACATTGACTGAGCTGAAACTGGCGTTGATCCGCCGGGCCGCTGCGCTGATCGTCGAATGTGAAAGGCTCGAAAACGCCCTCGCCGATGGCGAGCAGGTCGACGTCGATCTTCTCGCCCGCATGTCGAGCCATCTTCGCCGAATTGCCGAGACTATCGGGCTTGACCGCGTGAAGCATGACGTCACCCCGACCTTGTCGGCGATCCTCGCCGCTCATGCCGAAGAGAAGAAAGCCGCAAAGAAGCCCACCAAGCGCGCTGAGCCGCCCGCCAAGCCGCCTATAGCCGCCGCGCCCGAAAAACGCACCAGCGACGCCCGCGAGCCGCTTGGCGAGGCCGCTCCCGATGAGCCCGGGGATGAGTCTCCTGCGCCTTGCCTGGAGGCGGCCGAGTAATGGACATCATCGCCGCCATGGACAACCCAGCACTTTTCGCCTCGGCGTTCGCCGGGCCGACGTGGGATCATTGGCGCACGGTGCTGAAGGCCACTTACGCCTTGCCGATGGACGATGATGAGCTTGCATTCTTCCATTCGATCGCCGGCGGGCGCGATCCGCCCAAGCGGCCGGTCAAGGAAGCTTGTCTTTGCGTCGGTCGCGGCGGCGGGAAAGACAGCATCGCTTCATCTAATCATCGCTTATACCGCGGCGCTTGTTCGATCCGCACGGGACGCTTGCGCCCTGGCGAGCGCGCCATGATCGCCTGTCTCGCGTGCGACAGGGAGCAAGCGAAGATCGTCCTAAATTACACGCGCAGCTATTTTCAGGACAGCGCGCCATTGCAAAAGCTCGTGCAGCGCGAGACGGCGCACGGTTTCGAATTGAGCAACGGCGTCGACGTCGACCGTCGCCACCAACAGCTTTCGCTCCGTGCGCGGCCGTCCGATATTGTGCGGCATATTTGACGAGACGGCTTTCTGGATGGACGAGAACAGCGCATCGCCGGATGAGGAAGTCTATCGCGCATGCAGGCCCGCCTTGGCTCGTGTACCGGGCTCGATGCTGATCGCCATTAGCTCGCCTTATCGCAAGAGCGGCTTGCTCTATCGAAAGTTCAACAAGCACTTTGGCCAGAACGATGATGACGTGCTGGTCATTCATGCGCCGAGCCAAGCGTTGAATCCGACGCTCGATCAAGCCGAGATCGATCGCGATATTGCTGACGATCCGGTGAAGGCGCGCTCGGAATGGTACGCCGAGTGGCGCGACGATATTAATGGCTGGCTCGATTATGAGCTGATCGACGCAGCGCGCGATCGTGATGTGATCGTCAGGCCGCCTGTGCTGGATAAGCGCTTCAACTATCGCTCTGGCGTTGATCCGTCAGGCGGCGCGAAGGACAGCTTCACGCTCGGCATTGCGCACGACGAGGACGACGTCGCGGTGCTGGATTGCTTGGTTGAGATCAAGCCGCCGTTCAATCCCACGAGTGCCACGGAGCGCATTGCGCAGACGCTCAAAGAGTATGGCTTGCGTGAGACGATCGGTGATCGCTATGCGCAAGCAATGGGTGGTCGACGCCTTTCGGAAGTGCGGCATTAAATATAACCACAGCGAGCGGGATCGCTCGCAAATTTATTTGGATTGCATGCCGTTGTTTACGAGCGGGCGTGTGCGCTTGCTCGACAATCAGCGGCTGATTTCGCAATTCGCGGGACTGGAGAGGCGCACCAATCCGCTGGGCCGTGACAAAGTAGATCACGGCAAGTCTGGCCATGATGATTTGTGCAACGCAGCGGCGCTGGCGTTGATCTCGCGCGGCCGTCGCGCGCCCATGCGGATTTCCCCCGAGCTTCTCGAATGGGCGTCGCGCCCAGCCGGCCAAGATCGTCGGCATTTGGGAGCCTATCAATGTTGAACACCCTCGCCCACGATCCCGCAACCGCGCCGCGCTTTGACGCCGATCGCAGCGCCTTCACTCACTCTGCAACTCTGAAAGGAAAACACATGCCCAATAAGCCTATCCCTCCTGGCCCGCCTAACGCGAGGTTCGTGCCGAACCATGACGGGTCATTCACGCGCATCGATATCAAGACGGGCAAGCCGTGGCCCCACCCGCCGCAGGGCGCTTACGACAGCGCCCATCGCCGCTCTCAGATGGCGAAGGACGGCGGTCTTGTCGATGTGATAGCGGGCGCTGTGACGGCTTTTTTGCTCGCCGAGGGCGGCGGCGCGCCGAAAGGGGCGGAGGCGCAGGATGCTGAGGCCCCCGAGCCTCAGACTACCCGCTTCACGGGAGCTTCGACGATTGGCGGCGGCGCTGACCCTGGCGCATACGCCAGCGGCTATGCTGGATCGATGGGCGCGGGCAGTTACTCAACGCAGAACACGGGTGGCGGCGAGAACGCGGGCAAGGGTATTCCGTCGGCTCCTTTCGCCAAGAACATCAACGACGAGGAGCCTGAAGCTGGCGCGTGGCGTCCTGGCGAGAAGAACGCAGAAGCGCGACCGCCGACGAAATCTGCGCCGAGTGTGATGGGAGTTCCGCAAGCGGCGTGGGCCTTCTTAAGGACGCGGCTTCAGCCTGACGAACTCAAGCAATTCGAGCAGGTGCTGCAGCGCGACGCGAAGTCGAGGCCGCTTGGTCCGTCTTCGATAGCGGCGATGGACGCGAGACGGCCGACCGGCCGCTACTACATCAGCACGATGCACGGCGCAGCCGTGAAGCCGAACGGGATCACGTCCTATCGTCGGCAGCCGCCGGCAATGGACCTTTCGCGGGCTACCAAGGAGCTGGACGACATTATCGCGGGGACTTGGCGATGAGCAAGAACGCCTCACCCGCCCGCGACGCCCTACGCGCCGCCATCACCGCAAAGGCTGACGCCGAGCGCGCTGTTGAGGCTGCTTGCGCCGCTGAGAACCATGCGTTCGATCGAATGCTCGACGCCCGGCATGCGCTCGAGGAATTGCGCCAGCTTCCGCCCGACGATCCGGCGCAAGCTTACATCTCGGCGCTCGCCGAAGCCCATGACGTTGACGTGCTGGAGCTGGCGCAACCTGCGACGGCCAGAGCCACACAGGCGCAGCGGCTCGAGAACGAGATCGAGGCGTTGCGCGAGACGCGTGAGGCGTTGAAGCGTGCGACGGCGTCGCGCCGGCAGGAAGTTGAGCGCGCCGACTTCTCTGTGAGCCAAAAGGCGCTCGAGGTCATCAAGGCTTCGGACGCCGCCGCGCATCTGATCGACGGGCTTGATGCGCTGCAAGTCGAGGTCGCCAAGAGGCGAGCTAGTTTGCGTTTCTTGAAGACGCACGGGTTGCTTGCTGACGACGCCAAAGAGCGCGTCGCGGAGCTGCTGTGTGTCGATTTGAGCGGCGACGTGCGGCGAAGCAACGCTTGGGCACTGGCGCTTGAAGCTTTGGCTCGTGACGCCTCGGCTCCTTTGCCGCTCGAACAAGGAAACAACTAACATGGCGCTCTCGCCTGGCAGTACGCAAACCACCACGACCGTCGCGACGAATGCGACTCCACAGACGATCACGCCAGCCGGTCTCGCCGCCGCTGAAATGATCAACGTCGTCAATCTCGGCCCCGGTCCCGCAATTGTCAGTTGGTGGGACTTTCGCGGCCTTCAGTTGCAGCGGCCGGCCCGATCGCCAACTCCATCACGGCTCTGGGCGGGCGCTACGGGTGGGTTGCCGTGGCCGAGCGGCGGCAACCTTACGCTTTCGAGCGCGACGCCCGGGCAAGTCGCGCGTGACGGTTCGGGCTGATGCGAACGCGTGCGGCGCGCCGCGCATCGCGCCGCGCGCCAGCTCCTGCCATCCTTCACGAGGCGCCCCGGGTCGGCGCGACGGGCTTCGATCTTTTCACCGTCGCGCCGGCTTTCGGTCAACGAACGGCGCCGTCGCCTAGTCAACTTCGGCGCCCAGTCCCCTGCTTCATTCTCCCAGGGGCAACTTCGGCGGGCGAGTTCTGATCCTTCACGCTCGCCGGTTCCTATTTGCGAATGACGCCGCGGGGTCTGCATTCCCCCGGCGTCTAGTCCTCGGACTTCTCCCCCGAGGCAGCCGGCGCGGCGGTTCCAGAAGCTTTCTGCCGCGCCGGTCTCAACCAAGAGGTGTCGCCATGCGGTTTGTCTTAGCTTGCGTCGCCGCCGCTTGGGCCGCCTTGGCGACCGTGGGCATTGGGCGCGCGCTGGGCTGGTTGCCATGAGCGCCGCGCCTCCTCCTCCGTCCCTTCATTTTCTGGCGAGCTTGCCGCGCTCCGAAGTCGCGAAAGTCTCGCGTCGCATCAAAGACCCCCGGAAGCGCGCGAAGTTTCTCGGCTTGATCCTGAAAGCCCGCGTCACGTGCCCGCCGCACGATTGCGCCAGCAAGCCGCCAGCGCTTTCGCACCGTGACAAGCTCGAAGCCTTGCCGCCCGCGCCTGCTCGGTTGCGTAGCGAGCAAGAAGCCATCGCCGCTCTCTCCAAAGAAATGAGCAAGCGCATTCTCTGGTTCCTAAACCGCGCGCAGCCCGAGGTGTTTGTGCTCGTCAAAAGGGATAATCGCCATGCCCATCTTCGCGAAAAGCCCCTCCGCAAGCACGTCGGCCCTGCCATGATCGAGAGCGTCGTTCGCCTTCGCGAGGCCGAGGAGCTGGGCGTGCATCCGAAAATCGCTATCGGCAGATTTGACGGCGACGAGCTTGTCTATGTGATGACGAGCGACGATGCCGGCTGCAAGAACATGGTCGCGTGAGCGCCATGAGAGCGCGGAACTTTTCGCCGCGCGAGTTGTTCGTGATTGGGCCGAACGGGCGGGCTTGGCGCATCCGGCGCTGGCGGCGAGCGCTTGATGGCGACGCGGAGGTTTACCAACGACTGGTAAACCCTCCCCGCCGAAAGGCGGGCGGCCTCGGAGGTTTATTAGCGACTGATAAACCTTCTCGGCTCAAGGTGGCGCGGCGCGGAGGTTTAGAAGTGACTTCTAAACTTCGCCCCTGCCGGTGCTTGGCCAGCGTTAACATAGGTGTTGAACATGCAATCGGATTCTCCCATCGCTCTCTTCTTCGCAGCAGCAGCGATCTTCGTCGCCGTCGTGACGTGGTGACGATGATGGCGGCCCTGTTGGAGATCGCTTGGATCGCCACCATCGTCGCCTTCGCGGCGTTTACGCTGTTCTGCGTCGCGCTGGCGCTGTGAGTGTGGCGTCGGCGAATCGGTAGTGTCTCAGTTTGAAATTTGACGCCCTTGACGCCGGCTCCCGTCGCCCTCATTCCGTGGTATGCTTAGCGGAAAGTAGGAGGCGGTGGTAATGGAATTCTCCGACAGAGAATTAGAAGACAGGGTTGAGGCGCTTGTCCGCCGCAAGTATCCCAGATTGAAACTGACTGAGGAGGACATCTCCGAAATGCTTTTTGGAGATTCTTTCAACCAACGTCACGTGAACAGGGCATGTCTCCGGCTTATGGACGAAAACCGCCTCGCGCGCCAAGGGGGCGGCGTTGACCACAATCCTTATTGGTATCGCCCGTGGACAGAATCATTTGTGAGGAGAATTCTGAAAAATACCCACAGGCCCTGAAGGCGAGAAGCGCCGCGCACGGATGCACTGGCGGGGCGTTTTGCGTTTGGAGATTGAGACCGGATGACATGGCGGTTTTGATGGACCTCGAGCAGCCGGACAAATGGCCAAGTGAGCTATTGAGGTTCTTTGAGCACCATCATGACTTATTTCTTGATTGGGAAGTTGCCCCAAATCAATCGGACGTTCAAACCTCTGATCGGGCGATCAAGAAGTTGATCGCCCTCTTACAGCCTTACGCAATTCAAGGATGGCACTGCACGCGCTTAACTGCCGACGAGATCGCAACCATTCTCTCGGAAGGCATGGGGCTGCCTAACGCCGCGCTGCTTCATCATCGGATTGCGGCAATCGTGTCCGCTGGCGGTTTCAGTCAAGAGATTGCGGACATTTTGAAATCTCGCAATCAAGCTCATGAGAGAAATCGGGCTGGAAGGGTCTGCTTCTGCTTCTTTCCGCCGCGCCTCGCGGGCGAGTTCGGCATCGGGCGTTTTTTTCGGCATTGGGGCGGAGAGGCGCTTTACAACTGGCATGAGAACGATCCCGTCACTTCTCCCATACTTCGCGGTATTGGCACACCGTGTTTGATCGAAGCCAGCGTTCCAATCGCATCGTTACAGGAGCACAGCTTCTTTCCCTTTAAGGTCGTGCGACAGTTTCTAATCAGTCGCGGCTGTGACGCCGGGGAGCCGGCAGATCATGAAGACTGCATCAAACGGCCGCTATCGGCCGAAGACATCCGCCGGGTTATCCGCTTTCCCGATGATGATTTTATTTCACTTACGGGATGCTCTGAGTGGAATCAGCTCCCGGTAGGCTCGTTGACCGTTCCCTAGCGTCGTTGCTTTCCGCAGTATGATCGCGCATCGCGTTCGCTCTTGCGGGCGTTCACGCAGCCGCCCGGGCCGGGGCTGTGAAGCAGCAATGGCTAGGGCCGCTGAGTGAGCCGGCGCACTTCGTCTCTGACTTCGCCCCAATGGCCTCGCGGACGGTCGCCGAGCGGGCCGCCTTCGTACTCCCGCATGGCGAGATAGCGTGCCTCAAAGAGCGCGTCTTCGCCGTGCTCCTCAATGAGCGCCCTGGCGTCGGCAGTGATCGCGTCGCGGCGTGCGGGGCTCTCGCGAAACCAATCCAAAATCATCGGCGCGACTCCCTCCTCGCGCTCGGCGACGCTCGGCCTAGCCTATGGCTCTCGCAGAAAGGCGTCAAGGTGACAGGCGACGCGTTGCTCTTGGAGCGAGCATGGCTAACAATGACTTAACGTCGCGGGCCCTGCGCTACGCGAGCGCCCCATGACGGCGGCGGAGCGCATGCGGTGGATGCGAGAGCGCAAGCGGGCGCAGGCGGGCGGCTCTCCCTAAACGCTCTTCACTCAGATCTCCGCGAGCAGAGCGCCGGCGAAGCCTCCGACCAGCGCGCCGACCAGGCCCGCCGTCGGGCCCATCATCACGGCAAAAACCCCGGCGCAGACGAGAGCCCCGACCAACGCACATCCCGTCATTACAGCAGCTGAGTGATCGCTATCCAAAGGTTGCGACATCGAGTCCCTCTCTCGACGCGCCGCGCGCGACGGCTCGCGGCGCGTCGTCATCTCTATTGAATTGTGGAGTTGCCTCTCATATGTGGCGCGCCGTCGCGGCAGCAAGGCAATCGCCCTGCGCGTGATCGAATAAAAACCCCTCGTGAAATCGCACCAGCGGGCGTCCGTGAAGCGATAGCTTGGCGGTTGCACTGGGAGACGCCTCCCCTAGTGGGCGATTGGGCCGCCCCCGCTTCGCTTATATGTTCTCATCATCTCGACAACACCGCCGTCGGCGATAAGGAGCGAGCATGACGGAGGCGAAACCAAAAGCCGTCTCGGTGAGTGAGCGGGCGCTGATCCAGCGCATTCAGCGGCGGCTGCAAGCCCAGGGGCATGTGTTGAAGCGGACACGCGACGCCGGCCAAGCGCGTCTCGACCTTGGCAAATATTACGTGCTGGACACGGCCCAAAACTTTATCCTCGAGACCGCGGTCGACCTCGAAGAGTATGGCCGTGCGCTGGGCGCGCTGGCGGCCCACGAAACTGTGGTTTGGGAGCCCTTGAGCTTAGTCCGCAATTCCCCTAAATTACTAACATTGCCGCGCGCTCTCGCGAGCGCCGGCTAACGAAGCGCCCTGAGCCCGGATGAACGGCCAGGGCGTTTTGCGTTTGGGGGCTGTGACTTTGTGTCTCGCAGCGTGCCTCACGCCCCCGCAAGGCCACAAAATTTCGTATAATAAATTGTTTTTAAATATGTTTTTACGAGCACTGCATATGCTTTGTAATCAGTAGGTCGCGGGTTCGAATCCTGCACCCGGCACCAGTAAAAACAAATAGTTACACGAAATTACTTACGTTGGGAATCTATTCCTCTCGCCAATTAGAAGCGGATGAAATCAAATCCGGGCGTAAGCTAGCGTAGGATGAAAAAATACTATGAGCATAAGCACTTGAATTAGCATGAAATAGCTCATGAATCCCCTCATTTCGTGAGACTCGAAAAGGCCTGAATTTTGGATTCCTCCATTGCCGGAAAGGGAGAAACCGGCAGGAGAGAGCGATGCGCGCGCCGAAGGAGCGATTTGAATTTGTTCATGAATTTTTGAATCGCGTTTTCGCCGACGACCTACACGCCAAGCGCGTCCTGTCTTTGGCCAACGGAGCGCTCGGGGTCATGACGGCTGCGACGCTGGCGGTGTCTTTGATCGGTCAGGCCCTCGCCGCAGCGCGGGGATTGTTCGCCAAGTCGGCGATCAAACAGGTCGACCGGTTGCTGAGCAATGCGGGCGTGGCTCCCTGGGATCTATTCGGTTCGTGGGTTCGGGAGGTCGTGGGCGCGCGGCGCGAAATCGTCGTGGCGATGGACCGGACCGATTTCGACGCCGACAACCAGTCCACGCTCGCGCTGCATCTCGTCACCCGCCACGGAAGAGCCACCCCGCTGCTTTGGCTGACCGTCGACAAGGACGAACTGAAGAACCAACGCAACGATTTCGAGGACTTGTGCCTGTCGCGTCTGAAGGCGTTGCTGCCCGGGGGTGTGAGAGCGACGATCTTGGCCGACCGCGGTTTCGGCGACGTCAAACTGTTCGAGTTCCTTGAAAACCTCGGTTTTCAATACGTCATCCGCTTTCGCGGCAACGTCCACGTCACTGCCGCGGACGGCGAAACGCGGCTGGCCGCCGATTGGGTCGGCAAGAGCGGACGGGCGCGTAAGTTACGCGACGCTGAGATCTCCGCCGCCCGCCAGAAGGTAGGAGCGGTTGTTTGCGTAAAGGCCGCCGGCATGAAGGAGGCTTGGCATCTGGCCGCCAGCGACGGCGCGCTCACCGCTTCCCAGATCATCAAACTCTATTCCAAACGATGGACCATCGAACCCAGCTTCCGCGACAGCAAGGATCTGCGCTTCGGAATGGGCATGAGCGCGTTGAGGATCGACGATCCCCAACGCCGCGACCGTCTCTTGCTCCTGAATGCCTTCGCCATCCTGTTGTTGACGCTCTTGGGCGCCGCTGGCGAGAGCCTCGGCATGGATCGTCAACTGCGAACCAGCACCGCAAAGCGCCGCGTCCATTCCCTGTTTCGGCAAGGCTGTTTGCTCTACGACCTTATCCCAAACATGCCGGAAGCCGCGCTGCGCTCGCTAATCGCGCGATTTCAAGACCTTCTAAGCCAAAATCCGACTTTCTCTCAGGCCTTCGGCTTCGTCTGAAAATGAGGGGATACGTGAGATGAAATAGACGTTCGTGACGTGAAGCGGCGAAATCGAGTCCTGCTTAATGTCGCCGATGCCCGCCGCGTCACTCCCGCCTGGAGGGTTCATGCGCGCTGTAGTATGAATTCTCCGGCGCGTTTGAGCATTAGGCAAACGAAAGCGACGACGTGGAAGTCCGCGAGGGTGTCCGCATAGCGTTCTTAGTCTTTGGCAAGCCGCGTGCATCGCATTGCGTAAGACGCCGACGGCGGGTGAAATCGACATATGCCGTTGGT
>CAWHHH010000019.1:0-124659 GCA_963829075.1 uncultured Alphaproteobacteria bacterium | reverse complement strand
GACCGTGGGCATTGCGTAAGCTCTTGAGACTGACGAGACTTTTCGAAAATCGGCCGAAAACCCTTGGAAGTTCTCGGATTTTGATTGCCATGAAGGGATTTTCGCGGCAACCTGCGGAAGCAGATGGCGGCTCGCGACGCTGACAAATCGCGGACGCGCGCTGACGGAACCGCAAGGGAATTTGTCATGCCGGAGACGACGGTTTGGGACCCGGAACTTAAGGCGTTTGTCGACCGTCCCACTACTGGCGCGACGGTGATTTGGGACTCGGAGAGCGAGGCATTTGTCTTGCGCGGCTCGGCGCCGGCAAAGCGTCATCCGAAGAAGCCGGAGAAGCTCACGGAAAAATCCGTCAAGGCGATCGAGCCGCCCGCCACTGGCGCGACGACGGTTTGGGACCTGGAAGTCAGAGGCTTCGGGCTGCGCATCTACGCCGCGACCAAACGCCATCCCCAAGGCGGGCGCAGCTTTTTTGTAAATTACCGCGTCGACGGGCGCGAGAGACGCTACACCCTCGGCGAATTTCCGACGTGGAGCGTCGAGGCCGCGCGCGCCGAAGCCAAAGAGCTGCGCCGGCGCATCGACCGTGGCGAAGACCCAGCCGACCAAAAGAGGGAGCGCCGGGAATCGCCGACCATCGCGGACCTCGCCGCGCGCTATCAGCGCGAGCACATCCCGGGGAAAGCCCCCGCTTCCCAGAAAGCCGACATGGTGATGGTCGAGCGGGAGATTCTGCCGCGCATCGGGACGCGAAAGGTCGCCGAGCTCCATTCCAACGACATCAGGGCCCTTCACCGCAGCATTACGGAGAGCGGGCGTCCGGTCCGTGCGAATCGCGTTCTCGCGCTCGCCAGCAAAATGTTCAGCCTCGCGCTGCACCCGATGGAGGGAGAGCTGAAACCATGGCGTGATGCAGCGCAGGGCAATCCTTGCAAAGGCGTAGCGCGCAACCAAGAGCAACCGATGGAGCGATTTTTCAGTCAGGCCGAGCTGGGGGCGCTATCAGATGCGCTCGCGGATCACGGAACGCCAGCCGCCGACTGCATTCGCTTCCTGATGCTGACCGGCGCGCGCCCTGGAGAAACAATGTCGGCGCAGTGGTCGCAGTTCGACGAAGCCGGATTCTGGAACAAGCCTAGCAGCGCCACAAAACAGAGACGGGTACATCGGGCGCCATTGGGGCCGGCCGCAATCGAGCTGCTTGAGCGGCTCCGCGCCGAGCGCGACGCATCGCCGCGCACACGGGACAGCGACTACCTCTTCCCCGGGCAGGTGCGCGGCGAGCCGCTCAAGCAGCTCCAATACGTGTGGCGCGATGTTGCGAACTCCGCGACGGTGAACCTGTTCGCTGATTCGCCGGATGCAAAGGTGCGGACGCTCGTCGCCGATCTGGAGAAGGGACTAGGACATCGGCCGACGCTCGCCCAAGTGCAGGCGATCGCAGAACAGCGCGGGCTGAAGCTCCCCGCCGGTCTATCGGATGCGCGGCTCTATGATTTGAGACATACCTTCGCGAGCGTCGGCGCCGGCGGCGGCCTTTCGCTTCAAATCATCGGCAAGCTGCTTGGCCATACCCAGGGAAAAACAACTGCGCGTTACGCTCATTTGGGCGATTCGCCCTTGCAGGAAGCCGCGGAGAGAATCACGCGGGAAATTGCGGGAGCCGGCAAGCCCAAAGCTGAGGTGATTTCAATTGCGAAGCGACCGTTTTCCACAGGCTGACAAAATTATTTTGCGTGCATTATCAGAGGCTTAGTTATAGTCAAGTCATGAATACTAATACAGTCTAGGTATCGCTAAGCCGAAGCATGCCGCAAACTTCCTCCCGTCGCTAACGCAATATCGATGGAAGGTAGCATGCGCACCCTAGAAACGAACGAACTGCCCGTGCCTCGCCTATTCGCCGGGTATCTGACCGAGGAGCAGGTCGCCAAGGAGCGCCGCCGGACCCGCCGGACTCTTCGCGCCGAGCGCGCGCGGGGCGAAGGCCCTCCATACATCCGGCTGGGCAAAGAGATTCTCTACCAAGAAGACGAGTTCAGGGCATGGCTCAAGAGCATCGCGATCCGCCCCGTCCGCGGCAAGGCCGCTTGATCGATGGCGCCCCCAAAATGGCGAAGGCCGCCCCCGCGCGACGCGGGTGGCGACCTTCAAAAACCTGAGCTGCTTGGCGGCCTGCTCGGCATAAACCTTAGTCCAGTTAAGCTAGCTCCGCAAGTCCTCCCATTCGGGGAGGCGCGGCCATGAGCGGCAAAATCTTCCCTCACCGGAGGCTCAACCCCCTCAAGAACCTGCCGCCGGCGCCCGGATGCCATTGGGAGCCGGCCTTGACCCGGCCGCTGGCGGAAGAACGCGCGTCACGGCAAGTGGTGCGGCAAGCGCGACGGTCGCAGCACGCGCTAGAGCGTGAGGCGCAACAGTCACAGCACGCGCTAAAGCGTGCGGAGCTCGAAGCTTTCCGCGCGTGCCAGCCCGGAGAAAAACCTCTCACAAAAGCTATTCGTCCCGGCTACTCGCGCGTTGAAGATCAGATCGACTTGTGTCGCATTATCGCGGCGAAGGCCGTTGGCGGGACGAAAGTGGCGCGCGTTTTTCTCGAAGCGCTCATGGACGGCTTGACGCCGCAGCAATGCGAAGGTCTCGCGGAGGCGCTGTTCATCACGATCGACATGGGCCTTCTCCGGGCGAATTTCACGGCGCTCCTGCAAAGACCGCCGAGCGCCGGAGAGGAAGTGGGGCTCGCGGAAGTGCGAGCGGAGCGGATCAGGACAATCGAGGCCGCGATCGAACAGCGCGGGTCGTTCTGGTCGTCCAGCGAACCGAAGCCTTTCACTTCGATCGAGCAGGCGCTCTCGACGCCTTGGTTCAGCCTGACACAGCGTCTTCCGCATCGGGCCAATGTGATGGATCGTGCTCTCAACGTTTGTGAGGCGCGGCCGTGAACGATCTTCTGACCCGGGCCCAAGCCGCCGCGATCGCGGGCGTCAATCCCGGAACGCTGTTGTGCTGGCTACATCGGGGGCACGGACCCCCGGCCCACAAAACCGGCCGCGGGCATGGCCGCTGGCGCATTGCGTTAGGTGATCTTCGTGAGTGGGTCGCGAACCCGCCCGAGAGCTGCTGCGCGCTTCGTCGAATTGAAAGGAAAGCAAGATGAGCCCGAGACCCGTCATCGTTGAGGTTGTGAAGCGCCGGCCGACCATAACGCTTGTGAAGTCGCCTCCGCAGCCGAAGCCGGCGTCAGCGCCGCCAGTGGCGAAGAAGCCTCCAAAACCGGAGGCCGTGGCGCTCGGCAAGTCGATCGCCGCCGAGTGTCCCGACTTGGCGACGCTGTTCGCGAAACATGGCGGCATGCGGCTCCACCGCGCCGAAGAAGCGCTCCGGGCGGTGGAGGCGATGCCGCTGCTCCGCGAGCTGCGTTTCTTTGTCGGTTCCCTAACGCTGCGTGGCTTGGCGACCGCGGCGGCGCCCGAGGCCATGCCGGACGGCGCGCCTATCGTCGCCCCCGAGCTCGCGGAGCAGCATCGCGCCCGGGTCCAGCGATCGGATACGGCCGAGCGTGCGCGAATCGCGGCGGCGCTGGCGGCCATCCCGGCCGAGCCGAAGGACAACTACGGCCTGAGGTTGCTCTCCGCGGCGGGCGAGATCGCGCCGGGATGGCCGATCGGCCTGCTCGCAGGCGTGCTCACGCGGAACCATCCCAAGGCTGCGCTGTCACTGCGCGGGACCGTCTTGTCCTGCCGGGCGGGGCGCTTCAGCGCGATGACGACGGCGGTGCTGGGTCAGTTGGACGAAGGAACCGCCTAAAATGACGAAGCCCCGCCTCTGTCCGAAGGCGGGGCCTGTATCTCTTCGCGTGGTGTTTTGGAAGTTCGACCTCTGCGCCGCTCAGCGCTCACTGGCGACGCAGCATCAAGATGGGATCACGAATCATGTCTAATCGAGAGCGGCTCTACGGTCAAGTTAAAACGTTCGCGATCACCCATTTTGTCTCGGGTAGCGGGAGCCTGACCAAGACCTACACGCGCGGGCCCGACGGCACGCTCCAGAAAGCCAAACCACCGCAGTTCAGCCGGGGGATGGCCTTCCTCCAGGAAATATCGCTCCAGAAGCTTGCCCACGGGCTTCCCGAAGACCAGTGCATCGCGCGCGGCGTCATGAAGGACGGGCGCACGCAAGCGGAGGTCGCGACGAAGGAAGTCGTCGCCGCTTCGGGCGATCCCAATCTCATTGCGAGGTCGCAGGATTTTATCGTTGAGCCGGCTGGGCCGGGTTTGCTCTTCGGCGATAGCGATCCGGACAGGAAGGCCATCCCGCCCATCCCGGCGTTGACGCGTGAGCAGCTCATAGAGCGCCTCGAGGAAGTCGCCGCGGTTGAGTTTGCGCTCATGTGGGCGCACTACGCGTACCGTCCCTCGTCGAGCGCGGGCGAGATAATCGATGAAGACGGCAACGTGCTGCACACGGGGGGCGGCTGTCACATATTCATCGGCGTCGTCGACGCGAGCGATGTTCCGCGTGCGCTCGACGTCATCGTCAAGCGGCTCATAATCGCCGGACACGGATCGGTGAAGGTCTCGAAGTCTGGCGGAAGACGCTTCCGCACGATCATCGACGATAGTGTTGGCGGAGCCGAGCGACTGATCTTTTGCAGCGCCGCTAAGCTTGGACCGGGGTATTCATGGCGTAACCGGCCGGAGCCTTTCGTGCAGGAAGGCGTGTTGCTCGACACGAAAGCAGCATTCCCGGACCTAAGCGACGAGGAATGGCTGAAATATGGGGTGACGCGTGCTCGTTTAGCGTCGCAGCCTGAAGTCGTGGCTGAGGTGAGGAGGATCAAGCCGGAATACTGCGCGGGCCTCGCGGCGCGCGCAACCGAGCGCAGGCGAAAACGGCGTGAGGAGCGTGCGGCGCGCGCTGGCACTGATGAGCCTGTCGACCCCGCCGAAAGCGAAGAGACGCCTGTCGACCCTTCGGTCTTCGAGCGGATGCTGGCGCAAAAAGGAACGACGAAGAAAGGCTTGCCGATCTACCATCTCTGGGGCGAATTCGAGCTGCAGCTTGATGACGGGAGCATCGTCACCGTCGCTTCGATCGTGCGAAATGCCGCCATCTATGATGGCGTGGGGATGCACGATCCGGAGGACCATGAGGACACAGAAGGGAAAGCGAAGTTCTACGCCAACGGGGGTGGCAGCTGCCCGAAGATACACAGCTACGCGCACGGCGAAGCGGTCTACTTCCTCTTTGCGGACGAGGAGGCTGCGGGCAAATACGGCTCGAAGCAGGGGGCTGATGGCGGCGCCGGCGGACTCCGCAACGCGTTCAAACCAAAAGCAGGAGGCAAGATGGCGTCTATGGCGCGCGCGGCGTGGGACACGAACCGAGATGCAAAACATATCGCGTTGACTCCTTCGCGAACCGACCGTCGAGTTGGGCTACTCGCCGCAGCCTTGTTTTGCACCGCGAACGTTGGCGCGCTTTTTCGGCGCGCGGAAAACATCGTGACGCCTCGCGCAAGGATGACACCCAATCCCCTACCGGACGGCGCTGACGTTGGCGGGTTCGATGCGACTGCACTTGCGGGACAAGAGCGTATCGAACTACGCGCGCTCGATACGCGCGCCGTGCAAGTGATGCTTCGTGAAAGCGTTTGCGTCTGGAAGTGGGTCAGGCCCGAGGAGTTTAGTAAAATGAAGAATACGGCGCATCTCCAAGACTACCAGTGGATGTGCGCGAACGCGGTCAATTTTGCTGAGATCAGGGGAGCCCTCAAAACGTGCATGTGGCAGCGCGCAAAAATGCCGGTCGACGCTGAGACCACGGCAGAGACCGAAATTAGCGAAGGTAACGACGACGCGCAGCTCGATCCGTTGCGAATTTGCATGTCGTCGCCAACGCTCTCGAAAAGCGGCGAGGTTCTCGCGCGGGATGGCTACTACGGTTCGCCCCAGACGCTCGTCGCGCTCGGCGATCTCACCGGACACATTAACATTCCGGCTGACGAGCTGTTGAGCGTTGACGGTCCGGTTGTGCGGGAGGCGATTAAGGTTGTCCGGCGCTACATCGCCGCGTTCCCTTACGCCAACGGTTTCGGGGAAGCCGTATTGACGAGCTGGCTCTACTCGAACGTCGCGAAACCGGCTTTCGGCTTGGCTCCAATCCACATCGTCGAAGCGCCCGTCTTCGGGGCTGGAAAAACCTACGCCGTCACAGTCATTGTGATAACGGCGGGCTCCATTCCGCACGTAATACCGTGCGGGACTTCGAGCGACACGCGCGACGCTGATGATGAGGTTGGGAAGCGCATTAACTCGCTCGCCATCAGCGGCGGCGCTGGCGGCGTCGTGCTCGACGACGTTCCTCGCGGACGCATGCCGAACCCGCAGGACTATCGAACGTTGGTAACCGCGGACAAGGGAGCAGTGCGAATTCGCCCGTTCGGCAAACTTGGACAGGACGTCGTCGTGGACCCGTTCTCTTTCGTCTGGGCCGCTACCGGGAATAATGTGCGCGTCGAGGACGACATGGTGCGCCGCTGCCTTAAAGGTCGTCTGGACCGCCACGAGGCTGCGAAGAGAGAGATACCATGGAACCAAGAAGAGGCCGCGGCGTACGTGACGGAGGTTCTGCATTCGCCGGCCGAGCGTGGGAAGCTCCTATCGGCGGTCCTGACGATCCTACGCGCTAACTTCCTGCACCGGCCGCATAAGGTGAAGCCTTTCGACAATTACGAGGAGTGGAGCGTTGTCGTAAGAGAGGCGGTCATCCTTACGACCCGAGTTGATCCGGTCGAGACCTCGGAGCAGCTAAAGTGTGACGACCCGAAGGCGCAAGAGCTCTCTTCCGTCGCCGAAGCCTTGCATACGCTTTCGGGCGGGAAAGAGTTCAAGATGGCGGACCTGGTGACCGAGGCTTGGGACTTGACGCGGCCGGACCCCTTCCTTTCCGACGAAGAGAAGGCAGCCAAGAAGGCGGCGCCGGCTGAGAAGCGGAGCGCCGCTCAAGTCATCGTCGATACCTTCAGGGCCAAGGAGCTTCGCGACGTTTCGGGACGGCTTGGCTATTTCACCAGAGACAACCATGGTCGCTGGACGAATGGTCAGCCGCGCTATCGCATCTGCCAGCTCAAACGTGACCGGACGAACGTCACCCCTTGGTGCGTGGAAAAGGAATGACCGGAGCGGTGCAGGACATGCAGGACATGTGCAGGACATGCTTTGCGGCCATGTCCTGCACCTTAGTGCTTTGAAATTGTTCTACAAAATTCACGTATGCAGGACATGCAGGATATGGTTGCGCCCCCTATATGATTCCACACCACTGAGTCCCCTAACTGTAGTCACCAGTCTAGCCTCCAAACTGTAGTCACTACGTTTAACTTCCCATTTCAAAACGCTTAGGGGGCGGAAACATGTCCTGCATGTCCTGCACAAGGCACAAAATTGAAGCAATATCAGTATCTTAAGGTGCAGGACATAGGCGAAAAGCATGTCCTGCACATGTCCTGCATCTCCATCCGTACGTACTCCAAGATATGGCGGTGGCGGCGCGAGCGCGCCGGCGGGCAACCATTTGGCAAGGGAGCGTCGACACACCTCCATTTCGTAAGCAAACTCGCGCGGTATGCTTATTGACTTTTGTCAAATCCGGCCCGATTCCAGCCCCCTCCCGCACAGCTAAGGATTAATAGTCCCTGCATGTGGACATACATATTCTTGTAGAAACAAGAGGTTATTAAAGGCGTTGATTTCTCGCCAGTGTTTCGTCATCATAAAATGGGTAGTAGAGACTTCTGAAGCGGGTTGGACCTGTGGCGACGAAGACCGAGACGAAGGCAAAAAGGCCGCGAAACTGGCGCCAAGGAATGCCTTGCGCTGTCTGCCACCATCCCGACATGGAGCGCATCAACGTCCAGCGGGCGGCTGGCGTGTCGTATGAGAGCATCGGCAGGCAATTCAAGATTGCCGGCTACAAAGTGTCGCGCCACTGGGAGAAGTGCGTCAGCCCAGAGAAGAAGGCGCAGCTCATCGTCGGGCCCGTGACGCTGGTCGAGCTGGCAAAAAAGGCGGCCGAAGAAAACATCTCAATAATCGAATTCGTTGGCGATCGTGCGCGCCAGGCTGATGCGCAACTTTCTCGCGGCAAGCGAGGCCGGCGACGCGGGCGCGACGGGCCTGCTCTCTGGGCGGCTTCTGGAGACGCTCCGCGAGGCTGGGAAGCTTACGGGCGAGATTGCGCGCATCGCCCCTAATCAAACAACCATCAACAACATTTCGATCGTCCAGAGCCCGCAGTTCAATTTGCTCATCGTCGAGATCATAGGCGCGTTGCGCCCATTCCCCGAGGCGCAGGCTGTAGTCGCCAAAGTCATGCGCGGCATTCAGATGCAGGATGAGCCTGCCAGTCTCCCGCCAATGATCGATGCGACCCCGCTCCGCTGTGAGCCTGTCGAACCTTGGGAAGGACTATAAAATGTCGCCGCCCCGCGCCAACATTTCCGAGCTCGCAGGACGCCTCGCAGATGCGCTCGAGAAAGGTCTGGCGCTTGATTGCCCGCCCTGAGCAGCTCGAACCGCCGGGGACGATTGGTCGATATGGCTCTACCTAGCCGGCCGCGGCGCAGGCAAGACCCGCTGCGGCTCGGAATGGGTGCTCGAGCAGGTTGCGGCAGGCAAGCAACGCATCGCGCTTGTGGCGGCCACGGCCGCGGACGCGCGCGACGTCATGGTCGAAGGTTCATCCGGCATTCTCGCGACCGCGCCAGACTGGAACCGACCGATTTACGAGCCCAGCAAGCGCCGCTTGACGTGGCCATCCGGCGCCATCGCGACGCTGTTCTCCGCTGACGAGCCCGATCGTCTTCGCGGGCCTCAGCACGAAGTTGCGTGGTGCGATGAACTCGGCGCGTGGCGCTACGCCGAAGCTTGGGACATGTTGCAAATGGGACTGCGCATCGGCAAGAGACCCCGTGTTTTCATCTCGACGACGCCGCGACCGATTCCGCTGCTCAAAGCGATCTTGAAGCGCGAAGGCGAAGACGTCGTCGTCACGCGCGGCAGGACATACGACAATTCAGCAAATCTTGCGCCGAGCTTTCTCGCCACCATTGAGGCGCAATACGCCGGCACGCGCCTTGGCCGCCAAGAACTAGACGGCGAGCTTCTTACCGATACGCCCGGCGCGATGTGGACGCTCGAGATGCTCGAGACTGCGCGCATCCGCCTCGTCGACGTTCCTGACTTTACGCGCGTCGTCGTCGCCATCGATCCCGCCACGACGAGCGGCGAGGATTCCGACGAAACCGGGATCATCGTCGCTGCGCATGGCGTCGACGGCGTCGCTTACGTGCTCGAAGATCGCAGCGGGCGCTTCACGCCGAACGAATGGGCTCTCATCGCGATTGAGGCTTATCGTCGGCGCAAAGCCGATCGCATCATCGCCGAGCGGAACCAAGGCGGCGACATGGTCGAGAACACCATTCGCGCCGTCGACGCGAACGTTTCCTTTAAGTCCGTGCACGCAAGGCAGGGCAAATACACCAGAGCCGAGCCCATTTCGGCGCTGTACGAACAGAAGAAAGTGCGTCATGTCGGCGTCTTCAACCTGCTTGAAGATCAGATGTGCAGTTTCCAGCCCGGCGTGATCGCGAGGGGCTTCTCGCCCGATCGGCTCGATTCGCTTGTCTACGGGCTAACGGAGCTGATGCTCGAGGGCGGCGAACCGGGCATGCTTGCCTATTACCGCTGCCTCATTGAAGAACGTGACCAGGAGCGACGCAGTTAAGGCTGATGCGACCGTATGAGCGTGTAACTCTAAATTTCGGCACGATTTACCTCGCTTTCTTATACACTCAATCCCGCATTCCGTTCGTATTCGTGCAACAACTGATTCGCACACAATATGTTCGCTTGTAAGCTTCACTACAGAAAACCGCGACTTGCTAGTATCTCATCCAATTCTGATAGATCGTAGCGAGACGATCAAACCAATGATTCCGATCAACGGACTTAACGTTGAGTTGCGCAAATCGCTCTACCCCAACATTTCCGAAGTAATCAGATGTTTGCTAGTATTGACTACGTATGTACTACCATATCCGTGACCGGCACGGCGTAATTGATGGAAGAATTGCCTATTTCTCCAAGTATTTTTGGCTTGACAATGGGCTTCGTTGCATCATGATTGCTTTTATGAGGGCAGAAAGATGCTCGATGTCATCGCGCCGCTCGCAATAGGAGCGGGGATCGCGGCGCTTGCCGGAATCGGAGCGGCGGTAGGCTGTGCGCTACTGGCCGTAGGGCTCGCTCGAAGAATGGCGCCCGTGGCTGTCCGCTTCGCGCTAGGCTGCGTCTTTTTCGCGATCCTCGGAGCAGTCATATTCCAATGAGAGGAAGTGAAATGGCCGAAGTTCATCACCTCGTCCGCGATTTTCTCGGCGCCAGAAGCCGAGACGGGACAACGACACGGTGTCGCAATTGCCCGAAATTTTCGTTCGTTGTCAGAACTCGATAGACAAGTCGCAGCTCGCGCTCATTATGGAACGCCATTTTACAGAATGGGGCTATGCGACTTCGCGCGGCGGGCGGCTCTGTCCCACGCGCTTCCTATCGTCTCAAGGGTAGCAAGCGGCGTTCTAGAGGCATTTCAACACCTGCTAACGCTTGCTCACGCACGCTTTCATCTCTGCCTCGCAGGTTTTGGCGCTGATCCCGCTTTTAAGGCAAATCTCATTCCTATGGGTGCAAAAGTAAGGGTCGTCTTCCCTCACGGAAGAGTAATCAGGTTGTTTCTTTTCGTCAGCCTCTCTTTGACCAGAGAGCACGCATTTTTTGTCCCGCTCACAAACTAGATTTTTTCCAATATATTGCCTCCAATCGGGGCAGGTGCCATCTTTTACGAATCTTTCGTAATCTTCTATGACCGCTGCGTCGGAAAGATATGAATATTTATCTAGCTCCCAATTAAAGAACTGCCACGTCTGCTCATTTGGGAATTTTTCACGAGGATTATTCCGGCGACAAATAACCTTGGCTATCTCCACGGCCCTCGCCTCCTCTCTCCGTATTTGTGTCTCTCTTTCTTTCGCCTCCGCTTGTTCTTTGGTTACCTCCGTCTTTGTGTTTATTTGGCCGTAGTCCAGTATATTGACATATATAGATTTACCATCGTCAGTTAATTGATAGCTATATAAAACGGTGCGCTCAGAAGTGAAAGTGGCGAATGGGCCGACGTCACGACTTTTAAGGGTTGCTTTACATGTATCTCCATTGTTAGGGCTCCTCTTGAGCGTCGTAGCTACGGCATTTATGCTTATTTCGCCGGCGTCAGCTGAATATTTTCTATGCACGTTTTTGAGGAGTTCAACGACGTCATTTGAAGAGCAAGTGTGTTCTGGTGCAAGCCATCCGGCAAGGCCGGTTGTCGGTGTGAGGAGCACAATGCCAAGTGCAAGCATACGCGACGTAGCCCTCATCATGGCGGAATCCTTCCCGAGTCGCAAATTGCAGCCCGCACGGGCGCGCGCGCACGATCCTGTTCAACGACGGTTCGAAGTATACCGCCATGTGGCAACTAAACCTTTTGGAAGCGTGGTGCTTTCGTTCCCAAAGGCACTCTCGATCTGGTCCTGCGTCATGCCATCCGCGCCTTCAAGATCAGCTCCTTCCAGATGCGTTTCAGAGAGGTCAGCACCCTCAAAATGCGTTTCTGGGAGTAACGCGCCTTCGAAGTGGGCACATGTGAGATCTGCACCTTCGAGATGCGCGCCAACTAGCGATGCGTTTTCGAAATGGGCCTCAAAAAGCCTCGCGTCTTCGAAATGCGTCCCCTCAAGCGTCGCGCCTTCGAGGCATGACTCATTGAATAGTGCATCTTCAAAGTGAAAATCGATCAAACTTACTCTGGCGAGATGGCACCTTATCAGGTCGAGCCGAAAATCCATGGTTTTATCACCATTAGATGTTTGCTTCTTTTTCTCGGATGCCTCGAACAGTCTTTGTCGTTCAGAACGACGCCCGATCACGGTCAGAGCTGCCTGCACATCAACGGAAGGCTCTCGTAGCTCATCTTTGTGCAGCTTTAGCGCGTCTTCTTTCTGTTCTACGCGCTCCTTCCAAGGTTTGGCGTAAACAGCACGAATTTCGTCGGAACATGGCCTCGGGGGTCCCGCATTCTCACGCACGTAGGCGCAAAGTATTTCCATGACCTGCCAATGCAGATGTGGATAATCGCGGGCGAGTTTTTCCAACGCATAGATTGCTCCGAGCCGCACTTCCTTGTTCGGCAATGTCTCCCGCGTCGTTCCAAGTTGCTCTACAGCTTTGGTCAAAAGGTTGGTGTAAAGTTGTTCTTGCGCGATATGTTTTTGTTGGTCTGCGATCCATGTCCGCCAGACAACGAACGGGGCGCTAAGCAGACCTGCTAGGCCGAGAAGAAGTTTATTGACCTCTTCGGCTGCGTTCAGCGCGACACCGTAAATGAGGCGCAAAAGCAGCCACCCACAGAGCCAAATGGCGAGTCCAGAAGCAATGGCGACAAACCATCTCGGAGGCGATTTCAAGAAAGGAAGGCCGTTGGGCCATCCTTTGTCTGGCAATTTATTCCATAGACCTAGCGTGATCGGCAGTTTCCTATGCAGTGCGCGCACTGCATTGATTGCCCCCGCGCATGCCGCCTTAGCGAGCGCCCCCGCGAAATGCTTCAATTGATCTCCCATCGCCGCCATCCCGCTCCAGCCCGTTGTCGTCAATGAGGTTAGGTAGAGGGAAGTGGCAGGTTTAGGACACCCATCGAGCGCGCATGGGGCGGGTGACATGGTGCAGAATTCACGCAGACCGTGTGGAAAGTCCGACTGGCGGGATTCCGTTGGGGGCGGCGTCCGGTTAGAATCGGGCATGACGCACATATCCGGCTTCGAACGCTCGCAACTCCTGCTATTGCCTGAGGCGATTGACGATTATGTCGGCGGCGACAACCCCGTGCGGTTCATCGACGCCTTCGTCGACGGGCTCGATTTGAAAGCCGCTGGTTTCGAGCGGGTCGAGGCGAAGGCGACGGGCCGGCCAGGTTACGCGCCGGGCGATCTCTTGAAGCTTTACATTTACGGCTATCTCAACCGGGTGCGGTCGAGCCGGCGGCTCGAGGCCGAATGTCACCGCAACATCGAGGTCATCTGGCTGTTGCGGACACTGAAGCCGGACTTCAAGACCATCGCCGATTTCAGGAGCGTCAATCGCGCCGCGTTCAAAAAGGTTTTCCGGGAGTTCGTGATTCTGTGCCGGCGTCTCGATCTGTTCGGCCGCGAGCTGCTGGCGGTGGACGGCACGCGCATCAAGGCGGTCAATAACAAGGATCGGAACTTCACCACGGGATCGCTGCAAAAATTCATCGCGGCCGCCGACAAGAAGCTGGAAGATTATTTGAAGCGGCTTGACGCCGGTGACGCCGAGGAAACCGCGACGACGGGCTCGCGGGTCAAGAATTCTGGCGGAGAAGATCGCGGCGCTGAAAAATAAGCGCGGCGAATACGCGGCGCATCTTGCCGCGCTGGAGGAGAGCGGCGAAAGCCAGGTGTCGCTCACCGATCCCGACAGCCGCGCCATGGCGGCCTATACGAAGGTCGGCGTCGGCTACAACATTCAGATCGCCGTCGACGCCAAGCACAAGATGATCGTCGAACAGGCGGTGTCGAACGACGTTCTGGACATGGGCCTGCTGCAACGCACGGCGGAGCCGGCGCGAGAGATTCTCGACGTCGAAAAAATCGACGTGGTCGCCGACAAGGGTTATTTCAGGACCGAGGACATCGCCGCTTGCGAGGCGGCCGGCTTGACGCCGCATGTGCCGCGCCCGCAACGCGGGCCGGCGGTGAGGGACGGGTTTTTTCGCAAGGACGAGTTCCGCTACGACGCCCGGCAAGACTCCTATATCTGTCCCGCCGGGCAGACGCTGACGCCGATCCGCGAAGGCAAGCTGCGCGAACTGAAGAAAATCGACTACGGCAACGCCGCGGCCTGCCGCGTCTGTGCGCTGCGTCCGCGCTGCACGAAGAACTTCCGCGCCGTCTCACGCCTCGAAAACGAGGACGCGCTCGATCGCATGGCGGAGCGCCTGAAGGCGCGGCCGGAGCTTCTCGACCGTCGCCGCGAGATCGTCGAACATCCTTTCGGTTCGATCAAGCAATGGATGAACCAGGGAGCCTTCCTCATGCGCGGCCTCGAAAAAGTGCGCGCCGAGTTCAGCCTGACGGCGCTCGCCTACAATCTGCGTCGGGCGCTCAACATTCTCGGCATGGAAAGGCTGATGGCGGCGGTAGCGGCGTGAAAACGCCTCAAATCGCGCTGAACTGGCGAAAGCGTTGCGCGCCCTTGATGACGGCGACACCCTGCTTGTGACGCGGCTTGATCGTCTCGCGCGTTCGACGCGCGACCTTTTGAACACGCTGGCGCAGATCGCCGACAAGGGCGCGGGCTTCCGCTCGCTTGGTGACACATGGGCGGACACCACGACCCCGCACGGGCGGCTCATGCTCACACCCGGCGCTGCGGCCGCGAGCGCCTCTTGGAGGCGCGACTCAGTAGTATCTGCGAACCACACGGCGCGTGTAACGCCCGGCTCGGCGAGCCACGCGCCGCGTCACGCGCCGATTATGACGCCGCACCATTCCAACGGTCTGGGCCTCAGCATCTGACGTGGTCAGCACCGAGGGCAGGATTGTGAGGCTTGATGCCACCACCAATCCGAGAAACGAAAGCGCGCTTCGCCGCGAGATCGCCTCCGATCCGATTTTTTCACGCATACTCAGTCTTCCCTGCTCAGTCCTCCCTGGATTTTCGATCATTGAGGACTTGTCGTTAATTTAACGCCGACCGCGCGCAGATCGTTCCTATCTTCGGATGCATCCGAGGCACTTTGGCGCAGAGGCCGCCGAGAGCGAATTACACGCAAAAAGTCAATGGAATAGGCCGCTCGTCCAGCCAAGGCTACGTCCTGAGCCAATTTTCACAAAATATGTCTGTGAAATAGTCGCGCGATGCGCTAATATCGTCGGCATGGACCCCGGCCGCCCTTCCTTCGCCCAGTTGAGCGCGCCTTGCGCGCCGAGGTGTTGCGTCGCCCGATTTACAGCCCTTTGTTTGCACACGGCCGCTCAAAAACTATCACTCGCCGGCATAACGAGCTGGTCGGAAGTTTGCTGAAAGCACTTCTGCAAACGTCGGCTCAGGGTCATCTTCGCCCGTCCGGCCTTGCCGGGAGCGCGTCTGCTCCTCCCCACATTGCTGCGACACGCGCGTTCTCGCGCTTCGGGTTCGCGCCAATTGCTGCCAGGTGCAGTGCAGCAGAATCTTATTCAGTTATCTCGTCGGCGATGGCGAGCGTCGGCGGCACGATGAGGCCGATCAGCTTGGCGACCCGCGCCGCAAGTGCCCACGTCGCCGCGCCGCCGAGAAGCGTCAAGAAGTCGCGGCGTTTCATCACTCGAATACCTCGTTGGCAATGGGGACGAGCGTCGGTGGTACAAGCCGGGAGGGCAGGGCGCTACTCGACCTCGCCCTCAATCGGCGTCGGCTTCTTCGATCACGGCGTCGTTTGCAGCGGCCTTGCGCTTGGCTTGGGGCCGTCGTGCCGCGGCTCGTTCTGGCGCTTTGCGCCGCCCGTCGACAGCATGTGCGAGTGCTCCACCGGGCTCATCGAAAGCGTAAGTGTTGTTCGGTTTCGTGTAATGTCCTCGCTTCTCCGTCGTCTTTGCCTCTTCGGCTTCGGCCAGCTTCACAATGTCCGCCACTTCCAAAAGGCGATTCGTCACGCCAGCGGCCCGCGCTCCGCTTTTGTCGAAGCGACCGAGCATCCGCGTCGGGTGTGAGCTGCGCGGGCCACAGGCGGTGCAAGTGAATGTGCTCAAGATGGGGCATCGGAGTCGTCCGGGGGCGAGGGAGGCGAGAAGCGGCTACGGAGGTCGGTAGTGAGGTCTATATGAGCGTCAGATCGATAACAGACTCATCACGAACGTCGTGATAAAACCCTCTACTCCGCTGCCTGAGCTTATGGAGCCGTGAATGTCTGAGCCAGAAAAAGGCCCGGTCCAGGGAAGCGACCTCTCCATGGGACGGCCGCCTGAAGAGTTTGCCGCTTATACGTTTCCAACGGTGTTCGCCGATGCTGTGTTGAGTGTAACGCAAGGCCAAGAAGTGGTGAAGTTTTATCTCTTCCGCCTGGATCCAAATATGTTTGGGCAGGGTGGAAGCAAAGCAAATCCCTTCGCGCAAGTGATCATGCCAACGGCGGGATTTTTGCAATCGGTAATGTTTCTTATGCAACAGGTGGAGGAAATGCAACAAAAAGGGCTTTATACCAAAGAACAGGTAGAGCAAGCCCGCGCGCTGTTTTTGTCTCAGAAAAAATCAGAGACTGGCGATGCCAGATAAAAATCTCCAAGCCATGCTCGGGTCAGGGTTAGAGCAGGCGCAAAATGTTATATTTCTAGAGACGTTCCGGGCCTCACAGAGTGACAACACGGCTATGGAGTCATGGACAACAGACATTTTGCCTGGTAAAGAAGCACCTTTTTTCGGCGAGGGGTCATCTCTAGCTGGAGTATTATCCCAGGTGTTAAAGTCTAAGTCCAACGTGCCAGAGCCTACATCTGGCGTGCAAGAGCCTGCGTCTAACGTGCAAGAGCGTGTCATGACCGATCCAACAAGAGAAGAAATCGGCGCTCTCATCAGGGAGTCTGAAGCCAGGAACGAAACAAAGCTCGCTCGGCTTGAGGGCAAAATTGATACGTTGACGGCTACAATCAGCGGGAAAATTGACGCTTTATCAAAGGATGTTTCAAAATCTGATCAATATAATCATGAAACTCGATCCGTTCTATTTAACACGATGATAGTTACGGGAATTACCACTATTCTCACTTTGGCTGGATTGGTTGTTGCTATTGCCACATATGGAGACGCAATTTTTGGTCGGGGCATGAATGTCCGCGACGTTGTTCAGGCCGTAATCAAGGAACAACAAGAAATTCAGAAGAAGGACGCCGCTTCGCCTTCAGCAAAGCCAGTCCTCTCAGCGCCCTCAGCAAAGCCAGTCCTCTCAGCGCCCTCAGCGATCCCAGCGCCCCCAGCAATCCCAGCGCCCCCAGAAACCTTAGCGCCCTCAGCAATCCCAGCGCCCCCAGCAATCCCAGCGCCCCCAAAAACCCCAGCGCCCCCAGAAAACCCAGCGCCTCCGGCGAAAACGAAGCCCCGAGGATAATTCGCCTACCGACACGTCATGCCCCGGCAATGGCGCAGCGTGAGAGACGCTCTGTATCGATGGTCGCCTTCGGCTTTGGCGCTAGGTTGAGCATGGCGTGCGCACCCACCGCAGAAAGAAAAACGCCGCGCAGTGCTTCCGTGCGCGGCGTCTCACAAGGCAAGCTTCCGCCTTGGGACGGATCGGAAGCCAATCTATGTTTTAGGTCAACGACTTGCGGGCGTCAACGCCGCCTCCCTTTTGTCTTCGCGCCTGAGCGGTCACGCGTCGGCGATTCCAACTCACCTGTTCCAGCCGAGCCAATGCCCCGCGAGCGCAAGAAGCTTTCAGTCGACGCTTCGCCGACTGGCTTCGCCAGCTTCGGTGCCGGCGCGTCGCTGGGCCTGCCGATCATCGGCAAGCTGCTTGGCCATTCGCAGGCTGCGACCACGCACCGCTATGCCCATCTCGACGCGGACCCACTGCGCCGCGCCGTCGACACCATCGGCGCGACCATTTCCGCGGCGATGGAGGGCAAGAAGGGCGCTGAGGTTGTGGCGTTGCCGAGGCCGAGCAGGAATACCGGCTGATTGTTGTTATCGGGCAGGCTGCACCGCGCTGCGCCAAGACGGCCCTCTGATGCTCGGCGAGCCCATCGGTCGGGGCGTCGCTTTGACCCCTCAGCGCCGCCCCCAAGCCCTGCGAAGGGGACATTTGCGCCAATTCTGGACCCTCGCGGGGGTTCCGTATCTAGTCTCAGCGACGGCTGAGCCACCAGGACACACGCATCGCTATCGCGTCCCCCGAAGCTCCAAAACCTTTGCCTCCGCAGGACCGACAACGCTCTCTTCCAGATTGGCCAGCAAATGCTCCAAGGAGTCGTATTCGAAGGACGGCAGCACCCATGGAAATTTCTTCAGACGTAGCAGGCTCACAAACTCTTGCTCTCCTCGCAGGAGTATCGGTTGCACAGGAAGCGAGGTGAATTTCGGAATAATATTGTTAAGCTCCACCCTGACCTCTGTTGCATCCGTGATGTCAGCAATCACGAAACGCGCAACCCCAGCGAGAACATCGACCGTCTCGGTCACATCGCGACTTGCAGGAACGGAGAAATCGAAGATCACTGGAAGCAGGTTCTTCTTCCGCAGCGCATTACGCATGGCATCGAGGATTTCCTTATGTTCTTCACTGAAGCGGCCGAGGATCAGCACCATCTTGGAGGTGATTGTGTCGATAACCTTGCGTATCTTCTCATTGTGGATCAACAGATAGAGGAATTGCGCAACTTCGACGTCGTCAGCAGTAACTTCGGGTTCGCCTGGCGGGGTGATGATCAAGCTCTGCTGCTTCGTTTCCTCACTGAGCTTCAGCCCCCACGCGGATGTGCCATAGATGCGGCAGCCCGTCAGATCAGCCTCTCTAAAATCCGCCTCCACCAAATTGGCCAAGCTGAGGTTCGCACCCCTGAGGTTCGCCGCTCTGAGCCGCGCCCCTCTGAGGTCGGCCTCGCTGACGTCCGCCCCGCTGAGGTCCGCCCCACTGAGGTCCGACCCATTGAGATTCGCCCTCCTGAGGTCCGACCCGCTGAGGTGCGCCCCACTGAGGTCCGCCTTGTTGAGGTTTGCATTCCTGAGGTCCGACTCGATGACGACCGCCCCACGGAGCCGCGCCCCGAAGAGGTGCGCTTCGTTGAGAATCGTCCTTCTGAGGTCCGCCGCGTTGAGGTTCGCCCAGTTGAGGTTCGACCCGCTGAGGTCGGCCTCGCTGAGGTCCGCGCCGAAGAGATACGCCCCGTGCAGCTTCGCTTCTCTGAGGTACGCTCCTCTGAGATTCGCTCCGCCGAGCTGCGCCCCGAAGAGATCGGCTCTGTAGAGGTTCGTCCCTGTAAAGCCCACCCCGCTGAGGTCCGCCTCTCTGAGATTCGCCCCCGCGAGGTCCGCCGCGTTGAGGTCCGCCCCGCTAAGGTGAACTCTGGCGTGCCGATCTAGCACGCGCCACTCGTTCCATTCGGCGACGCTCAGCTGTATTTTTTCGAGTTGCCCGCGATCTAACATTGCAGAGGCTGCGATATGAGAGCTTTTTATCATGGGCCTCCCGGCCGACGCTGTCACCCCTTCGCTGGACGGGCAAAATTCAACAGCTTCGGCGCTAACGGTTGTAGACAGCACCCGCGAGTGCTCGCTTGACGTCGAGGTGTAACTTAAGGAGCGAACCTTCTTGAGGGTATGCGCCGTTGCGGAGAGAATTGCGGGAATGAGCCTTGCCTGGAACACGAAGCGGCTGTTGGTGGCGCCTGCCGGGAGTGTCCGAAATTTTGTGTGGGGGGCCGGGTTGACCATCACGCTGCGACGAACCTTTCGTCGAACATGATGGCGAATTGCGTTTTGGCCTCGCACCATTCGCGCGGCGGCATTTTCCATTCTCCCGCGACTTGGCGCAAGACGAGATATAGCAGTTTCATCGCGGCGTCGTCGGTTGGAAAATGCCCGCGCGTCCGCACGGCACGCCGCAGTTTTGCATTCAAGGATTCTATGGCGTTCGTGGTGTAGATGATCCGGCGCACCGCCTCGGGAAAGGCGAAAAAGGGAATGACCTGTTCCCAGTTTCGCCGCCAGCTCTGGGCGATCGAGGGATATTTCCTGCCCCAAGGACCGGCATCGAAAGCGTCAAGGGCCTCTTTGCCGGCGTCGGCGTCTTTCGCCCGGTAGATTTTCCTCAGTTCGGCGGCGATAGCCCTGCGGTCTTTCCACGAGGCGAAGTCCATCGAGTTTCTAATGAGATGGACGATGCAGGTCTGCACGACCGTCTGCGGGAAAACCGCGTTGATCGCCTCCGGAAAGCCCTTCAAGCCGTCGACGACGGCGATAAGCACATCCTCGACGCCGCGGTTTTTCAGCTCGTTCATCACCCGCAGCCAGAATTTGGCGCCTTCCGAGGTTTCGATCCAAAGGCCCAGAATATCCTTGGTTCCGTCCGGCGTGACGCCCAGCGCGACATAAACCGCCTTGTTGCGCACCAGGCCTTCGTCACGGATTTTGACGCGCAGCGCGTCGAAGAAAACCAGGGGATACATTGCCTCGAGCGGACGATTTTGCCATTCGGCGACCGTCTCCAGAACCGCGTCGGTGACCGTCGAGATCAGGTCCGGCGAGACCTCAAGTCCATAAAGTTCAAGCAGATGCCCCTGGATCTCGCGCACCGTCATGCCGCGCGCATACATCGACACGATCTTCTCGTCGAAGCCCGGAAAACGCCGCTGATAGCGCGCGATCAGCTTCGGATCGAAGCTCCCCTCGCGGTCGCGCGGAACCTTAATGTCGATTTTCGACGTCTCGGTCAGCACGGTCTTCTTCGAATAGCCGTTGCGGTGATTGGCTTTGCCCGCCGCAGCCTCGCCTTCAAGATGATCGTCCAGCTCGGCGTTGAGAACCCGTTCGGCCAGAGCTTTCTTCAGCTCGTCGAAAAGCCCGTCCTTGGAAAATACCTCCTTCGGATCGCGCCCCGAAAGAAGCTGGTCCAGTGTGTCCTTCTTGATCGCCATAGTCCGCCTCCAGCGGTGCTACTATGGCCCGGCACACAAAATTCCTGACAGTCCCCGCCTGCCGGCCAGAAGGTGGAGTACCACCTCCTCTCCGCGCGCAGGCTGCTAGACGGCGCAATCATCTCTTCCGATCCTGACCACTCTTCCGCTGGCGAGTGGGTGGTGCGGGACGGAATGTACGCGGTGTCGGTTCTGACGCGACCCACCTACGCCGTTCCACAGCAGCTCTGCCTCTCCTTCACGTGTCATGCAAGGAAAGTCGAGGCGTCTGGGTTCTCCTCCTACGGCCCGCCCGTGGACGAAGTTGCGTTCGACTTTGCCGTCCTCCTCTCGGTTTTCGTCCGTCACCCGGTGGCGCTGCTCGGAGTCCGCCGCCTCGACGACAAGCCCCTCATCCTCAACTATCCCTATGGCCTGCCGGCACCGCCACTGCCTATGCAGCGTCCGCCGGACTGCGCGGTCAATACAGCGGTGATGAATGCCATCATCGATGGCATCGGAAGGTCGGAGGAAGATGGGCGGATCGACGCCGCCTTCGCCGCCATGCGGCTCTATTACTCAGCCATTGGCTCGGCACACTTCGATCCGTCAGGCGCGTACACCTCGCTGGTTGCCGCGTTGGAGACACTCGCCGCACACCACTACAAGGACAAGTCATTCTCATTTTCCGAATTGAAGAAGTTCGATCCCATCCGGCCAACACTCGACAAGCTGAGGAGCTTGCCGGGGACGAGCCAGTTGGTCGAGGAACTTGAGCAGAATCTCAGCCAAGAATGAGTCAGCGGTCGCTGGGAAGCTCAGGATGTTCGTGGCTGAGTTCCTGCCCCAGGAGTTCTGGACCTCACCAGACGAGTTGCGCCAGGGCGTGTCGGTCCACGAGCAAATTTGCAAGGACGAGTTGGACAAGCGGCTCAGGGCCGTCTACCGCGCGCGGTCGGGGCGCACGCACGCTGGATCGTCGTTTCCGGGGCACACTGAGTTCGGGACCTCTGACCAGGTGCCAATCCGTGTCGTGGCTGCGCTTCTTGACCCAGATGCTGACAGAACGGTCCCGTCGTTCGGTTGGTTTGAGCGCATGACTCAATTGGTAATCACGGAGTACCTTCGCCGCTCGTTTGCTCCGTCGGTGGTGGCGCAGAGCGCCGGCAGGAGCGAGGAAAAGGCTCGCCTGCTCGAGGTGATCGGCGCTCTTGAACCGGGCACCAAGGAAAGCCTCCAGAGACTTGCGGCCTGGACGGCGCAATTCGTCAACTTTGCCCTCATCAATCCGATGGCGCCGAACTCAGAATGGGCTGCTGGGCCGGCCTCGGTGCTGTCGCTCAAGGAGTGCGGGATTATCGGGACATCTGGAGACGCCACGTCCGGCGCGTCTTGGCTCAAGAACCGAGACGTGGGCGAGGCAGTTGGTGAATTCTTCTACGGAGCAATGACGAACCCGTTCCATGACGCCCATATTCTCCTGCCTGTGGGTTTTAACGAGGACAATGACGATCCGCCTCCGACCTCGGCCGCTGCATCAACCCCTGAGCGGCCTAAGGCTTAGCGCCCTGAGTGCGCGAGAAGCACGGTTCTGTCGCCGCCGCGAAAGGCAAGGAAGCGCACACAAGCGGACATTCGTTTTACAGAGGCAGACGCCCCGACCGCGGATGTAACGGCGGGGCGTTTTGCGTTGGCGCGCCGAGATCGAGGGCGACGAGGCAGCGGAGGCCGCACTCCGAGCTGAACCTGCCAAGCGGAACGCGGGATAAGGCCGGCGCAAGGTTCGCCTGCGTTGTGGCCCTGCGGCTCGCGATGCGGGCTTTCCCGGCGCCTGGTCGGCCGCCTGCGTAGCGACGATCTTTGCGAGACCGTCGCCACACCCAGATTTAGCGGCTGGACGCCTTATTTTCAGGCGAGATGATGGGGCGACAGCCCTAAGCCTTGAAGGCGGCGCGCGGTCCGATACCGAACGCATTCGGGCGAGACGCATTGGGATAGGAACAGCCGTAGCACAAGGAACTGATCGGCGGCCTGCCTCTTCGCTCCGAGGTCCATGAACCTCCAGAAATCCGCAAGGATCATTCTGCACACCGCCCGCTCGCCCCGTCTCAGATTAAGCCGGTAGCTCTCAAGCAACGACCAGTGCTTGGCGGAAAGAGCAACGGCTGGTGGTAGCTCAGCGTGCATGACGCCTGCGTATTTTGCGCACTCTTCTTGGCTAATCATGGCGCATCCTCCACGCAAATAGCCCCGGATGATCGATAGCATATTTCGCCATAATTTTTGTGACGCTTCCGTGAACGGGACAATATCTTGCTGTTGCTGCGGCACGTCGCCGCAAATATTACGCAGTAGTTAAAAATTATTTAATTCCTGAGTCCGGTCCGCTAACCCCCTCTCCCCTGGGACATTCGGCTCTGATGCACTCTATCCGCAGGCCGCCCACGTCCCCCGCCCTTGCCGCGCTCTTCGGCTTTTTTCCTCTGGCATCGCAACCAATTGATGCCGCCTCGAAATCGCGGGGGCGCGCCGTTGACGCCGCCGAATAGTCCATTAAAATCATAGACAAGTCTCCCAAGGGAGGCCAGCTGAAGGACGTCGCCACCCCGGAGGTAAGGCCGCGGATATGTGCTTCTAGATCGTCGCGGGGCCGCCATCCGAGTCATTGGGCGGCGCCCTTGGCCTTATGGTCTGTGGCTTTAGCCTTGGCTTTGGCCTTGTGGTCTGTGGCTTTAGCCTTGGATTTGGCCTTGTGGTCTGTGGCTTTAGCCTTGGATTTGGCCTTGTTTCCAGACGGCTTTCCCTGGTCGGCCGATGCGGTTGGCGCCGGGGTGGCCGGAGCGGCGGCCGGCGTTTCGGCGGCTTGCGTGCGCCGGGTGGCCGGAGCGGCGGCCGGCGTTTCGGCGGCTTGCATCGGCGCCGCGGGCGCACTTTGAGCTTGAGCGGGGTCGGCTTTGGCGACTTCCGCGGCGGCAGGTTCCAGCGCGGCTGTTGTCAGAGGAGCAGCCAGCGACGCGATCGGCGCGGGCGCGATCGGCGCGTTCTTCGCCGGTTTATAAAGCAAGAAGAGCCCTACGGCTCCGGCGGCGATCACCGTCGCAGCAGCCGCCCAGAAGAAGTTGTCCATTTCGTCCATTTCCTCCCCCTAGTTTTGCCCTCAGGATGACCAGAGCCGCTGATCTCAAGGGCCGTAAGGAGTGTGAACGCGCCCCTCCGCGAAACTGCGGGGCCGTGAATGGGCGAAGCCCCGCGAACTCGCGTTCGGAAGAAAGAGTCTGGGGCGAACCACGCCCAGGAGGAGTTGCTAACCGTCAGAACGCCCCAACGGGCAAGCAAGCCTCCTTCTTGATGGCGTTACGGCTTAACTTGGCGGTCCTCGCTTTGGACAGACCAAGCGCGTTTGGGGGAATAGGGCTCGGAGGAGATTGCTCTACCGACTGCCTGCTGATACATGATGCATCTTGATGGAGGGGCTGTCAAGCATTACGATGCACCATGTATCGCAGCAAAGAATCAGCGCGCCTCTAACCTCGGAAATTATCCGTGCCGGCAGGATGCTTCTCCGCTGGGACCAGAAGAGTCTCGCCGAGGCGGCGGGCGTCTCGCACGTCACGGTGCGCCGACTTGAAGCTAGGCCCGGGCCTTTGGTGGCGAACCGGTCAACCATCGCTAAGCTCCGCTCAGCCCTCGAATTGGCCGGCATCGTCTTCGTCGAAGAGGACGGCGACGGGCAAGGGGGTGAGGCTGAAAAAGGCGCAGTGGCGTCTTGCCCTTGACGGCAATTAAGCCTTCTGCGCGAGCATCGGGCGCATGGGGCGGGGAATTTGGGGCGCTGGCGCGGGGCTGAACCCATGGTGAAGCAGCCTATGGGCGTCGAGCGCAGGCAAAGCGGGTTGCGGCACGGCAATCTCGCGCCGGCCAAGCCTCGGGAATGGAGATCGGCGATCGTGGACGGCGTGGACGCGCAGACAGAATTTCGCGCTATGGGACGAATAGTCGCGCGGAAGCGACCCGAGAGAAAATCGGGCGGCCCGAATGCGCTGCGTTGGCGGTTCGGTCCGGGACTAGGCCGCCTCACGCCGCAGGCGGCAGATCGTCGTCGTAGTGATCCGCCAAGGGCGGGCGGGGGTGGTCGAATGGCGGCCCCATCTGGCAGTTGCGAGCAGGCCCGCGAAAAAGCGGCACCGGCGCGGCTTCCGTCGGCGAAAGCTCCGACTCCACGACCAGGGGCACGAAAGCTGGCCAACGCTTCTCTTGGCGACCGGGCACGCGATGGTTCGTGCTCATGTCAGGCTCTCTTTTTCAAAGACGCAGCTTGAGCAGCAGCTAAGTTTACCCCCAGCTTGGTAAACACCCTCCTAAGGGCACGTTTCGATGCCGTCAGGAGTGGGCATCCACTCCATTAACCACTTCCGTGACAGGATCCGTCCTAATTCCGCCCAATTAACTTCCAAATTTTGATGAATGGCTTCGCAAGCACAACCGTTGGAGCGTGCGATGAACTTGCTCAACGTCAACCGGCTCGCCGGAGAAGTTGTTCATAGAGGCAACTTCGGCTTTCAGGCGACAGACCCCGAGTATCACAAGCGGGAATTCTGTTCAGTCAAACGACAGCGCAGCTGTTGCGCTGGAGATGGTATCGGACGCCGCCGCAGCTATTAGAGACCTTGAAGAGCAATCCGCGCAGGCGGTTGTGCGCGCGCGAGACCATGCCGCCTCACTCGTCAACCAGTTGGAGGGTGTCGAAGCGAGAGCCGAGCGCGCCGAAGCGGCGCAACGAGAGGCTGAAGCGGCAGTGGAGGAATTATCCGCAGCGCTGGCGCGGACCCGCTCCGATCTCGACATCGCGCGGCGACAGCTGGGGAACAAGGGTGAACAATTGTCCGCGGCCGAAGAGCGCGTCCGCCTGACCGAAGCAGAGGCGAGAGCGGCCCAACAGCGGGCGATGGAAGCCAACGCCAAAATCGAGCAAATCGTAGAGGCCCTCCGAACTCAGCTCCCGAGCCGCGAGGATTTGTCCGCGCCGGTCTAAACGCCCCTCAGCGCCATGAAGCTCGCCGCGGCGATGGTCGAGATGGCCAACGCCCACCACCCTCGCGTTCGTTCACCGCTGAACGGCAGAGAGGAGTCAACCTGCGTCGCGAGGCAGTTGTTCGAACGAGTCCGCTTCTCCCCACATTGTCGCCGCGAAACGCGTGTTCTCGCGCTTCGGCTTCGCGCCATGAAGCGACATCGGCGTGCGGAAGCACCGGCGCGGGTTCTGTAGCCCCATCGCAAAGCGAAAGCCGCTCCCTCGAACGAGCATCTTGCTCAAACCGCGAAGACTGCGTAAACTTCATACCAGCGACGTCGCTTCGCGAATTTCAACATCAAGCGGGACAACCCCGTCCTTGATAGAGTCAGCGTCACTGTCAGACGCGCACCGTGTGTCAGCCCCTCTTCTTCATGAAAAGTGGGCGTCGCGTCGGAAGGCAGGGAATATGGAACTTTCCCTGGATTCGGTTGTGGCAAGATTTACCACAAGCCGGCATCCCATCACCTACTGTAATCATGTGGCCTTTCGTGTCTTGTGAGACAGGCTGACGAATAAGACGGGTTAGATTCGTTCCAACAGGTGGCCTAAAATGCAGTCTGAGTGACGCCGAATGAAAGGACTGGTCTATGCCGCAATCGCCGGTCGAATTTTCCCTGCCTTCCATTCCGCTCGGCGGGGATGACAAAGGATTAAGCGAGCAAAAGCTTGACGTCCCATATTTAAGGCAGACGGCGTCTCTGTGGTGTTGGGCGGCGGCTGCAACGATGGTGTCGCGTTTCTTTTTGCAAAACGACAAGAAGATTTGCCAGGTCGCATCCACTCTTATCGCAGATCATAATTGTTGTGATGGCGCTCCGGCAGAACACGACGGAGCTGCAACTGATGCAGACTCTACATTTTTCCGATCGAACACGCCGTGCAACCGGACCGCAAACGTCGCTGAAGTCAGCCAGCTCTACAGTAAGCTTGGCATTCAATCCGTCCATCGTGGACAGAAGATCGATTTCGAAACCCTTTCCGATCAGATTTCCAGTAAGGGGAGTCCGATTGAAGTCGCTTTCGCCTGGCTTGGCCAAGGCGGGCACGTTGCGGTTGTGCGTGGAGTTATCAAGCAATCGCAAATGGTTAGAATCAATGACCCTTGGCCGGACACCGGCGAGGCGCTTATTCCTTTCTCGCAGCTGGAAAGTGCTTACGGGAGAGGTAATTGGTTTGATTGCTGGACGGACCTTCGAAAACAACCAGAGGCGCCTACAGATGGTACAGTTTGACGACATCTCTGATGCTGAGCGAAAGCGAGTCGCTGAAAGGGCCGCTCCTTTATTGCTACAACTGCAGGGACCGCGTCTCGGCGGTCCGGGCGCGCCTATGGTTCTTGGAACCTCTCTAGGAGAGGAGATGATTACACCAGAATGGGTTGCGACTGAAAACGAAGATTTCGGCCGCCGTGCCGCTTCACTCAACGGGGCAAACAATATCCATTGTGGAAGCCAAGGATCCCGTTGTTAAGGGGAGGCGATCCCAGGCGGGGTCCGTCGCAGTCGGCTATGTGCGTCATGCGACTCGGACCGGCGACGAGAAAGCCCCAATCCAGATTACGGCAGTGTCTGGGTCTGAAATTGCAAGTGACATCCGTGAGGCTCTCGAGTGGATCAAAGCTAGAGCGCCTGGCGATTTGGTAATTCGAGTTCTGACGGCGCCCGCTTACTTTTTGACCGCCCTCGGCGTTTACTCCGGAAAAACGCTGACCGGCATTCTGGCCGTGACCCCTTCACCGGGAGGGGCGATCCAAAATCAGCGTTTATACAGCCCGCCGGAGTTTCGTCGATTGTTGCGCAATATGATCCCGGCGAGCGGGATAAGCCCGTAGCTTGTCGAGGCTAACGACGTAATCATTGGAGACGAACGCGTCGGCGCTGAATATTTCCCGTCCCATGCGCGAAATGCAAGTTGGGGTATTGACTCTCAGCGTTCTTGCGTCAATGATAATCTGGCGTGGATGATGGTTGCCCATTCCGACCGTTAGGAGTTCGATATGGCCGGCTCGCTGACAGACTCTGAAAAGAAGACCGCCGTACTGGTTTCCTTGGTGAAGACAGGCGTAGTGGATTTAAACAGTTTGGCGGATGAAGTAGTCAAAAGATTGCCCGCCGACTTTGATCCGAACAACCCACCACAATTAGGAGCGTCGTCGGGTACCGTCGCCGGGCTTTGGTTCGTTTATAGAGGTTCCCAGACCTGACGAAGGCCGTGTTGCGCCGCTGGCGGACGACCACAGTCCCGGTCATTGTTCAAAAATGGCGTAACGGCGTTTCTCGCTCAGAGCCGCTAGGCTCGGGGTGCCGATCCCACGAAAGGAAGCAGCGCCAAGTCGAGGCATACCACAATCGCTGTAACAAAAACCAAGTAAAGCCTTCCATGTTCATGTCGTTATGCGGCCGTTCCTCGATCGTATTCCAGGCGCACTCTGAAAGAACGATGTGCTTTATAGATGTACGATTGGGTTGGATGGTGATATGAGGCCGCAACGCGAAGATGTGGTGGACGCGGTTGCGGTTCTTTCGTCTGGATGCATGCGTTGGTTATCGTTCAATCGTGCGCTTTTCAATGGCCTCGCCGAAACATCGCAGATAGCGCCGCAGTCAACACGGAAAGCGCGAGAATTTAAGGTTTTAGGCGAAATCGCGTTGATGCTGATGATTTGCGGCCGCCTCGAACCTAGATTAAATTTATCAGAATATAATAGCGTGCTTTCCGCGTTCTTTACTGCTATCGAGCGGATTCGATTGTCTCCAGAGCACGCCTTTTCGAATCTACGCTTGCTCATGAACGTGACTTTGGCATTGGAGGCCAACAGGTGCGATTCGAGTAAGTTCCGAGAGTGCATCGCCCATCTTATGCGGCAGAATTTACTGCACATGCACGATCAAACACCTTGGAGTATACTCGGATTAACATATTTTCTAGATCTGTGCGACCTTCCTCATACTCTTCCAAAAAACGATGAGCTGCTTAATTGGTCTATTTTGCGCTCTCGGCCGCCTCTGCATTTGTTGTCAACTCATGATAGATATGCTTTGAGTCATTTGTTCTTATTTCTAGGAGACTTCGGTGTAAAAAAGAGTTTTTTTACTGTATTGCCAGACTATGAGCTGATATCATTATATCTTGATGAGGTCACGGCTTCTTGTTTGCTAGATGAGGATTGGGATCTTGTCGGAGAGTTTCTGATAGCGTATGAATGTATTGGTGTAAAGGAGTTCTTATATGCGCGACCATGCGTGGGAGCAATATGCGCGACATCAGATGCCGGGCGGAGAGATCGAGGCGCCGCGGCGGGTTCAGCAGAAATACAACTCGTCAGAGCGCGATCCAACGAAGCATTTTGAACTACACTACCACCAAACCCTGGTTGGAATAATTGCTTCCGGGCTTTATCTGCAGCGAAAATGAATAATGCGGATCTGGTTGCCAAAATTGTGGGGAACTGCTCTCAATTGGCATCGAGCCAAAGTTCGGACTGAAAAAACACTGTCCTTGGCCGATACGTTGGTGAGGACCCTCACAGAGCTGGTCGTAGTGCGGTCAATTGGCCTCGACAGGGAATTTCTCCATAATATGATCGCACAGTGCGCCGATGAAATAGGCGGGGCACCTGACGAAGTATTGTTCCGATGCAACCCTAGTCACCTGGTCAGCATTATTTCCTTAATTACCCACACGGGTGTCACCCTGCCTCGAAACGGAGCCGAATATCTTCAGTTCGCCCGTGATGTAACGAACGAGCGTAGCGTCGCCCCCTGGCAAACGCCTGCTTTGGATTTGCTGTTGTCCACAGAGATTACAAAAGAGACAACGGCAAATGCCGTCGATTTCACATGTGAGAATTATGTTAGCAATTTTGGTCAGCTACTTGGAGAAATTGAGTCTAGAACAAAGTGTGGCACAAAGCACGCTATATTTGGTGTGGTTCCGCGCGCCCTCCTTTACGCGGGAGCTTCACGCGCTATTGCTTTCGATGACGTTGTCAGCGGAGCTCGCGCGCTTCGGTGTGTTCACTATGCGGTGGCAGATGATCGTGACCGACAACGCCAAGGGTTCCTTTTCGACGCAATTTGCGCGCGTCAAGATCCTGGAGGACACTTCGGGCCGCAGGACGATAAAGCGCTGGCGGAGCAAATGTTAAGGCTGTTTGAATGTCTTTGGGCGATAGCCGAAATAAGTAAAAACTTTAGGTTATTCCGTGATCTGACGCACGGCTAAATCCCGATCGCGCGCCACCGCCGCATAGTGGGCAATAATGAGCTGGCGCGGTCAAGCCAGGACATTTGAGATGGCAGCTGTGGGTCAACTTCGCCCGTCCGGCCTCCCCCAGAGCGAGTCCGCTCACCCTCGAAAAGCGTCCGCGATAATAATCAGCGCAAGCCGACTTTTTCGCAATCACCGCCCCATCCCCGCCGCCCTATGCCCGCGCCAGTCCGGTGCCACGTCAATGCGCCGGGAGCCGCTCTGCAGGTACCCGACGAATCCTTCGAGCGTTTCGTGGCCGCATTTCCGCAGCGCCCCGAAGGCGTGGACGCATCGCCCGCCCGCGCAGCATGGCAAGCCGCCCTGGCGCGCGCCGACGCCGAGACGATCATCGCCGCGGCTGTCGCCTATGCCAAAGCCTGCGAAGGACGGGAGCCACGCTACATTATGAGCGCCCGCCGATGGCTTGCCGAGAACCGCTGGCTCGCCGCGCCGCGCCCGCAGCTGGTCTGGATCGCGCTAGACACGCCAGAATGGAGGGCATGGTCTGCGTTCTACCGTGCGACCCGAGGCAAGACCCCGCCATTTGACAAGCTTGGCGGCTGGCGCTTCCCGACCCGGCTCCCGCCCCGATTGCCGACGGCAAGCTGCGAGGGCGCCGTCGCTGACCTGACACTGACGATATTTTGATCGTCGACGGGAATGTGTCGCAACTAATTGATTTTATTGAGTTACATGAGGGAATCGAACCACCGTATAGAGACTGTCCGTCTCGGGATAATAATGCAGCTTCATGGCCCGTCCTTCCGACAGTCGCGCTTGGAGAAGGCATTGTGTATTGTTCTCGCCGTCCTCGAAGGTGACGACCCGCAGTATACGCTCTTTTCCGTCGCGGGCGTCGATCACCCCTCCCCAATGGCGGAGCGTCCGTCCTTCTGAACGTCGCGGCGTAGCGGGGCGGCCAGCACCGCGAGACACATCGATTTCTCGATGTAGGGCCGCTTGCGCAGCAGGATCTCTTCGAAATAGCGGGTGGCTTTCATGGACCCGATGAAGTCCCCAAACGCAAGGCCCCCGCTCACCCCACCCAGAAGCGCATCATGTCCTTTTGCGCCTTGGTGAGCTTCTTTTGCTGCCAGTCGGGGGACGGATCGAGACCGGGCACGAGATTGTTGTGCTCGGTGAGGAAGGCGCGCCAGCGATAATGCTCGTAGACCGAATTGATCGCGACGAGATATTTCTTGGCGAGCTCGGGCGCCTTTCGCAGGATGAGCAGATTCTCGTCGTTCTTCTCGGAGGCGCTCTTGCTGAAATTATGCGAGCCGGTGATCACGACCGGATCGTCGGAGAGCCCGTCCAGGATCAGGATTTTCGCGTGGACGATCGCGTGACCGATGTTCGGCGCCTGCGGGCTCGGTCCCAGAAAGTCGCGCCGCGTCACTTCGGCGGCCCAGGGGCCGAGCGCGGAGCGAACGCCCTCCGGCTCCACGACCTCCAGCGGGTAGCTGCGCGAGAATTCCGGGCTGAGCAGATTGACGCGCACGGTCTGCCTGTCATCGCCCGAGCCCGTCGTCTTGGTCAGGCTGAGCTGATTGACGACGCCGAAGACCATCAGCTCCGGTCTGTCGATCTGGGCTTGTATGACGGGTTGCAGCAGCCCCTCTGTCCCCGGATTGAACATCAGGAAGTGGATGGAATGTTGCGCCTGGGCGATCATCGCCGAGACGGATTCGAGATCGGCGTGCTCGAGGGTCGGCGTGAACCAGATGTTCCAGTCGCCCGACGCCTTGCCGCGGATCTTGCTGTCGGCGTTCTTGAGGTCTTTGGGAAAATCGTCTTTCGCGGCGAGCAGCGCGTCCCATTGGGCGCCATATTGCTGGAGGATGGCGTCATTGTCCGGCGAGCCGGCGTCGAGGGTCAACATATTGTTGACCTGGGTGCACAGGCCGGTCATCGCCCAATTGGTGCTGCCGGTGAGGAGCTTCAGCGGCTTGTCCTGCTTGTAGATCATCGCGAATTTGTTGTGGCCGAGCCCCTTCGACTTCAGCATGCGCCGGGAGAGATCGATCTTGCCGTCGAGAGCCTCGGCGGCCTTCTTGTTGCCGTCGCCCGACTTGTTGGAGCCGTTCGACAGGATCACATGCGCGCGATCGCCGACGTCGATGAGCAATTGGATGACCTCATCGTCGTCGAGCTCATAGAGCGCCGCATAGAGATCGAGCGCCGGATCGTCCTTGACCTGCGAGAGGAACTTTCTCAGCTCGCTTAAAATGTCTCCTCCCAGGAATTGCCGAAGCGCATCCGTGTCGCCTTTGAGCTCGTCCTTCAGCTTGGCAAGGTTGCCCCTGCTGAAATCGCCCTTCAATTGTCGCGCGATGAATTGCGAGAGCAAAATGCCGCGATTGAAATAAACGCTGCGGCCGTCGCCCGCATTCGCCGTCACCTTGATGTCGGGCGTCCAGGCCGAGGCGTTCTTTTTGTCGACCGCCGGATGGTCGGCGTCGCCGGTGACTGGACTGATGCGATAGGAGACGACGTCGCCCTCATTGAGCCGATGATGCGTCCAGTCGTAGCGCTGAAAGGGCCATTGCGTGGAAGGCCTGGTTTCTCCGAGCGGCTGCGGCTTACCGCGGAAACCGAGGCGGTTGTTGAGGACGAAGACCTTGCCGTTGACGCGCGCCTCGATTGCGAACCCTAAGCAATTCGGGATCTCGTCGGTCTCCCAGACGATGTAAGCGTCGGAGGCGTTGGCGTAAGCGGCGACTTTTATGGACATGACAATCCTCCCCCCGGTTGGCGATACGCAGCGAATTGATGGCGACGCCAGCAAAAAAGACGGGTTCGGTCGCCCTCTATATTCTTTTTGACGCGCTCAAAGCACGCCGCGATTGAGCCGCAGACCCTGAGAAGCCGAGAATCGCATCGCGGTTCTCACGATGCCCGGTTGTCTCAGTCCGCGCTCGGCAGGCGCCGGATCGTGAATTCGATGCGGCCGTCGGCGAGCTCGCGCCAGAACTCGATCTCGGTCATGTAGGCGGCCTTGGGATAGAGGTCGAACCATTCGCGCGCCTTGGCGCGGGCCTCGAGCCGCGCCAGCACATAAGTCTCCCGCCGCCAGGAGCGGGAGCGCTCCTCTCTCAAGCCCCGCGCCGCGCGTTTCGCGACGTCGCCCGGCCTTTTCGCCTCAGCGCTCACCCCACGCACTCCGTTCCGCACGCAACTCGAGCCTCAAACTAGCGCGAATCTCGCGACAAGGGGAGCTTTTCGCCCGAGGGAGGTTAAACTCAGCGCGTCGCGAGGCCGGAGCGTTGGCCCAACAGCTTAATGAGCTTCGGCGTCAGCTCTCCCGTCACCGGCATATGGTTGGCGCGCTCGAATTTCTCGATCGCTTGTCGGGTCGTCCCGCCGAAAACGCCGTCCTGGTGGAGAACGTAGCCGAGCTTGAGGAGGGCGCGTTGCGCGAAGAGCACCGTCTTGTTGTCGCCGCCCGCATGCGCGATTTCCTCGCCGATCGCGTCCTTGCCGTGATGCGGCTTCGCGTCGTTCTTTGGCAGGCGGCCGTCGATCAGATCCGCGATGAGATCGGAGGCGCCTGCCTTCTTGGCGTTTTCCGCCTTGGCCGGCTCGGGTTTTGCGGCCTCGATCTTCGCCGGCGCGGCAGCGGCTGGGCGGCTCGGCGGCAAGGGCGCGTCGACGCGCGGATGCGGAGGCTCGAGCGCCATCAGGCGAAACAGCGGCGCCGGATGGCGGCCGTCCTGTAAAAACAGAGCGTTGATGGGCACCACGACCATCACCGCGAGCCCGAAGAAGATCAGAAGACGCATGCGCATCTTCAGCCCCGAGCGCAGGAGCCCCGCAAGTCCGCCCCTGGGGGCGGGTTGAACGGCGTCAAAGTCGAGGGAGGGAGAGGTCCTAGGCAATTTTCTTCACCACTTCGCTTCTGTCGCCCGTCAGGAAACCGACGCCGGTATGACGCACGATCGTCTCGATCTTGACCGACGCTTTCGCGCTCCTGCGGCCACGGCAGTCCTGCGGCAGCCGCACGGTCACGGTCGTGCCGAGCCGCGGCGCGCTCTCGATCTCAATGCGGCCGCCCTGCAGTCCGATGAGCCCGCGAACCACCGCGAGACCAAGGCCCGCGCCTTCGAAGGCGCGATCGTCCGCGGCGTTCGCCTGAAAGAAGGGTTCGCCGAGCTGAGCGAGGTCGGCGGGCGATATGCCGACGCCCGTATCCTTGACGCTTATCGCGAAATGAGCCCCCTCGATCGTGAGGCTTAGTTCTACGCGGCCTGAGGGCGGGGTGAACTTGATCGCGTTGGAGAGCAGGCTGAGGAGGATCTGCTTGCAGGCGCGCTTGTCGGCCCAGATGTCCTCGCTTTCGGGTGGATGATCGCAGGCGAGGACTATCTGGCGGGCTTGAGCCTTCGGTCGCATCGTTTCGCAGCACTGGTCCATCAGCGCACTGAGCGAAAAGGGCTCGATCAGGATTTGCATTGCGCCTGACTCGATTTTCGAAATGTCGATGATCGTGTTGACGACTTCGTGCAAGCGACGTCCGGATTCACTGATGATCCGAGCATATTCGCCGCGCTTGCGCGCCTCCTGCGGCTTGAGCTCGAGCTCGGGACTGGCGAGCATCTCGGAAAAGCCGATGATCGCATTGAGCGGCGTGCGCAGCTCGTGGCTGACATTGGCGAGAAAGCGCGTCTTGGCGGCGAGCGCGAGCTGGCTCTCGCGTCGCGCCGTGGCGATTTCGTCCTCGGCTCGCTCCGCCGCGGTCACGTCCCGCAGAATGCAGACGAAGGCCCCCGGGTCCTCGTCGATGAAGCCCTCTGACGCAATCAGGAGGCAACTGCGCGCCTCGAAGCGAAGAAAGGCCGATTGGACGCCGCCGTCCTGAGCGGGTCGATTCACGAGGAGACGCAGCGTCGTCTGCGATGGCTGGCCGGTCGCCGCATCGGCGACGAGGACCAAAAAAGCTGGGCGGTCCGCGACATGCACGCGATGCAGAAAACCCCGTCCGAGCAGATCGCTCCGTTCGAGTCCATAAGCGCGATGCGTGTCGCCCAGGATGGAGGTCGCGGCGCCGCGACGATCGAAATGCGCGACGATATCCCCGAGCGCCGCGGTGAGCAGCTTGAGATCGCGGGCTTTGCGGCGATCGGCGCGGGCGCGCGCCTGCTCAACGAGAACCGCGCCCGAGGCGAGGAGGGCCGCGTAGCAAAGGAGCGGGGCGCTGGCGAGCGCGACCTCGGGGCGGCCGGGAAACAGCGCCTTGTCGCCGAAGATCGGCAGTCCCGCGTAGATGGCCACGAGCACGAAACCGGCGCAAGCCGCGGCTCCGACCACGATCGTCTCGAGCGTCAGCGCGGCTTCGATCAGCGCCACCGTCAGCAGCATCGCCGCGACAGGCGCGAAAGCCGTCGCCGACAGGCCCACGCCGATCGCGAGCGCCGACCAGCCGCAGATCGAGACATTCTGCGCAAAGGACAGATCGCCGGTGCGTTTCAATACGCCGATCGAGACGAAGGGCGTGAGGCAGAGGACGAAAAGCGAAAGATGCTGCGCCGTCGGCAGGCCGACGAGCAGCAGATAGAGCGGCGCGAGCAGCAGGGCCCCGCCGCCGGCGGCCAAGCGCAGAAGGATGAAAAGCTTCCGCCGTTCGCGCTGGACGGGGTCCTCGACGCCGCAATCCTGCGCGAGCAGCTCGAGCCACGCGGGCCCGCTGAGGCTTTTCATGGCCGGGGAAAACCGCAAAACGACGCTCCTCTGGGAATAAGGAGTTTTGCAAAACGGCGTTAAGCGAGTGCTAAGCCCCGGAGCGGGGCGTCCCCTTACGCGCGTCCGTCGGGTCGCTCGTTCCTTCATGGTTGGCGATTTGTTGCGAAGGCGGGATGTGTCCTGGGGAGCGACGTTTACCCTTGCGAAAGGTCCTTGCGCGCATGTTGACCATGCGGGATTTCCAAAAAGTGGGAACCGGTTTTTGGATATGAATCCTGCTTGGAGCGAATTCCGCAAAAGTTGACAGACTTTTGCGATCTGGATTCGCTTCAGCTTTTTGATCTGGCGCGATTCCTTATCGCTCGAACGATTCCGTTCGAGGGACAAGCGCGCTAGGGACCGCGGCGCCTGGCGCCGCTGGAAGCGGGTTAGTCGCGGGGCCGGCCGTGTGGTTCCTCCTCAAATGTCTGCTGGTCCTCGCCGTAGTTTTTTTTATGGCCAGCCGCGAGCGTCAGCCGGAAGAGAAGGGCGCCACAAAGGCCAAGGTCGAGACGGCGCGCCGGACCGCGCCGGCCGCGCCGCATGAAGGCGACGCGATCGAGACGCTGCGCAAGGCCGCCGCCCAAAAGCTCGCCGACGGCGTGAGAGAGCAATGCCTCAAGCGTCCGGAGGATTGCCTCTCCGTGGTCAAGACCGTGGGCGCCGGGCTTTCTTCTCTGGACAAGGCGCGCTGAGCGCCGCGGGACTGCTCCGCGAACCCGGGCAGGGAAATTCCGACTGGCGTCTGCGCGCGAGACCTCGTATGTAGCGAGCCAGCCTGCCTTTCGATTCGCGCGGCCGGGCGTCCTCGTTTTATTAATCTCTAAGGCCCGCTCCGAGCGCGGGTCAAAATCGGGAGCCTCGCCGTGCTTGAAGACCACGAAGACCCTCCGCACTCGCCTGCCGTCCCTGCCGCGGCGGCATCAAATGCGCTCATCTCCGAGCTCCAGGAGAAGCTGAAGCGCGCCACGGCCGACGCCGACCGGCAGGCCGCGGAGAAGGCCGAGGTCCTGAGGATGGCAGATGCGGCCTCGCGCGAGCGCGACGAATTGTCCGTGCGCGTCGGCGCCCTCGGCACGGAGCGGGATCGGCTGCTGGCCGAGGCCGAAACCTTGAAAACGGCTCTCAACCAGGCGACTGCCCGTGTGGAGGAAGCGCTTGCGGAGGCGGGGCGCCTCGCCAAGGAGCTCGCGAGCCAAAACCCCACGGATTCGCTCGAGGTGATCTGGGGCGTTGTCCGTAAGGAAACCAAGGCGGGTCTGGCCTTTCTGCGCTCTAAAATCCCCGAAGGCCATCCGGCGCAGAAATGGTTTGATCTTGCGGTCGAATGGTCGCTCACCCTCGGCTGCTTCGCCGTCGAGAGCACCGTGGCCTTCGTCAAATGGGCGACGCCCGTCGCCAAGGATCTCTCGGCGAAGGGCCTAGCCGAGCTCGAGCGGATGCTTGCCAAGAAATAGCGGTGCGGGGGCGCAGCCCCTTGCGGCCTCGCTCTTTCCTCGACGCCCCGGCGCTGCTATCCGGGGCGCATGACCGCTCACCCCATCGACAATATCCGCAACTTCTCGATCGTCGCCCATATCGACCACGGCAAATCGACGCTGGCCGACCGGCTGATCCAACTTACCGGGACGATCGCCGAGCGCGAGATGGTCGACCAAGTGCTCGACTCGATGGACATCGAGCGCGAGCGCGGCATCACGATCAAGGCCCAAACCGTCCGCCTCGACTACAGGGCCAAGGACGGCAAAACCTATGTCCTCAATCTGATGGACACGCCCGGGCACGTTGACTTCGCCTATGAGGTCTCGCGTTCGTTGCACGCCTGCGAGGGCTCGCTGCTCGTCGTTGACGCCTCCCAGGGGGTCGAGGCCCAGACGCTCGCCAATGTCTATCAGGCGATCGACGCCGGGCACGAGATCGTCCCGGTCTTAAACAAGATCGACCTGCCGGCGGCCGAGCCCGACCGCATCAAGCAGCAGATCGAGGAGGTGATCGGCCTCGACGCCTCCGACGCCGTGCCGATTTCGGCCAAGACCGGCCTCGGGGTCGACGAAGTGCTGGAAGCCATCGTCAAGCGCCTGCCGCCGCCCAAGGGCGACGAGAAGGCGCCGCTCAAGGCGGGCCTCGTCGACAGCTGGTACGACGCCTATCTCGGCGTCGTCGTGCTCGTGCGCATCTTCGACGGCGTGATGAAGAAGGGCCAAAAGATCAAGATGATCGGCGCGGACGCGCATTACGAGATCGACCGGATCGGCGTTTTCAAGCCCAAGATGCAGGACGTCGCGCAACTCGGCCCCGGCGAGATCGGCTTCATCACCGCGCAGATCAAGCAGGTGGCGGACACGCGCGTCGGCGACACGATCACCGACGACAAGCGCCCCTGCGCCGAGGCGCTTCCCGGCTACAAGCCGGCGCAGCCCGTCGTGTTCTGCGGGCTCTTCCCGGTCGACGCCGCCGATTTCGAGGATTTGCGCGCCGCGATTGGCAAGCTGCGCCTCAATGACGCGAGCTTTTCATACGAGATGGAGACCTCGGCGGCGCTGGGTTTTGGCTTTCGCTGCGGCTTTCTCGGGCTCCTGCATCTCGAGATCATTCAGGAACGGCTGCATCGCGAGTTCAATCTCGACCTCATCGCGACGGCGCCCTCGGTCGTCTACAAGATCCTTCTCACGAACGGCGAAGAGATCGAGCTGCACAATCCGGCCGACATGCCGGACGTGGTCAGGATCGAGGAAATCCGCGAACCCTGGATTCGCGCGACGATTATGACGCCCGACGATTATCTCGGCGCGGTGCTGAAGCTCTGCCAGGACCGGCGCGGCATGCAGGCCGACCTGAACTACGTCGGCAAGCGCGCGATGGCCGTCTACGACCTGCCGCTGAACGAGGTCGTGTTCGACTTCTACGATCGCCTGAAGTCGATCTCGAAGGGCTATGCGAGCTTCGATTATCAGATCACCGACTATCGCCCCGGCGATCTCGTCAAGATGAGCATTCTGGTCAACAGCGAGCCGGTCGATGCGCTCTCGATGCTGGTGCATCGAACCCGCGCGGAAGGGCGCGGCCGGCAGATGTGCGAGAAGCTGAAAGAGCTGATCCCGCCGCATATGTTCCAGGTGCCAATCCAGGCGGCGATCGGCGGCAAGATTATCGCACGCGAAACCGTGAGAGCGTTCCGCAAGGACGTGACTGCCAAGTGCTACGGCGGCGACGCGACGCGCAAGCGCAAGCTCCTCGAGAAGCAGAAGGAAGGCAAGAAGAAGATGCGCCAGTTCGGGCGGGTGGAAATCCCGCAAGAGGCGTTCATCGCGGCGCTGAAGATGGAGGGGTGAACCCTCATCCGGCCGCTTCGCGGCCACCTTTTCCCGCAAGGGGAGAAGGGACGGGGCGGCGAAATGCCGCCTACACTCTTGAGATGACGACACTCTTCAAAGAAGAGCGAAGGCCCCTCTCCTCTTGCGGAGAGGGAGTTCGGATGAGGGGTTTCTTGCCGCGCCAGCTTGCTTGAAATGTCCTGCGTAACCGCGCCAAAGGCATGCGGTGAGAGCGAAGTTCCTCACTCCGCCGCCAACATCTCCCTGTCGATCGGTCGGCGGAATTGTTCGATCAGGCGTTTCTCTTCGGCCTGCGCCGCTTCGGTGTTGCGCGCCTTGATGTGACCGAAGCCGCGGATTTTTTCAGGCAACCGAGCCAGCGCTACTGCGGTCGCGTGGTTTTGCGGATGCAATTTCTCGACAATCTCGTCGAGCAGCGCCTCGTAATTGGCGCAGATCTCACGCTCTCTGATGCGGTCCTGGTCGAAGCGCAAGATGTCGAAGGGCGTGCCGCGCAGCGCTTTCAGCTTGGCGAGCACGCGCAGCACGCCGAAGGCCCAGCCGCCGAAGGTCATCTTGCGCGAGCCGCCGAAGTCGTTCTTGGGCTGCAGGGCCGGCAGCGGCGGCGCGAAGTGGAATTCGAGCTTGAGATCGCCCTCGAAGACCGAGCGCAACTGCCGCTCGAAGGCGCCGTCGGTATAGAGCCGCGCGACCTCGTAGAAATCCTTGGCCGCCATCACCTTGAACAGATAGCGGGCGACCGCCTCGGTGAGCTCCTGCGAGCCCGGCACGTGCGCCGCCTCGACCTTGGCGACCGCCGCCACGCGCTCGCGATAGCGCTTCGCATAGGCCTCGTTCTGATAGCCGACGAGATATTCGGCGCGACGGTCAATGATTTCCTTCAAGCTGTGCGAGAGCCGCCGCGCCTCGCTTCTGGGACGCAGCGACCGCGCGACGCGCTCGACGCTCGCGAGATCGTGGGCCGCGCGTCGCCCCCAGAGGAAGGCCTGTTTGTTCATCTCGACCGATTCGCCATTGATCTCGATGGCGCGAAGGATTGAGGCGTCGCCGAGCGGCAGCAGACCCTTCTGCCATGCGTAGCCCAGCATGAAAATGTTTGCGGCGATCGAATCGCCGAGCAGCGACAGGGCGAGCGCGGTGACGTCAAGGAGATCGATGCGCGGACCCGCGGCGCGCAGGATCGACTGCTTGATCGCCTCGGCTGGCAGAACGAAATCGGGATCGCGCTCGATGTCGCCGGGAAACACCTCCGCGCTGTTGATCACGAGCGCGGTTCGTTCCTTGTCGACCACCGAGAGCACGAGCTTCGCGCCGGAGACGACGAGATCGCAGCCGAGCACAAGATCGGCTTCGCCGGCCGCGATGCGGATCGCATGCACGTCCCTGGGCGCGCGGGCGATCTTGACGTGGCAATAGACCGCGCCGCCTTTCTGCGCGAGCCCGGCCATGTCGATGACGCCGACGCCCTTGCCTTCGAGATGCGCGGCAAGGCCGAGCAAAGCCGAAATCGTCACGACGCCGGTGCCGCCGAGGCCCGCCACCAGCACGCCATAGGGTGTCTCGCCGATCGAAGCCAAGCGCGGGGCGGGGAGCGCGGGCTGGCTCGCGGTGTCCGCGGCAGTGGGCAGCGGCGCCTTCTTCATGCGCGCGCCATGCACGGTCACGAAGCTCGGGCAAAAGCCTTCGAGACAGGAGAAATCCTTGTTGCAGACGGATTGGTCGATGCGGCGCTTCCTGCCGAACTCGGTCTCGAGCGGCTGCACGGCGACGCAGTTCGAGGCGGTGCCGCAATCGCCGCAGCCTTCGCAGACGAGCTCGTTGATGATGATCCGCGCGTCGGGGTCCTCGAGCAGTCCGCGCTTGCGCAGGCGGCGCTTCTCCGCGGCGCAGGTTTGATCGTAGATCAGCACGGTGACGCCCGTCGTCTCGGCGAGATCGCGCTGAACCTCGTTCAAGATGTTGCGGTGATGGATCTGCAGGCCTGGCGGCCATTGCGTCGCGACCGGATATTTGCCGGGATCGTCGGTGACGAGCGCGATCTTGCGCACGCCCTCCGCCGCGACCTGATGCGCGATGGCTTCGACCGTCAGATCGCCCTCGTGCTTCTGCCCGCCGGTCATCGCCACGACGCCGTTGAACAGAATCTTGAAGGTGATGTTGGTATTGGTCGCGACTGCAAAGCGAATTGAGAGCGAGCCCGAGTGGTTGTAGGTGCCGTCGCCGAGATTCTGGAACACGTGCTCGCGGGTCGAGAAGGGCGCCTCGCCGATCCAATTCGCGCCCTCGCCGCCCATATGGGTGTAGCCCTCGGTCGAGCGGCCCATCCATTGCGCCATGTAATGGCAGCCGATGCCGGTGTAGGCGCGCGCCCCTTGCGGCACATGGGTCGAGGTCGAGTGCGGGCAGCCCGCGCAAAAGTGCGGAACCCGCACCGTGACCTCAGTCATCGTCGCGCGCCGCTGCTGCAACTGCTCGAGCCGCAGGATGCGCGCCTCGAGCTCGTCCGAGCGATGATATTTGAGGAGGCGGCGCCCCAGCGCGACCGCGATGTCGTTGGGGTCTAACGCGCCCTTTCCCGGGAAGAGCCACTCGCCGCGCTCGTCTTTCTTGCCGATGCAGACAGGGTGGTTCGTCGCATCGTAGAGATGCTCGCGCAGCAGCGTCTCGATCAGGGAGCGCTTTTCCTCGACGACGATGATGAGATCGAGACCGCGCGCGAACTCTTCGAGCCCCTTGGGCTCGAGCGGCCAAGGGCAGCCGACTTTATAGAGCCGCAGCCCATATTGATTGGCCTTGACCTCGTCGATGCCGAGGTCGTCCATCGCCTGGCGCACGTCGAGATAGGACTTGCCGACGGTGATCACGCCGATCTTGGCCTTGGGACCGCCCGAGGTGATGATCCGGTTCAAGCGATTGGCGCGGATGAAGGCCAGCGCCGCCGGGATGCGGCTCTCATGCAAGCGCGCTTCCTGCGCTAGCACGGGATCGGCGGCGCGGATGTTGAGGCCGCCGGGCGGCATGACGAAATCTTGCGGGGTCCGGATCCGCACCCGGTCCAGGGAGGCGTCCACCGAGGCTGTGGATTCGACCGTGTCCTTGACGCATTTCAGGCCGACCCATAGCCCGCTGTATCGCGACAAGGCGAAGCCGTAAAGTCCGTAGTCCAATATCTCCTCGACGCCGGCGGGAGACAGGATCGGCATCATCACGTCGATGAAGTGATATTCGGATTGATGCGCGATCGTGGACGACTTGGCCAGATGATCGTCGCCCATCAGCGCGAGCACGCCGCCGAAGCGCGAAGTTCCCGCGTGATTGACGTGCCGGAGCGCATCGCCGCTGCGGTCGACGCCTGGGCCCTTGCCGTACCACAGCGAGAAGACGCCGTCATATCTGCCTTCGCCGCGCATCTCGGCCTGCTGCGCACCCCAGATCGCGGTCGCAGCGAGGTCCTCGTTGAGGCCCGGCAAGAATTTGATGTTGGCTTCTTCCAAATGGCGCTTGGCGCGAAGCATCTGCGCGTCGACGCCGCCGAGCGGCGAGCCGCGGTAGCCGGTGACGAAGCCCGCCGTGTCGAGACCCGCGCGACGGTCGAGCTCTTTTTGCATCAGCAGAAGACGCACCATCGCCTGCGTGCCAGTCATCAGCACGCGGTTCGTGCGAAGATCGTATTTGTCTTCAAGCGTCGCGGAGCCGAGCACCGGATGGAGCGCAGAGGCGTCGGCAGAAAATTCCGCCATGTTCAGCATCTCTCCTGCGACCGTGATTACGCCGAAACGGGTCCCGGGGAGGGACGAATTCTACGCGGAACGTTCTTCATTCAAGCGGGGGCGGCCGGCGGCGCCCTTGTTACGTCGATGGTGCCCCGATCGCCGATCGCGCGTCGCGCGCGCCGCGGCTTTCGGCTCTGCGGCCAAGCTTGGCCGGGGCAAAAGGCGCCTTAAGCAGACTACGCCACTCCAGAGGGGCATTTCAAGAAGCCCTTATGACGGTCCACCGCTTCGTGATAAAGGGGGCGCCCGCGTCCCGGATCGCGGTCAACCCGCTCTCAACAGATGTACAAACGCTTCCTCGCGCTCCTTCTCCCCTTCCTCGGCTTGATCTGGCTCTTGTGCGCGACCGGGGTCGCCATGGCGCATCCGCACGTCTGGGTGGCCGCGCGCAGCCAGGTCGTCTTCGGCCCGGATGGAAAGATCATCGGATTGCGGCAGGCCTGGGAATTCGACGAGATGTATTCGGCCTTCGCGGTGCAGGGCCTCGGGAAGGACGGCAAGCCGCCGACCCGCGAGGAGCTCGCGCCGCTCGCCAAGACGAACGTCGAGTCGCTCAAAGAGTTCGACTATTTCACTTTCGCCAAGCAGGGCGGCGCCAAGCTCAAGTTCAAAGAGCCCGTCGAGGCGACGCTCGAGGCGGACGACCGCAAGATCGTCACCTTGCGCTTCTTTCTGCCGCTCGAGACGCCCCTCAGCGCCAAGAAGCCGTTTTCCTTCCAAGTGTACGATCCGACCTATTACGTCTCTTTCGGCTTCGAGAAGCAGGATCCGGTGACGCTCGCCAAGGCTCCCCAGGGATGCTCAGTGAGCGCCCTCGAGCCCAAGCCGCTCGCCGCTGAGGAAAACAAGCAGCTCACCGAAGCCTTTTTCCAAAACTTTTCGCCCGGCGCCGACTTCGGCGTGAAGCTCGCGACGCGAATCATCGTGGCCTGTCCGTGAGAGCCTCGCGTCGCGCCGTCCTGCGGGGCGCGCTCGCGCTCACGCTCGGGGCCGTCATGGGCTCCCTCCCGGCGCGCGCCGAGCCTTTCGCGCCTGGGCGCAAGAACCCCTTCGCCGTCGGCGGCGGCGAGGCGGCGGGCGCCGCGGAGGGCTTTGCGGCGACGATTCTCGCCTGGCAGAACCGGTTTCATCTCGAGCTGCAGAACGCCGCGCGGAGGGTGAAGAGCGATAACGCCGCCTATTGGTCGCTCATCGCCGCGAGCTTCGCCTATGGCGTTTTCCACGCCGCCGGTCCCGGCCACGGCAAGGCCGTGCTCGCCTCCTACATGATCGCAAGCCGCAGCGCTGTGCGCAGGGGGATGCTTCTCGCCGCGCTTGCGGCGCTGCTGCAAGGCCTCGTCGCGATCGCCATCGTCGGGCTTTTGGCGGCTCTCCTGGGCTTCACGGCGCTCGAGATGAAGAGCGCCGTCGACATGGTCGAACTGGCGAGCTATGCGGCGATCGCCGTTCTCGGCGCCACGCTCGTCTGGAAAAAAGGCGCTGGGCTACTCGCCGCGCTGCGTGCTCCGCCGCCGGCGCCGGCAAGCGCTCAGGGCTTCCGTTGCGAGGCCGTCGAAGCCTCCTCCGGCGCGCATCCACAAGACTGCGAGCACTGCGGCTTCGTGGGGCCGGAGAATTTGTCGGACCAGAAGTTTTCCTTGGGGAGCGCCGCCGGGGCCGTCTTCGCCGCGGGTCTGCGGCCCTGCTCCGGCGCGATCCTCATCCTCGTCTTCACGCTAGCGCAGGGGATCTTCAAGGCCGGCTGCGCTGCCGTTCTGGCGATGTCCGTCGGCACGGCTTTGACGACGGGCGCGCTCGCCGCCGCGACCGTTGTCGCGCGACGCCTCGCGCAACGCTGGGCCGGCGCCGAGCGCCGCGCGACGGATCTCGCCCTGCGCGGCGCCGAGCTCGTCGCCGCGGCCCTGGTGTTGTTGATCGGCCTGGCGTTGCTGCTAGGCGCCTCCGTCTCGCAGGCGACTTGAGCGGGGAGCGCCATTGTTGCGCTGCAATACGCAAAATTCTGCGAAAGGCGAGGTTTCCGGTTAGGTATTCGCTAGCTTTCACATAGCCGATTTGCGCTCGGCGCTTCATTTGCGCAGGAAAGACCCCATGCCGCCGATCGAGGATCCTTACGCGACGCGCCCCTGGCTCAATTCCTATCCGAAGCACGCAAAAGCGGAGATCGAGCTCAAGGCTTATACGCTGAATGCAATGTTTCTAGAGAGCGTCGAGCGCTTCCCGCACCGCTCGGCGCTTGAGAGCTTTGGCGTGAACCTCAGCTATTTCGCGCTCGGCGGCCACGCTCAGGCCGTGGCGTCCTGGCTCTTGGCGCAGGGGCTCCAGAAAGGAGAGCGGGTGGCGATCATGTCGCCCAATCTCGCGAGCTATCCCGCCATCCTCTTCGGCGTGCTGCTCGCCGGCGGTGTCGTGACCAACATCAATCCGCTCTATACGCCGCCCGAGCTCGAGCGTCAGGTCAATGACGCCGGCGCGCGCTTCATCTTCGTTTTAGAGAATTTCGCCCACACCGTCGCCGAAGCCTGGCCGCAAATGCAGCTCGAGAAGGCGATCATCCTCAAGCCCGGCGATCTCCTTGGCGCAAAGGGCGTGCTGATCAATCTCCTTTCGCGCTACCTCAAGCGCGCCGTGAAGTCCTACGTCCTGCCCGGATCGATCTATCTCTATGAGGCGCTGCGCTTCGGCCATCTGCATCTTCGCCCGCCTGCCGCCGTGGGGCCCGATGACGTTGCCTTCTTGCAATACACGGGTGGGACGACCGGCTTCGCCAAGGGCGCCGTGCTGCTGCACAGGAACGTCGCGAGCAATGTCGAGCAGGCGGCGATGTGGCTCGAGCCCTGGTGCCGCGAGCCGCAAAAGATCGTCACCGCCTTGCCGCTCTATCACATCTTCGGATTGACGGCCTGCCTCCTGATGATGGTGCGGATCGGCGGATGTTGCCTAATGATCGCCAATCCGCGCGACATAGCGGGCTTCATCAAGATCTTGCGCAAATCGAGCTACACGATGTTCTCGGGGGTCAATACGCTCTATGCGGCGCTCGCCGACGCGCCCGGCATTGCGAGCCTCGACTTCTCCACGCTCGCCTTCTGCATCTCCGGCGGCATGGCGACTCAGGACGCGGTCGCGCACAAGTGGAAGGCGATCACCGGCAAGGCGATCATCGAAGGCTACGGCCTTTCGGAAACCTCACCCATCGTTTGCGTCAATCCTCCTGATGTCGAGGAATTTACTGGCACGACCGGTTATCCGGTGCCTTCGACAGAAATTTCCATTCGTAACGAAGACGGCGCGCCCGTTCCCTTCGGCGAGAGTGGCGAGCTTTGTGTGAAGGGTCCGCAGGTGATGGCGGGCTATTGGCGAAAGCCCGAAGAGACCCTCGCGGCGATGACGGCGGACGGTTTCTTTCGCACCGGCGACGTGGCGACGATGCTCCCTGATGGAAAGATCAAGCTCGTCGATCGGCTCAAGGAGATGATCCTGGTGTCCGGCTTCAATGTCTACCCCAATGAGGTGGAGAACGTGCTGGCGCATCACCCGCAGGTCAAGGAAGTCGCGGTCATTGGCGCGCCCGACGCTCGGACGGGCGAAGCGCCCGTCGCCTTCATCGTCCCACGGGACGGCCCCGTCACGCCCGAGGAGCTCGGCAAATTCGCCCATCAGAGCCTCACTTCCTACAAGCTGCCGAAGCGTTACGAGTTTCGCGAGACCCTGCCGAAGAGCCCGGTCGGCAAGGTTTTGCGCCGCGTGCTGCGGGAAGAGTATTTGAAGGAGCGCGGTTGAGGGGCTCGAAGCGGGATCAGGCTTTGCCGCTGAACGCTTCGGCGGCCTCCTCGATCGCCGCATAGGCGAGGTCGAGGTCCTGCGCCGTCACACAAAATGGCGGCAGCACATAGATCGTCGGCCCGAGGGGGCGCAGCAGCAGCCCGCGCGCGTTGAAGAAGCGCATGAGCTCGAGGCCGATCGTCGCCAGATAGCCCTCCGCGTCGTCGACCGCGAGATCGAGCGCCGCGATCGTGCCGATCCGCCGCACGTTGCGAAAGCGCGCATCTTGGGCGAAGTGGGCGATGCGTTCCTTCTGCAAGGCGCAGGTGCGCGCCATGGCGGCGCGGGCGTCGCCTTTTTCCCAGATGTCGAGATTGGCAAGCGCAGCGGCGCAGGCGATCGGGTTCGCCGTAAACGAGCTTGAGTGGAACAGCGCCTTGGAGCGATCTTTCGACAGGTGGGCCTCGAAGATTTCGGCGCTGCACATCGTCACCGCGAGCGGGAGCGCTCCGCCGGTCAGGCCTTTGGCGTAGCAGGCGATGTCGGGGACGACGCCCGCCTGCTCGCAGGCGAAAAGAGTTCCCGTGCGGCCGAAACCGCTCAAGACCTCGTCGGCGATGAAGAGCACGCCGCGACGCGCGCAGATCGCCCGCATCTCGCGCAGCACGGGCGCAGAATAGATCAGCATGCCGCCGGCGCCGAGAATCAGGGGCTCGGCGACGAAAGCTGCAGGCCGCGCCTTGCAGGCGGCTTCGAGCGCGTCGAGCGTGGCCTGCTCGCTTCCGGGCGCCGGAAAGGGGATGCGCTCGACGTCATAGAGCAACGACGCGTAGCTCACGTTGAAAGGACCGCGCGCCGAGGTCGACATGCCGCCGACCGTGTCGCCATGATAGCTGTGCTCGAGCGCGAGAACGCGCGTCCGGTTCTCGCCGCGGTTCCTCCAAAATCCCAGCGCCATCTTGATCGCGACCTCCACCGAGGTCGAGCCGCTGTCGGAATAAAAGACGTAGTCGAGGCCTTGCGGCGTCATCTCCACGAGCCGGCGCGCCAGGGCCTCCGCCGGCTCATGAGTGAAGCCTGCGAAAATCAACTGATCGAGCCGCTCCGTCTGATCGCGAATTGCCTGCATGATCTGGGGCTCACGATGGCCGTGCGTGATGACCCACCAGGAGGAGATCGCGTCGAGATAACGCGAGCCGTCTTCCGCCGTAAGCCACGCGCCCTCGGCCGAGGTGATCTCGATCGCGTTGGGCTGCAGCGCATGCTGGGTGAAGGGGCGCCAAACGGGCGAAGACGCAGCTTTGCTCATGATCCTCGGCTCACAGAAAGTCTCGCCCGTCGAAAGCGGCGGCGAAGGCGGTGGCGAGGGTTTCGCGGGTGAGCGGCGAGAGTTGCGGGAGACGTCCCAGAATCCGTGTTTCGCCTATCCGAGCGATCGCGCTCTGCGCCTCGGCGTCCTCTTCGCCGATGAAGGCGACGCCGAGCACCGGTGCGCCGCGGCGACGCAGCGCCTCCAATGTCAGCAGGCTGTGGTTAATCGTGCCGAGACGGGTGCGCGCGACGACAACGACGGGCAAGCGCCAGCGTCCCAGAAGATCGGCGTTCGTCGCGTTAAGCGTCAAGGGAGTCATCACGCCGCCCGCCGTCTCGATCACCAGCGGCCGCGGTTTTTGTGGCGGATCGAGCCTCGCAGGGTCGATAGCAACGCCGTCAAGTCTCGCCGCGAGATGCGGCGAAGCGGGCGTTCTCAGGCGGAAAGCCTCGGGAAGGATGCGTTCGGGCTCGAGGCCCGCCAGACGCGCGACGATCTCAGAATCGGTCTCGCCGTCGAGACCCGCCTGCACGGGCTTCCAATAGGCGGCGCGAAGCGCGCCCGCGAGCGCCGCCGAAAAAACCGTCTTGCCGACGCCCGTGTCAGTTCCCGCCACGACAAAGGCGCTCATGCCGGCGATTCCTCGAGCTTTCGCGCGAGCGTCGCGATCATCGCGTCGATCTCGTCTTCGCTCGCATTGAGCGTAATGGAGATTCTGAGCCGCGCCGAGCCTTCCGGCACCGTCGGCGGACGGATTGCGCGAATGTCGAAGCCCTCGGCCTGCATGGCGCGCGCCAGAGCGAGGGCGCGCCCATCGGCGCCGACGATCACCGGCTGGATTTGCGTTCCCGAAGGCGTCACATTCGTCGCGCGCCTCAAGCGGTCGCCGAGCCGGATCACGCGCCGCGCCAGCGCCGTGCGGCGGTCCTCTGCGGCTTCGATCAAGGGCAGGGCGGTGCGGATCACCTCGGCGAGAAGCGGCGAGGGCGCCGTCGCGAAGATGAAATTGCGCGCGCGATTGACGAGGAAGTCGCGCAGCGCGCGCGGCAGGCACAAAAGCGCGCCGGAGAGGCCGAGCGCCTTGCCGCAGGTGTGCAAAGTCACGACGTTCTCGCGGCCTTCGAAATCGTGCGCGAGACCGCGACCACCGAGGCCGTAGACGCCCGTAGCATGGGCTTCGTCGATCAGCAGGAAGGCCTCGTGCGCGTCCGCGATCTCAGCGAGCGCCGCCAGCGGAGCCCCGTCGCCGTCCATGCTGTAAAGGCTCTCCACGAGGATCCAGGCGCGGCCTGACGCGCTCTTGGCGCGAAAATCGCGGAGCGCCTGCGCGAAGGCGTCGGCGTCGTTGTGGGGAATCGCGAGGCGATCGGCGCGCGACAGACGCAATCCGTCATGGCAGCTCGCGTGGATGAGCGCGTCGTGAAGCACCAGGTCGCCGCGTTGCGGCAACGTGGCGAGCAGCGCCTCATTGGCGGAAAAGCCTGCGCCGAAGAAGAGCGTGCTTTCGGCGCCGAAAAACCGCGCCGCCTCATCCTCGAGGGCTTCATGCTCGGGGCAATTGCCGCGTAGGAGCCGCGAGCCGCCGGCGCCGAGCGGCGCGCCCCGCGCGAGCGCAGCGGCGGCCAAGTCGCGTAGCGCTTCGGATCGGGCAAATCCAAGGTAGTCGTTGGAGGCGAAATCCGTTCCATGGACGGGCGCGAGCGCGCGCAAGCGATCTCCCGCGCGAAGTTCATCGAGATCGGCGAGGTGGGCGTCAAGCCATCCGCGGGATTTGGTCACGCGGGAAGTCTCCACAGCGTTCATCAACGGGTCGAGCAGGCCCAGTTCCGCCTGCGGCGACCGCCGCAGACGTCAGAGAGCCGTCGCAAACGCAAAAGGAGCCGCGAACGGCTCCTTCAATTTTTTTCAGAAGATCGTTTCTTCGCGCGGTCAATAAGCCGCGAAAGGATGCTTGGCTTCGACGCGGGCCGAGAGAACGCTTTGCGCGCTGGGGTCGCCCTTCAGCGCGCGCGCGATCGCTTCCTTGGTGGCCTGATAGTTGAACTCCTGGATCTTCTTGTCGTCGTTGGCGTCCCAGTGGATGAACACGCCGACGCAGATGAAGAGGTCGTCGGCCTTGTCGACCGGGATCACGCCTTCGGCGACCGAGTCGGCCACGGCTTTGGCCACGCCATATTGCGCCGGGCCGAACATCTGCACGGCTTGTTTGGCGTTCTTGATCGTGACCTTGTTGAACAGGATGGTCGCGGGCTTCACGAGAAGATTCGGCGCGACGACGGCAAGCAGCGTCGTAAAGCCGTCCTTGTTGTTCACGAGCGCGTTGGCGAAAGCCTTTTCGACCGCGCTGCCGCGCGGACCGATCAAGAGGTCGATGTGCGCGACTTCATTGCCTTCGCCGACGAGCAATTCGCCGACGCCCGTTTTGCCGGTGCCCGGTGCGCCAACCGGCTTGCCCAGGAGCGCGCCGAGAATTGTATCCAGTATCGAGGCCATTTGTTCGGATTCCTTCCGGTCTGTTATCGCCTCCACGCGCCCGCAACGCCGGCTGCGGACGGGTTCCGGCGCAGGATTATCGTTTCCTCCCGGGCCAAAGCAGCCGTCGCTGTGGCGCGAGCATGCCGAAAAATCGTCTCGGTTCCGCTTTGCGGCGATCCAAATTCGGTTCCGAGAAATCGCTCGGCCCAAGAATCACGCGCGGCGGACCGTCCTCGATCCGGCCCTGCGAGCGTCGCTTCACGCGCCGCTCCCTTCCCGCCGGCGCCTCCCTGGAGCCGGCGCTTCGATCGCGCCTCCACTTTTCGCGGCGGGGAGTTTGACGTCCCCGCCGCGTGTTTGGCGGCGCGAAGCCCCTGGCGCTTAGTTCGCGCCGAAGGGGTGCTTCACGTCGTTGCGCTTGGCGACGACCTCGGCGGCCTTCGGCTCGCCGCGCACGGCGCGGGCGATGGACTCCTTCGTGGCCAGGTAGTTGTACTCCTGGATCTTCTTGTCGTCGTTGGCGTCCCAGTGAATGAACACGCCGACGCAGATGAAGAGATCGTCGGCTTCGGCGACCGGGATCACGCCTTCGGCGACCGAGTCGGCGACCGCCTTGGCGACGCCGGCCTGCGCCGGGCCGAACATCTGCACGGCCTGCTTGGCGCCCTTGATCGTGACCTTGTTGAACAGAATCGTGTTCGGCTTGGCCAGCAGGTTCGGGGCGACGACCGCGAGCAGGGTCGTGAAGCCGTCCTTGTTATTCACAAGAGCATTGGCGAATGCGGTCTCGGCGGCGCTTCCGCGCGGTCCGATGAGCAGGTCGATGTGCGCGACTTCATTGCCCTCGCCAACCAGCGACTCGCCGACCAGCATCTTGTTGATCAAAGCCATGTGCGTTTCCTTTCGACAAAACCGAACGCGACCCGCGGATCCCTGGCGAGGATCCGGGGCGCCCCCCTTATCGTTCATCGGCTGGGAGCTGCAGCCCCCTGCCGGCCCGATGCGCGCGCGGGACCATCCCGAGCGGCGCGGACTCAATCATTTTTATCGGCGTTTGCCAAGTCAGCCGGACAACAGACCTCATCAAATCGCGAACCTAGCAATCTGCATAGGTTTTTGGCTCCGGCGTCGCGCAGCGGCACAAGATTTGCGGGCCCTCGCGTCAGATGAGCCGAATGTCGCCTTTATCACAAGCCGTTCGATCCGATCGAAACTATCAGGAAGGAGAAGCGGAAATGAGACTGGCCGAGGCCTATGCCGACGTCGATTTGTCGAAAATCAAGGAGGCGCTTTCCGGCGGCCGACTGATTGTATACTCCACGGGGCCGTCCGCCCTCCGCCGATCACCCCATCACGCGCAGCGCTGAGCTGGTGAGCTTTGCCTTCGCCTGTCCCGCCTTTGGCCCCGACGCGGAGGACGGGACGCTCGCGCCGCTCTGATCGCCAAGGCGGTCGGAACGCCGGGCTTCGCTCGCGCCCTCAACGCTGACGGCGTGACAGTTGCCGATTTTTCAGTCGGTCTAGGCGGCGAGATCGTTCTTGACGGCGTTTCCGCGACGCCGGAGTATCCGCTCAAGCGTCTCGGCTTGCGCATTTCCCTGCCGGCGGAAACGGTCGAATGGGCGAAAACCGAGTTCGGCCACGTCTATGTGACGAACGCCGACAACGCTTGGCGCAAACTCTCGGTTCGCGGCTAACATCGGTCTTCGTAGCGCGAACCCGGGGCAAGAGTCTCGAGCGAACGTCGCGCGACTGGCGTGGGGCCGGCTGCGCGCGTTCGCTCAGCCTGCACGAAGGAGCGCCTGCGTGAACGAAAACTCGCGTCTCAAATTTTTTCTGTCCTACAGCGGGAGAGGCTTGCCGCTCAACCTCGTTTCCGCGATCGAGCCCGCCGATCTCGAAAACCGCAATACTTATTTTCGTGCCGAATATGACGCGCAGGATCGCATGATCCTTTGCGAGAAGATCGTCTACGGCGAGGTCGAGCTGCGTCACTCTTATCGGTATCGTGAGGATGGCGGTCTCGCCGGCGCGACGATCGAGATGGACGGCGAGGCGACCGAACTCGAGTTCGATGCCGACGCGGATTGAACGCCTGCGCCGCCGGATGCAATTCGCCATTCCCCTCCGCCGCGATTAAAAGCCTCGCGTTGAGCGCGGGAGAAGGCGGTGACATCACATAAGCTGACGTTCGAGGCGCGGCGTGACGCTTTCCTCATGCGGCTCGACGCCGGGCGCGCGATCATGGGCGTCGTCAATGTCACGCCCGATTCTTTTTCGGACGGCGGCCTGTTCGTGGCGCGTGAGGCGGCGATGGCGCAAGCCAAAAAGCTCGTCGCCGACGGTGCGGACATCGTCGACGTCGGCGCCGAGTCGACACGGCCAGGACACGTCCCCATCTCCTCCGAGGAGGAGTGGCGACGGCTGGAGCCACTGCTGGCCTCCCTCGTCGACGAGGCGGGCGCGCCCGTGTCGATCGACACCTACAAGGCCGAAACGGCGCGCCGAGCACTGGCTGCTGGCGTCGTGATGATCAACGACGTCTGGGGATTGCAGCGCGATCCGGCGATGGCGGAGGTCATCGCAGACGCCCGGGCGCTCGTCGCGATCATGCATAACCGCGAAGTGACGGAAGAGGGAATCGACATTGTCGATGACATGAAGCGCTTTTTCGAGCGCTCGCTCGAGGCGGCGCGCGGCGCCGGCGTCGCAGAGCGATTCATCCTTCTCGATCCGGGCGTCGGCTTTGGCAAAACGCGCGCGCAGAATTACGCCGCGCTCCGTGCTATTCCGCAAATGCGCCGCCTCGGATTCCCGGTGCTCGTCGGCGTCTCCCGCAAGTCGATCTTTCGTGATCTTTCCGGCGAGCGGATCGACGGACGCCTTATCGGGACGCTCGCCGCCAACATTGTCGCCGCCGGCCTGGGCGCCCAACTCTTTCGCGTGCACGACGCGCTGGAGCATAAATCCGCCTTTGCGGTGCTCGAGGCGCTCCATTTCGGGGAACAGTGAGGGACACGAGATGGCAGGGACGACGGTCGGTTTCGGCCTGGGCTCGAACATCGGCGATGCGCCGGCGAATCTGCGCGAAGCGTTGCGTCTCATCGCCGCGCGCAGGGTGGCGACGCTCTCGGCCGTTTCGCGCATCTATCGCACCACGCCCTGGGGCGACGTGGATCAGCGCGAATTCGCCAACGCCTGCGCGATCGGCGAAACCTCTCTGGCGCCTTACGAGCTGCTCGCCGCTGTCAAGACGATCGAAGCCGATATGGGCCGCGAACCGACGCGCCGCTGGGGGCCGCGGCTTATCGATATCGACATACTGTTCTATGGCGCTCAGGCGATTGACGACCCCGAGCTCACAATTCCGCACAAAGAACTCTTCGCGCGCCGGTTCGTGCTCGCGCCTCTGGCCGAAATCGCGCCCGAACTGGATCTGGGCGGGGTTAGCGTCAAGGAAGCACTGCGTCGCATGGAGGAAGGGGGCGTCAAGGTCTGGGACTCGGAAGCGACATAAAGCCGTTGTCTTGGAGGTGGGCTGGCTCCTCTCGTCTCCGGCGATGGTGCGGCGCAGCGCAGAATGTCGCAGTCTTTGGGGTTGAGAGGCGTTTTGGGCAGGTCGAGCCTCGAAATTGCGATGGGGCCGCTCCGGATGGACCGGAATAGCGGGAGAAGTGTATTTTATCGCGGTTGCGAAGGGATTGTGACGGGTCCAATTTCCCGGCGTTCAGGCGGCGCAAAACCTACCCGAATGGGTCGATAAGCCCCTTCGATAGATTGTCATCTCCAGCCCTATCGAGTATTGTTTTTAGGGCTGCGAACAGAAATGCTCTGGGCACGCTGGGCTTAGCTCCGGGCGCGGATTGAGGGGGGTTGGAGATCCGGCCTTTTCTCGCCCGTCGCAGCGGGGCAGCTCCAAGCGGCGCGTCGAACTCGTCGGCTTGAGCCGCGGGAACGAAAACAAAAAACGAGCAAAAACAAGAACAAGAACAAGAACAAGAACAAGAACAACAAGAAGAAGAAGAACGAGAGGGAAGGACGCGAAGCTTCGCGCTTTTCGTTGAAGAAGACATCGGACGGACGTTGCGGCGCTGAGGCGCTTGCGGCGTTCGAAGTCCGGGGAGCTTGGAGGGCGAGCGGCGCCATGGCGTCGGGCGCGCGTCGAGCGAGCGACGAAAACGAACGACAAAAACAAAAACAAAAGCAACAGCGAAGAGCGTCGAAACGCAAAGAAGAGCCGAAACGCGAGAAGAGCAAGAAGAAGCGTGAAGGCCTGAGTGTCGGGGGTTGAGAAGCCTGAAAGCTCGAGGAGGACGGGGGCCTGGCCGCCATTGAAAGGCGGAAGGGCCGCAGACGCGCAAATCTTGAATAGAGAGCAGACTAGGAGGACCAAGCATGAGTTCGACAACAAGCACAGCTGCGGGCGCAGCTGCTGGCACAGACACCATCGTCGATCTGAGAGGATTGTGGATCGGCCTTTTGGTGCTGAACGTGTTCTATCTGATCGTTCGCATCTATGAGCAGATCTACGGCTGGCGCGCGGGCCTCAACTCGTTCGCGCCGGAGTTCCAGACCTACTGGCTGTCGATCCTGTGGACGGAGATCCCGCTGGAGCTCATCTCGGGCATCTTCCTTGCGGGCTATATGTGGAAGACGCGCGACCGCAACATCGACGCGGTTGCCCCGCGCGAAGAGCTGCGCCGTCTCGTCGTGCTGGTTCAGTGGCTGACGGTGTATGGCATCGCCATCTACTGGGGCGCGTCCTTCTTCACGGAGCAGGACGGCACGTGGCACATGACGGTGATTCGCGACACGGACTTCACGCCGTCGCACATCATCGAGTTCTACATGAGCTACCCGATCTATTCGGTGATCGCGGTGGGCGGGTTCTTCTATGCGAAGACGCGCATTCCGTATTTCGCTCATGGCTACTCGCTGGCGTATCTGATTGTGGCGATTGGACCGTTCATGATCATCCCGAACGTTGGTCTCAATGAGTGGGGCCACACCTTCTGGTTCATGGAAGAGCTGTTCGTTGCTCCGCTGCACTGGGGCTTCGTGTTCTTCGGCTGGATGGCTCTGGGCGTGTTCGGCGTGGTTCTGCAGATCCTCGGCCGCATCCATGCGCTGATCGGCAAGGAAGGCGTCGCGCTGCTCGCCTGATCGGCGGCCCGCGAGAAATTGGAGGGTCGCGCCTTTGGGCGCGGCTCTCTTGAGAAAAGCGTGAGAACTGAAGAAGAAGACGACAATCCGGCGCGGAAAGCCGGAGCGTTCAAAAGACCAAGGAGAAGAGAGATGTCGACATCGAAAAGCGGAGGAGCGGTCGGTCCGTTCCATTCCGTCGCGGAAGCGGCGGGATGCGTTCAAACCACCGACTGGATGCTTCTGACGCTGCTGTTTTTTGCGGTTCTGGGCGGCTACCACGTCCACTTCATGCTGACGGCGGGTGACTGGGACTTCTGGGTTGACTGGAAGGATCGCCGTATGTGGCCGACGGTTGTGCCGATTCTGGGCGTGACCTTCTGCGCGGCGACGCAGGCCTTTTTCTGGGTGAACTTCCGTCTGCCGTTCGGCGCGGTGTTCGCGGCTCTGGGCCTGCTGATCGGCGAGTGGATCAACCGCTACGTGAACTTCTGGGGCTGGACCTATTTCCCGATCTCGCTGGTGTTCCCGTCGGCGCTGATCGTTCCGGCGATCTGGCTTGACGTGATCCTGCTGCTTTCGGGCAGCTATGTGATCACGGCGGTGATCGGCGCGCTGGGCTGGGGCCTTCTGTTCTACCCGAACAACTGGCCGGCGATTGGTCAGTATCACCAGGCGACCGAGCAGCATGGTCAGCTGATGTCGGTTGCGGATCTGATCGGCTTCCACTTCGTCCGCACGTCGATGCCGGAATACATCCGCATGGTGGAGCGCGGCACGCTGCGCACCTTCGGTAAGGACGTCGTGCCGGTCGCGGCCTTCTTCTCCGGCTTCGTGTCGATGATCGTGTACTTCGTGTGGTGGTGGGTCGGCCGCTTCTACTCGACGACGAAGGTCATCAAGGCGATCTAAAGAAAGCTTGACGAGACGCTTCCTCGCGGTCCTTCCGCCTTCATGTGAGAGGGGCCGCGGGGAGGAGAAAACGAGCGGGGGCCGGACGGTCTGCCAAGAGCAGGCGCGGCTCCAAACGAAAGAAACTGGGAGGTTGTTGATGAAAGCCCTAGTCAAGCTGGCTGCGCTGAGCGCGGCGGCGGTGGTGGCGACGGTTGGAGCTGCGGCTCCGGCCTTCGCGCACGGCGAGAAGTCGCAGCAGGCGTTCCTCCGGATGCGCACGCTGAACTGGTATGACGTCGCCTGGTCGAAGACCTCGGTGGCGGTGAATGAAGAGCTGGTGCTTTCGGGCAAGGTGCACGTGTTCTCGGCCTGGCCGCAGGCTGTGGCCAATCCGCGCGTGTCCTTCCTGAACGCCGGCGAGCCCGGTCCGGTTCTGGTTCGCACGGCGCAGTTCATCGGCGAGCAGTTCGCGCCGCGCTCGTTCTCGCTGGTTCCCGGGAACGACTACGCGTTCACGGTCAATCTGCGCGGGCGTCGCGCCGGTCGCTGGCACGTTCACGCGCAGATCAACGTCGAAGGCGGCGGACCGATCATCGGACCGGGCCAGTGGATCGAGGTCAAGGGCGACATGAAGGACTTCACCGATCCGGTGACGCTCCTTGATGGCACGACCATCGACCTCGAGCACTACGGCATCAGCCGGGTTTACGCCTGGCATCTTCCGTGGCTGGCCGTGGGCGCGGGCTGGATTCTGTTCTGGTTCGTGCGCAAGGGCATCATCGCCTCCTACCTGAAGGTTGCGGAAGGCAAGGATGACGAGGCGACCACCGACGAAGACCGCCGTATTGGCGCGATCGTCCTGGCGCTGACGATCCTCGCGACGATCTTCGGCTACGCTTGGACGAACTCGCAGTTCCCGCGCACGATCCCGCTTCAGGCCGGCTTGCAGAAGCCGCTGACGCCGATCACGACCGCTGGCACGGCGGGCGTCGGCAAGGAGTCGGTGACCGTCGATCTTGGCGGCGGCGTCTACAAGGTGCCGGGCCGCGAGCTGACGATCAACGTGAAGGTGAAGAACTCGACCGCTCACCCGCTTCGCCTCGGCGAATATACGGCGGCGGGCCTGCGCTTCCTCAACCCGGACGTGTTCACGACGAAGCCTGAGTTCCCGGACTATCTGCTGGCGGATCGCGGTCTGTCGACCGATCCGACGCCGATCGCTCCGGGCGAGACGAAGGACATCGTGGTGAAGGTGCAGGACGCGCGTTGGGACATCGAGCGTCTGTCTGACCTGGCCTACGACACGGACAGCCAGATCGGCGGCCTGTTGTTCTTCTTCACGCCGGACGGCCAGCGCTACGCCGCGGAAATCGGCGGCCCGGTCATTCCGAAGTTCGTCGCGGGCGACATGCCCTGATCGACGCCGAATAATGCAAACCGCCGGCCGGAGACAAAATCTCCGGCCGGTTTTTTTATGTGCTACTCCTACCGTGTCATCGGTATGGGAATTGCGGCTCACGGCTGATTGAGTGTCAAAGTTCTTGACCCGCGTCTCAACGCGCGCGGTCCATTCGCCGCCGGGCCGCGCGCCCTCAGGCGCGCTGAAGCGAGCGTATGATCCGGGTCTTTGATTACCGGGTCTTTGATTACAAGTCGTGCGAGGGGCGCGCCTTCGCTGCGCGCAGAGCCGGGACGTCTATAATTCACCCTTCGGCGAGCAGCGTCTCAACGAAGGCCGCTACGCTCTCGACGCGGCGGGGGCGCCGCAGCCTTTCGCTGCGCAGAATGGCCAGCAGGTCCTCGAATGTGGCCTGCAGATCATCGTTCACAAGCACATAATCATATTGCGTCCAGCGGGAAATTTCATTGCGGGCGTTGTTGAGACGTTTTTCGATCGTCTCAGGAGAGTCTTCAGCACGGCGTTCGAGTCGCGCGCGCAATTCTCTCATTGACGGGGGAAGAATGAAGACGGTCACGGCCTCCTTGGGCATTTTCTCGCGAACCTGCTGCGTACCCTGGTAGTCGATGTCGAACAGCGCGTCGCGGCCCTGCGCCAGAAGCTCTTCGACCGGCTGGCGCGGCGTGCCGTAAAAATTCCCGTGCACCTGGGCCCATTCCAGGAGTTCACTCGAGTCGCGCATCGCCTCGAAGTGACGCTGCGTGATGAAACGGTAATGGATGCCGTCGACCTCGCTCGTGCGCCGAGGCCGTGTCGTCACCGAAATGGAAAGCGTCAGATCGAGGCGCCGATCCTGAAGCAACATGCGCGTCAAGGTTGTCTTTCCGGCGCCCGACGGCGAAGACAGGATCAGCACGATGCCGCGGCGTTCGGGCTTTTGGGGAAGCATGGACGATCCGGGAAAGACGGGGTAGGCGCTTGGCTTTTGGATGGGGGATTCGTTGGACGACCGACTAATCCTGCACAGTCCTTAGTCGAAGCCAGGTTTTTTGTCCAAGAGCGGCCCCCAAATCTCAAAAGCCGCCTCGCGTCCTGGATAGGGGCGCGAAACGCAGCCTCGACCTACTCGATGTTTTGCACTTGCTCGCGCCATTGCTCGATCTCGAATTTCATGTCGAGGCCGATCTCGGTGAGCGAGGCGTCATTGACCTTGGCGCAGAGCGTATTCGCCTCGCGCGAAAGTTCCTGCGCCAGGAAGTCGAGACGTCGGCCCATCGGTCCGCCGGCTGCAAGCAACGCTCGCGCGCTGGCAAGATGCGCGTGCAGCCGATCGATCTCCTCACGTATGTCCGACTTCACGACGAGCACCGCGGCTTCCCGGTGCAGCCACTGTGGGTCAAGCGCGCTCGAAGATTCCAAAATGGCCGATAATTGCTGGGCAAGGCGGGCGCGCACCGCTTCCGGTTGACGAGCGGGGCTCAAGTCAGCCTGCTGAGCGAGTTCCCCCAACCGGTCGAGGCGCTTGGCGAGCACGATGGAGAGCGCCTTACCCTCGCCGCGGCGAGAGGCGATAAGGGCGTCGAGCGCATCCTCAAGGCAACGCAAGATCTGCGCCTCGAGCTCCGCGCGCTCCGCCTCGTCTTCCTCCGGCTCCACGAATTCGACGACGCCGCGCAACGCGAGCAGTCCGTCAAGCGAGGCTGACCGGAGGTTCGCATTGAGCGGGATGGTCTCTAGAGTCCGGAGCAGGGTCTCGAGCGCGGCGCGGTTGATGCGGAGCGCGCCCACTGCCGACGCGCGGGATGCGGAAAGCCCAGCCGAACACGCCCCGCGCGTCAGCTTTTCCGAGATGACGCGGCGCGCCTTGACCTCGACCGAATCGAAGCCCGGCGGCAGGCGCAGCCGCAGGTCCAAACCCTTGGCGTTGACGCTCTTGAGCTCCCAGGCGTAGCTCCAGGCGCCGTAGGCGCCGTGAGCGCGAGCAAACCCCGTCATGCTGGCGATGGACATCTCGACTAAGCCTTTGCGTTTAATTTTTGAGCTTCGTTGAAAAGGAAGTCAGGGGCGGGTTCGTACGACTTTCTGCGGCTGCGCGCACTCCTGCGCAGGGATCGGCTGCTCATCTCGAGGAGACTTCGGCCGGCACGGTCTTAGGCGAATTCAAATCCCATGACTTGTCGAGAAGCGGATCGAGACGCGTGCCTTGCGACGCGTCGATCACGCGCCGCCCATGCGGCCTGTCGGTTGGTGCGCCGCCGATATCGGCGGTCGCGACGTCCAACCGCGTGCCCCTTTCCGCTCTCTCCTCAGGGAACTCGCGCGCCAAAGAACCGCCGCCGCGGAGATCCGCATCGTCGGGACTCTCAGCCGTGACGCCGGAGTGAGCCGCGTCCTCGGCCCGCAGCGCGCCCTCTTCCATCGCCGCAAGGGCGAGGAAAGCCCGCGCCGGACGAAGCGCGGCGACGGCCTCCGAGCGGGTCGGCTCGTCGAGAGCCCCAACTTCGAGGAGCCCCGCGCGCGGGCCAAAACGGCTGAAACGCAGTGCGGCGCCCGCGGTGGAGCGGAGCTCGCGAGATAGAGGATACTCAGCGGCAGCTTCCGGCGTCGCGAGAAGGCGGCCGAAAGCGCCCGCGTCCCCATGCTTCTCCTTGGAGTCCGGCGTCGGAGGCGGCGGAGTCGGCTGCGTGAGGCTCGGCGTAGCGTGATCGACTTCTGAGGGCGCGGTTCGCTCATGCTCGATCTCGCGCCAGTGCTGAACGTTGCGATTGTGCTGCTCGAGTGTCGGTGCGAAGACATGGCCTCCCGTTCCGTCCGCGACGAAGTAGAGATCGTTCGTTTTGGCCGGGTTGGCCGCAGCCTCCAAGGAGGCGCGGCCGGGATTGGCGATGGGACCAGGCGGCAGGCCGTCGATCGAATAGGTGTTGTAAGGCGTGTATTTTTCGATCTCCGACCTCTGAATTGGCCGGCCGAGCGGGGCTTTGCCGCCGACGAGGCCGTAGATGATGGTCGGATCGGATTGCAGCCGCATCTTCTTGCGAAGCCGGTTGACGAAAACGGCCGCGACCATCGGCCGCTCCTCCGCTTTTCCGGTCTCTTTCTCGACGATCGAAGCGAGCGTCACAAGCTCGAAAGGCGTTCGGATCGGCAGGTCCGGGCGGCGGCGCGCCCAGACTTGGTCGACGAGCTTTTTCAGATCGTCCTGCATCTTCGCCATGAGCTTGGACCGTTGAAACCCGCGCGTCACCTTGTAGGTTTCGGGCAGGAGCGCGCCCTCCTTGGGCGTCTCGAGTATCTCGCCGGAGAGAATATCGTTGTCGCGCAGACGTTGCGCGATCTGCTCGCTGGTCAGACCCTCTGGAATGGTGACGGAATGGAGCACTTGGCGCCCACTGACCAATTCGTCGATTACCTCGCGAATGCTCGCCGCCTGCTTGAAGAGATATTCGCCCGGTTTCACCTTGCCGATCTTGTTCTCGACCAGAAGCGTGACGTTCATCAAAGTCGGGCTGTCGATCACGCCTTCGCGTTCGAGTTGTGAGATCATTTCGAGCGCATCGGTGCGCGGCGGAAAGTAGACCACCTTGCCGGCGCGCAACGGTCCGGGCTCATTCAGCACATGGCGAATCGAAACGAGGCCGAAAATCCCGGCGACGAGGGCCACCAGCACGAAGCTGAAGCCGTCGCTCAGAAGGGAGAGGCTTCCCCCACGGCGGCGCTTGCGTACGCGCGTGCGTCGCTGGCGCGCCTGCGCCTCCTCCCGGGAGACGGTCCGTTTCTTCCAAAAGCTCCAAAAACCGGAAGGCTTCTGGGGCTTCGACGGCGGCGGAGGCGCAGCTGGGCCGGGCGGCGCGCCTTGCGTCGTCGCCTGCTGCGGGGATGCGGCGTCGGCAGAACCCGCATCCGTCCGAGCTTTCTCCGTCTTCTCGTCCTTGTCGCTCTCGCTCGTCATGCGTTCATGCCGCCCGCGCCGATGGAAAATCCCGCCGCCTCACGAACGGAAAAGCCGAATGGCGCGATAGGCCGACTTCGCCCGCCTCGGCGCAACGGCCGAGAGCCGCCCGGCGCCCGTTCCGCCCGATCATACGCCGCCGCGCCGAGGGCGCAAAGAGCCCGGGCCGGGGGTCAATCGGCTCGCCGCAGCAGCAGGGACGCGTTGGTGCCGCCAAAGCCGAAGGAATTGGAGAGCGCCACGTCGATCTTTCTTGTGCGCGCGACATGCGGGACGAGGTCGATCGAGGTCTCGACGGAGGGGTTGTCGAGATTGCGCGTCGGCGGCGCCACCTGGTCGCGGATCGCCAGGATCGAATAGATGGCCTCGACTGCGCCCGCGGCGCCGAGCAAATGGCCGATCGCCGACTTTGTCGAGGACATGGAGAGCTTAGGCTCGGCGTTGCCGATGAGACGCTGGACGGCGCCGAGCTCGATCTCGTCGCCGAGCGGGGTCGAGGTCCCATGCGCGTTGACGTAATCCACGTCGTCGATCGAGAGCCCGCCTCGCTTCAGCGCGGCCTTCATGCAGCGATAGGCCCCGTCGCCATCGGGTGAAGGCGCGGTGATGTGATAGGCGTCGCCCGACATGCCGTAGCCGATGACCTCGGCGTAGATCCTGGCGCCGCGAGCCTTGGCGTGCTCATAGGACTCGAGCACCACGCAGCCCGCGCCTTCGCCCATGACAAAGCCGTCGCGGTCCCTGTCATAGGGGCGCGACGATTCTTTCGGCCGGTCGTTGAATCCGGTAGACAACGCCTTGCACGCCGCAAAGCCGGCGACGCCAATTCGATTGACCGGCGATTCCGCGCCGCCGGCGACCATCACTTCCGCTTCGCCCAGCGCGAGGATGCGCGCGGCGTCGCCGATCGCATGCGATCCGGTGGAGCAGGCGGTCACCACGGCGTGATTGGGGCCCTTGAGCCCATGCATGATCGAGACGTAGCCCGACGCCAGATTGATGATGCGGCCAGAGATGAAGAATGGGGAGACCCGCCGCGGCCCTTTTTGCAGCAGAGTGACGGAAGTCTCGTAAATGCCGCCGAGGCCCCCGATCCCTGAGCCGATCAGGACGCCCGTCGTCTCCTGCTTTTCTGCCGTGTCGGCTTTCCAGCCCGCGTCAGCGAGCGCCTGCGTCGCGGCGGCGGCGGCATAGATGATGAAGTCGTCTACTTTGCGCTGTTCCTTGGGCTCGAACCAGTCATCGGGGTTGAAGCTCCCCTCGACGCCCGGCTCGCGCGGCACGATCGCGGCGATCTGGCAGGCGAGATCGTCCACCTCGAAGGTGTCGATGCGCTTAAATCCGCATTCGCCGGCGATCAGCCGCCGCCAGTTTGTTTCAACGCCGCAGCCCAAAGGCGTAACGAGGCCGAGGCCCGTGACCACCACTCTGCGCATGGCTCGCACCCGGAAGCAGAATTCGTTTCGTGAGCCTCCACGCGCTACGCATCTCCGCGCTCCGCCGCCCGCGCGCGGCGGCTCGTGGAGCGCAGCCTTCGTGAAAGCCCGGCGACTCTTTAGGAGGCTTTCGCGCCCTCGAGGAACTTGACGGCGTCGCCGACGGTCAGGATCGTTTCGGCCGTGTCGTCCGGGATTTCGATCCCGAACTCCTCTTCGAAGGCCATGACCAGTTCGACGATGTCGAGCGAGTCGGCGCCCAGGTCGTCGATGAAACTGGCTTTGTCAACCACCTTCTCGGGCTCGACGCCGAGGTGCTCGACGACAATCTTCTTCACGCGCTCGCCGACATCGCTCATATGTTTCAGTCCCTTATTAACGTTTCTCGCGGCCTTGGCGCACGGCTCGCCGCTTTCGTTCTTCGCCTGAGGACGCTCGACGCTCGCCGCGTATTCAGACCGCCCTAGGTCACCGTTCCGGCATATCGAGGAAAGCGGGCCGCCGCAAGAGGGGGGATCGAATGGGAACGATGCGCCCCAAATTCCTGGCGCCGGATGATGCGTCCCCTCCTTGCGAGAGAGCGCTTCTAACACGGCTCGGCGGGGTTTGGCGAGCCGAGAGCGCCCGCCCTGATTCCACTCCGCTCCCGACTTCGCGACGGGATAGGCGTAGCGCCAGGCGCCCGAGCCGCTGCTGGGAGCAAGACAGAGCCTGGCTTCCGGTCTCCTGAAGTGCGGGTTTCCTCCAACGAGCGCGAGGCGCCCCCTTCTCACAACCTTCGCAATCGTCTAACACCACTCCATCCAAACCCGAGCCGGGCGCGCCCGCTCAGATCCAGCAGGACGCGTTCCGGTCCCGAAGGCCGGCGGCGCGGCCTTTTTTTATGCGCGCGCCGACGTAAGCGGAACAGCATGCCCAAAAGAGACGACATCTCGACGATCCTGATCATCGGCGCCGGCCCCATCGTGATCGGCCAGGCCTGCGAGTTTGACTACTCGGGAACGCAGGCTTGCAAGGCGCTGAAGGCCGAAGGCTTCCGGATCGTGCTCGTCAATTCCAATCCAGCGACGATCATGACCGATCCGGACATGGCCGACCGCACCTATGTCGAGCCGATCACCCCGGAGATTGTGGCGAAGATCATTGAGAAGGAGCGTTACGTCATTCCCGGCGGCTTCGCGCTGCTTCCGACGATGGGCGGCCAGACCGCGCTGAACTGCGCGCTCTCGCTGCAGAAGATGGGCGTGCTCGAGAAATTCGACGTGGAAATGATCGGCGCTTCCGCGGCGGCGATCGACAAGGCCGAGGACCGTGAGCTTTTCCGCGAGGCGATGATCAAAATCGGCCTCGAAACGCCGCGCTCGCATCACGTCAAGACGCTCTCCGCGGCTCTTGGCGCGCTCGAGGACATCGGTCTTCCCGCAATCATTCGCCCCTCCTTCACGCTCGGGGGCACCGGCGGCGGCATCGCTTACAACGAGGCCGAGTTCATCGATATCGTGAAGAGCGGCATCGACGCCTCGCCGACGAATGAGGTGCTGATCGAGGAAAGCGTCCTCGGCTGGAAGGAGTACGAGATGGAAGTTGTCCGCGACAAGGCGGACAATTGCATCATCGTCTGCTCGATCGAGAATATCGATCCGATGGGCGTGCATACCGGCGACAGCATCACCGTCGCGCCGGCGCTGACGCTGACGGATAAAGAATATCAGGTCATGCGCGACGCCTCGATCGCCGTGCTGCGTGAGATCGGCGTCGAAACCGGCGGCTCCAATGTGCAATTCGCGGTCGAGCCTTCGAGCGGCCGCATGATCGTGATCGAGATGAACCCGCGCGTCTCGCGATCCTCGGCGCTCGCCTCGAAGGCCACGGGCTTTCCGATCGCCAAGGTCGCGGCGAAGCTCGCCGTGGGCTACACGCTCGACGAGGTCGCAAACGAGATCACGGGCGGCGCCACGCCGGCCTCCTTCGAGCCGACGATCGACTATGTCGTAACCAAGGTCCCGCGTTTCGCCTTCGAGAAATTCCCGGGCGCCGAGCCCGTGCTGACGACTGCGATGAAATCGGTCGGCGAGGCGATGGCGATCGGACGCAGCTTCGCCGAATCGCTGCAAAAGGCGCTTCGCTCGCTCGAGACCGGCCTCTCGGGCCTGGACGAGATCGAGATCGACGGTCTCGGCAAGGGCGACGACATGAACGTGCTGCGCGCCGCGCTCGGCACGCCGACGCCGGACCGCCTGCTTGTCGTCGGTCAGGCCCTACGGCTCGGAATGAGCGTCGCGCAGATTCACGAGGCCTGCAAGATCGATCCGTGGTTTATCGAGCGGCTCGCCGAGATCGTCGCGCTCGAGAACAAGGTGCGGAAGTTCGGTCTGCCCAAGGACGCCGAAAATCTGCGCATGCTCAAGGCCGCGGGCTTTTCGGATATGCGCCTCGCCACGCTCGCGAAGATGGAAGAGACGGCGGTGCACGCCGTGCGCCACAGCCTCGGCGTGCGCCCCGTCTACAAGCGTATTGACACCTGCGCGGCCGAATTCGTTTCGCCTACGGCCTACATGTATTCGACCTATGAAACGCCTTTCGGAGACGCGCCCGCCTGCGAGGCGCGCCCCTCGGCGTGCGACAAGATCGTGATTCTCGGTGGCGGCCCCAATCGCATCGGTCAGGGAATCGAGTTCGACTATTGCTGCTGTCACGCCTGTTTCGCGCTGCATGACGCCGGCTACGAGACGATCATGATCAATTGCAATCCCGAGACCGTCTCGACCGATTACGACACGTCGGACCGTCTTTATTTCGAGCCCCTGACGAATGAGGACGTGGGCGAGATCCTCGATCTCGAGCGCAGGACGGGACGCCTCAAGGGCGTGATCGTGCAATACGGCGGACAGACGCCGTTGAAGCTCGCCAAGGGCCTTTCAGACAGCGGCGCGCCCATTCTCGGCACCCCGGTTGATTCAATCGACCTCGCCGAAGACCGGGATCGCTTCAAGCGGCTTTTGGATAAGCTCGGCCTGAAGCAGCCCAAGAACGGCATCGCCTATTCCGTTGAACAGTCGCGAATCGTCGCCTCCGAGCTCGGATTGCCGCTGGTCGTGCGTCCGAGCTACGTGCTCGGCGGACGCGCGATGGCGATCATCCGCGATGCGGGGGCGCTCGACGATTATCTCCTCGGCGTGCTGCCGAGTCTCGTGCCTTCCGAGATCAAGACGCGCTACCCCAATGACAAGACCGGGCAGATCAATATGGTGCTCGGCAAAAATCCGCTTCTCTTCGACCGCTATCTGACGGACGCGATCGAGGTGGACGTGGACTGTATCGCGGATGGCGAGCATGTGGCGATCGCCGGCGTGATGGAGCACATCGAGGAGGCGGGAATTCACTCCGGCGACTCGGCCTGCTCGCTGCCGCCGCGTTCTCTCTCCGCCGAAACGATCTCCGCGCTCGAGAATCAGACGAAGCGCCTCGCCACGGCGCTGGGCGTCATCGGGCTGATGAACGTGCAATATGCGCTCAAAGACGGCGCGATTTACGTGCTCGAGGTCAATCCCCGCGCCTCGCGCACCGTACCCTTCGTCGCCAAGGTCGTCGGAAAGCCGATCGCCAAGATCGCCGCGCGCGTGATGGCTGGCGAGCGACTCTCGGGCTTCGATGTTTCCACGAGCGCGCTTGGCCATATCGGCGTCAAGGAATCGGTCTTCCCCTTCGCGCGTTTTCCCGGCGTCGACACAGTGCTCGGCCCGGAGATGCGTTCGACCGGCGAGGTCATTGGCCTCGACTCCTGCTTTGGCTCGGCCTTCGCCAAGAGTTCAGCTCGGATCCGGCGCGCCCGCGCTCAAGGGCGGCGTCGTCTTCGTCTCGGTGCGCGACGCGGACAAGGAGCGCGTCGTCGAGCCGCTTCGCCTTTTACAGAAGCTCGGCTTCGAGACCGTGGGCACGGGCGGAACGGCGCGCTTTCTCACGAGCCGCGGCATACCGACGCAGAAGATCAACAAGGTGTCGGAAGGGCGTCCCCATATCGTGGACGCCATCAAGAACGGCTCAATTCAGCTCGTGTTCAACACGACCGAAGGCGCTCAGGCGCTGGCCGACTCGCGCTCCTTGCGCCGGGCCGCGCTGCTGCATAAAATTCCCTATTACACCACTCTCGCCGGGGCGCTCGCCGCTGTCGAGGGGATAGAAGCCTATGTCACCGGAAAACTAGAGGTACGCGCGCTGCAGGATTATTTCCGCTGAGCCGGACCGGATTGAACCATCAAGACTTCAAGGGCTTGCGGCGTTGATCCGGCCCGAGGCGCAAAAACGTCGAGATTTCCGACTAGCGTGATTCGCCGCGCGTCCTCGCGCCGGGCGGAGCCTAAGCTTTCCCCGGCGCGCGCTAGAGCGAATTGGCGCAAAAGTTCACGAACGCGCTAAGCCAAAGAAAGTGGATGAGAATGGAAAAAGTGCCCATGACCGTCGCCGGCCACGCCGCGCTCGAAGAGGAGTTGCGCCGGCGTCAGCAGATCGAGCGGCCTCGGATCATTCAGGCCATCTCGGAAGCGCGCGCCCATGGCGATCTCTCGGAAAACGCCGAGTATCACGCCGCCAAGGAGTTCGCAGTCCCTGAACGAGGGCCGGATCGCCGAGCTCGAGGACAAGCTGTCGCGCGCAGAAGTCATCGACGTCTCGAAGCTGTCGGGCTCGACCGTGAAATTCGGCGCGACGGTCACTGTCCTCGATGAAGAGACGGAGGAAGAAAAACGCTATCAGATCGTCGGCGAGAACGAGGCCAACGTGAAGGACGGCAGAGTGTCGGTCACCTCGCCGATTGCCCGCGCGCTGATCGGCAAGAAGGTGGGGGACACGGTCGAAGTGAAAACTCCCAAGGGCGGCAGGAGCTACGAAATTTTGACCGTCGCCTTCGTCTAGCGCGCTTGTCCCTCGAACGAAATCGTTCGAGCGATAAGAGATCGCGCCAGAATAGGATGCCGGAGCGAATCCTGGTCGCAGAAGTCTGTGAAGTTTTGCGGAATTCGCTCTGAGAGGCTTCGGGCGCCGAAAGCACAGGCTTTGCCGCGCCGGGGCCGGATGTTATAGCCGTTTCAGTTTCTGCGAGCCGCGGAGCCCCCTCCCCAACCGTCCCCGCTTTTGCGAGGGAGGGAGCCCATTCGGGGCGTCAGCCCGCATTCGCGCTGCGTCGATCGCTGGCGTCCTCTCCCTCGCGAGACGGGGGAGGAAACGGGCGGTTCCGCATCGAGGGATAGCATCATGCCGAAGATCAAGGTCGCCAATCCGGTTGTCGAGCTCGACGGCGACGAGATGACTCGAATCATCTGGGCCTATATCAAGGACAAGCTGATCCATCCCTATCTCGATCTCGAACTCGATTATTTCGATCTTTCGATCCAGCATCGCGACGCCACCAACGACCAGGTGACGATCGACGCGGCCAACGCGATCAAGCGGCACGGCGTTGGCGTCAAATGCGCGACGATCACGCCCGACGAAGCGCGCGTGAAAGAATTCAATCTCAAAGAAATGTGGAAGTCGCCGAACGGCACGATCCGCAACATTCTCGGCGGCGTGATCTTTCGCGAGCCGATCATCTGCAGCAACGTTCCGCGTCTCGTGCCGCATTGGACGCAGCCGATCGTTGTCGGCCGCCACGCCTTCGGCGATCAATATAAGGCGACCGACTTCAAAGTGCCGGGCAAAGGCCGCCTGACGATCAAGTTCGAGGGCGCCGACGGAAAAATCATCGAGAAGGAGGTCTTCTCCTTCCCTGGCGCCGGCGTCGCCATGGCGATGTATAATCTCGACGAGTCGATCCGCGAATTCGCGCGCGCCTCGTTCAACTATGGGCTGCAGCGCAAATATCCGGTCTATCTCTCGACAAAGAACACGATTCTGAAGGCCTATGACGGGCGCTTCAAGGACCTGTTTCAGGAGATCTTCGACGCGGAGTTCAAGGAGCGCTTCGCGACGCTCGGTCTCACCTATGAGCATCGCCTCATCGACGACATGGTGGCCTCGGCGCTGAAATGGTCCGGCGGTTATGTCTGGGCCTGCAAGAACTACGACGGCGACGTGCAATCGGACATCGTTGCCCAAGGTTTCGGTTCGCTTGGGCTCATGACCTCGGTGCTGATGACGCCGGACGGCAAGACCGTCGAGGCCGAGGCCGCGCATGGCACGGTGACGCGCCATTATCGCGAGCACCAGAAGGGTCATGCGACATCGACGAATTCGATCGCCTCGATCTTCGCCTGGACGCGCGGCCTCGCGCATCGCGCCAAGCTCGATGACAACGCCGAGCTCGCGCGTTTCGCCAAGACGCTCGAAGAGGTCTGCGTCGCGACGGTGGAGAGCGGCTACATGACGAAGGATTTGGCGCTGCTCATCGGCCCGAAGCAGAAATGGCTCTCGACGACGGGCTTTCTCGACAAGATCGACGAAAATCTGAAAAAGGCGATGGGGTAGGCGCGGCCCGTTATCCTGAAGCGCGTGCTCTGATTAAGGGCGCGGCGGATTGAGCCTCGAAGCTCCTCCCCCTCTGCCAATGGCGTGCGGTCCGTTCGTCGCCATCGACCGCGCGACTTCAGGAGCGCCTATTCGCCGCGACGACGCGAACGGATCAAGCGGCGCTCTCTCACCCCTCCAGCAGCCTTCTCGCGATGACCTGCGCCTGAATTTCCGCGGCCCCCTCGAAAATATTGAGGATGCGCGCGTCGCAGAGCACCCGCGAGACCGGGTACTCCAGGGCGAAGCCGTTGCCGCCGTGAATTTGCAGCGCATTGTCAGCCGCGGCCCAGGCGACGCGGGCGCCGAGCAGCTTCGCCATGCCGGCCTCGAGATCGCAGCGCTTGCCGCCGTCCTTTTGGCGCGCGGAGAAATAGGTGATCTGCCGCGCGACGTGGATCTCGACCGCCATCGCGACGATCTTGTCGAAGATGCGCGGGAAGGAGAACAGGGGCTTGCCGAACTGGATGCGCTCCTTCGCGTAGCGCAGGCCGAGATCCAGCGCGCATTGCGCGACGCCGAGCGCGCGCGCCGCGGTCTGAATGCGCGCCGATTCGAAGGTCTCCATCAGCTGCTTGAAGCCGTTGCCTTCGACGCCGCCCAGGAGGTTTTCCGCCGGCACCTCGAAACCATCGAAGCCGATCTCGAACTCCTTCATGCCGCGATAGCCGAGCACTTCGATCTCGCCGCCGGTCATGCCCTTCGCCGGAAAGGGATTTTCATCCGTGCCGCGCGGCTTCTCGGCGAGCAGCATGGAGAGGCCCTTATAGCCCTTCTCGTCCGAATTGGTGCGCGTGAGCAGCGTCATCACGTCGGCGCGAACCGGATGGGTGATCCAGGTCTTGTTTCCGGTCACCTTATAGGTATCGCCCTCGCGCACCGCGCGCGTGCGCAGGCCCGCGAGGTCCGAGCCGTTGTTCGGCTCGGTGAAGACCGCCGTCGGCAGGATTTCGCCAGCCGCGATCTTGGGAAGATATTTCTCCTTCTGCGCCTGGGTTCCGCCCACGAGGATCAACTCCCCGGCGATCTCCGAGCGCGTTCCGAGCGAGCCCACGCCGATATAGGCGCGAGACAGTTCTTCAGAGACGACGCACATGGCGATCTTGCCCATGCCGGAGCCGCCGAACTCCTCTGGAATCGTCAGGCCGAAGACCCCGAGCTCGGCCAAGCCGGAGATCACTTCGAGCGGGATATATTCGTTCTTGGCGTGCCATTCCTGCGCGAAGGGCGTCACATTGTCCGCGGCGAATTTGCGCATCTCGGCGCGGATCGCCTCGAGCGTCTCGTCGAGGCCGGAGGCGCCGATCGTCTCGGCGGCCTCGTGATGGTCGATGAGCTCGGCCAAACGCGCCTTGTTGGCGGGGGTCAGCCCTTCGCGAATGAGGCGGTTGCCGGCCTCGCTCGAATGGGCGCGGACCTCCTCGCAGCTCAGGCCATAGTCGAAGAGCCGCACGATCTCGCCCTGGCTCATCGGTATGCCGCCAAAGACCTGCGCCAGGAATTCGGCGAAGCCGATGCGGGTCAGGAGCTGCTCGGTCTCGCCATAGGCGCCCTCGGACAGGAGGCGCTCGGCGTAGGCGATGAGCTCGGCGAGCGACTGCTTATAGGTCGCAAACCAGGCGAGGCCATGCGCGGCGTGCTGCTCCTCTTCGATCAGACCGGCGGAAAGCTTGCCGTCCTTGCTGACGCGCGCCCGCACCTTGGTCAGCGCCGCGTCATAGAGCGCCTCGACTCCAGCGAGCGCTGCCTTGGCGTCGGCCAGCCAAACGGAGGCGTCGGAATGGTTCGCGGCGGAATTCGTCATCTCTGGCTCTCGAAGCTGCGCCCGGCAGGGCAAAGGTGAAGGTCTGGCCCTTACATGCCGAGATTTATCCGGCGGCGCAACATCGGAGCGTGATTTCGGGGGGCAGCGTACGGCGGGGCGAGAGACGCCGCCCGCGCGGCTTACTCGAATTTCATCTGCCAGGCGACGATCGCGCGAGAAAAACGCGCCTTGGGCAGGTAGCAAAAACTGTTGGTGGCGAGCTTCGCCTCCTCGCAATGCGGATGCTCTGTGGTCCAGTCATAGCCGAGCCGATCCATGCAGGCGCGGATCTCGTCGGGTATGACGCTCGACTTCTTGCCGCGCTCGAGCGGATTGGCCTGCTCGGCCTCATATTCACAATCGGTCACGTTGGTGTTTTGCGCCAAAAAATAGCGGCCGCCGGTGCCCGTCAGGAACATGGCTTCGGTCGCGACGAGAAAGGCGAGCCCCATGGCGAGCGCCACGCCGGCTTGATACCTGCTTTTGAAGAAATCCAATCCAAAAACGGACAAGAGGCCTAGCGTGAACAGCCCCCCGCCGAGAAGCAGCGTGATGGGCGAAAAGAAAACGCCTGCGCTCTCGTTCATGGCTCCTCGCGCCAGATCGGCCGCTCACATGGCGACACTTGCTCATTAAAGTGGGAATTCGCCGATTTTTTCAAGGCGGAAGCCGAGCCTCACGGGAACATTCGATTCTGCAGCGCACGCGCAGCCGCGATCTTGGCGCGGCGAATGCGAAACAAGCTGGCGCCCACAGCCGCGACCGCTTATTGCGGTTGCGATGAGACACAAAAAGTTGCCGCCGGATCGAGGAGGGGGCTCGGGATGCTGATCGCCCGCGCGCCGGCCAAGGTCAACCTGACGCTGCATGTTCTCGGCCGCCGCGCCGCCGACGGCTATCACGAGCTCGAAAGCCTCGTCGCCTTCACGGGCGCAGGCGACGTCCTGAGCCTCGAACCCGGCGCTACGCTTTCGCTCGCCGTTGACGGGCCGACGGCGCAGCACGCGGGCGAGGGAGCCGAGAATCTCGTGCTGCAGCGCCGCTCGCGAGCTTTCCGCGCGCGTCCCGCAACTGCAGCTCGGCGCCTATCGCTTGACGAAGCGCCTCCCCGTCGCCGCTGGCCTCGGCGGCGGCTCCTCCGATGCCGCCGCGGCGCTGCGGCTGCTCGCTCGGGCCAACGGCCTTGGCCTGGACGATTCCCGTCTGCTCGACGCCGCAAGGGCGACGGGAGCCGATGTGACCGTTTGCCTCGCGCCGCGCGCGCGCATGATGCTTGGCGCCGGCGAGACGGTCGGCGCGCCGCTCGATCTTGCCCCGCTGCCCGCGGTTCTCGTCAATCCGGGTGTCGCCGTCGCGACGCGCCCCGTATTCCAACGGCTCGGATTGCAACCCGGTGAGCGCGCGGGCGTCGCGCCGCATCCTGACGTTCCACCGCGCGCGGATCGCGAAGCCTTGTGGCGCATGCTCGGCAAATGCCGCAATGATCTCGAGCCTGCGGCTTTGGCCGAAGCCCCGATTATCCGCGACGTTCTGGCGCTGCTCGGCGCGGCGCGCGGCTGCAAGCTCGCGCGCATGTCGGGATCGGGCGCGACCTGCTTTGGCCTGTTCAGCTCGCCGCGCGCCGCTGCGCGCGCCGCAACGACAATCCGCGCCGCTCATCCGCACTGGTGGGTGAACGCGGCAATCCTACGCTGAGAGACTGGTGATGCGCGCTCATGGCCGCAAGCCGCCTGCCCGCAAGGGCTTCGCTGAGAGGCGTCGCGAGCCCGAGGCGCCGTCCGGCGGCGTCGCGCTGCTCTATGGCGCGCATACGGTGCGCGAGGCGCTGCTTGCGGGAAAGCGCGAGCTTCTGGCCCTCTACGCGACGGAGAACGCCTGGCCGCGCATTGCGGATGCCGCCGGGCGCGCCGGGCTCGAGCCGCGGCTTATCGAGACGCGCGAGCTGACGCGCCGCCTCGGCGAGGAGGCGGTGCATCAAGGTCTGCTGCTCGAGGCCCGCCCTCTGCCGGAACTCGCCCTCGACGAGATCGAGACGAAGAGCGGAATCGTGCTCGCGCTCGATCAAATCACGGATCCGCACAATGTCGGAGCGATGCTGCGCTCGGCCGCTGCCTTCGCCGTCGACGCGGCGATCGTCACCGAGCGTCATGGCCCGCAGTTTTCTGGCGTGCTGGCCAAGGCCGCCTCCGGCGCGCTCGAGCATGTGCCGATCGTCACGGTCGTCAATCTCGCACGCAGCCTCGAGCAGCTCTCTCGCCAGGGTTTTTGGCTGGTCGGCCTCGATTCGGCGGGCGAGACGAATCTCGAGGAGGCGCCGCTGCGCGCGCCCGTGGCGCTGACGCTCGGCGCCGAGGGCAAGGGGCTGCGCCGTCTGACGCGCGAGCGCTGCGACCTCGTCGCGCGCCTCGACATGCCGGGGCCGATCAAGAGCCTCAACGTCTCGAACGCCTGCGCGGTCGCTCTCAGCGTCCTGCAAAGACGTCTTCGCCTCGCTTGAGCGAAAAACGCAAAAAAGCCCCGCCCGGCGTGGAGCCGGACGGGGCCTGAAGCAGGGAGAAGGTGGGCTTATTGGAGCGCGCGTTTCAGCCAGGTCGGCGCGCCATTGCTGAGAAGATAGAACAAGGCGACGCCGGCTGCGCCGAAGATGATGCGGATCGCCCAGATCACGCCGATAAGGGTCTGCCTTTCGGCGTTGATTGCATCCATCTTGTCGTTGAGCTCGTCGAGCTGCGCGTCGATTCGCGATACGCGCTCGCGCGCCGCCTTTTCAGCCGCGGCTTCGCGTTCGAGGCGCGCCTTTTCGATCTCGTCGAGACGGGCGCCGAGGGCGCCGATATCGCGGTAGCATTCTTGCGTCGGCATGGGGCGGTGGTCCTCGTCGCACATCGGCGTTCCCGGGCGCGTGTTCATTTTGCCAGGGGGCCGGAGGCGTCGGAAGAAACGGCGTGCAGATAACCGTTGAACGCGGCGACGACGGCGACGCCGAGGCCGCCTATCCACTGCGCCCAAACTTGCCACAGATGCGAGGTTTCGGCGGGGATTGGCGCAGGCAGGCCGTTCGAGGCGATATAGGCGAGCACGGCGCCGGCGATGGCGACGATGAGATTGACGATCACTGAGATTTTGGGATCGATTGCGGGCATGAGATTTCCTTTCACTTCGCTGTGAGGAAGGGCTTGAGGTCGCCGAGGGAGGGACCGAACAATCTTTCGCCGTCGGCGCTGCGCGGCTCCTTGGCCGCGAGCTCCGCAGCCAGCAGCGCTGCGCCGAGCGCGGCGCAGAACAGGAAGATCGGCCAGAACAGCTGGCGGGTCGGATCGTCACGCATGCGCGAAGCCGATACGCCGCGCGTCGGCGAGGAGCTGCGCGGCGTCGAAGCCGTTTGGAGCCTTGGCGGCGCCGCGGATCAGCGCGTCTTGCGAGACGGCCGCATAGAGCGCGCCGCCGTTCGCCGGCGTCATATATTTCGCGAGCGCCGCGTCGGTGATGCGGCCATACATTCCCCAGGTGGCGCAACCGATTGCATCCACATCCCAGGAAAAATGCGTCATGCAGTGGCCGTTGGTCGGGACCGGCTCTCCCGCAACGTCGAAAGTGAATCCATCGCCGGACGGCGGCGGATTGATCCAGGCGACGGGCAGCTCGACCCCGCTCATCAGCCCCTCGAAGAGCCAGAGCGCAGCGCGAAGCTCGCGCGGATTGGCGGCGTCGACGGCGACCCAGGCGACGATCCTGTGCGGATTGGCGTATGTCGGCGCGAAGCCCTCATGCGCCCAGAGATTGAGCGCGAAGATCTCGTCGCAGCCGGAGTCGCTCGCGGGATACTGGCCGTCGGAAAAGGCGTGATAGGCGTTCTTAATCGCCCATTCGCCGAAGATTGCCGGCTGCGGGAGCGCGTTGCCGGTCCACACGCCGATCATATGCGCGGCCCCGGCGACGACGCAGTCGCCGAGCGCATCGTTTAGATACATCTCCTTGAGCGCCGCGCGCGCTTTGACGGAATAGTCGCCGGTCGGCGGCGGATCGGGAAGGTTCGCGCCGAGATAATTGGCGAGCCGCAGCCGCGGCGAATGCGGCGTGGGGCGTCGCCGGCCGCCAATGGCGAACTGACGCTTGGTTGCGGGATCGGTAACGACATGCATGGGAGGACTCCCGTAAGAACAGCCGAAAGGCCGGGGACGTTCTGAGATCTCGATAGCGAGCAGGATTGCGCCGGCGTTCGCGCGAGCGATTGCGCTAACGCAGAGCGAGTGCGCGAAGACTTCTCGCAGCGCAGGGCTGACCGCCATGAGGCTTAGGGCGTAAGGGTTTGAAGGCCGACGAGATCAGCCCTTCTTCATCACCGCCGCGGGATCACCGAGCCGAAAATCGCCGAAAGCATCACGGCTGCGCACGAAGCGGCGCGTTATCATGGCGCGCGCCCGGAAAGCCTGGCGAGCAGGAGATACACTTCCAGGCCGATAACGATCGGCCCGACGATATGCGGCCAGCGCGTCTCCCAATAACTCGGCTCGCGACGCCAGGTCTTGCGGTCGCCAATGCGCACCGGCGCTGCGTCGCGGGGGTCGTCATTCGCCCAACAGAGGACCACGCCAAACATCAACAGCGTCGCCGCGAAGAGCAGCCCGAGGACGGTTTCTTCAGTCGTCAGCATGATCGCCTCCAACGGTCCGGGCGGCGCGCGAGCAGCGCCGCCCGGATGTAGCTCGCAAAGTCCGCTTCAACTCAGAGCGACGGCGCCGCGGGGAAGTCCTTCGCCGGATCTCCGGTGAGGAGGCCGTTGAAGTGATATGAGACCCCGATCTTCACCGTGTTTGCGCGCATCGGGACGTCGGCCAGGAACTGCTGCGGCACGGGGAAGCTCGGCACGCTTCCATAGGCGAAGCCCGGGAAGCTCGCGGCGTGCGTTCCAAGATCGGCGTGCAGATATTCGACGCGCGCCGACCAGCTGGGAGGGAACGCCCATTCGAGGCCGCCGCCGGCCGCCCAGAATTCCCAAAAATAGGGAAGCAGCGCCGCTTCCTCCGGCGAAAGGCGCGCAATGAAATCCGCGCGCGCCTCTTTCGGCAGCTCGGCGAGGTCGGCGGCGCGGAGCACGGGCAGGTCGTCGGCCTTGGGGTTCTCTTGGGGTCAGCGACCTTCGCCGCCGGGCGACCGCGCGCGCGAGAGACGCGCCGCCATGGTGTCGAGCTTTTGCAGCAGAATTTCTTTGGAATCGGTGGCGCCGCGTTCGGGCTGCGCGGGCGGTTGCGCCGCGACGCCAAGCAGCTTGGCGCGCCGGTCGAGAATGGCGAGCACCCGATCCACCGCGGCGTTGTCGCCGCCGAGCGCCTTGGCGTGCAGCGCTTCCTGCAGCTCCTCGAGGCGATTGAGCTCGGTCGCGAGAAAGTCGTCGGTGAGCTGCGCCTCGCCAGGGCTCTTGGCGCGCTTCATGATCTGCAACAGGCGCCGGCGTGACAGCGGAGCGAAGCCGACCGTAGCGAGGTCCTCGGCGATGCGCTCAACGGAATGGCCGGCAGCGGACGCCGTCGCCGATCATCGCGTCGCGTCGCGCCCGCTCAGCGGCGGCGGAAACCGTCCGGGCCTTCTTCGTCATGACGTTGGAGAGGCCCCCGCGCTCAGGAATGAAAAGGCCCGGAGGCGTTGGCCCCGAGCGCAACTCTGGAGGATGCGATTTTTATATCGCAGCAGCCCGCAGGCGTCAAGCGGGAATTTCAAAAATCGTGCAAAATTTTGCAGCGCGGCTGCAAAGCGTTGTTTTTATACATCAGATCAGCGCGATCGCCGAAACGAGCCGGCCGTAGTCCTCCTCTCCGCGATGCACGCTGCGCCGGTAGGAGAAACAGCTTTCCTCATTGGCGTAGGTGCTGACGCGAATATCCTCGAAAGAGGCGACGCCCGCTTGGCTCACCCGCATCTCGATGAAGGCCGGCAGGTCGAACATCGCATGGCCCGCCTTCGAGGAGGGCGTGAAGAAGCGAAGAAACTCGGGATCTTCGGCAGCGAAGCGTTCGACGAATTCGGGCCCAACCTCATAGCTGTCGGCGTCGATCATCGGTCCGAGCGCGACGCGAATTTCGCTGCGGCGCGCGCCGAGCCCCTCCATCGCCGCGAGCGTCGCCTCGATCACTCCATAGAGCGCGCCCTTCCAGCCGGCGTGGGCGGCGCCGATCACGCCCTCCGCCGCGTCGACGAAGAGCAGCATGCCGCAATCGGCGCCGGTCACGCCGAGCGCGAGGCCGCGCGTTCGCGTCGCCAGGCCGTCGCAACGCGGGCGCGTCTCAGACGTCCAGGGCTCCGAGACGGCGAGCGCTTCCGCCGAATGGATCTGATAGGGCACGAGCAGCCGTTCGGAGGCGACGCCGAGCCTTTTCGCCATGCGCGCCTTGTTTTCCTCGAACGCGTTCGGGAGCGTCACGCGAGCCAACGCCGCCGTTGAGGGAAGCGTAGACGCCCGTCGAGACGCCGCCGCTGCGGCCAAAGAAGCCATGCGCGAGGCCCGGCAGCGCGAGGCTTGTGGCTTCGAAGGCCTGCGGCGAGGTCAAGGGGCGCGTCCTTTCTTTGATCATTCCGCGAAGCCGGGCGGATCGGGCATGTCGGGATGGGTGACCGCCATCACCTTGAAAAGATCGCCCATGACCTCGCGCGGCTCTCCGGACCCGGTCAACCGACGCAGGGCCGTATCGATGTCCGCCTGTTGCCGCTCGGTCGCCCGGCTGCGCAAGGCCGAGGCTCGCCGCTCGATCCCGATCTGCGTCAGAAAACGGCCTTGCGTGGTCGGACCGAGCACCTTCGCGCCCTCGGCCGTCGCGGCGCGGGCCAGCGCCGCGAAATCGACATGCGTCGTCACATCGGCTTCGCCGGGGGAGGCCAGCGGATCGACATAAGCGTGGCGCGAAACAGCCTGCAAGCTCTCGCCGAGCGTCGTTTTCGTGTAGCCGTAATCGATGATCAGCGCCGCGCCGCCGTCAGAGGCGATGCGTTGGGCGATCTCCGCCATCACGTCCTGCGCGGCGGGACTGACCTCGATCACCGAATGGAGCGGAGCGGCCAGCGGCAGGTTCGTTTCGATCCTCGGGGCGAGGCCGAAGGCAAGACGCCGCTTTGCGTCGAGGCCGACGACCCGCTCCCGCCAGCCGGGGGCGGTCCGCACGAACTGGCGTACCGGCAACGCGTCGAAAAATTCGTTGGCGATCAAGAACATCGGTCCCCGTGGCGCCTCGCCGAGGCCGTAGCGCCATTGAAGGGGGATCGTCTCCCGCGCCAGGGTCTCGCGCTGGGCCTGCCGCAGCGTCGGGCTGGTCTCGACCAGGTCGACCTCGAGCCTCTCGCTAAGCCCCGGCGCGACGCGGAGCGCCCGCAACACATCCGCCATCAATGTGCCTCGGCCAGGGCCGAGCTCGACGAGCCGCGCCTGCTGCGGCGCGCCGGAGAGCGCCCAGGCGTCGGCGAGCCAAAGGCCAATCATCTCTCCGAACATCTGGCTGATCTCCGGCGCGGTGATGAAGTCTCCCTGCGCGCCGAAGGGGTCCTGCGTCATGTAATAGCCGTGGCGGGGGTGCTGCAGGCAGAGCGCCATGTAGCGATCGAGCCGCATCGGTCCTTCCCGCTCGATCGCGGCCGTGATCTCATCGCCGAGCGCGGTCATGCGAGGGCGCTCCTTCGCCTGAGCGCGAGACCGATGAGGACCACGCCAGCGATCGCCATGGGAAGCGAAAGCGCCATGCCCATCGTCAATCCGTTTCCGAGCGCTTCCTGATCTGGATCGGGCTCGCGGAAGAATTCGCAGAAGCTGCGCGCGAGGCCATAGCCGAGACAAAAAATGCCCGTTGCGAGCCCCGGCCGCTTCAACGCTCCGGCGCGTAGCGCGACCCAGAGAATGAGCCCGAGCGCCAAGCCTTCGAGGCCGGCCTCGTAAAGCTGGCTCGGATGGCGCGGCAGGCCTCCTGCGGCGGGATCGGGAAAGACCATCGCCCAGGGGACGTCGGTCGGTCGGCCCCAAAGCTCCGGCTTGATGAAATTGGCGATGCGTCCCAGGAAGAGCCCGATCGGCGCGCGTGACGGCGCAAATGTCGCCCACCGTAAGCAGCGGCAACTTTTCGGCGCGCGCGAAGAGCGCCATGCCGAGCGCCGCGCCGAGGAAGCCGCCATGAAAGGCCATGCCTCCTTTCCAGAGCATCAGGGCTTCGAGCGGATGGCGAAGGAAGTGTTGCGGGTCATAAATCAGCACGTGCCCGAGTCTTCCGCCAATGATGACGCCGAAAGCCACGTAGACGATGAGATCGTCGACGCCGACCGCCGAAGGCCGCGGTTGATCCTTGTTCCAGAATAAGTCGCGGGCGACGATGAAGCGCATGTAGAGCCCAAGCGAAGACGAAGCCGCCGATGTAAGCCAGCGCGTACCAACGCAGAGGCAGGCTGCCGAGCCCGAAAGGCAGCGGCCCTATGTCGATCGCGACGGGATCGACGACCGGAAAGGGGATGATCAGGAATGACATCGGATTCCGGGCCGGTAGAAGGCGAAGCGCTCGAAATTCTTTAGCCGCTGCGCGCGCCGATGTCATGTGGCGCTCAGCGATCTACACCGCCTCGAAGTGCTTGGAGAGCTTGAGGCCCTGTCCCTGGTAATTGGAGAGGCCCGTATCTCCATAGAGAGCTTCGGGAATTTGAAGCATCGGCTCATAGACGAGACGGCCGATGAACTGTCCGTCCTCGAGGATGAAGGGCACTTCGCGGCTCCTCACCTCCAGCACGGCGCGCGCGCCCGGGCCCTGCGGCGTCCGGCCGAACCCCGGGTCGAAGAAGCCCGCGTAATGCACGCGAAACTCGCCGATCGCGGCGTCCATCGGGGCCATTTCGGCGGCGAGGTCGGCTGGAATCTGCAGCCGTTCGCGCGAGGCGAGAATATAGAAGTCGCCTGGATCGAGGATGAGCCTCTTGTCGGGGCGAACCGGCAGCCTGTCCCAAAAGTCTTCGATCCGGTAGGCCCCGACCCTCTCGAGGTCGATCACATCCGTGTGCTTTTGCGCCCTGTAGCCGACGACGCCCGCCGCGAGCGGCTCGGAAAGATCGACGCGCAGCACCACGCCGTCGCGAAGATTGAGGGGTCCATCCACGAGGGCCGCCTGCGCATGGACCCCCGCGATGGCCTCGTCGGAAAGCGCAAAGCTCGTCTTGAGCGGCGCCTCGGGATCGTGGCGGCGAAAGCGCAACTGATTGAGCTTCGTCCCGGCGCGCGCGCGCACCGAGAAGGAGCGGGGCGAGACTTCGGCATAGAGGGGGCCTCGGTAGCCGCTCTCGACGAGGTCGAAGCGCTCCGCGCCGTCGGCGATGAGCCGCGTGAAAATGTCGAGGCGTCCGGTCGAGCTCTTCGGATTTGCCGCGCCGGAGACGCCCTCTGGCAGAGCGAGGCCTTCGAGAAGCGGAATGACGTAAAAGCATCCGCGCTCCAGCACCGCCCCGTCGCCGCCAAGCTCGATCTCGTCGGATTTAAGCTGCGACAGCATGTCCGCCACGCTGCGGCTCCTTCCGGGAAGAAAGCTCGCGCGGACGCGATAGGCCTTTGGGCCGAGCCGCAGATCGAGGCTCGCCGGCTGAATCTGGCCTTGGGCGAGCGGCGTCCTTGGCAAGGATCGCTCCGTCGCGGATGAGCTCAGCAATCTGTCCGCCGGAGAGAACCCCTGCGCGGATAGGCTCGACCTGTTGATTCAATTCGCCCCCCGCCGGCGCGGCGCCTTTGAAGCGAATTCCGCAAAAGTTGACAGACTTTTGCGATCAGAATTCGCTCCAACTTCGTGATTTGGCGCGATTTCTTGTCGCTCAAACGGTTCCGTTTGAGCGGAAAGCGCGCTAGCGGCTGCATAGCATGAAAAGCATCAGGCGTGGCATAAGCCCGCCGAGCCTTCCCCCCTTCAGACTCTGGCCCCTATGATTCGCATCGAAAACGTCAGCAAGCAGAACGGTCATCAAATCCTGTTCATCGAGGCCTCCGCCTCGCTCCTCAAGGGCGAGAAGGCCGGGCTGGTCGGGCCGAACGGCGCCGGCAAGACCACGCTCTTCCGGATGATGACAAGGCAGGAATTGCCGGACGAGGGCCAGATCGGCGTCGATCGCGGCGTCACCATCGGGTTTTTCAGCCAGGACGTCGGCGAAATGGCCGGCCGCAGCGCCGTCGCCGAGGTGATGGACGGCGCGGGTCCGATCAGCGGCGTCGCCGCCGAGTTGAAGGCGCTGGAGGCGGCGCTGGCCGATCCCGAGCGGCTGGACGAGATGGACGCGCTGATCGAGCACTATGGCGAGGTGCAGGGGCGCTTCGAGGAGCTGGGCGGCTATGCGCTGGAGGGCAAAGCGCGCGAAGTGCTCGCCGGGCTCAATTTCTCCGAAGAGATGATGGACGGCGACGTCGGCGCGCTGTCGGGCGGCTGGAAGATGCGAGTCGCGCTCGCCCGCATTCTGCTGATGCGCCCGGACGCGATGCTTCTCGACGAGCCGAGCAATCATCTCGACATCGAGAGCCTGATTTGGCTCGAGCAATTCTTGAAGGGTTATGACGGCGCGCTGCTGATGACCTCGCACGACCGCGCCTTCATGAACCGCATCGTGAACAAGATCGTCGAGATCGACGGCGGCTCGCTCACCACTTACTCCGGCGATTACGAATTCTACGAGGCGCAGCGTGCGCAGAGCGAAAAGCAGCAGCAGGCGCAATATGAGCGCCAACAGGCGATGCTGGCCAAGGAAATCAAATTCATCGAGCGCTTCAAGGCGCGCGCTTCGCACGCCGCGCAGGTGCAGAGCCGCGTCAAAAAGCTAGAAAAGATCGAGCGCGTCGAGCCGCCGCGACGACGCCAGACCGTGTTGTTCGACTTCCCGCCGGCGCCGCGCTCCGGTGAAGACGTCGTGACGGTCTCCCAAGTGCACAAAGGCTACGGGGCGAAGCGGATCTATGACGGTCTCGACTTCCAGGTTGCGCCGCCGCGAGCGCTGGTGCGTGATGGGCGTCAATGGCGCCGGCAAATCGACCTTGTTGAAGCTGGTGACGGGCGCCGCCAAGCCGGACGAGGGCGAGGTGGCGCTCGGGGCGAGCGTCAAGATGGGCTATTTCGCCCAGCATGCGATGGAGCTCTTGGACGGCGACCGCACGGTGTTTCAATCGCTGGAGGATTCCTTTCCGCAGGCGGGGCAGGGCGCGCTGCGCACGCTGGCCGGCTGCTTCGGGTTTTCAGGCGATGACGTGGAGAAAAAATGCCGCGTGCTGTCGGGCGGCGAAAAGGCGCGGCTGGTGATGGCCAAAATGCTCTACGACCCGCCGAATTTTCTGGTTTTGGACGAACCGACGAACCACCTCGACATTGCTACGAAAGAGATGCTGATCCAGGCGTTGTCGAGCTTTGAGGGCGCGATGCTGTTCGTCTCGCACGACCGGCATTTCCTGGCGGCGCTCTCCAACCGCGTGCTGGAGCTGACGCCGGAAGGCGTGCACAAATATGACGGCGGATACACGGAATATGTCGCGCGGACAGGCCAGGAGGCGCCGGGGCTGAGGGGGTGATGGGGAACTGGCCGATAGGCGATTTCCCGATGCAGACGAAATGCGATCTGCATGTCGAGGGGTCAATCCTTGGCCGAGGAGCTGGCGGCGATTGAACCTTACGAGAGCGCGGCTTAAGGGTCTTGGGAATTGTCGAAAGCACGTCGAATGCTCGCCCAACCCCGGACTTCCGCTTTGTCCTCCTACGACTTCGCCGCGCAACGCCTCTTCGTTGAGGACGCCCTCGCCGAAGGCGCGCGCGTCACTCCCTCCGCCGCGGCGCTGAACTACCTTCTCAACGTGCTGCGTCTCCGGCAGGGAGACGCGATCCTTCTCTTCAACGGCCGCGACGGCGAATGGCGAGCGGAAATCGAGATCGTATCGACGGCGGGCGGCGGTGATGCGCGTCGAACGGCGCGTGCGCGATCAGAGCGCGCCCAACAATATTCATTACGTCTTCGCGCCGCTCAAGCAGGCTCGCCTCGACTACATGGTCCAAAAGGCGACCGAGATGGGCGCGTCGCGCTTGACGCCCGTATTGACGAGACGCGCCCAATTGCGGCGCGTCAGCGAGCATCGCCTGCGCGCCAATGCAATCGAGGCGGCGGAGCAGTGCGGCCTGCTGACGATCCCGGAAACGGTCGATCCGATTGAGCTCGATCGCTACCTCGCGGAGCTCGACCCGCAGCGTCTGCTCGTTTTCTGCGACGAAGACGCGGCTGTGACTGATCCGCTCGCGCCCTTGCGTTGGCAAAAGCGCCGAATTGGGCGCGAGTCCTTCGCTCGCCGTGCTGATCGGTCCGGAAGGCGGCTTCGACGAGACGGAGCGCGCATTGATATTGCAGACGCAGCAATATTCTGCGGATTTCCCTCGGCCCTCGGATTTTGCGCGCCGATACGGCCGCTGTGGCCGCGCTCGCCCTCGTTCAGGCGACGTTAGGCGACTGGCGCTAAACAACTTCTGGCTCCGAACACGATCCCGCCACGATGTTTTTGTCTACTAATCGACTGAGCGTCGCGGCGTTTCGCCGGGGAGGCGTCTCCGCAAACGCCAAAATGCGACGCTTGCGTTGGGGCCGCATTTTTGCCCGCCCTCGCGCGTAAAAAGAGTGGAACTAAAGCTTGGGATGTCGGCTATCAGGGCCGACGCAACCACGGGTCGGCGCCAATGCGAGTTCTCTTCTCGGTCGGCATGCGCTCTTGAAGGCGGCGGCGCTTTCGGCGCGCTGATCGCCCTTGCCCCGATCATGGCGCTTTTCCTATGTGCGTCCGCGTTGGCGGAGCCGGCGGCTCCCCGCAACCGTTGCGCCGCCCACGGTCCGGATTATGTCGAAGTCGCGGGCGGCGGCCGCTGCGTGAGGATCGGCGGAGCATGTGCGCGGGGAAATGGCCCACGCGACGGAGAGCGCGCCGCCGTCGCTGATCGGCGCCCCAGGCGGCTTGGCCCGCGCGATCGCCGACGGCGTCAAGGGCGTTTCGGAAACCGTCCAAAGCCCAGCCGCCTCCGAATCACGACTTTATCGGCGCTGAAGGTCTTCGGCTTGAGCGGCGCGGCGATGACCCTCGCCCGCTTTCAAAGCAGCACGCACTCCTCGAAGGCCGGATCGACGCTTCTTCCCCATCGCCCGTTGTAGGCTTCGAGCCGTTCCGCCGCGAGCGGCTGGCCTTTTTCCGCGATCGCTTCGAGCGGCGCGAGATAGACGCTCTCGTCGGCTCCGCTCGCGTCGCGCAGCGCCCGTCGCTGCAAGCCGCCTCTGGCGAGCGTCAGCATGTCGAGAGCGACCTCGCGCAGGGTCCGACCCTTGATACGAGCCTGAAGCGCCTGGAAGGGGACCGCGGCGCGCAGCTTCTCGCGTTCCTCGGCCGTCCAACCGGAAACGAGCTCCAACGCACCGTCGAGCGCCGAAGCGTCGTAGAAGAGCCCAACGAACAATGCCGGCAAGGCGAGGATATGCTCGGGCGGCCCGGCGTCGGCGCCGCGCACCTCGAGATAGGTTTTCAATCGCACTTCCGGGAAAATCGTTGAAAGATGGTTCGCCCAGTCGGAGATCGTCGCGCGCTCGCCCGGCAACTGCGGGAGACGGCCGGCCAGTAGATCGCGAAAGCTCGCGCCGGCGACGTCGTGATAGAACCCCGGCGCGCTTCACGAAATACATCGGAACGTCGAGCGCATAGTCTACATAGCGCTCGAAACCCATGCCCTCTTCGAAGACGAAAGGCAGCATGCCGGTCCGCGCGGCGTCGGTGTCCCGCCAGATGACGGAGCGCTGCGAAAGCGCGCCCGTGGGCCTGCCATCCATGAAGGGCGAATTGGCGAAGAGCGCCGTCACGACGGGCTGCAATGCGAGCCCCGCCCGAAACTTCCTCACCATGTCGGCTTCGCTCGTGAAATCCAGATTGGCCTGGATCGTCGCGGTGCGAAACATCATGTCGAGCCCGAGCGCGCCGACTTTCGGCATATAGGCCGACATGATGCCATAGCGCTGCTTGGGCATGGCGGGCGTCTCGGCGCGCGACCATTTTGGGCTGGCGCCGAGATCGAGAAAGGAGATGCCGAGCGGTCCAGCGATCGCCCGGACGGCGTCGAAATGCGCGTCGCGCTCGAGTTTGGTGTCATGCACGCTCTCGAGCGGCGCGCCCGAAAGCTCGAATTGTCCGCCCGGCTCGATCGAGATCGCCGCCCCGCCTTCGGGATCATAAAGCCCGATCGGCAGGTCGCGGTCGCGGATCGCCGTCCAGCCGAGCGAAGCCTGCAGGCCCTCGATCAGCGCGCGAATGCCGCCGTTTTCGTAATGGACCGGCGCGTGGGTCGCCTTATGGAACCCGATCTTCTCGTGCTCCGTCCCGATCTTGAGGCGCGCGGCAGAGCCCTTGGCGCCGGCCTCGAGCCACTCGACGAGCTCTCGACGCGACGAGATCGGCGTGGCGTCGTCTGCGTCGCGGGCCATGTCTTTCCTTCCCTCGAAAGTCGGTAGCCCTTCGAGAAGGGGCCCGGATTCGTGCAGGGACGACGACCAATCCCCAAAGCCGATGAGGTCGGTGACTTGCCGCAAAAGCCGCCTTCGCGCAAGCCGGGGCCGCGGGCCCTCAGGCGCCCTTGTCCGGTCCCATCACGTCGCCGTCGCCGTGCAGCACGCGCGCGACAAAGCTTCTCGCCAGCGCCGAAACATCCTCGGTCCGGGAGCGGGCGGACACGACGCCGGCGATGAGGCCGAGCGCTGCGCCGACGAGCGAGGCTTCCGCGACGACGACGAAACGAGCGCTGCCGGCGACGAGAATCGTCAGGGTCATGCCGAGAAGGCCGCCGAGCAGCGCGATCACGGCGTCGCGATCCTCGGCGCGCGGCCAAAGCGCGAGCGCCGTGACCGGCGCACCCGCCGCGGCTGAAAGTCCGAGGGCGAGAACAAGCAACGCTCTCGCGTCGAAGAGATTATGCGCGCTCGCCAGATAGCCCGCCGTCGCGATCAGCGTGAGCGCCAGCCGCGTCGTCGCCAGTCTTCGGCTCGTCAGATCCGTGCCGCCACGCAGCCTGTAGACCGCCTCGTGGCCGAGCGCCGTGCCGAAAGCCTGCAGGCCGGCCGCGGCGAGCGCGAGCGCCAGCGCGATTTGCGCGGCGGCGAGCAGTCCGGAGGCGGCGGCGCCCATCCGCTCCAGCGCCGGCAGGCCTGTCACGAGGAAGTCCTCGCGCGGGCGAATGTTGGCTGCGCCGAGCGGCGCGCCCACCGGCAGCCCCTTCTCGGCGCACGCCTGTCGGGCGCTGGCCGGATCGGCCGCCTGCGTCCCGCAGATCGTCACGAGCCCGCGCGCGCTGGCTTGGTAGACTGCGTCTGGTAGGCGTTCAGCAGGCTGGCCGCCGGTCTGGCGCGCAAAGGAAAGCGTCGCCCCGCCGATCACGGCAGCGACGAGCCAGGCGAAAATCCAGGTCCAGGCGACGGCGGCGAAGCCCGCGTTGCGCGTGCTTGCCGCTCGCGGCGTAACGATGGTGGGCGCCAGCAGCGGGGCGAGCATGGCGACCCCGAGCGTCACGGCGAGCGCCACCGCGAACTCGGCGCCGGCCCCGAGCGGCGGCGGGAGGATTCCCCAATCCTGAAGTTTCACGCCGACCTCTCCCCAACTCGCGCCATCGCCGCCGACGAGCGGCGGCGCGCGATGGAGCGCCAGGCTCAACGCCGGCCAGCCGAAGCCGAGCAAGGCGACGGCGCCCGCCGCGCAGGCCGTCCAGATCGAGCCCAGCATCCCGCCTGGTCCCGCGATCGCCAGCACCGCAAGCGCGACGCAGGCCGCCGCAAAGCCCCGGCCGCCGCCCCACATGCCGCTGAGGACGTCCACAGCCGTCTGCTGGCCGGCCAGCGCCACGAGCTCGGAGGAGACGCAAGCGAGCGCAATCACGCCGAGGCGAGGCGGCAGGCTCGGGAAACGGGCGGCGAGCACGCCTGAAAGCGAGAAAGCGCCGGTCTTCCGCAGCATCGGTCCCAGAATGCAGCCGGCGAGCGCCACTCCGGCGAACGTCCCGCCGGCGAGGCCGAGCCCCCAGGAGCGCGCCGCGAACTGAGGCGCGAAAGGAAGCATCAGGCCGGCGCAGAGGGTGGCGAGCGCGAATCCCGCATATTCGGCGGGCACGGAGCGCCCAGCAGCATAATAATAGGATACGCGCATCGAATGCAGCAAAGCGCCGAGCGTCGCGAGCGCGATGATCGTGAAATAGGGCGAGAGCGCTCCGACGAAGCCTTCGGGCGCCCCCATTCGGTCAAGCAAGGCGATGAAGGCGTAAGCGACGGCGAAGACCGCAGCGGCGAAACCGACCCGCATTTCGAGCTTTTCCCGCTCGCGAGCGCGGTTGTCATCGAGGCTTTGCGTCATGCGCGGACTTGTCCTTTAAGCGGCGGCGTCAAATTCTAGCGAAGGCCGGGGCTTATTCCAAGCCGCCGGCCGCCTGGAGGGAGGAAATCGCATGCCCGAGACATTCGCGATCGTGCTCGCGACCGCGGCGAACGAGGCCAAGGGACGCGAGATCGCCCTCGCGGCGCTCGAAGCGCGACTTGCGGCCTGTGTTCAAATGCATCCGATCAGCAGCTGCTACGTCTGGAACGGCGCCCTCTGCGAGGAAACGGAAGCGGCGCTCTCCTTCAAGATCCGGGACGAGGATTTCGCGGCGCTCTCGGCGCTCATCCGCTCGATGCATGATTACGAGGTTCCGGAAATCCTGAAAATTGAGGTGGCGGACGGCGACGCGGGCTATCTGGAGTGGCTCGCGCGCGCGACGAAGCGACCGATCCCGTCGTGAGACTTTCCGCTTGCCGAGGCCGCGGCCGCGCCTTACCCACCGCTGATGAGCATCATCGACCGCTGGAACGAGGCGAGAAGCCGAATCGACCGCGCCGCGCGCGAGAGCGGGCGTGATCCCAAAACTGTCTCGCTGGTTTGTGTGACGAAGACCTTTCCAAGCGCCGCGATCGTCCCGTTGTTAGACGCCGGCCAACGCGTTTTCGGCGAGAACCGCGTCCAGGAGGCCAGAGAGAAATGGCCCGACCTCAGGAAGCGCTACCCGGGCGTCGAGCTGCACCTCCTGGGACCACTCCAGTCCAACAAGGTTAAAGAAGCGGTCGAGACCTTCGACGTCATCCAGTCTCTCGACCGCGAAAAAATCGCCCGGGCGCTGGCGGCCGAGCTCGGCCGACACGGCAGGCCGATGCGCTTCTTCGTGCAGGTCAACACGGGCGCAGAGCCGCAGAAATCCGGCGTCCGGGTCGAGGAGGCCGACGCCTTCGTCGCGCTCTGCCGCGACGAGCTCGGTCTTCCGGTCGAGGGCCTGATGTGCGTGCCCCCCGTGGATGAGCAGGTTTCGCCGCATTTCGCGCTGCTTTCCGCGATTGCGGCGCGCAACGGGCTCTCGCGCCTCTCCATGGGCATGAGCGCCGATTTCGAGCAGGCGATCGAGCTCGGCGCGACGCATGTGCGCATTGGCTCGGCGATCATGGGGGAGCGCGCATGAAGCGCGGGGTCGACTTCCCAAATTCCAGAAAGCCAACGCAAGCTTGCAAACGGCCTCAGCCGATGACGAGCGTCGCCTGACGAGCGAGACGCGGTGCGAGGCGCGCCATGTCCCGCGCGCGCAAAGCGACGCATCCAGCGGTCGGCGCGAAGTCTTGCGTCGCGATGTGGAAGAAGACCGCGCTGCCGCGCCCGCGGGTGGCGGGCCTTAGATTGTAGTCCAGCACCCCGACAACGTCGTAGACCGCATCATCGCGCCAAAGTCTCTCGCAGCGAAAGCGCGAAGGGGCGGCCAGCGCGCGATTATAGTGGAAGCTTTCGGGGTCGTCGCACCAGAGATCCCGCCGGCGAATCTCCTTCGTTGGAAGGCGCAGGCCGGCGCGGCAAAGCTTTGTGGGTCGATGCAGAAAGCTCAGGAGCCGCCAAGCGCCGATCGGCGTCCCGCCATCCCCTTCTCGTTTGTCGCGGACGAGACCCGCGCGCCCGAGCGCGCAGCGAAAGGTCGCGCCGCCAGCGATGAGCAGGCCATGATGCGGCGCGCCGCCGAGGGCGCGCGTCACGATCAGGCGGCGCAACCCGGCGCGGCCTGTCGCGCGAGGCGTCTTCTTCATCTCATCTTGGCTCTCTGGCTCGGGGCCAATCCTGACGGCAAGCGGGCCGGCGTTCAAGGGGCTTCGAAACCTGCTATCTCTGTTTGACGGCATCGCGCCCCGGGGAGCTTCAATAAGGTTATGGCGCTCGACATTCTTCTGGCCGGCGGACCCTCGTTGCGGGCCGCCCTTGGCGAGCTCTTCGCGAGGGAGCCGGCCTATGCCTTGCGCGAGGCCGCGACGCTTCAGGGCGCTTTGGCGGCAATCGACGCCGTCAGCCCCGATGCGCTGCTCGTCTCCGATGACTTCGGCGAGGAGGACGCCGGAGCGCTGTTGCGCGCGGCGCGAATGGCGGGCTTCGCCGGGGCGGCGCTCTGGCTTGCGAAGGGCGAGGCGCGAGGCGAGCGGGGTTTCGACGCGGCGATGCGCCGTCCGCTGCGCTTTTGCGAATTGCTCCTCACGATTCGCAGAACCCTGGAGCAGCTTCCGCTGCGTCCCTTACGGCGCGCGCTCGGCGAACATAGCTTTTGCCCGATCGCGCAGCGGCTTACGGCGCCGGATGGGACGAGTCGGCTGCTGACCGAAAAGGAAATCGCTTTGTTGCTCCGCCTTTCCCGTGCTGCCGGAGGCGTGGTGGGGCGGGACGTGTTGCTGCGCGAGGTTTGGGGCTATAATGGCGCAGTCGTGACGCACACTCTGGAAACCCACATTCACCGACTGCGGCGCAAGCTCGAGGGGATCAGCGGTCGAACCGGGCTGCTCCTGACCGCGCCGGGCGGATATCGGCTTTGTCTCGAGGACGATGCGCGCGGAGAGCGCCGAGACGCAGCTGCCGGAGGCGAGGGGATCCGGGGTCCATGGCGCTGGGTAGAGAGATCGAGGACCTCCTGGCCATCGAAGTCTTCGCCGTCATGGAGGAAGCAGCGCTCGAGGGATCTGCTATTTGGCGCCGATACGCGGCTGCTGCGCGCTGGAGACGTCCTATTTCGGCGCGGCGAGACGGCCGATGGCGGCTATCTGCTCACCAAAGGCTCCGTCGCGGTGGAAGCGCGCGAACCTGGGCGGCCCGCGGATCAGATCGTGCATCCGGTCGCGCTGCTCGGCGAAACCGCAATGATCGCAGCGACGAAGCGACCCGCGACGACCTTCGCGCGTGAGCCGTCGACTGTGCTGAAGATTCCCCGTTCTCTCTTCCATCAGGTGCTCGAGTCCCATCCGCAGACGGCGCTGTGGGTGCGGCAATTTTTCAAGGACCGGCTGAAGGAATTCGTCGAGAACATGAAGTTCGACCCTTAGGCGGAGGGAAGGCTCGCGCGCCGATGTTGACAGGCCGCCCGCCGCTCACTAGAGGAAACCGCCTCAAAGGCCGAGGTCATTGGGGGATAGTTCAACGGTAGAACAGCGGACTTCTGACTCCGTTAATCTTGGTTCGAATCCAGGTCCCCCAGCCACCAGCAGCGCCCTAAACGGCCGCGCTAAAATCCGTTGCTCGTTTCAGTTCCTTTGCAGAGTTCGCGCTATGCCGCGGGCGGCGCAATTGCCGAGCCGCCTCCTCACGATCGAGGCCGCGACGCCACATCGCCTCCGTCCGCTTGGGGAAGAGCACGGGAGACGGTGAAAGCGGATTCGTCTTTCAGCTCGACGCCCGACGTATTTCTCCGGCGCGCTTCTGTGGCGAGATAAACCAGCCTTGCGGCGGCTTCGGCGTACGACATGCCTTCTCGACGGATGTTCGACAAGCAGTTTCGTTCGGCGTCGGTGCGGCCGATGCGCGGCGCGAAAGTGAGATAGACGCCGAGACTGTCTGGAGAGGAAAGGCCGGGACGTTCTCCGATCAGCACAGCGACAAGTTTTGCGCCCAATAGCTCTCCGACTTCGTCTCCGATGGCGACGCGGCCCTGAGAGATGATGACGAGGGGACCGATCCTCCACCCTTCGGCGTCAAGGCCTGGGAGCGCGGCGTTTAAGAGCGGGCCGGCATGCGCGGCGACCGCACGGGCCGAGAGGCCGTCCGCGATCACGAAGACGAGATCGTAATCGCCGGCAAAAGGCAGGAGGCGCGCGCGCGCCGATTCGGTGAGCCGGCGCCCGAGATCCGGCCGCATGAGATAGACATGTCGGTTTGGCGCGGCGCTCTCGGCGCGCAGGACCTGCAAACCCGGCGCGCCCAGCCGGTCGGCCAGCGCCTCCGCGTCGAGACACTCCTCAACGGCGTCGCGCGCCTCTGCATGGGCAAGCTGGAAGGCGAGATTGGCCGTGGTCGCGACCGCCGCGCCGGCGCTCGGCAGGAAGACGCGCGCCGGCGTTGCAGCTTTCAGCGCCGCGAGGCGATCCTTCACCGTGGGAAGATTTTCGGCCATGGATCACGCCCTCGTACAGCGTTTCGGAAGTTCGAATCATATCAGGCTGCGTCGAGTTTGTAAGTCCATGAATGGACTACGGGATGTTGGTTGACGTCGTCGATGGCGCCGATGAGGCGTTCTTTCAGCTCTTGCTTTGACGCGACGCGGATATGACGCAGCACGGAGCGAGCCAGCTTGGAGAAGAAGCCTTCGATGAGATTGAGCCAGGAGCCATGCTTGGGCGTGAAGGTGAACGTGAAGCGGCCCACCGGCTGCCTGGCGAGCCAGGCTTTGGTTTCCTTGGAGACATGCGCCGAATGATTGTCGAGGATCACCTTGATCGCCGCGTTCGTCGGATAGGCCGCGTCGAGCAGCTCGAGGAACTCGATGAATTCTCGACTGCGATGACGATCTCTGACCAGGGCGTGAACCTTGCCGGTCATCAGATCAATGCCGGCGAGCAGGCTCAGCGTTCCGTGTCGGACATACTCGTGATCGCGCCCAAAGGCCTCGTGCTCATGAGGCTTGGGCGGCAAATCCGGCGCCGTCGTTCCGATCGCCTGCACCCCAGGCTTTTCATCGTAGGAGACGATCACGACGCTCCCGTCGCCTTCGCCTGCCTCAGCGGCTTCCTTGAGAAGGGCCACTTCACGATAGACGCACAGCACTTCGGCCATCTTCGCCTCGAAGTCGGCGTCGCGGCGCTCCAGGTAGTAGCGCACCTTGTGCGGCTTCACCTCATGCTGATCGAGGATCTTGCACACAGTGCCTTGCGCCAGCTGGGCAAGACAGACATGGCCTGCCGCCGGCCCATGCTCGCGCGCATGGCGCGCCAGCAGACGCGTCGTCCAAACTTCATGCGGATAGCCGAGTTCCTTGGCCTTGCGGCAGGCCAGCGACACCACCCAAGCCTTGGCCTCGGTCGTGATGAGGGGCGCCTTGCCTGGCCGCGGACGCTCGTCGAGCGCCGCCAGCGGGCCGAGGGCCACCGCCCGTTCGACGCAGCGCTGCACGGTCTGATGGTGCAATCCCAGCGCCCGGCCGACGGCGAAAAACGACGGTTCTTCGCGATAGGCCAGCAAGATCCGCGCGCGCTCCACACGCCTCGCCGGCTCCGTGCGCGAGCGCGCAATCGTCGTGAGCTGAACCAAATCCTCATCTTCGATCACCAACGCCAACGCTTGTCGCCATGCCGCCATCTTCGTCAACCCCATTACGAATCAAGCAGAACGCTATACCGCAGCGGCGCCAGAATGAATCCCGCACAAATGACAACCGCTACGGAATCGATGTACTCGTCAGCAGGCGCTGGAACGACGCCGGCAGGCTCCCTCCCTCAGCCTCCCCGCCAGGGAGGTTCATTCGCGTAAGCCATTCCTCGAATTCGGGCGCCGGGGCCAGATTCAGCATGCGGCGCACGGCCGCGACGTCGTGATACGATGTGCTCTGATAGTTCAGCATGACGTCGTCAGCGCCCGGGACGCCCATCACGTAATTGACGCCAGCTACCGCCAAGAGCGTCAGAAGATCATCGATGTCGTTCTGATCGGCTTCTGCGTGATTGGTGTAACAGGCGTCGCACCCCATCGGCAGGCCGAGCAGCTTCCCGCAAAAATGGTCTTCCAGTCCGGCGCGGATGATCTGCTTTCCATCGAAAAGATATTCCGGTCCGATGAATCCTACGACTGTGTTGACGAGCAAGGGCTCGAAGGCGCGCGCGACGGCATAGGCGCGCGCTTCGAGAGTCTGCTGATCGCAGCCGTGATGGGCTTCCGCCGAGAGCGCGCTTCCCTGGCCGGTCTCGAAATACATCACATTGTTGCCGACCATTCCGCGCTTCAGGGCGCGCGCCGCCTCATTGGCCTCGCGCAATATATTGAGGTCGACGCCAAAGCTGCGGTTCGCCGCCTGCGTCCCCGCGACCGATTGAAACACCAGATCCACCGGAGCCCCACTGCTGACGAGGTCCAGCGTCGTCGTCACGTGGGCGAGCACGCAAGACTGCGTCGGGACGTCCAGGGTTTCGCGCAGTTCGTCGATCAGCAGCAGCAACTCCCGGCAGCGCTGTGGGCTGTCGGAAGCGGGATTGACGCCGATGACCGCGTCGCCGTTGCCGAGCAGCAGGCCGTCGATGATGCTGGCGAGCACACCCTTGGGGTCGTCGGTTGGGTGATTGGGCTGGATGCGCGAGGAGAGCCTTCCCGGCAATCCGAGGGTGTCTCGAAAGCGCGTGACCACGCGGATCTTCGCGGCCACCGCGATCAGGTCTTGATTGCGCGAAATCTTCGTGACGGCGGCCGCCATCTCCGGCGTGATCCCCTTCGCGAGATTCGAGAGGACGTCGCTCGTCGCCGAATCGGAAAGCAACCAGTCGCGCAACTCTCCAACCGTGAAGCTGGAAATAGGCGCAAACGCCTTTGGATCATGCGTGTCGAGGATAAGCCTCGTCACCTCGTCGTCTTCGTAGGGGATCAGCGGTTCTTCGAGGAAGCGCGGTAAGGGCAGGTCGGCGAGGAGCATTTGCGCGGCGATTCGCTCGACTGCGGATTCCGCGGCGACGCCGGCAAGGCAATCTCCCGAGCGCAAAGGGCTCGCTTTCGCCATCAGCGACTTTAGGTCGTCAAACCGGTAGCGGGTTCCGCGAACGTCGATCGAATACATCGCGAGGCGCCGTGACGAGGGTCTGCTTCAGGCTAGCGCCTGTGCGCCAGCTTGTCACCTTCGAAGGTTCCATCTAGAGCTTTTATCGCAACCGATGAGGGCGATCCGCGATGGCCGCAGACGCATCCGATCCCAAATCAGCGATCCGCGCTCTGCCAATCTGGAGCGGCCGGGTCGAGATCGAGCCTTTGCCGGGCGGCATAACCAACAAAAATTATCTCGTATCGGACCGGAGCCGGCGCGTCGTCGTGCGCTACGGCGGCGACATTCCGTTGCACGGCGTCATGCGCTTCAACGAATTGGCCGCGGCCAAGGCGGCGGCCGCAGCGGGGATCTCGCCCAGGGTGCTTTACGCGGCGCCGCCTTTCCTCGCCATGGACTTCATCGAAGGACGAACCTATGGCGCCGAGGACGTGCGAGCGAATCTCCAGCGTTGCGTCGCCCTGGTGAAGCGCGCGCATCGTGAGATCCCCGCGCATTTGCGCGGCCCTACGCTCTGCTTCAACGTCTTCCACGTCATCCGCGATTATGCGCACACTTTGCTGGACGAGAAGAGCCGCGTAGCTCCCTCGCTGCCGCAATTTCTGGAGCGCGCGGAGAGGCTCGAACGCGCCGTCGGGCCCATCGATCTCGTCTTCGGCCACAATGACCTGCTCGCGGCGAACTTCATCGACGACGGCGCGCGTTTGTGGCTCATCGACTGGGATTACGCCGGCTGGGGAACTCCGCTTTTCGACCTCGGCGGCTTGTCGTCCAACAATAGTTTTACGGCAAGTGAAAATGACCGGATGCTCGCCGATTATTTCGAAGCGCCCACAAGCGATACGCTGAGACGTAAATTACAGGCGATGCTCGCCGCTTCGCTTCTTCGCGAGTCGATGTGGAGCATAGTTTCCGAGTTCAAATCGGCAATCGATTTCGACTACGTCTCCTATACGGAGGAGAATCTGCGGCGCTTCGAAGCCGCCTTCAACGCATTCAAGGAAATGGAGAAGACATGACCGAGCTGCCGAAGAGCGCCCAAGTCATCGTCGTCGGCGGTGGGATCGTCGGCTGCTCTGTCGCTTATCATCTGGCCAAGCTCGGCATGGAGACGCTGCTCATCGAGCGGCATCAGCTCACTTCCGGCTCGACGTGGCATGCAGCCGGGCTCGTCGGACAACTGCGGACCAACGCCAACATCACGCGCCTGCTTGGCTATTCCGTCGACCTTTACGAGAAGCTCGAAGCGGAGACGGGCTACGCCACAGGCTGGAAGCGCAACGGCGGCCTTCGTCTCGCCTGTAGCGCCGACCGCTGGATCGAGGTGAAGCGCCAGGCCACGACCGCCCGCAGCTTCGGGTTGGAGATGCATCTGCTCTCTGCGAAGGAGGCGCAGGCGCTTTGGCCGTTGATGAATGTCGACGATGTCGTCGGCGCCGCTTTCTTGCCCACGGACGGGCAAGCCAATCCTTCGGACATCACGCAGGCGCTCGCCAAGGGCGCGCGGCTTGCCGGGGCGAAGCTTGTCGAGGGTGTTGCGACGACGGAAATCCTCGTCGAAAATGGGCGACTGCGGGCGCTGCTGACAAACCACGGACGCATCGATTGCGAAAAGGCGGTTTTGTGCTGCGGGCAGTGGACGGCGCGCCTGGCCGCGCGAGCCGGCGTTTGCGTTCCGCTCGCGCCGGTGCGTCATCAATATATCGTCACGGAGCGCATTGACGGCGTCAGCGCCAATCTGCCGACGCTGCGGGATCCAGATCGCCTGACCTACTACAAGGAGGAGGTCGGCGGCCTCGTCATGGGCGGATATGAGCCCAATCCCATTCCGTGGAGCGACGCGCATGTCCCCGAAGACTTCGCTTTTCGGCTGTTGGAGGATGACTGGGATCACTTCGAGCCAATCATGAATCTCGCGCTCGGCCGTGTCCCCGCGCTGGCGTCGGCCGGCGTGAAGCAGATGATCAACGGGCTGGAGAGCTTTACGCCCGATGGCAACTGGATGATCGGCGAGACGCCAGAGGTGCGCAATCTCTTCGTCGGAGCGGGCTTCAACGCCTTCGGCATCGCTTCGGCCGGGGGGGCTGGCATGGCGCTCGCCGAATGGGTTGCGGCCGGGGAGCCGCCCTTCGATCTCTGGGCGGTGGACATTCGTCGTTTCGGTCCCAACCATCGGGATCCGGCCTGGGTGCGCGAGCGCACGCTCGAGGCCTACGCCCGACACTACTCCATCGCTTGGCCGGCGGAAGAATTCCGCTCGGGCCGTCCCCTGCGCCGCTCGCCGCTGTATGACCGACTGAAGGAGCGCGGCGCGTGTTTTGGAGAGAAGCTGGGCTTCGAGCGGCCGAACTGGTTCGCCGATCGCGCGCTCGGCGAGACGCCCGAGGACCACTATTCCTTCACGAAGCCCGGCTGGTTCGAGGCTGTGGGACGCGAGCATCGCGCCTGTCGCGAGACGGCGGCGATCTTCGATCAGACGAGCTTCGCCAAGGCGCTGCTCGTGGGGCCGGGCGCTGAAGCAGCCTTGTCCTGGATTGCGGCGAATAACGTCGCCAAAGCTCCTGGCAGCGTGATTTACACGCAAATGCTGAACCGCAAGGGGGGCATCGAATGCGATCTGACGGTGACGCGGCTGGATCGGGACCGCTATTGCATCGTTACCGGCACCGGCTTCGCCACGCATGATTTCGACTGGATCAAGCGCTCCATCCCAGAGGGGGCGAACGCGGCATTGATCGACCTCACCTCCTCGCGCGCCGTGCTCGCGCTCATGGGGCCTCGCGCGAGAGACATTCTGTCTTCCTGCTGCGCGGATGATGTGTCCAACGCCGCCTTTCCTTTCATGACGGCGCGGGAAATTCGTCTTGCCGGCGCGCCCGTGCTGGCGATTCGCGTCACCTATGTCGGCGAGCTCGGCTGGGAGCTGCACATTCCGGTGGAATTTGCTGTCTCCGTATATGATCGTCTGATGGAGGCGGGCGCGCCGTTCGGCCTCGTGAACGCCGGCTATCGGGCGATCGAATTGCTGCGGCTGGAAAAGGGCTATCGCGCTTGGGGCGCCGACATCGGTCCAGACCATACGCCGCTGATGGCCGGACTGGGGTGGGCAGTGAAGTTGAAATCCGATCAACCGTTCCAGGGACGCGAAGCGCTGGAGCAGGAGGCGACGAAGCCTCTCGCGCGTCGGCTCGTGGGGTTTTCGGTCGAGGATCCCGAGGTCACGCTGCTTGGGCGGGAGACGATCTACCGCGACGGCGAACGCGTGGGCTGGCTTTCGAGCGGCGGGTATGGCTATTCGATCGGCCAAGCGATTGGCTATGGTTATGTCCGCAACGCTGAAGGGGTCAGCGAGGAATTTCTGCACGCTGGAAAATACGAGCTCGACGTCGCGGGTGAGCGTGTCCGCGCTCACTTGTCTCTCACCCCATTCTTCGATCCCAAGGGCGATCGCTTGCGGGCCTGAGCTGTGTCAGAAACCGTCGCGCAGAATTTCACGTGCCCCAGCGTCGCACGAACCACAGCTTCACACACTGCGTGAGCATCCCATAGAGAAGAAGAGTGCCGGCAAGGATCGGCCAGTAGAGCGACGGCAAGGGGACAAACCTCAGCGTCTGTCCAAGCGAGGTGAAAGGAAGGGCGACGCCGGCTGCGCAGACGACGAGAGAGGTGACGATCAACGTCGTGCTCGGTCGGCTATCGAGGAACGGGGTCTTCGCAGTTCGAATCACATAGATGATCAAAGTCTGCGACAACAGAGACTCGACGAACCACCCCGTTTGAAACAGGCTCGGATCTCGCAAGCCGTCGAACAGGTGTGTCATGACATAGAAGGTCGTGTAATCGAAGATCGAGCTGATCGGACCTATGACCACCATGAATTTGAAAAGGTTGTCGATGTCCCATTGGCGCGGCCCCGCCAGATATTCCCTGTCGACGTTGTCGGTCGGAATCGCCGTCTGCGAAAAGTCATAGAGCAGGTTCATCGTCAGCACCTGGATCGGCAGCATCGGAAGGAATGGCACGAACAGGCTGGCGCCGAGAACGCTGAACATGCTGCCGAAGTTCGAGCTTGCGCCCATCTTAATGTATTTGACGATGTTGCCAAAAACCTTGCGGCCTTCGACGACGCCGTGCTGGAGCACGAGCAAGTTCTTCTCCAAGAGCACGATGTCGGCCAATTCCTTGGCGATGTCGACCGCCGTGTCGACGGAAATGCCGACATCCGCAGCTTTCAGCGCAAGGCTGTCGTTGATCCCGTCGCCGAGAAAGCCGACGACGTGACCCCGCGCATGCAGCGCGCCGATGACTCGCGCCTTATGGTCGGGGGACAGCTTGGCGAAGATTGTGACCTCCTCGACGAGAGTCGCGAGCTCGAAGTCTGTCATCTTTTCGATTTGCGGACCGAGCACGATCCGCTCCGCGTCCATGCCGACCTCACGGCAGATTTTTCTCGTGATAACCTCATTGTCCCCAGTCAGGATCTTGATCGCCACCCCCGACGATTTCAGCCCGTTGAGGGCTTCCCTGACCGTCTCCTTAGGAGGATCGAGAAAAGCAATGAAGCCGAGGAACACGAGGTCATGCTCATCGGCGATGGAATAGCTCCTCTTGGGATGCGCGATCTCCCTATAGGCGACCGCAACGAGTCGCAGGCCATCCTCATTGAGCTCGCGCGCCCTCGCCAGGATCTGCTGTCGGCGCGCTGACCCCAGCTTGGAAATCCGTCCAGATCTGTCGAAATATCTGCAGCAGGACAGCGTCTCCTCGACCGCTCCCTTGCAAATCAGCAAGTCCGGGCGAGCACCGAGGGGCGCCATGAAGCGCCTCAAGAGCCGCGCGAATCCTCCTTTCGCAGCGTGGGCCTCCTGATCTTCGTCAGAGACAATCACAGAAAGCCGCTTACGGAAAAAGTCGAAGGGAATTTCATCCACGATCCGAAAGCCGTGGCGCAATTGAACATTCTCAGCGTGCTCGAGAACCGCTGCGTCGATCAGGCTTTTCAAGCCCGACTGATATTGGCTGTTGAGATAGGCGTATTCCAGCACCCGCGCGTCGGGCTTGTCGTCGATGTCGAGATAGAGGCTGAGCGAGATGCGATTTTGCGTCAGCGTTCCGGTCTTGTCCGTGCACAAAACATCCATCGCGCCGAAGTTCTGAATAGCGTTGAGGCGTTTCACGATGACGCGCTTTTTCGCCATGGCGATGGCGCCCTTGGCCAAATTCACGGTCACGATCATTGGCAAGAGCTCGGGGGTCAATCCCACGGCCACGGCAAGAGCGAAGGCCAATGCCTCGAGCCAATCGCCCTTCAACAATCCATTGATCAGGAAAACGCTCGGCGCCAAGGCGAGCATGAAGCCAAGCATCAGGCGTATAAAGCGATTGACGCCCTTATCGAAGCTCGTCTGCTCTCTTCTCCCGGCGACGCGGGTCGCGAGCTGGCCATAGTATGTTCGTGAGCCGGTTTGTACGATCACGCCAGTGGCGAAGCCGCTCACGACGCTCGTGCCCATCAAGCAGACATTGGGCGCAGCCAGTGGAGAGAAGTCAGCCGCAGCGACGGAGTTTGCCGATTTTTCCACCGGCAGCGCCTCGCCGCTCAAGGCCGATTGGTTTACGAAAAGGTCTTTGGCCTTCAGCAATCGCAGATCCGCGGGAATCATATCTCCAGCCGACAAGCGCACGATGTCGCCAGGCACGAGCCGTTCCACTGGGATCTCATGAAACCCGTTCGATTGTGGGTTCTCTCCCTCAGCAAATCCGCGCCTCTTCACGCTCGCCGTTATCTTGATAGCCTCCCGTAATTTCGCGGCGGCGTCGTTTGAGCGGTGCTCCTGAATGAACGCCATGGCGATGGCGAGCATGACGATGATCGAGATGACGATCGCGGCGTTCGCGTCTCCCAAGGAATAAGAAATCAGAGCGAGACTGAGCAACAGGGCGTTGAGCGGGTTCCTCGCTCGATCCCAAAGTTCCCCCAACACGCCCGGCCGATCGCCGTCGGCGACGCGGTTGGGACCGACCGCCACGAGGCGCGCCTCGGCTTCGCCAATGTCGATGCCTTCGAGTGAGCTTTCGAGGCGGCGTAGAATTGTGTCTTCGTCCGATGCGCTTGCCGCGAGAATCTCGTCTGCCCGGAATGTGACGTCGCCATTCGCCGAATGTCGCACGGCCGCCCGCCCTGGGAGAAAGGCGAAGCTAGGGGGGCGGATCAGGGTGGTCTCCCGCATTGCGGATCCTCGCAAGGCTTTCAGAAAGGCGGAGCAACCCATTATTAGCAGGCGGAGACTAGGCCGCCATGCGGCAGTTTGCGCGCGCGGAAGGACCTCGCCTTCGCCTCGGGCCAGGGGCGACGCCGAGCCGCGGCGGTTCAGCGGGACCAGAGCGCCGCGCGGTCGGCCGTGTTCGGCTGCGATTGGCTATACCTCGGGCTTATGCGATATCTGGACAAACGCCTGCGGTAGGGCGCAAATTTCCGTTGACGGTTCCGAACAAGAACGGGCTTGAAGGGACAATGAGTTCGGAACGACCGCGAGCTGGAGATCAAGTTCTCCACGGACTCGCCAGGCCTCAAAGCGGCGTTCGAATTCGCCGGTGCTGGGCGGCGTTCCCGGCAAGGGCGTGAGCGCACGCAGTCTCATTTCAACATACTTTGATACGCTGGATCGCAGCCTGAACAAACGCCGGATCGCATTGCGCGTGCGACGATCGGGACGCGCCACCCCCCTGATCGGGGTGAAATGGCCCCCCACGTCGCACAGCGAAGCATTTTCCCGGGGCGAGCTGGAGGTGCGCGGTCATAACGGCGCGCCGGATCTTGCGCTGTTGGGGGCAGAGATTGCGGCCGAGCTCGGGGAAATTATTGGAGACCGCGCTCTCGAACCTCAGTTCGAGACGCGTATCAAACGTCGCACGCGTCTCGTTGGCGCCGGAACGACTCGGATCGAGATCGCTTTTGACGACGGCGAAATCGTCGCCGGCGATAGGCGCGCGCGCGTCCTCGAGGTCGAGCTCGAACTGAAGAGCGGAGACGCGTCAGAGCTTTACGATCTCGCCGCGCGCGCCGTCGAGGTATTGCCCTTCCGCCTGGACGTGACGAGCAAGTCAGAACGAGGGTTTCGTCTCGTCGAAGGCGCGGTCGCTTCCCCCGTCAAGGCCCGCTATCCAGTATTTGCGCCCGGCGCAATGATCGATGATGCGATCGCGGGCGTCGTCGGCAACACGCTCGCACACTTTCTCGCCAATATGGCGCCTTTACGCGAGGGCGACGATCCGGAGGCGATCCACCAATTGCGTGTCGCGTTGCGGCGGATGCGCTCCGCCCTCGGCATGTTCAATCGCGTGCGGCCATGCGCCGAGTTTGACGCGTTTCGCGCGGAGGCCAAGCGGATCGCCACGGCTCTCGGTCCTGCGCGCGAATGCGACGCTTTCAGCGAGCTGCTCGCTGCGGGACCGAGCCGGGCGATTGCCGACCCATCGGTCTTCGCCGGGATCGACATCGCGCTCTCGAAGCGCCGGCAGGCTCTGTACGCCGAGGCGCGCCAGCTCATCAATGCAAAAGAGACCACGGTTTTCGCGCTTCAGCTGCAGGCTTTTCTGACCAGGCGCGGATGGAGAAGCGCAACGGGCGAGCCGCTGGCGGGGCTTATGGCGCCCGTGACGCAATTTTCTTCCTTTACGCTCGAGCGTCTGCGAAAACGCGTCGTGAAGCGCGGCAAGAAGCTCGTCTTGTTGCCAGACGAGGAACGCCACAAGGTTCGCATCGCGCTCAAGAACCTGCGATACGCCGCGGAATTCTTCGGTGCCTTGTATGAAGAGTTCGGGCGGTTATCGGACTTATGTCCGGACTGTCGCACGGCTACAGGACATCCTGGGGGCGCACAACGACGCCGCCGGCGCGCAGATCTTGTTAGATGGGCTGGGGGCGCGCGCTAAGGCAGGGACAGCCTTCGCAGCGGGCGTGGTGCTCGGCTGGTGCGAGCGCGACGCGGAAATCGCCGACGCGGAATTGGGCGAAGCCTGGCGACGGTTCAAGCGCCTGGAGCCGTTCTGGCGCTGACTGACGCTATGAATTGCCGTTCAGGTCTCCAGGAACGCCTGCCGGGCTTCTTGCTCGAGGCGCGAGCCTTCGCCTCTATAGCGGGGAGAATAATGCAACGTGGCGAGGCGCTTCGCACCGGCCATCCGCGCGAGAGTTCCAGCTTGGCGGGCCGTCAGGTGAGAGCGGGCTTCGGCGACAGCGCGGTCGGCGTCGAGGAACGTAGCCTCGATGAAGAGAATGTCGGCGTCCTTGGCGAGCTCGATGACCTTTCGCTGATTGGAGGCCGAGAAACCGCAGTCGACGACGTAGACGATCTTGCGGCCGGAAGTGACTTTCATGATCTTTTCCTTAAGCAAACCGAGTGGCAGCGAAGGGGGCGCGTCGGGCTGTCCGTCTCGCCAAGCGACGGTAATGGGGGCGGCGTTATCCGCGCCGTGAAGCATTGCTGCCTTGAAGGCGCGAAGCCATGGTCCTACGACCAGGCCCATGGCCTCAACCTTATTTCGCCAGATGTTGATTTGGGCCCGCTCTTCCAGCGCATAAGCGAGCACGGGCACGTCGCCGTGGTCGAGGAATGTCGTACGCACCCGTAGACTCGGCTCCTCGAGCACAATCGCGTCGTTCCGCCGTTCCGTTCTGCTCTCGGAACGCTCGAATCGCGATCGTCCCCGGAAGACCGCCGATCTGGAGTCGCCAGACGCGTCGACTTCTGCCGCGCGTATGATCAGCTCGCCGTCATAGCCCTCAATGAGATTCCAGGTATAGGCCTTGAGCTTGTGTTCGACCGCGTCGACAAGGCCTGCCGGCCCATGGATCTCCAAGCTCTTTTCTCGGCCGAGCACACGCCGCAGCAAGTGGTCAAAGCCGGCGAAGTGATCCATGTGCCGATGCGTGACGAAAACATCGGAGATGCGCAGCAGTTTGCGCGTCGGCAGGCTGCTGATGTCGCCGATGTCGAAGAGCAGCGCGCGGCGCTCGAAGACGAGATCCACATAGACAGCGGGATCGCCGAAGGGATCATTGACAGGAGCGGGATCAAAGTGACGCGGCATAGATCACTCGCCGGTAGTTCGCGGCGCCGCGCGCGAATTCTCCATCTTCAGCATCCCGTGGTCTCTGAAGCGTTGCGATGGGGCAGAAGCTGCGCGTCTCTCGCGGCGCGCATCTCCACAGCAAGGGCGCGGGCGAAGCCAAGCGCATAGGTCACGCCTCCGCCCTGGTCAGCTTCGGCTGCTGCGAAAAAAGAGGCCGCGGCATGTCCGATCGGCGAGAAGAAAGCCCAAGCCGGCCCGAAAGCCGCAGCAAGGCGCACCAAACCACCGCCCGTCGCATTAAGCAATTGCGACGGGCGTGGTGACCAATATCTTGATTAGCGCGATGAAGCGTCCAATCACGCGGTATTCTTGGGGCAATCTGGCGAACCCGCCCGGGCCACGGACGCTTCAATCTTCGCGCCTACTTTCCGAACCGGGTCAGGAGGTGATAGCCGGCCAGGCCGCCAAGGCCGGCCCCGACGACCGCCGCCACCGGACCCGCGATGCCCAGGCCCATTATGCCACCGAGCACGGCTCCAACGGCGCCGAAGAGATATTGGTTCTGCTTTTGCTTGGGTATTTCGGGAATGTTGCTCATGGCGCGTTGCCCTCCATAGCGCGCGGGACGACTCGCTGGCCGCGCGTGAGTGAGAAATAAGCGAACGATCTTGAGCCGAGCGTCGCCAGATAAACACGCGGTTCGTAAGAAAGTTGCGCTGATCGGACGCTTTTTGCAACGCCCGGCGTCTGTAAAGGGGCGCCCGAGAAGGGAATTCCGGGCCTTTTAGCTGCCGAGAACCCTTGGCTGCGCAACCCTCGCGCCGTCACTCACGCCGAAAGGGCAGGGCCTCCTCATAATCCTCGATCATCGCCGCGACAGCCTCGCGCTCGCGCGTCAAATAGTCGGCGACGGCCGCATGCAGGCGCGGGTCGGCGAATTCATGCGCGGAACGCGTCGCGACCGGGCGATAACCGCGGGCGAGCTTATGCTCGCCCTGCGCGCCCGCTTCGACGCGCTTGAAGCCGTGACGGATCGCATAGTCGATCGCCTGGTGATAACAGACCTCGAAATGCAGGAAGGGCCGTTCCTCCAGCGCGCCCCAATGGCGACCGTAAATCGCGTCGTCGCCCAGAAAATTCAGCGCCCCCGCGATGTAGTCGGCGCCTTTGCGCACCATGACGAGCAGGATGCGCTCGGGCATCGCCCCGCCGACCTCATCGAAGAAGGCGCGCGTCAAATAAGGCCGCCCCCATTTGCGGGACCCGGTGTGCATATAGAAGGCGAAGAAGGCGTCCCAGTGCTTCTGCGCAATGTCAGACCCGGTCAGCAGCTCAATCGTCAGATCCACGCCGAGCGCATCCCTGCGCTCGCGTTTGATCGTCTTACGCTTGCGCGAGGCGAGCGCGTCGAGAAAATCGTCAAAATCGCGATACCCCTCGTTGAAGAAATGGAACTGCTCTCCGGCGCGCAGGAGGAAGCCTTCCTTGGCAAGCGCGCTCGCTTCCTCTTCGGTCCCGAAGGTGACGTGCAGCGATGAAGCGCCGTAAGACTTGCATAGGGCGCGCAGAGCGCTGATCAGCGCCGCACGCGCGGTCTCGGGCGCGTCTTTTTCAAGCAGCAGCCGCGGGCCCGTCACCGGCGTGAAGGGGACCGCAATCTGGATTTTTGGGTAGTAGCGCCCGCCCGCGCGCCGATAGGCCTCCGCGAAAGCCTGATCGAATACATATTCGCCGAGGCTGTGCGCCTTGACGTAAGCGGGCGCGGCGGCGATGAGGCGACCCGCTTTGTCTTCGATCAGCGCATGCGCAGGCGTCCAGCCGCTCTTCGCCCCGACCGAGCCCGAGCGCTCCAGCGCCGAGAGAAAGGCGTGCGAGACGAAGGGATTATAGGACTCGGCCGGATCGCGCCCCGCGTTCGCGCAGGCGTCCCAGGCCGCAGGCTCGACGCTCGAGAGCGAAGACGCAACGCGTGCGATGAATTCGGAGGCCATCGACCGCTAGCCTCGAGGGGCGAAGCTGGCCCCTCGCTTAGCGCAAGGGGCCGCGCGGCCTATTTCGCCGCCGCGTCGTAGAGTTCCTCGACATAGGCCCAGTTCACGAGATGGTCGAGGAAGGCCTTGAGATAGTCCGCGCGGCGGTTGCGGTAGTCGATGTAATAGGAATGCTCCCAAACGTCGGCGACGAGGAGCGGCTTTGCGCCGAATACGAGCGGATTCTCGGCGTTGGGCGTCTTGCGCACGGCGAGCTTGCCGTCCTTGATCTCGAGCCAGACCCAGCCCGAGCCGAACTGCCCCAAGCCCTGGGCCTGGAATTCTTCCTTGAACTTGTCGACCGAGCCGAAAGAGGCGACGATCGCCTTCTCGATCTTGCCCGGAATGGCGCCGCCGCCATTGGGCTTCATCCACTTCCAATAATTGGCGTGGTTATAGTGCTGGGCGACATTGTTGAAGATCGGAATGTTCTTGCCGTGCGAGGCGGTGATGATCTCCTCGATGGGCTTTCCCTCGAACTCCGTGCCCTTGATGAGATTGTTGGCGTTTGTCACATAGGTCGCGTGATGCTTGTCGTGGTGATACTCGAAGGATTCGCGCGAAAGATAGGGCTGCAGCGCGTCATAGGCGTAGGGCAGAGGCTCAAGCGTGAAGGACATTTCGATCTCCTGGAATGGGACACGCGCCGAGCAAGAATCCCTCAAGCGCTGCCCTTGTCCTAGGGCGGCGGCGCGGCGCGGACAATATCTCTTCGGCCTCTCGCCGACTTTTAAGGCGCCGCGGCGGTCGGCCAGCCGCGCAGGAGCTTGGCGCGCACGACGAGGTCGGACCATTCCGGAGCGCTATAGGCCTGCGCGACCGCCGCCTGCTTCTGCGCGCAAAGGGCGTCCGAGGCGGCTGTATCTGTTGTCTTGGGTCCGTCGACGAAGAAATAAATGGCGTTCAGCTTCAAAATCGAGCGCAGTTGGTTCGTGACCGTCCCGCGTTTGTGGACATAGATGCCCCAAGCCTTGTCGTTGCGCGGTCCGCCGAGGCCCGCCGGCTTGAAGCCATAAGAAAAGTCGCCCTCGCCCCGCACTAGGTCGAAGCGAATGAAGCAGAGCTTGCCAGCGGGCGGCGGAAGCGCAACGAGCTCGCGCGTCACGACCACGTCCTGGCCGTTGTAGCCGACGTCATAGGCGACGGGAAAATGCCAAACCTCGACCGACGCGAAATGCTTCAAGAGCTCGGCTTCGTCCGGATCTTCGGCGGCGCCTGCCGGGACAGGGGCCCAGCTTACCAGGGCGAAGAGCAGGGCGCCCAAGGCCCCCATCACGGCCTTGCAAGAAAATCGCATGATGACGCGCTTCCTTCTCCGGCGACCCAAGCGGCCTCATCCGCTTGGGTCGGGACAAATCAGGCTTCCCGAGCCGAGAGCGGAGCCTGAGTCGCTTGGTCCTTTTTAGCGCGCTGCGAGAGCATGAACCAGAGGAACCCGCAGAGCGCGACGAAAGCGACTCCATAAAGGATGTATTCGATCATCCCCATTAGGCTGTAGAGGCCTACCGTAAAGGGAAAGCGCGACACCCAGGAGTTGCCGAGGTCGTCTGAAACCGTGACAATTCCCACGTAGCGCCCCGGTTCCTTGAAGTCGTGCTCGAAGGTCATCGAGCCGTTCTGATAGACTTTCGGCGCCCTGTAGAACACCGTCGCCGCGCCGATGTCGGCTTGTTCCTTGGCCTGGCCGACGTCCTTGATCACCCGCACGCCGATCGCCATATCGCGAAGATCCGGGGAGACCGCGGTCAGCCCAATCACCGTCGGACCGGTCTGCGCGACGTCCTCGCAGAATTCCTGTTCTTCGCCGGCCCGCTGATAGCCGACGAAATGCATGGTATTGGGTCCGATTTTAAACACGCACTCATCTTGCTCAAGCTTTACGCCGCCATGGGCCGCGGCGCTTTCTGGCATAATGAATGCTGTTCCTAGGCAAATCGCGAAAGCGACGCCTGCGGACCTTAGTATGCCCATCCAGCCCTCCTTGGTCTCCCTGCCGCGAATGCCGCGGCCAAGACTTCGGATTTGTTATCGCATTTTTTAAATACAACGCGACATCACGCCACAATTGAAAAAACGCCTTTTATACAGTTTGTGATTTATGCACAAGGCTCCCTTGGAGGCTGCCTTCACGACCCGCCGCATTGACGACCGAGCGGCGCCACACCCCGGCCGTCATCCTGAGCTTCTGTGGCGAATGGCGGGTGTAGGGCGTAACGAAAGGTTTGTTCGATCATGCGACGCAATTTCGCCCGATGGGTGCTCACCTTTTTCGGCTTCGGGCTGGCGCTCGGTGGTGCGACGGCGATGCTGCGCGGGTGGGACATCGTGCAGGTCGAGCGTGGCTGGAGCCTCTTTATCGGCGGCGCTACGGCGCTTTCGGGCGGCGCGGTGGTGATCGCGCTGGCCGAAGTCGTCGGCCGGCTCGATCGGCTCCTGGCCGCGGGCTCTCCGGTTGTTCACGCCCAGGCGCTGGCGGCTGAAGCCTCAGCCCAGCGCGAGCCCGCGCCGCAAATCGAGCGAAGAGCGGCGCCTGCGCCGAGGGCCGCGCCCCCGCCGCCGCCCGAGTCACGGCCAGCGGCGTCGAATGCGGATGAAAGCGTGACTCACGAGACGCCCGCAGAGGCGCAACCGGAGGCATGGCCGGCGCCGCCGGCCCCGACCGCTCCGCTCGCCCCGCCGGCGCCCCTGCGCGTGCGGCGCGAGGAAGCTCAGGCGCCGGAGCCGCCCGCGAAGCCGAGGCCGCAAGCCGCGCCGCCGCCCGCCGAAGCCGGGGAGCCGCGCGAAATTGAACGCTATCAATCGGGCGGCCTGACCTATGTGATGTTTTCCGACGGCTCGGTGGAATTGCGTTCGGATGCAGGCGCGCAGCGCTTCTCCTCGACCGAGGAGTTACGCGCAGTACTCGCGCCTCAGGAATAGGCATCTACTTCAAAGGGTTAGCAGAATGGTCGCCGGGGCGTGGTCGGAGGGGCGCTCCCAGCCGCGCGCTTCGCGCAGCACTTGCATTTCTATCAAGGCGTCGCCGAGCGCCGGGCTCACCCAGATGTGGTCGAGCCGCCGGCCGCGGTCGCTCGCCGACCAATCCGCCGCGCGGTAGCTCCACCAAGTGTAAAGCTTCTCTTCGGCCGGAACGAAGCGGCGCAGCGCGTCGATCCATCCGCCCGCGTCGAAGGCCCCCGTCAGCTTTTCCACCTCGATCGGCGTATGGCTCACGACCTTGAGCAGGGCCTTGTGGCTCCATACGTCGTGCTCGAGCGGCGCGATGTTGAGGTCGCCAGCGAGAACGACGCGCCCTTGCGAGACCCCCTCGGACTTCGTCCACTCGCGCATCTCGTCAAGGAAATCGAGCTTGTGCCCGAATTTTGGATTGATCTCCCGGTCCGGCTCGTCACCGCCGGCGGGCACGTAGAAATTGTGGAGTCGCAAGGGCTCGCCGCCGACGTTCAACTCAACCGCGATGTGGCGGGCGTGGCCGACGTTGCAGAAATCGCGCGCGCCAAGCTCCTGTAATGGATGTTTCGAGGCGATCGCCACACCGTGATAGCCTTTCTGCCCATTGATCGCCAGGTGCGGATAGCCGAGCGCGCGAAAGTCGGACGCGGGGAATTCGGCGTCGCGGCACTTGGTTTCCTGCAATAGAAGGACGTCGGGCGAATGGCTTTTGAGAAAGCGCGCGACGAGCGGCATGCGCAGCCGGACGGAGTTGATGTTCCAGGTCGTGATCTTCATCAATCGATCGCTTTCGGCGAAGCCTCGCGTTGAACTTCCCTCAAGGATCGGATCGCGTCGCGAATTCGCCGGTAGCCAATACACGCTCGAAACCCCGGGGCCAAGGTGGCAAAGCGAAGCCCCGGCGCTGAACGGCGCCGGGGCTTCGATCCCCGTGAATGACGACCGGCTGGTCGCTAGTTTTTGCAGGTGGACGACGTTGGCGTGAATGCGAGCTCGGCTATCTCGCCGGCTAGAGCAAATTCGCCGTAATCGAGCTTCAACGCGCCCGAAACGCCGTTTTCATAAAGCTCGAAGGAGAGCACATAGAGAGGCGTTTGGTCTTCCTGCGTGTCGGCTTCGAAATAAGCGATGGAGACCGGCCAGCGTCGTGTGTTCTTGAGCGCGTCGACTTGCGCCGGCTTTCCGACTGGGGCGGTGGAGACAGTTTTGCCGATCGTCGTTGTCGTCTGAAGAATCTTAACGCCATCTTCCGAGCCGTCGTAGACCCTCGCCTGCAACAAATTGCCCCCCGCCTGCGCGGTCGCGAGTATGCGCCGCAAATGCTCGTAGGGAAACAATGCGTCCGCCGCGAACTTCGCTTGCCGTGGCTCAGGCTTCACGAGCTTGACCAACAAAGGCGCGTCGGAACTCTTCGTCGCCTCGCCACGCACTTTCTCAGCGGGCTCGCCGCTGGTCTTCGAACTCGATATCGAAACGCAAATTCTTGCCGTCGGCGGCTTCAAAAATCGCGGTGCGGAGAACGGAGAGTCGCGGCGGCCCCTCCGAGGCCCGCAGCTCCGTGATTTGGTGAATGTTCTCTACATAGCCTTCGCAGTCGGAGCCCGAGAGTTCAAAGGAGATCCGCCCCCGGCCCGAGGTCGGAGCGCCCACGCCCTTCGTATGGACGAGTGAAAGTTCGTAGACAGCTTGATAAGCGGAAAGGGGAGGCAGCGCCGTGGTCGGCGTGACGGAGGAGACTTCGATCGCGCGAACCGGCGCGGGCAAAAGGGGCGCGGCGCAAAGAAGCAGCGCGCCGATCAGGCGTTTCGAGACCATGCGGGGGTCCTTTTCTCTTCGATCCGACTATTTCTGCGCCCCGCGGCCCGCGCCCCATCGAGATCGAGGAGGCACAACCCTCCGAATCGAAAACGGAGCGACGATCCCTGGCGCTCTCTGCTTCGCTCAAGATGAGTGATCGAGGCGAAGGCGCCCTTTGCTTTTTGGATGCCAAGCAAAAATGACAAAAGTACGTTGAGAACGCAACCTTGGCGGATAATTTAGCGGAACTTTCAAGCCGAAAAGTCAAGGCTATGCTAGTGCGACTAGCTTCAGCGGAACATAATTCCACGCAATTTCTACAGTTTTTTTGTTTTTCGTAACGTTAAGAGCTACGTATGATTACGTACGTCACGATTGTGTATATTGCCAAGCCTATGCTAAAAAACATTACAGCATCTGAATTTTTTTGCAGTTAAATTGGATCGATCGTGGAAAAATGGTTCTATAGCGGAACTTAAATCTTTACCTATGCCGTGGGACCAGATCCATATCTTTCAACGCCGGCCTTGACAATCCTTGCATGCGCCTAAGTTCAGTATTCGACCCTTGGCGAGACGTTGGATGGTCGGGGGAAATGCTCGCGGCCTCTTTCCGGCTCAGAGGGATTCTAAGGTGTGGAGGCAATAATGACCCTAAAACGCTTGAATGCTCTTGTGGCAGCGACCGTGCTCGGCGCGGGAGTGCTCGCTATTTCCGTGCCGGCCGACGCGCATGTGCGCGGTTGCGGCTATCGCCACCACTGGGTCTACGCGTCTGACTACGCGCCCCGCCGTTGTCACAGCGGCTGCGGCGTCGTGGCCTCTGACTACGTAGCGCCCACGACGTACTATACCACGCCTGTGGTCTACAACACGGGCTGGGGCTACGGTGGCTACGGTGGCTGGGGCGGCGGGGGCCTACTGGGCGGACTGTGGCCCTTCTGAAGCCTCTTGGGCGCTGGCGCTCAACGGCCAGCGAATTCGACGCCAAGAAGAGGGCGCCGTCGAAAAGGCGGCGCCTTCAGACTATTTGAGCCGGAGCGGCCGCTTCCTGTGCCACACGCGGGTCCGCTCCGCGCCTTTCGAAGCGCGCGATCTCAGGCCGAGGCGGCCTTCTTCCCTTTATCCCCAAAGAGGAAGGGCGCCACATCCTTCACGCCGGGCGCCTTCTCCGCGCAGAAAGGCGTCGGCCGGCACACCGCCATCGCCGAAAGTCCGACGCGCGCGGTCAGCAAGCCGTTCAGCACGCCTTCGCCGAGCCGCGCCGAGAGCTTCGCCGCCAAGCCGTGGCCGACGAGTTGCTGCAGAAGCGAGTCGCCGATCGCCAAGCCGCCGGTGATGGCGAGATGCGCGCCGACCGAGCGCGCGAGCTTGAAGAAGCCGAAGAGGCCCGGCCGACCGCCATAGATTTCAGCGATGCGGCGCATCAGTGCGATAGCCTGGGCGGCGACGAAGATCACGTCGAGGATCGCGCGCGGGCTCACCGTGACGACGAGCGAGACGCGTTTTGCCGCTGCCGCGATCTCTCTTGCCGCCAAGGCGTCGAGCGGCGCGATTAGCGAGCGTTCGGCGAGATCAATGAGATCCTTGCCGTCGATGATTTCATCTGACAGCGCTTTCACCCGCGCACGCGCCTGCGCCATGTCAGGCCGGGCGACATAAAGATCGCAGAGCTCCGTGAGCCTTGCGCGCGCGGCCTTCCCGTCATTCTCGGCGCGCGCCGCGGCGAGCGCGAGATGCAGCCGCGCGATGCGGTTCTGGCGCAGAATTGCGCGGATCTCCCGCGCGAGAAGGATCAGCGCGGCGATGAAAAGCGCCGCGGCGAGCACGAGGCCCAGCGTCCCGAGTAGCGACGAACGCGCGAAAAGGCCCTCGACGAGTTCGGTCACCCAGAGGGTCAGCGCGAGCGAGACGAGGCCGCTCAGCGCCGACCAGAACAGCCCGGGGATGGAGAAAACCCATCCACCGAGAAGGCCCTTCGCCTGCGCCTTTTCCGTCGCCACCTCCTCGTCGCCCGGATCTGCGGGGAAATCGCCAGCGACCGAGGCGAAGATGTCTTCTTCGGACTCGAGCACCTTCGCCGCGAAAGGCCGCGGCGCCTCGGAACCTGACCCTTGCGGGTCAGGCGGAACAACCTTCTCCCCGTCGAGACGGAAAGCGCGAGGACGCGGCGGTCGACGCTCCGGCTCAGTCATGCGCTTCCCCTGTGGATGATGAAGTCGAAAACGAGCCGCGAAGCTAACCCGCTGGTCCTGGCCCCCTTCTCCCTTACCCTTTTCGGGCGCGAAACGGGAGCCTTCAAGCGGCGCGAGGGAAAAGACGACCTCTTTCCGCTCAGCCGCGCGGAAAGTCGCGAGAGAGGGGTCGCGCGAGCGCAACGCAATTCGTCTACGCGCCGCGCGGCCGTTGCGCGAGGCGCGAGCTCTGGGCGAGATCGCCCAGTCAAATATCCATCCGAGTCGCTCCGGGAACGCCTTGGAGTGTCAACGAAAACTTCCTGCGCTTTTCCAACCGCCCGCTAGTTTTTGGATCGGAGCAAGTCCCGCGTTACGGGCTGGCGCCACAATTTGCCCCGGCCGCAGCATCATTAGAGCACTCATTTCCGGTGATCGGATGCTTGTGGTGGTGGCGGTGGCTGCTATCGCCCATCCCGCCATCATCGTTGTTCGAATTATAGTTGCCATTGTCGTAACCGCTATTATTTCCGTATATATTTCCATAATAAGAATTGTTTCCATAGTTATCCCTGTAGTCCATGGCGGCGCCAGGCGCACATCCGCCCGCCAGGGCGAGAAGCGCTATGAGAGTTTGGTTTGACAGTTTCGCCGATGTCTGAATGATCATTTCCTGCTCCTCTGCGATTCCGATGCTGTCATTCACTCCGAACATTGGAGGTAATGGCAACAAAAACATCGGCTGAAAGTTGGAATATTCTTCCATAAAATTCCGTAAAAATATAATGAGATCAGAGAGCGTCACTTGTCGCGCGCTTCTCAATGAGATAGGCGCTGATTTCGCTAGCTGACCGCGCCGAAATGATCCGGTATGTCCTTAAAAAAGCGGTATTGTATGTCGTAGTGACGGACTAATTAAGCCTGCAATGATCGCCATGTCTGTAAACAGTGGTGGGGTATCGGATTTACGATTTTCGAAGGAAACAGTTCTACCGGTTACATGGCAGTCTTTGTGACTTCAAGGTGGTGAGGATGCCGGCGCAGGCTCCGTCAGGCGGTGAGATCGCCAAAGTCCAGCGCGTGCTCGTTCGCGCGGCGGCGGACACGCGCGGCGCCGTCGCGATGGAGTTCGGGCTTGTCGTAATACCCTTAGTGCTCCTTTTGGTGGGGGTTTTTCAGATCGGTTACGCCTATTACGTGGCCGCCAGCTTGGATCGGGCTTCTAATGCGGGCGCGCGCGCCATCATGACGGGAGCGGTGTCGACCGTGGGGCTTAGCGCTTCACAGTTCACTCAAACCTACATCTGCCCGCAGCTGACTTCGAATTTCAACTGCAGCAACGTCGCGATCAATGTGGTCACCGTGCTCAAGGCGCCCCCTCCGGCCAATCGCCCAGGACCTTTGGGGCCTATCCCGACCGTTTACCATAATTACGTCAACGCCGCGCAGAACGGCTTATTGTTCCCACACCTTACGACCTCACAGAACACATTCTGTCCAGGCGCCGGATATGACCTCATCCTGCTCCAGGTTCTCTATCCCACTCCCCTATTCACAGCGGTTTTCTGGCACGGTAACGGCGTGACTCAGCTCAATGGAAATTATGTTTATTATCAAATGAGCTCTACAACATTCAAAAACGAGCCGTTCCAAAATGCGCTTAGCTACGCGGGTTGTCCATGAGCGCGGCGTCTCACAGTCCCTCCTGTTTCTTGTGCGATCAAGCCGGCACGGCGATTGTAGAATTCGCTTGGGCTCTTCCTTTTTTGCTGCTTACGCTGCTCGGCGTTTACAATCTTTCCCAAGCGGCTAATGCGGAACGACAATTGTCGCGTCTATCAGATGGAATTGCTACTCAACTGGTTACGAATGGCGTCGTTGGAGCGCCAAGCTACCCGATAAACTACACGGACCTCCACTACGCCAACGACAGCGCCATGCTCGAATTTCCACTGGTGTTGTCAGACTCCTATGCAAAAAACGAAAGTTGGGCTTTGGATATCAGCATATCCATGGCCGGCATAAGCTTCAGTCCGACGGTCGGCGGCTGCACCAACGCCTGCACCTATGTCGCCAAGATCGTCTGGACGGGCGGCAATAAGGCGCGCGCTTGCGGTTCGGCTCAAGTTGCGACGTCAGATGGCGCGACACCTTCGCCGTCGACCCTGCCGCAAGATCTCTTCGATCCGGTTCCAACACCGACGACGGGCGTCTTCTCGCCGCCAAACTTTCAGGTCGTCGTCGACATCGTCTACTCCTGGCGACCTCGGTTTGGAAATAATTTCATTCCTCCAATTACTTTCAAACGTTCCACGTATCTCTCCCCGCGCTACGTGTCACAGATCGCCTACAGTCAAATCGCAGGCGATGACGGCTTCGGTGTCCCTTGCCCATGACCCAACACTCATCGACCCAGGAGTAGAAGTCCGTGATGCAGCAACTTCCGTCCGGGTTTCGCCGCTTCTTGCAAGACGAGCGCGGCAATGTGTTCATCATCATAGGCCTTGGGATCTTGCCGGCGCTCGGCATTGTCGCCCTTGGAGTGGACTACAGCGTCACGCTGACCGCCAAGGCTAAACTGGACACCGCGGCTGACGCCGCCGCCGTCGCTGGCGTCGTCGCCGCCAAGAACTACATCACGAATTACACGGGGACCGGCAGTCCCAACGCGGGCGCAATCGCTGCAGCGAATGCCGTTGCCTTGTCGCAATTCAACTCAAATACCGGGACGACAACGAAGCTTGGAGCGCTAAATTCGATAACGCCCAGCTTTACCATCGTGGGCAACACAATCAATGGATCGGTATCTTATAGCTATACGAGACAAACATTTTTTGGAAATATGCTCGGACATAGTAGTTTGACTGTAAACAATACCATAACTGCAACCACACAGGGATCGAAAACCTACGCTAATATTTACATCATACTGGATAATTCCGAATCTATGGGGATCGCCGCCACTTGGACCGATCAGTGCACCCTGTACCCGCTCACCGGAGGACATGGACAGTGCAACGCGACCACTCTCGTCGGCGCCGACAACAACAGCGATCAATCCTGCGTCCTCGCCTGCCACACCGCATCTCAAGGAAACACTGAACAAATCGCGAATTGCGCAACGAACCCCAAGATCACGTTGCGCCTTATTTTTCTGCCGGCACGCGAGATGTCGGCTTCGTGGGGGCTCAGGCGGGGGCGGCGCGGAAGGCCGAGACCCGCAAGATTTGATCGGCGGCGAGGACGAGCACGCCGAACGTCAAGTGGCATTTGACCTTGATGGCGCCGCGCACGCGCACGAACCTGGCGCCGAACTCGTCCTTCATCCGGGCATTGACGCGTTCGGCCATGGTGCGGAAATCGAAGAGCCTGTCGTCCGGGTCCGGGACGCCGACGCGCCTCATGCGGGCGACCTCCTCGGCGCATTCGGTTTTCGCTTCATGCTGCGAACGAAAATTGCGGTCGATCAGCGGCGCATGGCCGAGCGCCTTGCTGTGCCGGTCGATGATTTCGGCGTCGTAGGCTGCGTCCATCGCCTCATAGAGATAGACGATGCGGGCGCTGGTCATGGTCATGAGGGGAATGGCGACCTGGCTGTCGTGCACGGAGGCCGAGGTCAGCACGCAGGAGACGGGGATTTGGCCGCAGGCGACGTCGAGATGCAGCTTGTAGCCGATCCATGTCTCCTTATAGCCCTTGCTGTTCTTCTTGCAGCCGACGTCGCAGGCGGTGGGCAGCTCGGCGAGCATTTTCGCAAGGCTTTGCGTGGCTTGCCGTTCGAGGCGCGACGGCTCCGGCTTTGGCCGCTCCTCGCCCTTTCTCGGGCGTCCGCGCCTTTTTGGCGGCTCGGCGGCGGGCGGCGGCGGATCGTCTTTCCCGTCTTTCTCGACGGGCTTCTCGCGCGCTTCGATCTCGGTGGCGTCGCGGGCGACGACGCCGACGACGCGCCCCTCGAGCGTGCGCTCGACCAGCGCCGCGTGCATCCTGCCCGGCAGATCCCCTTGCGCGAACTCGTTGAAGGCGCGGGAAAAGGTGGATTCGTGCGGAACCTGCGCACGCCGCTCCCACCCGGAGATTCTGCGCAGCGACTTGTCGGCCTGCAGGCGTTCGATCAAGGCGCTGGTGGTTGGAATGCCGAGCAGAGCCTTGGCGACGAAGCATCTGGCCAGGGCGCGGCGATCCTCGGGTGGGCGGCCCGGGCCTCGCGGCGGCTCTGGAACGAAGGCTTGGAGACCGATCACGTCGAGGATGGTGATGAGCCGGCCGAGCTGTTCGGTCATCGGCTCGACTTCCTCGCGAAGCCAAGGGAAAAGCGAGGCCTGTATGTGATTCCAGCGCGCCCACATGGCGTCGAGAGGATCGTCAGTCATCTGGTCCGTCGCCACGGCGCGTAGTTCGATTCGCAATCATAATCCAACAACTTTTAAATGAAAGCGCAATATTCTGCACAATAATACTTGCATTACACATCAGGCAACCTATCTATATCGCCTCATCGCCCGCGCCAATCTCTAACAATTTTGCAAGAGGCTCCTTCTCCAGGCAATTATTTCTCGGCCAATACGCCAACTCAGATCGAGGCCGCCATGCAGAATATATTCAAAGGAATTACAGCCTACGCACGCCTCACGCACTAAGCCGGCGGCGGCGCCCTTCACGCCGCTGTTATCCAGAAGCGTCAAGAAGCTGCTGAGGCGATTCGGGAGGCCTATCCATGAACCGTAACTTTCCCTGCGCATACGACATGGAGCTCGAGGACGTGCGTGAGTGGGCCCAAAGCCGGGAGACCGCGCTTCCGGTCGCCGTGGCGATCTGGGCCATTGCGGATGGCCAGTGCGCCGCGCAGCGGATTTGGGAAAAGCCCACGCCCTCGGAATGGGATCAGATAACTATGGCGCTGGACGAATATTTGCGCCATGGCGACTTCGCGCGCTCCCGGACGGACTCTATAAATGGGGGCCCGACCAGATCAAATGCCCTGCGCCCTGCTGACGCGGGCCCCAGTCCCTCCCAAGAGCGAAATGGGATCCACGTGAGAACCGTGCTCTTCCTCTGCACAGGAAACTATTACCGCAGCCGCTTTGCGGAGGAGCTATTCAACTTTCTCGCTCCGCAGGGGTGCATTGGATGGATGGCGGCGTCGAGAGGCATTGCCGTCGACCTTGGTCACGCCAATGTAGGACCGATCGCGACGGCGACGGTAAAGGCGCTGCAAGAGCGTGGGGTGAATTTTGAGCGCGGCGACGCAAGGGCGCCGCTGCAGCTGCGGATCGCCGATCTCGAGGCAGCAGACCACATCGTCGCGTTGAAATACGCGGAACATTTTCCGTTAATGGGGGAGCGGTACCCTTCTTTTGCTGCATCGCAGGACGCTTCCCGCATCGAATATTGGCGCGTCGATGACGTCGATGCGATGACACCCGACGCAGCGTTGCCGCTCATCGAGGAAGAGGTTCACGGCTTGATGCAGCGGCTCAAGGCGGCGTGACGTCACGCATTAATCACGCATTAATATTGCGCGCAGGCGTATTAAAGCCAAGTCCACGGCGCCGAAGCGGAGGCCTCGGCGTCCGCTCCTCGGCCGCTCGCTTCGCGCCGCGCCTCACGCGAACTCCATGATCACCGCGTCGACCGCGAGGCTGTCGCCCGGCTTGGCGAGGATCTTCTTGACAGTCGCGTCGCGCTCGGCGCGCAGCACGTTCTCCATCTTCATCGCCTCGACCATGCAGAGGGCTTCGCCCGCCTTGACCTCCTGGCCTTCCTTCACGTCCATGGTCTTGACGAGGCCCGGCATCGGGCAAAGTAGGAATTTTGCGGCGCCCGCATCTTTCTTTATGGGCATGAAGGCGGCGAGCTCCGCCTCGCGTTGAGTGTAGACGCGCGCCGCGACCCCGACGCCCTGATGTGAAAGCTCATAGCCGTTCAGAATTGGCCGCGTCTGCACGAAGAGGGTTTTCCCATCAACGGCGCCTTCGAAGACGAGATGGCCCGGCCGCCACGTCGAGGAGACGCGATGCTCGCGTTCCTCGTGGCCGGCGAAGCGCACGAGGAGATCGTCGTCTTCGGCTGCGACCGAGACGGAGAAGCGCTGGTCGCCTAAAAGGCAAACTCGGTTGCGCTCGAACTGCACCGGGGCGCCATGGCGCAGCTGGCCTGAGATCTGGCGCTTGCGCTCATTTCCGATGTGATCGATCAGCGTCGCGACGGCCGCAAGCTGATGCGCTAGCTCGCCCTCGGCCTGGTGCGGCGCGAAGCCGCCCGGATATTCCTCGGCGATGAAGCCCGTCGAGAGCTTGCCGGAGCGCCAGCGCTCATTGGTCATCAGCGAGGAGAGGAAGGGAATGTTGTGGCGGATGCCGTCGATGACGAAGCGGTCGAGCGCCCCGGCCTGGGCATCGATCGCTGAGAGGCGATTCGGTCCATGCGTGACGAGCTTGGCGATCATCGGATCGTAATGGATCGAGATTTCGCGTCCTTCGGCGACGCCGGTGTCATTGCGGATGGTGATCCCGTCCGTCACCTCTTCACGCGGCGGGCTGTATTTGACGAGCCGGCCGATCGAGGGGAGAAAGTTGCGGGTCGGATCCTCGGCGTAGATGCGGCTCTCCACCGCCCAGCCTTTGATCGTCACGTCCTGCTGGCGAATTTCCAGCGGCTCGCCTGCCGCGACGCGGATCATCTGCTCGACCAGGTCGATGCCGGTGATGAGCTCGGTCACAGGATGTTCGACCTGCAGACGTGTGTTCATCTCGAGGAAATAGAAGCTTTTGTCCTGGCCGGCGACGAATTCGACCGTGCCGGCCGAAATCGTAATCGACGGCCTTGGCCAGCGCCACGGCCTGCGCGCCCATCTCCGCACGGGTTTTTTCGTCCAGAAGGGGTGAGGGCGCCTCCTCAATGACCTTCTGATTGCGACGCTGGATCGAGCACTCGCGCTCGTTGAGATGGATGACGTTTCCGTGCTTGTCGCCGAGCACCTGGATCTCGATGTGGCGCGGATTGACGATGAATTTTTCGATGAAGACGCGGTCGTCGCCGAAGGATGACGCAGCTTCCGATCGCGCGCGGGTAAAACCCTCGACGACCTCGTCGGCCTTATGGGCTATACGCATGCCTTTGCCGCCGCCGCCGGCCGAGGCCTTCAGCATCACGGGATAGCCGATCTCATTGGCGATTCTGACCGCCTCCTCGCCGTCCTTGATGACGCCGAGGTAGCCAGGAACGACATTGACCTTGGCTTTCGCGGCGAATTTCTTCAACTCGATCTTGTCGCCCATCGCTTCGATCGCGCGCGGATTGGGGCCGATGAAAACAATGCCCGCGTCGGCGAGCGCCTTGGCGAAGGCGGCGCGCTCGGAGAGGAAGCCGTACCCCGGATGCACGGCCTCGGCTCCCGTCTGCTTGCAGGCCGCGACGAGCTTGTCGATCAGAAGATAAGACTGCGCCGCCGGCGGCGGGCCGAGATGGACTTTTTCGTCGGCCATCTCGACATGCAGCGCGTCCTCGTCGGCGTCCGAGTAGACCGCGACGGTGGCAATGCCCATCTTGCGGGCGGACTTGATCACGCGGCAGGCGATCTCGCCGCGGTTGGCGATCAGAATTTTACGAAACATGCGCGCTTAACCCTCAGGCCTTGGCTTCCACTTCCTCGTCGGGCCGTTTCGCCTGAACGTGGTCGACGATCCCGAATTCCTTGGACTTCTTCCGCTGACATGAAATGATCGCGATCGAGCGTCTTCTCGATCAGCTCGTAGTCCCTGCCCGTGTGCCGCACGTAGATATCGTTGAGCCGCCGCTTGATTTTCAAAATGTCCTCGGCGTGGCGCTGGATGTCGGAGGCCTGGCCTTGGAAGCCGCCCGAGGGCTGATGCAGCATCACGCGCGCATTGGGCAGCGCATAGCGCAGGCCCTTCTCGCCGGCGCAAAGCAGGAGCGAGCCCATCGACGCCGCCTGGCCGACGCAGAGCGTCGAGACCTTCGGCTTGATGAACTGCATCGTGTCATAGATCGCGAGCCCCGAGGTCACGACGCCGCCGGGCGAGTTTATGTAGAGAAAGATCTCTTTTTTAGGGTTTTCCAGACTCGAGAAAGAGGAGCTGCGCTGTGATGACCGACGCCATGTGATCCTCGATGGGACCGGTCAGGAAGATGATACGCTCGCGCAGGAGGCGCGAATAGATGTCGAAGCCGCGCTCGCCGCGCGACGTGTTCTCGATGACCTGCGGAATAAGATACTGGCTGTAAGTCTCGACCGGATCGCGCATCGTTCGAACCTCTTGCTCCAGAACCGGACGCTCGAAAAGCGTCGGCGGGGACCTGCGGAGGCTCTAGTCACATTTGGCTCCATCGGCAAGCCGCAAAAGGGGAAGCTTCGATTGAGGGGCCTCAATGGCCCGCCGGGCTGTGGGCAAAGGTCCAGATCCGGTTGATCGCGAAGGAGACGAACATGATGAGGATCGTCGTCAGGAGCTGCGCCGGCAGATAGGGCGCGTCGAGGCGCTCGACGAAGAGACGCATCAACAGATAGGTGAGGCCGAAGCCGACGAGCGCCACCAGAGCGAAGCGCCAGGCGGCTTCCCGATGCGGGCGCTCGCTCGCGAAAGTGTGGCGACGGTTCAGCCGATAGGAGACGAGCCCGCCGACGACATAACCCACGAGCGCGGCCCGCACGGGCGGGATAGCCTCAAGCTCCACGAGCGCGACGAGCACCGAATAGTGCGCGAGCGAAGCGACGACGCCGACGAGCGCATAAGTCGAAAGCTGGCGGGGCAGGGTCATGCGGAGGACTCCAGCGCGGTTCGATTAAGCCTTTGCGTCGCGCGTCTGGAGTTTCCAGGATTTCATACCTCGCGCGACCGTAAGCGGCGGTGTTTTTAGGTTGCCAAGGACCGCTCGAAAAGAGCTTTCGTCGATTCCTCCCAGCGGACGCCGCGTCGCGACTTGTGCACCGCTGCGATTACAGGCAATGTCGTCGCGCCGAGCTGGCCGGCTACCTAAGCCGTGATAAGGAAATGCTGCGGGCGTCGACGTCGAAGCCCTTAGCACAAAATTTCACACGAAAGATCTCGGGATGGATACGTTGAACGCGGGCCTTTCCAAGGAATCCACGAACCGCTCGCCGGCGCCTTCGCTGGTTGGCGATGCGCCCGTCCGGCGCGTGATGATCGGGGTCGATCGGTCGCAGACTTCCGACCGCGCGGCGCGCTGGGCGGCCTCCTTCGCCCACCTCTTCGAGGCCGAGCTTCTCGTCGTGCAAGTTATCGTCCCTCAAGATCCGCACGCCCCCGCGGCGAGCGCCGGCGATTACGCGCGCGCCGACGCCGCGCGCGCCGAGCTCCCGGCCTATGCGCGAAGTCTCGCCGGCGAGCGCGGCCGTGCCCTCGTCTTCGTCGATCCCGACCCGGCGAAGGCGATTGTCGCTGCGTCCGAGGAGGAGGCCGTCGACGTGCTCGTCGTCGGCAATCTCGGCATGTCGGGGCGCAAGGAATTCCTGCTCGGAAACGTCCCAAACCGGATCAGCCACAACGCCCGTTGCACAATCATCATCGTGAACACGGCGCGCGAGGACGCCGCGCCGAAGCTTATTCCGCGCGCGCTGGAAGCGGAGGCGCCGCCACCCCAGCTCGCCGCGCGCGGCGCGCGCATCGCCGCCGTCGCCGCGAAGCACGGACTCAAGGAGCTCTTCAACAAGCCCGACCCGGACGGCGCCACCGGCCGGCAGCGGCAGGCCAAGCGCTTGCGCGCCGCGTTGGAGGAGCTCGGGCCGACCTTCTCCAAGCTTGGGCAAATCCTCTCGACGCGCCCGGATCTTCTGCCGCCGGAGTTCATCTTGGAGCTCGCCTCGCTCCAAAACAAAGTGCCGCCGATGAGCGAGGCCGAGGTCGTCTCGGTGATGGAAAAGGAGCTCGGCGTTCCCTGGGAGGACGTGTTCCACTCGATCGAGTCCAAGCCCTTGGCCGCCGGCACGATCGGCCAGGTGCACCGCGCCACGCTCGTCGGCGGCGAGCGCGTCGTCGTCAAGGCGCAGCGGCCCAACGCCCGCGGCGAGATCGAGCAGGATCTCGCGCTCTTCGAGGCCTTCGTGACGGAAGCCGCCGCGCGCCCGGGGCTGCAAAAGGTCATCGACATAAAAAGCGTGTTTCAGCAGCTGTCGCAGTCGCTGCAACGCGAGCTCGATTTTTCGCAGGAAGCGGCCAATCTCGAACGCATGGCCGAGGTGGTCGCCTCCTATGACCGTCTCGGCGTTCCCGCGGTCTATAAGGAGCTGTCGACGCCGCGGCTCCTGGTCATGGAGGAAATTCAGGGCGTGCCGGTCAACGGCGCGCCGGAAGGGCCGGATCGGGCGGCCGCCGCGCGCCAGCTCCTGGAGAGCTTCTACAAGCAGATCGCCGTCGACGGGTTCTTCCACGCCGATCCGCATCCCGGCAATCTGATGTGGTGGAAGGACCGCATCTATTTTCTCGACCTCGGAATGGTAGGCGTCCTCGACGGCGATCTGCGCGAGCAGTTGATGCTGCTGCTCATGGCCTTCTGGCAGGAGGACGCAGAGTTTCTCACCGACGTGACCTTCATGCTCTCGGGCGACTTCGACTCCTCCCAGCTCGAACCCCAGCGCTACCAGGCGGAGATCGGCGCGCTGATGGCGAAATATCGCAAAGCCGGCCTCGCCGAGATGCAGATCGGCCCGATCATGCAGGAGATGAGTCAGATCGCCATGAGCCACGGCGTGCCGCTGCCCGCCTCGCTGACGCTTGTCGGCAAGGCGCTCGCTCAGGTGCAGCTCGCGACGGCGCAGCTCGATCCGACGATCGACCCCTTCGACGTCGCGGGGAATTTCCTGTCGCGCGCGATGTTGGGCGCCGTGAAGCAGAAGCTGAGCACGAAGACGATGCTCTATGAAGCCCAGAAGCTGAAGGTGCGGGCGTCCCGGTTTTTCGAAACGGTCGAGAAGTTAATCGGCGCGCGGCCCGGGCAGAATCTCGAGGTCAAATTTCTCGCCCATTCGCTGGAGGACGGCGTGCGGCGCACGGGGCGGCAGCTCACCTTCGGGCTCATTGCGACGGCGAGCCTTTTTTCCGCGGGCTTCACCGCCGGCTCGCCGGAGCGCTGGCCGCCACTCGCCTTCGGGACCGTGGGCGCGATCCTGACGCTCTTCCTGCTCGTGGACATGGCGCGCGGGCGCTGAGTTCGAGCTATCAGCCGCGCAACGCCAGCCGCTCCAAGGCCCAGGCCAAAAGCTTCATCACAACGCCGACGAGAGTTCGTTCGATGCTGTAGAGAAAGGCGCGCAGGCGGCGGGGCATGTCGTTTCTCCTGAAAATCCGCGGTCCAGACAACGGTGACACTCCCGCCGCGTTCGGCGGCGGGTCGCCATTTTTATTGTGGAGGCGATTATGCGTGGGCTTGATGAGAACTCAAGGGCGGCCGTTCAGGCCGCTACACAAGGCCCTCGCGAAGCATCCTGAAACTTCGCGACGGTGCTCTGGTGTCGCAATTCAATGACAATTCAATGATCTCGCTGCGAGCTCAACAATCCCGAGACGCGGTCTTGCGCGGCTCGGCGCACGTCCGCATGATGAGCGCCGCCACGAGGCGCGCGAAAAATCCTTGGCCCCGCCAGCCGGGAATTTTTCTTCTCCGGCGCCCCAATCTCCGCTTGACCGTGTCAAAACTCCCGCTTAATACGAACCCGCTTTCGACTGGCTGTAGCGCCACGCCGTCGGAGACGACTTGTCTTCGACACTTCGGTGCTAAACGCTGTCGCCTTGCCTGTGAACGCCACTCGGTTGGTAATCGTTCCCGCGCCTCTCGGGGCTCGGGTCAGGAAGGCACGATCCCGAATTAACCTTCGGGATCCTCTGCATTGAAAGCGCCTCGGCCGCATCGGCCGAGCGCGCCATTACCGTTTGCGCCTCGTGGCGCAGCCGGTCGTTTAGGGACACCCATTCGCTAC
>CAWHHH010000018.1:0-102741 GCA_963829075.1 uncultured Alphaproteobacteria bacterium | reverse complement strand
CCACTGCGCCCGCCATGTCCTGCAGCTCGCAGTCGCCATTGGCGGCGCAGGTCACGGTCGAGCGGGTGGTCGGAGATGTAGAGCTCCATCACGCCGCGCCGAACCGCTTTCAGACGCGGCGTCTGCGTATGCACCGTTTCATGCCGGGCGCGACCGGCGTCGTGCAGGAGGCCGGAAGCCCCCCACGGCCGTCGATCTCGATCAGGCACAGGCGGCAGGAGCCGAAAGCCTTGATGCTGTCGGTGGCGCAGAGCTTTGGGATCTCATTGCCGATCTGCATCGCCGCGCGCATGATCGACGTGCCCTCGGGCACGGTGACCGTCTGACCGTCGATCGTTAAAGTCACCATATTCTGAGACTGTGAGGCCGGCGTGCCATAGTCGATTTCTTTAATGACGCTCATGGCTTTAGTCGTCCTCCTTCCGCGGCGGCGGGAACGGACTTCCTGCGGAGTCTTCGGGAAAATGACGCAGCGCCTGACGCACGGGGTAGGGCGCGAAGCCCCCCAGCGCGCAGAGCGATCCAAGCTTCATGGTGTTGCAGAGGTCTTCGAGCAGCGCGATCTCCGCCTCGACGTTCTGACCCGCTTTGATCTTGTCGATCGTCTCGACGCCGCGCGTGGAGCCGATCCGGCAGGGCGTGCATTTGCCGCAGCTCTCGATCGCGCAAAATTCCATGCCGAAGCGCGCCATCTGCAGCATGTCGACCGTGTCGTCGAAGATCACGAGGCCGCCATGGCCGATCAGCGCGTCGCGCTTGGCGAAATCCTCATAGTCGAAGATGAGGTCGAAGTCCTTGACCGGCACATAGGCGCCGAGCGGGCCGCCGCATTGCACGGCGCGCACCGGCCACCCGGAAAGGGTTCCGCCGCCGATGTCGTTGACGATCTCGCCGAGCGTCAACCCGAAGTCGACCTCGCAGAGCCCGCCATGTTTGACGTTGCCGGCGATTTGCAGCGGCATGGTGCCGCGCGAGCGCCCGACGCCGCAATCGGCATAGGCCTGCGCGCCCTCCTCGAAGATCATCGGGATTGTCGCGATCGAGAGCACGTTATTGACGATCGTCGGCTTGTCGAAAAGGCCGGCGATGGCCGGGAAGGGGGGCTTGGCGCGCACGATGCCGCGCTTGCCCTCGAGGCTCTCGAGCAGCGAGGTCTCCTCGCCGCAGACATAGGCGCCGGCGCCGATGCGCAGCTCGACGTCGAAGGCGAAATTCGAGCCGCGCACCTTCGGCCCGAGCCAGCCGGCTTCGCGCAAGATCTCGATCGCCCTGCCGAAGACCACCGCCGTCTGCGGATATTCCGAGCGCAGATAGACATAGCCCTTGGAGGCGTTGACCGCATAGCCGGCGATGATCATGCCTTCGATCAACGCGAAAGGGTCACCCTCCATGATCATGCGGTCGGCGAAAGTGCCCAAATCGCCCTCGTCGGCGTTTACGACGACATAGCGCCGGTCCGCCGGCGTGTCGGCGACCGTCTTCCATTTGATTCCGGTCGGGAAGCCCGCGCCGCCGCGGCCGCGCAGGCCGGATTTCGTCACCTCCGCCACCGCCTCGGCGGGAGACATCGCGAAGGCCTTCGCGAGACCCACGCCGCCGCCAAGCAACTCATATTCGGAAAGCGACAGCGGATCCGTGATTCCGCAGCGCTTGAAGGTCACGCGATGCTGACGCTTCCAGAAAGGATGATCCTCGACCTTGCCGATCGAGAGCTTGTGCGGAGCGCCGCCGAGAAAGCCCGAATCGAAGAGCGAGGCGACGTCCTTCGCCGCCACATTGCCGTAACCGATGCGCCCCTGCGTCGTCTCGACCTCGACGAGCGGCTCGAGCCACAGCAGGCCGCGCGAGCCGTTGCGCACGATCTGGACATTCTGTCCGCGGGCTTGCGCCTCCTTGGCGATCGCCGCGGCGACCTTGTCGGCGCCCATGGCCTTGGCGGCCATGTCGAGGGGAACGAAGACTTTCGTCATGACTGGCGCGCCTCCGCGGCGATCTCGTCGAGCCTCTCTCCGTCGACGCGCCCGATCGGCTCGCCGTCATAGAGCGCCGAAGGGCTATGGGCGCAGAGCCCCAGGCAGTAGACCGCCTCGACCGTCAGCGCTCCGTCCGGCGTCGTGTGATGCCAATCGGTCTTGATCCTTTGAAGGAAGTCGTGCGCGATCTTCTCCGACCCCATCGACTGGCACGATTCGGCGCGGCAGATCTTCAGCACGTGCCGGCCGGCCGGCTCTCGGCGGAAGTCGTGATAGAAGGTGACGACGCCGTGCATCTCCGCCCGCGACACGTTGAGCGCCTGGGCGATCTGCGGCACCGCCGCCTCCGGGACGCAGCCGAATTCCTCTTGCAAGGCGTGCAGGATCGGCATGGCGGGGCCCTCCAAATGGAGATGCGCGTCGATGATCTCCTGCGCGCGCGCGGTGTCCCAGGCTGAGACTTGCGACATTTCTTCCCTTTTTTGTCTTGAGCGCGGCGGCTCTTAGCAGCCGCATTTTACTCTTTTATCTGGTTATTTTTATTACCTTGCCGCAATTCGATGCCTCGATCAATGGCCGCGAGCCATGGAACGATAGAAACCGCCTATGGCGCGTCCAATGCTCTGCTCGCGGCGAGCTTCCTGGTCTCCGCGAGCAGCGCGGCGACGAGGGGCGGCGCGGGCTCGCGCTGCGGCGCGACGAGGCCGACCTCGTGCACCGCCTCGGGCTCGAGGATCGGGATGGCGCGCAGCGGCGGCGTCACGCCGAGCGCCTGGGCAAGCTTCTCCGGCATCACGGTGGCCCAGCGGCCCGCCTTGACGTGGTCATAGAGCAGGATGATCGAATTCGATTCGAGCACGGTCCGCGGCGCGCCGCCGGCCTCGCGCATCAGCTGGTCGATGATGCGACGATTCTGCATCTCGGGCGTGAGAAGGCAGAGCGTCAGGCGCGCCACCTCGGCCCAGGTGACCCGCTCGCGGTCGCCGAGCGGATTGGTCGCGACGGTCAACAGCCGGTAGCGCTCTTTCCACAAAGGCACCGTCCGCACGCGGCCGAGCGGCTCATTGTCGAGATAGGTGAGGCCGGCGTCGATCTCGAGATTGTCGAGCATGGTCAGAATGTCAGCCGAGCCGGCGCTGACGACCTTGATGCGCACGCCGGGATGCTTGTCGAGGAACGGCGCCGTGAGGGATGAGACGGCGCTGAGCGCGGTCGGGATGGCGGCGAGCCGGAGCTGGCCGGAGAGGCCGTCGCGCAGCGACTTCACCTCCTGGCGCATCGCGCGCGCGTCGGCGACGATACGCTTCGCCCAGACCAGCACATGCTCGCCTTCGCGGGTGAGCCCGTGGTAGCGCGAGGAGCGGTTGACGAGCAGCACGCCGAAGGACTCCTCGAGCTGCTTCACGCCGGCCGAAAGTGTGGGCTGAGTCACCCCGCACACTTCCGCAGCGCGCGAAAAGCTCTGCTCCCCGGCGAGAGCGATGAAGAACTCAAGCTTATCAATCACCAGAGCCGATCCCCGCTTCTTTTTTTAAGAATAAATCTAGCACGAGCGGCGGCGGCGCGCTCCATATAATCAGCTGTTTGGACGTGAAAGTTTAGGGCGTCGGCCGCCCGAAGAGTTCGTTTTGGACGATCCGCCATGTCCGGGCGCCCGAATTGCGCCGAATTTGGCGGTTTTGGTAACAATTGACTAACGGGGTTCGCGCTCTACGCTTTCGAGACGCGCCGCCGATCGGGGAATTTGCGCATGAAACTTTTAAGCGGAGGCGCGTTACGCCTAATCGTCGCGTTGGCTATGGGTCTGGGGCTCGCCGCCCCGGTCCTGGCCACGCCTTCGATCGTGATCGACGTCGCGACCGGTCAGGTGCTCGAGCAGGATCAGGCGACCGCGGTCTGGTTTCCGGCTTCGACCTCGAAGCTCATGACCGCTTATGTCGCGCTCGACGCGGTGCGCAAAGGACGGATCACGCTCGACACGCCGCTCGTCGTCTCGGAGCGAGCGACCGAGCAGGCGCCGTCGAAAATGGGCTTCCGCGCCGGGCAGCAGGTGACTCTGCGCAATGCGCTCGTGATGCTCATGGTCAAGTCCGCCAATGACATAGCGGTCACGATCGCCGAGGGCGTCTCTGGTTCGATCGAAGCCTTCGCGGGCGAGATGAACCAGGCCTCGGCCGCGATTGGCATGAAGGAATCCTACTGGGTCAATCCGAACGGCCTGCCCGACGACCGCCAGGTTTCCTCGGCCCGCGACCTTGCGCTTCTGGGCCGGGCGCTGCTGATCGATTTTCCTGAATCCGCCGATCTCTACCACATTGGCGCGTTTCGCATCGGCCGCAGGATCATGCCGACGCACAATGGCCTCTTGAGGATGTATCCAGGCGCGGACGGCATGAAGACCGGCTTCACCTGTCCCGCCGGCTACAATCTGGTGGCCTCGGCGACGCGAGGCTCGAGAAGGCTCATCGCGGTAGTGCTCGGCGCGCCGAGCGGCGCGGCGCGCACCGTAAGGACGGCGGCGCTGTTCGATCGCGCCTTCCAGGGCGCGCAAGCGCAGGGCCTCGCCTCCGATCTGCCCGGCCCCGGCGTCGGTCCAGCCCCCGATCAGCGCGATAAGATCTGCCTGCGTCGCGGCAAGGCGCATAATCAATATGTGGCCGAGTTCGAGGACGCGCCGATCCAGATGGTCGCCGATCCCGCGAAGAAGTCGAGCGAGGGCGGGGCGACGCGCCTCACCGCGCAGCCCATCTCCCTCGAGCCTGTCCTCGTCCACACGGGCCCCGTGGAGGGCTATGCCGGACCCGTGGCGAAGCCTCGCGATCCGAAGCTCGCCGTCGGCGCCGATGATCCCACAGGCCCGCAGCTCGTCGCCGCGCCGCTGGCCGAGCCCGGCAAGCCCGTGGTGTGGAGCGCTTCCGGCGCCAAGGGCCTGGCGGCGACGGAGCAGGACGCCGACTCCGAGGAGACGCACAAGTCCGGCAAGCACAAGCTGAAGGGCAAAGGCCATCACCATTCCTCGGCCAAGGCGGACAGCGCGGATAGCGGCGACAATTCCTCCGATGCGGGCACCGGAAAGGCGAAGCCGCACAAGCACGGTCCCGGCAAGGCGAAGCATCACTCCGCCGCTGCGCGCCGGAGCCGGCTCGCGGAGGCGCAATGAGCGCAGCGGCGTCCGCCGAGCCGCGCCGTCCGCCGCCGCCCCTCCCGCTTACGGTCCTGACCGGCTTTCTGGGGGCCGGCAAGACGACGCTGCTCAACCGCTTGCTCGCGTCGAGCGAGTTCGCCGACACGCTCGTTCTGATCAATGAATTCGGAGAGGTCGGGCTCGATCATCTCTTCGTCGAGAAGATCGACGGCGACATGATCGTGATGGCCTCGGGGTGCGTCTGCTGCACGATCCGCGGCGATCTCATCGCGACGCTCGAGGACGCGCTGCGCCGGCGCGACAATGGCCGGATCAGGCCTTTCAAGCGCATCGTGCTGGAGACGACCGGGCTCGCCGATCCCGCGCCGATCCTGCATGCGATCATGCGCCATCCCTATCTGCTGCTGCGCTACCGGCTCGACGGCGTGGTGACGCTCGTCGACGCGGTGAACGGCGACGCGACGCTCGACGCGCATGAGGAGGCGATCAAGCAGGCCGCCGTCGCGGACCGCATCGTCGTGACGAAGACCGATCTGCCGCGGGGCGCGGAGAATCTCGGGAAGCTTCGCGCGCGGCTCGCCGCACTCAATCCGGCGGCGCGCATTCTGATCGCCGCCGAGGGCGAGGCGTCGGCCGCGGCGCTTCTCGATTGCGGCCTCTATGACGCCGATGGGAAAACGCCGCGCGTCGAACTCATGGCTCAACGCGCAAGCCCTGCTCGCGGCGAGGGATCACCATGATCATGGTCACGATCACAACCACGCCGACGTCAATCGACATGACGCGCATATTCGCGCTTTCTGCCTGACGAGCGACAAGCCGCTCGCTCCGGGAGCCTTCGATCTCTTCCTCGACCTCTTGCGGGAGGCGCACGGCCCGCGGCTGCTCCGCGTCAAGGGGATCGTGGCGCTTTCCGACGACCCGGATTCTCCCGTCGTGATCCACGGCGTGCAGCACGTGTTCCACCCGCCGCACCGCCTCGCCGCTTGGCCGGACGCCGACCGCCGCACCAGGATCGTATTCATCGTCAAGGACCTGGAGGAGCGCTTCGTCTCGGGCCTCTATGCGGCTTTCGCGGGCGAGCCGGCGCTGGACGCCCCTGACGCGGCGGCGGTCCGCAACAATCCGCTCGCGCCGCGGCAAGGCGGGTTGCTGGGGTAGCCAGTCGCCTGGAGGGCTGGAATGGCTCAGGCGACGACCAAACCGACGATCGCCTCACGCTCGCAACGCATCGTCGGGCGCTCGCCGGGATCGATCCGGAGTCGATAAAGCCATCCCGGCTCGGGCTCGGGCAGGGCTTCCTGTCGCTCGAGCGCAACGATGGCTCGTTCGGGATGGCGGTCCCAGACGATCTCGCGCGCGGCGCCCCGTCCGAGCTGGATGAGTAGAATTGAAAGCTCGAATTCGGCGACAGAACACAGCAACGGCTCGTGGCGAGCCATGATACGACGCAGGAAATCCGGGCCCATCTCCTCGATGAAGGGCGAAACCGCTTCGTTTTCGAAGAATCCTGCGACGGCGGCGTCGAACTCGCCGAGGCGCTTGAGCAGCCGCGTCGTATAACGACATTGCGCCTCGAGCGACACCATCGTCCACCAGAGCGCGATCTTCCTCAGCATCCTGAGGCCCGTCGATCCGGCGACCGCGCGGAGATAGGGATCGTCGGTCTGCCATTCCCGCCGCTTCATCAGGGCGAGAACGCCTTTCTGCACGCGCGCCAACTCGCTGACAACTGCATCGTTCATGCCTGGATCGCCTCCCTGATGCGCGCGAGCTCACTGCAAATCCTGTCGTGACCGAGCAGTGGAAGCGTCTCTCGCAAATACTCGAAGGTCACGACGGAAAGGCTCGGGGCGCGACGCAGGATCTCCTTGGCCAGCGCCATCGTCGAGTCGCTGACAGGCCCCATGTGGATATCGAGCTGGAGGCCTTCATGCGTCGTGCCGCCCGCGAGATGAAGCTCGCGCACGGGGGCAAAATCCAATTCGTCGAAAAAGGCCTTCGCGTCGAAGCCGTTGTTGCGGATGTCGCAATCGAGATTATAGGCGTCGAGGATGAGTCCGCAGCCGGTGCGGCGCGTAATTTCGTTGAGAAAGCCGGCGGCCGAATATTCCGCGGGCGCTTCGGGCAGCAGCTCGATGACGTGCTCCAGCAGAAACTGCGTCGCGTATCGATCTTGGATGCGGTGGATGCGTTCGCACAGGAGATCGAGCGCTTCAAGCGTGCGCGGAACGCAAAGAATCGTGCCGAGGTTCTCGCCGCAGACCGTGGTGTAGCCGAGATGGTCGCTGTGCCACTCGAGATCGAATCTGGCGAAGAGCTCGTCCATAAGCGTGAAATAGACTTCGTTCCAGGCGTCGAAGGACCCTATGGAAAGACCGACGCTGTGGGAGATGAGCCGCACCTCGCCACGGATCCGCTCATACTCCTGAAGAACGGATTCGCGTAGATGCACCCCCCCGCCGGAAGAGGCGGCGATCGCGTCGGGAGGAATTTCCACGACGTCGACGAGCGGCAGAATACGCCGCAGCAAATCCGGGTCGTCGCCGGGATAAGTGACGGCCAGCGCGGGGCCTTGCGCCGCATCGACGCTCGATGGCGCGCTGGCCATGGCTTCAGCTGATGGTTACGGAGGTAACTCCCGGGAGGTTCAACAATTCCTTTTGCTCAGGAGGGTCTCCGCCGAGCTCGAGGGTCACTCCTCCAAGGCCACAGGTGCGACAGCCCGTCTTTCCTCCGACGAAAAGAATCATCTCCCGGAGCTGATCGATCGTAACGTTGTGAGCCACTCGAATGCTGATCCTCCTGCCGGGAGGAAGGGGCTGCGGATTGATCTCAGCCATGTCCGTAATACTTTCGAGTAATTAGGCGTTCGATGCGAACGCAGGGGCAATTCTGCCCGAAGGCCATTTGCTCAGCAATGATTACTTTCAGCCAAGCTTGCGCTATTTGTTAAGCCTGCGCTCATAGCGCGGGACTTCTCTCGTCACGGATCCGCGTCGCTTCGGCCTGGGCCGCGCGAAGTTCCTGACGCGCCGACGCGGGCAGCCCCTTCCTCAGAACTGTGGCAATTGCGCCACAGTGCGCGGATATTTCATGCCTTGGCCACGACAAGTCTGTTCAAGCTCCTGGCTTTGTGTATGAGTTTCTTTTGGAATAAACCGCGGCTTCAAGGGAGACGACGTGACCGGCGCCCCTCGAGTTTCATGCGTAGCGTTGATCGCGGGATGCGTGGCGTTGATCGCGGGCCTGACCGCGCCGGCGGGGCGCGCCCGCGCGCAGGAATTGCAGGTCGACTTTCCGCCTCTCGGCCAGCTGGGCGAAACGGAGACGCAGTCGCGCGCCGAGCTCGATCGCCTCGCCGATGAGATCCGCCTCCATCCGACCGACTACGACAAGACTTACGCTTTCATCCGGCTCGCCTCTCAGCTCGGTTATGACGAAGAGGCGATCAGCGCGCTTCAGCGCCTGCTCATGTTCAATCCGAACCTCGCCCGCGCCCGCAAGGAGCTCGGCTATCTCTATGCGAAGATGGGCGCCGACCGCAGCGCAGAGCTGCAGATGCGACGGGCGGTCGAGTCGCCAAATCTCGACTCCGCGCAAAAAGCGCAGATCGAGGCGCAGCTGCCGGACATCGAGAAGGCTTCGGAAGACAAACGTCTCTACGGCAGTCTCCAGATCGGCATCCGTTCGCAATCCAACGCCAATTACTTTCCCGCAGGCGGCCTCTTCGGCGTGGGCGGCGTGCAGACGAACGCGCTTCTCGGGCAGCGCTCCGACACCAACACTTTCGAGCTCCTCAGACTGCGCTCGACTGGGATTTCCTTGGCCGGGGCGGGCCGACGCTCGAGATGCGCGGCCTGATCTATGCGACCCAGCAATTCAGATTGCCGCAATACGATGTAGCCCTGTTCGCCGGCTCGATCGGGCCGCGTTTCGAGATCGCGCCGGGGCTTTCGGTCAAGCCCTATGCGACCGGCGCGGCGTCGGTCCTGGGCGACATCAACTATCTCAACGACGGGGGCGGGGGGATCACCTTCCGCAAGAATTTTGGCCGCGACCTCGTGCTGGAGCCGGGCTTCGAATATCGCAGTCTCTATGTGTTTGACGGCGGCCCCTGGCCGTGGAACTGGGCGGCGCATACGGTCTCGACGCTCGCCACGGGCGACGTCTACGCAGGCTCGCTGAACGCCTTTTATCGCTTCAACGACATGGTGAGGCTCGAAGGGCGGGGCGCCTATTCGCGGGCGAACGCGGCTCTGTCCTCGCAGTCGTCCGACACGATCGACTTCCAGGCGATGCTGCGTTTTGAGATCGACCCGCCGCTGCGCGAGCTCCCGCGCCGCTGGACGATCGCGCCCTATGCGCGCTTCACGCAGACGGCCTTCGATTCTCCGAACTTTCTGGTCGATCCTTTTCATGCGCGCCGCGACGACGCCTGGATTTACGGCGTCGCGCTCGATGCGCCCGTCGGCCCGCGATGGGGCTTCACCAGCCACCTGGAGTTCCTGAGAAATGACTCGAACATCCAAAATTTCAGGATGCACGACCTCTCCTTCGTGTTCGGTCCCGTGGCGAAGTTCTGAAAGGGCGACGAAGATGAAGATTTTCCTGCCGATCCTCATCGCCGCCTTAACGGCCTTCGCCGGAGCGGCGCTCGCCGAGCCGGTCGGCAACGTCGGGGCGGTCAACCAGTCCGCGGAGGGCGGCGGCCGCAAGCTTTCGGTCGGCGCCGGAGTCGAGGCGAGGGAGCGGATCACCACCAACGCCATCGGGTCAGCGCAGATCGTCTTTCGCGACAAGTCGACGATGACGGTGGGTCACGGCAGCTCGGTCGTCATCAATAAATTCGTTTACAACGCGAAAGAGGGCGTGGGCGAGCAGTCCGCGAAGCTGACCAAGGGCGCTTTGCGCTTCGTGGGCGGCGCAGTGAGCCACTCCGAGGGCGCGAAGATCGAGACGCCTTCTGGCTCCCTGGCCGTTCGCGGCGGCATGGCCTATGTGTGCCTCAACTGCCCGCAAGGCCCGGTTTTTGCGGCGTTGACGGGCGAGGTGACGCTGAGCAACGGAACGTCGACGGTCACGATTCCCCCGGGCCAGATGGTGACGGTGCTTGCGGACGGGACATTCTCGCAGCCTACCCCCATTCCGCTCGACCTCCTCGATACGCTCGACTCGCGTTTTGCCAGCGGCGCGGGCCAGGACGGCGGCGCCCAAAATCCGCCGACCGAGAACGGCGCAAACCAACAGCTCGGCGACGCGCGCATGGAGGATTGGGCCCCGTGGCAAGGGCTCGGGCACATCGGCGTCTTCTGGGCAGGAAATGCGATCGTCAATAGCCAGACGAACGCCGACAACCAATCCTCGGCGAACGGCGTGCGTGTGCTGACGACGCCGCCGCCAACGAAGCGTGGCGTGCCCTGCGCAGCAGTCGGTTCGCCCTGTGGGGGCAACGGCTCGAGCGGATAAGCTGATCTGCGGAATGGCGCCCGGGGCGTTTTCCCCAGCTCCGGGCGATCCCCTGTCGCCTTCCGGCGGCTTCGACGTTATAAGCCGCCATGACCGACGAGGCCGCTCCCGAAAAGACACGCCGGCTGAAGACGCTCGCGCCGCTGCGCCGGCTGCTCCCCTATGCCTTGCGCTATTGGCTGCGCATCCTGCTCGCCCTCATCGCGCTATCCGTCGCCGCCGGCGCGACGCTCGCTTTGCCGCTCGCTGTCAGGGCGATGATCGACCAGGGCTTTTCCAAGGACAACGCTGGCTCGGTCAATGCAAGCTTCGGCGCGCTAATCGCCGTCGTCGCCGCGCTCGCGCTGGCCTCCGGCTCCCGCTACTATCTGGTCATGACGCTTGGAGAGCGGGTGGTGGCGGATCTCCGCTCCGATCTCTTCCGGCATCTGACGAGGCTCGATGCGCGCTTTTACGAGACCGCCAAGACCGGCGAGCTCCTGTCGCGGCTCACCAGCGACACGACGCAGCTCAAATCGGCCTTCGGCGCCTCGGCCTCGGTCGCCCTGCGCAATTTCTTCCTGTTTCTCGGCGCGATCGTGATGATGGTCGTGACGAGCTTCAAGCTGTCCCTCGTCGCGCTCGCGGCCATTCCAGTGATCGTGCTGCCGCTCATCGCCTCCGGACGCGCCGTGAAAGGCCGTTCGCGCCGCGCGCAGGACGCGCTGGCCGACGCTTCGGCCTTCGCGGGCGAAAATCTCGCGGCGATCCGCACGATGCAGGCCTGCGGCGCCGAGCCGCAGATCGTCGAGCGCTTTCGCCGCGTGGCGGAAGGGGCCTATACGACCGCGCGCGACGCGACGCGGTTGCGCGCGCTCGTCACCGCCGGCGCGATCTTCCTCGTCTCCTGCAGCGTCGTCGCCGTGCTCTGGCTCGGCGCTCAGGACGTGCTCGCGGGCAAGATGACCTCGGGCGTTCTGTCGCAATTCGTGCTTTACGCCGTGCTCGGCGCGAGCTCGCTCGGCGAGCTCTCGCAGGTCTGGAGCGAGGCGGCGGCCGCGGCGGGCGCAGCCGGACGCATCGGCGAGATCCTGAGCGTGCAGCCGGCGATCGCCGCGCCGGCGAAGCCCAAAGCCCTCAAGGAGCCGGTGCGCGGCCGCATCGTCTTCGAGAATGTGAGCTTCTCCTATCCGAGCGCGAAGGGCGCCAAAGCGATCGACGATCTCAATCTCACGATCGAGCCTGGAGAGCGCGTCGCGGTGGTCGGCCCCTCGGGAGCAGGCAAATCGACGCTCTTCCAGCTGCTGATGCGCTTTTATGACGTCGATTCCGGCGCGGTCTCGCTCGATGGAATCGATGTTCGCGAGCTCGATCCGCGCGCGCTGCGCAAGGCGATCGCGCTCGCGCCGCAAGACCCCGTGATTTTCGGGGCGAGCGTCGCGGAGAACATCGCCTATGGCCGAGAGGGCGCGCCGCGGCGCGAGATCGAGGCGGCGGCGCGCCGCGCCCAGGCGCATGACTTCATCGCGGCTCTCCCCAAGGGCTATGAGACGGAGCTCGGCGAGCGCGGCGTGACGCTTTCGGGCGGCCAGCGCCAACGTCTCGCCATCGCCCGCGCGATCCTCGCCGACGCGCCGGTGCTGCTCCTGGACGAAGCGACCTCGGCGCTCGACGCCGAGAACGAAAAGCTCGTGCAGGCGGCGCTCGAGGACGTGATGGCGGGAAGGACGAGCCTCGTCATCGCGCATCGGCTGGCGACTGTGCTCGAAGCCGACCGGATCATCGTGCTGGAGGCGGGGGGCATCGTCGAAGAGGGCGTCCATGAGACCCTCGTCGAACGCGGCGGTCTCTACGCCAGGCTCGCGCGATTGCAGTTCAACGCTTAGAGGACGCAAAAGCGCGCCAGCGCGCTTTTCCAGCGCCCTAGATTCTCCCGCAAGCGGGAGAGGGGATAAAAATCCGGAGTCCATGCGATGTCCGCCAAATTCGTTGAGGCCATGAGCGAAGCCCTCACTTTCGACGACGTGCTGCTGCAGCCGGGCCATTCCCGCGTCCAGCCCTCCAGCGTCGACGTGAGCACGCGGCTCACGCGCGACATCGAGCTGCATTTGCCGATCATCTCGGCGGCGATGGACACGGTGACCGAGGCGCGGCTCGCCATCGCCATGGCGCAGGCTGGCGGCATCGGCGTGATCCACCAAAATCTGACGCCCGCCGATCAGGCCGCCGAGGTGCGCAAGGTCAAGCGCTATGAAAGCGGCATGGTCGTCAATCCGATCACCATGCATCCCGATGAGACGCTTGCCGACGCGCTCGCGCTGATGGCGAAGCACGGCATCTCCGGCATCCCGGTCGTCGAACGCCCGAACGGCGCGAAGCGGGGCAGGCTTGTCGGCATATTGACGAACCGCGACGTGCGCTTCGCCGAGGAGCCTCGCCAGCCCGTCGCCGAGCTGATGACGAAGGACCTCATCACCGTGCGCGAGGGCGTATCCCGCGATGAGGCGAAGCGCCTGCTGCATCAGCACCGCATCGAGAAGCTTCTCGTCGTCGACGAAGATTATTGCTGCGTCGGCCTCGTCACCGTGAAGGACATGGAGAAGGCGACGCAGCATCCATACGCCTGCAAGGACGCGGAAGGGCGGCTGCGCGTGGCGGCGGCGACGACGGTCGGCGATCACGGTTTTGAGCGCGCGCTCAAGCTCATCGAAGCCGGCGTCGATTGCCTCATCATCGACACGGCGCATGGGCATTCGCAGGCCGTGCTCGACCAGGTCGCGCGCGTGAAAAAAACGAGCAACAAGATTTCGATCGTCGCCGGCAATGTCGCGACCGCCGAGGCCGTGAAGGCGCTGGTCGACGCGGGGGCCGACGCGATCAAGGTTGGCATCGGCCCGGGCTCGATCTGCACGACGCGCATCGTCGCCGGGGTCGGCGTGCCGCAGCTGACCGCCATCATGAACGCGGCGGAACAGGCGCAAAAGTCGAATATTCCGGTCATCGCCGACGGCGGCGTCAAATATTCTGGCGATCTCGCCAAAGCCATCGCTGCGGGCGCCAATGTGGTGATGGTCGGCTCGCTGCTTGCGGGGACAGAAGAGTCGCCCGGCGAGGTGTTTTTGTATCAGGGCCGCTCGTTCAAGGCCTATCGCGGCATGGGCTCGGTCGGCGCGATGGTCGCGGGCTCGGCCACCCGCTATTTCCAGGGCGACGTGCAGGAGCAGCAAAAGCTCGTGCCGGAAGGGGTGGAGGGCCAGGTGCCCTATCGTGGTCCCGCCACGCCGATCCTCTATCAGCTCGCGGGGGGCTTGCGCTCGGCGATGGGCTATGTCGGCGCCGCGACGATCCCCGAGTTTCAGCAACGCGCCCGCTTCGTGCGCATCACCAACGCCGGCCTGCGTGAAAGCCATGTGCATGACGTGACGATCACCCGCGAGAGCCCGAACTATCCGACGGGGGGGTAGGGTGCGGGGCGGAGTTCGCGAGGGCTCTGCGGGCGGCCTATGACGCGACAGACCCCAAGGCGACGGCAATGAAGCCCTACATCGTCATCGTGCATAAAGATGCCGGCAGCGCCTATGGCATGACCTTTCCCGAGGCGCCGGGCTGTTTTTCCGCTGCCGACGAGGCTGACGATCTCTTCGCCATGGCGCGTGAGGCGCTCGAGCTTTGGGCAGAGGGAATGCGTGATGAGGGAATGGCCGTGGCCGAGCCTCGCGATTTCGAGGTGCTGCGAGCCGATCCGGAGTGGCGCGAGAGTTTTAAGGATGCAGCTTTCGTGATTCCAGTCCCGCCAATGAGTGCGTATCGGTGAGCATGATCGATGGCTCGTTGATTTCGGACCGGGGGATTTTAGGGGCAGAGCAGGCCCGTCAATTGCTCCAGAACTGTATTCTTCGGGGCACTAACCTCACGTATCCCCTCATTTTTCAGACGAAGCCGAAGGCCTGAGAGAAAGTCGGATTTTGGCTTAGAAGGTCTTGAAATCGCGCGATTAGCGAGCGCAGCGCGGCTTCCGGCATGTTTGGGATAAGGTCGTAGAGCAAACAGCCTTGCCGAAACAGGGAATGGACGCGGCGCTTTGCGGTGCTGGTTCGCAGTTGACGATCCATGCCGAGGCTCTCGCCAGCGGCGCCCAAGAGCGTCAACAACAGGATGGCGAAGGCATTCAGGAGCAAGAGACGGTCGCGGCGTTGGGGATCGTCGATCCTCAACGCGCTCATGCCCATTCCGAAGCGCAGATCCTTGCTGTCGCGGAAGCTGGGTTCGATGGTCCATCGTTTGGAATAGAGTTTGATGATCTGGGAAGCGGTGAGCGCGCCGTCGCTGGCGGCCAGATGCCAAGCCTCCTTCATGCCGGCGGCCTTTACGCAAACAACCGCTCCTACCTTCTGGCGGGCGGCGGAGATCTCAGCGTCGCGTAACTTACGCGCCCGTCCGCCCTTGCCGACCCAATCGGCGGCCAGCCGCGTTTCGCCGTCCGCGGCAGTGACGTGGACGTTGCCGCGAAAGCGGATGACGTATTGAAAACCGAGGTTTTCAAGGAACTCGAATAGTTTGACGTCGCCGAAACCGCGGTCGGCCAAGATCGTCGCTCTCACACCCTCGGGCAGCAACGCCTTCAGACGCGACAGGCACAAGTCTTCGAAATCGTTGCGTTGGTTCTTCAGTTCGTCCTTGTCGACGGTCAGCCAAAGCAGCGGGGTGGCTCTTCCGTGGCGGGTGACGAGATGCAGCGCGAGCGTGGACTGGTTGTCGGCGTCGAAATCGGTCCAGTCCATCGCCACGACGATTTCGCGCCGCGCGCCCACGACCTCCCGAACCCACGAACCGAATAGATCCCAGGGAGCCACGCCCGCATTGCTCAGCAACCGGTCGACCTGTTTGATCGCCGACTTGGCGAACAATCCCCGCGCTGCGGCGAGGGCCTGACCGATCAAAGACACCGCCAGCGTCGCAGCCGTCATGACCCCGAGCGCTCCGTTGGCCAAAGACAGGACGCGCTTGGCGTGTAGGTCGTCGGCGAAAACGCGATTCAAAAATTCATGAACAAATTCAAATCGCTCCTTCGGCGCGCGCATCGCTCCCTCCTGCCGGTTTCTCCCTTTCCGGCAACGGAGGAATCCAAAATTCAGGCCTTTTCGAGTCTCACGAAATGAGGGGATTCATGAGGGCACTAACAGAAACTTCATTGTTTTCAATGGCGCATAGTCGCGCGCTGCAAGAATGTAATGTCATCGCGCATGGATTTTCCCTCTTGCAATTGACGATGCAATAGTGCTTACGAAGCCTCCCCACGAAATCGCCATGATGATGACCGAAAAAGGCGAGAAATCCGAGCCGCGGCAGGCCGCGCAAGCCCAAGCGGAAGCGCGGGCCAAGGCGCTGCGCGCCAATCTCAAGCGACGCAAGGAGGCCGCGCGGGCGAGCGATTTGCCAGCCGCGCCGCAGCGGGGAACGCAAACGAATGGACAAGATCAAGATCGTCGGCGGCCATGAGCTGAAGGGTGTGATCCCGATCTCCGGCGCCAAGAACGCCGCTCTGCCGCTGATGATCGCTTCGCTGCTCACGCGCGAGACGCTGACGCTCGAGAACATGCCGCAGCTCGCCGACGTGGCGCAGCTCGAGCGCATTCTCTCCAATCACGGCGTCGATTACGCCGTCGCGGGCAAGCGCGCCGGCGCCTCGCCCGACGCGGGCCGCACGGTCCAGCTCACCGCGCGCGAGATCGTGGACACGACCGCGCCCTATGAAATGGTCTCGCGCATGCGCGCGAGCTTCTGGGTGCTCGCGCCGCTGCTTGCGCGCATGGGCGAGGCGCGCGTGTCGCTCCCCGGCGGCTGCGCGATCGGCACGCGCCCGGTCGATCTGCTGCTCATGGCAATGGAGAAGCTCGGCGCGGACATCGCGATCGAGAACGGCTATGTCGTCGCCCAAGCCAAGAAGGGGCTCGTCGGAGCCGAGATCGACTTTTCGAAAGTTACCGTCGGCGGCACGCATATGGCGCTGATGGCAGCCTCGCTCGCTCATGGAACGACCGTGCTGCATAACGCTGCGCGCGAGCCGGAAATCGTCGATCTCGCCGAGTGCCTGAACACGATGGGCGCGCGCATCAAGGGCGCCGGGCAGTCGACGGTCGAGATCCACGGCGTTCCGTCGCTGCACGGGGGCTGGCACAGCGTGCTGCCCGACAGAATAGAGGCCGGCACCTATGCGATGGCCGTCGCGATGACCGGCGGCGACGTGCTGCTCTCGGGCGCGCGCGCAAACCTTCTGCAGGCGGCGCTCGACGCCGTGACCCTGGCCGGCGCCGAAGTCTCGCAGACGGACGCCGGGCTTCGAGTCGTCCGCAATGGCTCGGGTCTTGCGCCCGTCGATGTCCGCACCGCGCCCTTCCCGGACTTCCCGACCGACCTTCAGGCGCAGTTCATGGCGCTGATGACCCGCGCCGATGGCGTCTCGCGCATCACCGAGACGATCTTCGAGAATCGATTCATGCATGTGCAGGAGCTGGCGCGGCTCGGCGCGCGCATTCGGTTGGACGGCGACAGCGCGATCGTCACCGGCGCGGAGGAATTGCAGGGCGCGCAAGTGATGGCGACGGATCTGCGCGCCTCTGTCTCGCTCGTCATCGCCGGGCTCGCCGCGAAGGGCGAGACGACGATCAACCGCGTCTATCACCTGGATCGCGGCTTCGAGAAGCTGGAGAAGAAGCTTTCGGCCTGCGGCGCCGAAGTGGAGCGCATCGCAGGGCAGGGGTGATACGAATTCCAGATAATCAGTTCGTGGGGCGTGTTCCCTCCCCCCTTGCGGGGGAGGGTTAGGGTGGGGGGTCGCGGGATGATTCCTTAGATTGCGCGACCCCCTCCCCCAACCCCTCCCCACAAGGGGGAGGGGAGCGCCCCCCGAACCGCAGCGATCATTCGGAAATCGCCTGACAGGTTAGACGAACCCCGGATCGATTTTCTCGCGCGGCGCGAGCCACCCCGGCGTCGGCAGATTGAGCCCCCGCAGAAACTCGGGATTGAAAAGCTTCGAGGCGTAGCGGGACCCGCCGTCGCAGAGCACGGTGACGATCGTCTTGCCCGGCCCGAGCTCGTTTGCGAGCCGGATCGCGCCGGCGACATTGATCCCCGATGAGCCGCCAAGCAGCAGCCCCTCGTTTTCGGCGAGGTCGAAGAGGATCGGCAGCGCCTCCTCGTCGGTAATCTGGCAGGCGAAGTCGATCGGCGCGTCCACGAGATTTTCAGTCACGCGGCCCTGGCCGATCCCCTCGGTGATCGAGGAGCCCGAGGCCTTCAGCTCGCCCGTCGTGTAATAGGCGTAGAGCGCCGCCCCCATCGGATCGGCGATGCCGATACGGACCTTGGCGTTGCGCGCCTTGAGCGCCATGCCGACGCCGGCGAGAGTCCCGCCCGTGCCGCAGGCGCAGACGAAGCCGTCGACCTCGCCCGCAAGCTCGTCCCAGATCTCGGGCCCCGTCGTCTCGAGATGCGCCTCCCGGTTCGCGACATTGTCGAACTGATTGGCCCAGATCGCGCCCTCCCCGCGCTCCTTGGCGAGGCGCTCGGCGAGGCGGCCGGAGAGCTTCACGTAATTATTGGGATTGGCGTAAGGGACGGCCGGAACCTCGACGAGCTCCGCGCCTTGCAGGCGCAGCATGTCCTTCTTTTCCTGCGACTGCGTCTCGGGGATCACGATCACCGTCTTGTAGCCCATCGCGTTGGCGACGAGCGCGAGGCCGATGCCGGTATTGCCCGCCGTGCCCTCAACGATGACGCCGCCCGGCTTCAACGTCCCGCGCGCGATCGCGTCCTTCACGATGTAGAGCGCCGCCCGGTCCTTGACCGAGCCGCCGGGGTTCATGAACTCGGCCTTGCCCAGGATGCGGCAGCCCGTTGCTTTCGAGGCCGCGCGCAATTCGATGAGCGGCGTCTTGCCGATGGCGTCGATGACGGAGGGGGCGATGGTCATGAGGCCTCCTGAGGCTCGAGCCCCGAACAAGCAACGTCCGGGCCGAAAGCTCCGCCTTAAAGCCCTTCGGCCGCCTTTTCAAAGCGAAATGTCGCCGCATGTCGGGCGCTCTCTCCCGGCGCGAGCACCCGCATCGACGGCTTCTCGGAAAGCTCGCCCCAAAAATCCTCGGGATCGGCATGGCCGGTCCAGGGCTCGAGGCAGAGATAGGGGGCGCCAGGTCGCGTCCAGAAGCCGATATGCGGGAAGTCCGGAAACTCGCAAAGGAGCCTTGCGCCCTCGCCATTGTCGAAGGCGACGCGCCTGCCTTTCGTGTTGAGGAACACCATCGCGTCCTTGGCGAAGAGTTCTGGTGCGAGCGTAAGGACGCGATCTTCGAGCGGAACGCGCTTCTTCTCGAAACTGATGAGCCCGCCCGCGGCGATCACCGGCAGCTCGGCGCCTTCCGGCTCGTCGAAGACGAGCGCATGCTGCGCCTTTGAACCCGCAAGCGGCCAGCGGAAGGCCGGATGCAATCCGCAGGCGTAGGGCAGGGGCTTTGCGCCTCTGTTCTCGACGATCAGCGCATGTTCGAGCGCGCCAGGCGTGAGCCGGAACTCGACGGCGAAAAGGAACTCGAAAGGATAGAGCGCGCGCGTCTCCTCATCAGTCGAAAGCTCCAGGCGCAGGAAATCCTCGCGGCGCTCGCTCACGACAAAATCCTTCTCCCAGGCGAAGCCATGCAGCGAAAGGGGATAGCTGTCGCCCTCGACGCGCACGCATCCATTGCGCGTCGCGCCGACGATCGGAAAGAGCACCGGCGCCGTGCGGTCCCAGAAGCGGCGGTCGACCTCCCAGATCAGATCGACGCCGCGTGAGCGCCAAGCGCAAAGCTCCGCGCCAAAGAGCGCAATGCCAGCGCTATCGCCGGCGGCGTTTGCGAGTTGAATCGTCTCGCTCATGGCGAAAGGTTCCTTGCTTCGATTACTTGTCGCTCGCGCTCGCGCAGCCGCCGGAACTCTTGTCTCCCAGCGCGCTCTTCAAGCTCGCGACAGTCTTGTCGCGTTCGCCGAGCGGCGCAAGGCAGAAGCGCTCCTCGATCAGCTTCGTGATCGCGGTCGTGTCGTGCGCGACATGATCGACGCCGGAGCGCGCGAGCTTCTTTGCGATCAGCATCGCCGGAACGCGCGTGCCGGGGCCCCATTCGTCATGCGCGCCATTCGCGTTCTCGCCATAGGGCGGGGGCGGAACGTGATCCCAGGCGCCGCCGTGCTCGTCATAGGTGATGATGATCAGCGTGTCGGCGGCGTTCCCGCCCTCCAGCACCGCCTTCACGAGCTTGACGAGATGGCTGTCGCCCTTATCCTCGCTCGCATAGCCCGGATGCTCGTTCTCCACCCCTAAGGGCTTTACGAAGCTCACGGCCGGCAGATTGCCGGTTCTCGCCGCTTCGAAAAACTCCTCTTCGTCGCGGAGACGCTTGCTACGCTCCTCTTTCCCCGGCGCGTATTTCGAGAAATAGTCGAAGGGCTGATGGTGATATTGGAAGGATTTGTCGGGGCAGCGCAGCACGCCATCGATGACTGTCTCATTGGCGTGCGCATCCGCGCCCTGCGCCTCGGCGCAATGGGGCCCCGAGCCATTGGTCCAGCCGCGCCCGTCGCGCCTGCCTTCGACATTGTCCCAGCCCCCGGCATACCAGGCCCACTCGACATGCTTGTCGTCCAGGCGATCGCCGATCGTCGCATCGTCCAGCGGCGGAAGGCGCGGGATGCTGGGCTCGTCTGGGCGCCAGGGCCAGTTCTGCGGGCTGATCGTGCCGACAGCCCAATCGCCACAAATGAAGCCCTTGGGCGCGGGGACGAGGCCTTTCGGCATGCGCGGATCGCCCTCGCAATAGGCCGTAAGCGGCCTGTCGCGCATCGGCTGTTGCGTCTCTGGATAGATCTGCGGGGGCGGCCTCGTCGCGAGGCCGTTGGCGTCGATGGAACTGTGCAAATCCTTATCGGCGCTTAGGCTCGGCGGATTTTCGAATTGCGGCGTGCGCACGGCGATCAGCCATTGGTGGTTCATGAAGGAGCCGCCAAAGCCCGCGTGGAAGAAATTATCGGCGATGACATAATGGGGCGCGCCGTCTTCATGCAGATATTTGTAAAGGGGCGATTGCCGCGTGTCGTAATAGCCCATGACGAGTCCGGCCGCGTCGCTTCCCAGCACGTAGCGGTTCTGGCGGCCGCCGTTGATCTGATATTGCTCATTGTAAAAGCTGTGCGTCAGATCGCGCGTGCAGCCGCCTTTCTCGCCTTGGCCCTTGGCGTATCCCTCGCGCTTGCCATGGGTGGTGAACGTGTCGCCATAGGGTTTCGGACAGGTCTCGTCCTGCGGCTTGATGTAAGTCTCGATGTCGAAGGGCGCGTTGGAGAAGGCGCAAGTCGCCCCGTCCGCGGGCTTCACACCTTTTAGATTGACGTCGTCCTGGAAGAGACACTCGAACGCTTTCCCGTCGGCGCCAAGCTGCAATCGATGCGCGGCGTCGGCTTGCGGAAGCCCGTTGACGTGCTCCCCCTCGACCGCGCCCCAGAGACCCCAAAGATTGTCGAAGCTGTGATTTTCGTCGAGGATGACGACGATATGGTTGAAATCGTGCAACGCCGCCGCCCGAGCGTCTAGGCTCGTGAGACTCACAATCGCGAGCGCGGCGAGGCGGATCAGCCTTCGGGTGGCGTTCATATTTTGCGGCCCTGGATTTCAGCTTACGGATGGATGCTTATATCAACGGTCATTGAGCCTGACTCTTGGTCGCGTCATGACCGGGCTTGTCCCGGTCATCCACGCCGTCCCGCCGCGCGACGGCAAGATATTGAAGCGCTGCGCCCTTTCTTCCGACGTCCCAGGCGCGTCACGGCGTGGATGCCCGCGACGAGCGCGGGCATGACGGGTCAGGGCATTCAGCGTTCGGTATTACGTGTCCTCGTGGCGTAGCGGCTACGCCGCTTTGATGGAAATGGCGTGACGGAGGGGGACGGAGTCAAGCTGCGCCGCAACGGGCGTTCAGCCTCACACGACATGCGCCGGGGCGAGGCGGCATTCGCCTTCGCCCGTTTCGATTTGGACTGTGGCGTGATGGATTCGGAAACGGTGCTCCAGCTCATGCGCGATCTCGGCCAGGAAGCGGTCGTCCGTTTGTGAGGCGGGACGCACCAGATGCACGGTCAAGGCGATTTCCGTCGTGCTCATGCCCCAGATGTGGAGGTCATGAACCTCGGTCACTCCCGGCAGGCTCGCCAAAAAGGCTTCCACGGCCGCAGGATCGACGCCCTCCGGCACGGCGTCGAGCGCGAGATTGAGGGCTTCGCGCAGCAGGCCCCAACTGCTCCACAAGATGACGACGCCGATCGCGATGCTGGCTAGCGGATCGAGCCAAAACCAACCCGTTTGACCGATCAGCAGCGCAACGATCACGACGCCCGCCGAGACGGCGGCGTCTCCGGCCATATGGATGAAGGCGCCTCTGATGTTCAGATCCTGCTCGCGCCCGCGCAGAAAGAGCAGGGCGGTCGCGGTGTTGACGGCGATAGCCGCAAGCGCCACCCAGAGCACCGTGCCGCTCGCAACCTCCGGGCGCGCGCTGACGAGCCGCTGCGCCGCCTCGAGAAAAAGCCCGCCCGTCGCGACCAGCAGCAGCGCCGCATTGCCGAGCGCCGCCAATATGGAGGCCCGCCGATAGCCATAGGTGCGCGAGGCGGTGGGCTCTCTCGTCGCGAGCCACGACCCGCCCCAGGCCAGGAGCAGGCCGAGCACGTCAGAGAAATTGTGCACGCCGTCCGAGATCAGCGCGAGGGAATTCGACCGCAAGCCGAAAGTTATCTGCGCGATGACGAGCGCGAGATTGAGCGCCGTGCCGATGGCGAAGGCGACGCCGAAGTCTCGCGGGGCATGGCTGTGCTCATGCGCGTGCGGGTGATGTTCGTGTTCGTGGCCCATCTCAGTCTTTTAACGCGGTTTCTCGGGTTTTTGCGGCCCCCACGTGAATTTTATCGCGTGTGATCGGGCGCGCGCGTCTCGGCGGCGGGCCGAGTTGAGCGACCGCGGTGCGCCGGAGCGTCGCCTCTATTGCGGGGCGTCCAAGCAAAAATCTTTCGTGGAACACGATTCGTGGAACACGAAGAGATTCCCTCTACATTGGCCCTAGAGACCCAGAACCTGACAGAGCAAGACGACTTTGACCGAGCCGGACGCCCCTGATCTTCCCCTCACGCCCGTATGCGCCATGGGCGCCTCCGCGGGCGGCGTCACCGCGCTGCAATCCTTTTTCTCGCACATCAGGGCCGATCTCGGACTCGCCTATGTCGTCATCTTGCATCTCGCGCCCGATCAGCCGAGCTCGCTCGCCGAAATCCTGGCGACGCGCACGTCCATGCCGGTGAACGCCGTCCAGGGCTCGACGCAGCTGCAGCCGAACTGCGTCTACGTCATACCTCCGGACCGCGAGCTCGTCATCACGGGCGAGGTCCTGACGGCGCGCCCTTTCAGCGAGCCGAGGGGCAGGCGATCGCCGATCGACAGTTTCTTCAGGTCGATCGCCGCCGCGAGAGGCGACGGCATTGCAGTCGTGCTGAGCGGTTCGGGCTCCGACGGCGCGCTCGGCGTGCGGGCGATCAAGGAGGTCGGCGGCGTCATCTTCGTGCAGGACCCAAACGAGGCCGAATATATGATGATGCCGCAAGCCGCGATCGGGACCGGCGTCGTCGATTTCGTCGCCCCCATTCCGCGCCTCGTGACGCAGATCGCGGAGGTCGTGCGCAGCAAGGAGGCGATACGCGGCGTCGGCGAGGAGGAAGCCGAAGGCGAATTACGCCAGATCATCAATTTCCTGCTGCGGCGCACGGGCCACGACTTCTCGAACTACAAGCGGGCGACGATCCTGCGCCGTGTCTCGAGGCGCATGCAGGTCACGCAGCAGGAAAGCCTCGCGGCCTATTTCGGCTTTCTGCAGGCGAATGCCGACGAAGCCAAGGAGCTTTTTTCCGATCTTCTGATCACCGTGACCTCGTTCTTTAGAGACCATGCGGCTTTTTCCGCGCTCGCCGAAAAAGCCGTCGCGCCGATCTTCGAGCAGCTCCAGGGCGACGCGCCGATTAGAGCTTGGGTCGTCGGCTGCGCCTCGGGCGAAGAAGCATACAGCATCGGCATGGAGCTGCTCGAAGAGGCGGCGCGACGCGCCCTGCATCCAACCATTCAAATATTCGCGAGCGATCTCGACGAGAGCGCGCTCGCGATCGCGCGCGAAGGCCGCTATCCCAAGGCGATCGAAGCCGAAGTGACGGAGGAGCGGCTTCGCCGGTTTTTCGTCGAGGACAGGGGGAACTACCGAGTTAGAAAGGAACTGCGCGATCTCGTCCTCTTCTCGCTGCACAGCGCGCTCAAGGACCCGCCTTTCATCAAGCTCGACCTGATCTCCTGCCGCAATCTGCTGATCTATCTGCAACGCGATCTGCAGCGCCAGCTCTGCGACCTTTTCCATTACGCGCTCAACCCCGGCGGCTTCCTCTTTCTGGGCTCTGCCGAGACGCTGGATTCGGCCGCGTCGCTCTTTCGGGTCGTCGACCGCGATGCGAGAATATATGCGCCTATAGCCCAGTCGGAGAAGGTCGCGCCAGTACCTGCCGCAACTCACGTCGGGCCATCGGCCGCGGCCGCTCGAGCCAAAAAGCCACATCGTTCCTGAGAGGTTGGCCCCGGTTGGGCAGGCGCACGCCTCCGCGCTCGAGCGCAACGCGCCGCCGAGCGTGCTGATCGACAACGCCCAACGCATCCTGCACATTTCGCCAAATGCGAGCTTGTTCTTTCGGCCGATGGAGGGGCCGTTCAGCCCCGAGCTGACGGCGCAAGTGCGCCCGGAGCTGCGCGTCGATCTGAAGCTCGCCCTCCAGCGGCTGTTCGAAGACGGCCAGCCGACGCTGACCCTGCCGATCGCCGTCGGCTTCAACGGCGGCCGCAGGCTCGTTTCCCTGCATGTAACGTCCGCAGCCGCCGGCGATGGCGGCGCGGCGGGGGGGGGCGCTCATCCTGTTCCTCGACGCCGGCAAAACGCCCGAGGACGGCGAGACGCCCAAGCACGAAGACATTAATCACGGGGAGCTGGCGCGGCTGCGAAAGGAGCTGAGCGTCGCGCAGGATCGCGTGAGCGCCAGTCGCAAGGAGCATGAGGCCGCGACCCAGGAGCTGCGCGCCGCGAACGAAGAGCTTCAATCGATCAACGAGGAATATCGCTCGACGGCGGAGGAGCTCGAGACGAGCAAGGAAGAGCTGCAGTCGATGAACGAGGAGCTGCAGACCGTCAACAGCGAGCTTAAAAACAAGCTGGAGACGATCTCCTCGGCGCACAACGACCTTCAAAACCTGATGGCGACGACCGAGATCGGCACGCTCTTTCTCGACAGCGAGCTCAAAATCAAGCTGTTCACGCCGGTGATCACCAAATACTTCAATATCACGAGCAACGACATCGGCCGCCGCATCTCCGATTACACGAACCTGCTCGATTATCCGGACCTGGAGAGGGACGTCGCCACGGTGCTCGTATCCCTGACGCCCATCGAGCGGGAAATCCCGTCGAAGCCCGGGCGCTGGCTCATGCTGGGCTTGCGTCCCTATCGCACCCTCGACGCACGCATCGAAGGCGTCGTCCTCACGCTGACGGACATTACGAACCGCAAGGCCGCCGAGGCGGAGCTGAAGCAGGAACTGGAAGCGACCCAGCGCTTTCAGCAGCTCAGCACGAAGATCATCCAGAGCGAGGACATAACCCGGCCGCTGGACGAGGTGTTGGGAGCCGCGGTCGAGCTCATCGGGGCTGATTTCGGCAGCATCTCACTCTACGACGAGCCCAGCGGCAGCCTGCATATCGCCGCGCAGCGCGGGCTTGCCGAGCAGTACCTGGATCGCTACGCGAGGGTCGGCGCGTCTGACAACTCCGCATGTGGCCTCGCGCTGAAGAATCTCCAGCAGATCATGATTGAAGATGTCGAACAGGAGCGCCGCCACCATGCCCCGTTGCTCGAAGAAGCGCGCGCGGGGGGATTCAGGAGCGTTCTCTCGACCCCGCTGACGACCGCTCAGGGAAAGAAGACCGTGGGCGTGCTGGCCGTGCATTTTCGCGAGCCGCACGAATTTTCGCTCCGCGATTCCCGCTTCGTCGATATTTGCGCGCGCAACGCCGCGGACGCGATCAACGTCCATCGGCTGCGGCAGGCGCTGCGCGAGGATGATCGCCGCAAGAACGAGTTTCTGGCCATTCTCGCGCATGAATTGCGCAATCCGCTTGCGCCGATCAGCAACGCTGTCCACGCGCTCAGACGCCTCGAGCCCGGCGCCGCGGAAATTCCAAGGCTGTTCGACATCATCGGACGTCAGGTCGAGCACCTCGCGCGTCTCGTCAACGACCTGCTCGACATCTCGCGGATCACGCAAGGGAAGATCGACCTGCGCCCGCGGCTTCTGGATCTCAACGACATCCTCCGCCGTGTGTTGGAATCGAGCGCGCCGGCGATCGAACGCAGGCGGCACAAGGTGAGCGCGACGCTTTTTCCCAAGCCGCTTCCTGTTTTTGGCGATCCCGTCCGTCTCGCGCAGGTGTTCGGCAATCTGATCTCCAACGCCATTAAATACACGCCCCAAGACGGAAGGATCGAAGTTTCGAGCACGGAGGGGAACGGCCACGCACTGGTGACGATTCGCGACAATGGCGTCGGCGTCTCTCCCGTCATGCTGCCGCAAATTTTTGAGCTCTTCGTTCAGGCCCAGCAAAATCCCCAGGGCAAGCCGGCCGGAGGAATTGGCGTCGGCCTTGCGCTTGCGCGCAACCTCGTGTCGTTGCACGGCGGGTCGATCGAGGCGCACAGCGACGGCTTGGGCAAGGGCTGCGAGTTCGTCGTTCGCCTGCCGGCTCGAGAGGCGACTTTGCCCAAAGAGCAAGCCGGGGACGACAAGGACGAGAAGACGGCGCCGTCGCGGGAGCTTGCCCAGCGAGCGCTCATCGTCGACGACAACGCCGACGTGGCGAATGGCTTGGCCATGCTGCTCAAGACCTTCGGCGCGGACGTGCGCGCCGTTTATAACGGTCATGACGCGCTCGCGGCGATACAGGAGCACAAGCCCGACCTCGCCATCGTCGACATCGGCATGCCGGGCATGGACGGTCATGAGGTGGCGCGCGCGGCCCGAGCGACGCCGGAGGGGAAGGACCTGCTTCTCGTCGCGCTGAGCGGCTGGGGCGGCGAAGAGCATCGCCAACGCGGGCGCGAGGCCGGATTCGACCGGCACTTCGTCAAGCCGATCGAGATCGATGATCTGAAAGGTCTCCTGGCCGAGGCGGCGCGGCGAAAGAGTTGAAGCGGGCGCCAAGCGGCAGCTGCGAGGAGCGTTCTTCGAGAGTGAATTGCCGGGTTTGGAAGCAGGCTCGCTTTTTTGCAATGTATGAGGGCCAAGCTTGCCCGGCGCTCAGCTCTGCTTACGTTGGTTTACAAATTGCCCCGCTATGTCCGGGTGGTGAGTCGGCGCAATGAAGAAGGCGGAAAACCGGTTTTGGGTTGTCAGTTGGATGACTGACGCCGAGGGTCGGTGCGCTAATCTTGGCCCGCTCTGGCAACAATTGACAGGCCAAAGCAACAAAGCGGCGCTTGGCGGCGGCTGGCTCGACGCAATTTGCCCGGACGACCGGAAAAGAGTGAAGGACGAGCTCGACGAGGCGAACCGGGGCGAGACGCCATTGAGGCTCGCATTCAGGCTGCGGAGGGCCGATGGCGTTTTTTTCTGGGTCTCGGCGGTCGGCGGACCTCGATATGATGAGGCGGGCGTGTTTCAGGGCTTTGTCGGCTGCATAACCGACATCGACGACCAAATCAGAGCAGATCAGCGACTGATGGAGGTCACCGTCGACGTGACCGCGCGCAAGAAGGCCGAGGAGGCCCTGCGCGACAGCGAGGCGCGATTTGCGAGCTTCATGCGCCATCTTCCCGGGCTTGCCTGGATTAAAAATGTCGACGGACGCTATGTCTTTGTGAACGACGCCGCGGAAAAGGCGTTCCAAATGCCTCGCGCAGAGCTATACGGCAAAACCGATGAGGAGATCTTTCCTTCCGACACCGCTGCGCAATTCCATGCACATGACCAAAAGGCTCGGGCGAGCGAGGCTGGCTTCACGGCAATCGAGACCTTGGAGCACGAAGACGGCGTTCTGCATCACTCGCTCGTGAGCAAGTTCCCCATCCGGGACGCCGCCAAAACCCTCGTTGGGGTGGGGGGCGTCGCAATCGACATCACTGAGCGCGTGATCGCCGAACAGAAATTGCTGGAGGCGACCGAGCGGCTACGCGAGGCCGACAAGCGCAAGGATGAATTCTTGGCGACGCTGGCGCACGAACTGCGCAACCCGCTCGCGCCTATCCGGAACGGGCTGCAAGTGCTGCGCCGAGCAGGCGGCCAAAGTGGTCTGGCCGAACGCGTGCAAGACATGATGGGGCGACAGGTCGACCATCTCGTGCGGCTCGTCGACGACCTCTTGGAGGTTTCGCGCATCACCCACGGTCGGATCGAACTGAAGAAGGAGCGCGTAACCCTTGCGGCTGTCGTCGGTCATGCAGTGGACCTGAGCCGAGACCTTGTCGACACGAAGGAGATTGAGCTTCGTGTCGTTCTGCCTAGCGACCCGCTGCTTCTTGACGCCGATCCGGTGCGACTCGCGCAAGTCTTCGCTAATCTGCTCAACAACGCCGCGAAATTCACGGACAAAGGCGGGCGCATCGAGGTCACGGCGCAACGCGTCGCCGGCGAGGCGATCGTGAGTGTGACCGACACGGGTGTTGGCATTTCGAAAGACATGTTGCCGCGCGTCTTCGATCTCTTCGCCCAAAGCGACAACACACTGGTCCACACGCAGGGAGGGCTCGGAATTGGTCTCGCCTTGGTGCGGGGTCTCGTCGAGCTGCACGGCGGCAAGGTCGAGGCGGCGAGTGAAGGCGAAGGGCGGGGCAGCCGCTTCATCGTCCGCCTGCCTTTGTCCTTCAGCGCCGAGGCGAGCGTCGCGCCGCAAGGCCCGACGCCCGCGGAGCGGTCGGCGCGGCGGGTGCTGGTCGTCGATGATACGCGCGATGTCGCCGACAGCTTCGCGTTGCTGCTCGAAACTCTGGGCGCGGAGGTGCGTGTCGCCTACAGCGGCGCCCAGGGCCTCGCGGCCTGTGACGAGTTTGAGCCGGAGCTGGTCTTCCTCGACATTGGGATGCCCCAAATGGATGGATTCGAGACGGCGCGGCGTTTACGCCAGCAACAGAGCGGACGAAAGGCGACACTCGTCGCATTGACGGGATGGGGTGAAGAGGAAATGCGCCGACGGGTCAGAGAGGCAGGCTTCGACCGACACCTGACGAAGCCTGCCGACTTGGAGCACGTCGAAGCGCTGCTCGAGGCCGTGTCCAGGAAATCTTGCGAGACTCCGCGCTTGTGACCACCCTTCGAGACGCCCGCTTCACGGGCTCCTCAGGGGGAGGACCTGGGGGATAACACCAAAGGTCATTGAGCGTCACTCTCGGTCAGCGACATTGATGGTGATGTTCACGGTCACCGGACCCGCCGGAATGGTTTGGACGGTTGCGGCGGGCGGCGGCGCGACACGGGCCGCGATCTCCGCCGCCGGCGGCGGAGGAGCCTTGAACGGCCACTGGCAGCCCGACTCCGGCTTGAGGCTCGGATCGATCAAGCTGAGATAGGTCGCCAGCGAGTGGCAACAGGCTGGCGTCGGCAAGGCCGTTGTCAGCGAATTATAGTCTTGCAGCGTGTCGACATGGGTGTAACCGAGCGGCACGCGCGGCACGATGTCCAGCTCATTGGCGACGCGCCAGGAGGTCAGGCCCAGTTCGTCGAAGGCGCGGGTGAAGCTCGCGTCGCCGACGCGCGGAGAGGCGAAGGTATAGATCGTAGGGTTCTTGATGCGATCGGTGAGCGCGTTGTCCAAGGCGTAGAGCGTCACCAACGCCGCCCCGAGGCTGTGCCCCGTGACGGCGATCGAAGGCGCCGAGGGCGCGAGACCCTCGTTTCGCGCCGCCGGCGCGTGTCTCGCCAACAAGGTCGACACCTGCTTAGAAAAGCCGCCGGTAGGTTTCAACGACCGCGGCGCGACCTCGGCCAGGGCGGGGGTTGGGGGCGTCACGACCTCTAGCGTATCGTAAATGCGCGCGAATCCAGCGCCGACCATCCCGCTTCCCGGATCCTTGAACGGCACGAGCTGGATTGCGTTGAGGTCGTCCCACCATTCAACCCAGCCCTGCGTTCCTCGGATGGCGAGCAAGAATTGGTTTGGATTGGCCCCGCCTTGGGCGATAAAGCCGTAAAATTGCGGCGCAGTGCTTTCGAAGATGAAATCCTGCATTTGGACCCAGGCGACGAAGCGATACCCGCCTGGAAGCGTCGATGGCGGCGGTGGCGTCGGATTGGTTGGGTTGGCGCCGTACATCGCATAGGCCGTCTCGATGAGCTGGCCGTAGAGCAAGGCGGTCGTCGGATTGAAGGCGGCTCCGGCGCGAGGAGAAACGGATGAGTCATGAAGGACGTCTTGCATCGTTTCCAAGCTCCTGTTCGTTTTGATGATCGAAATTGCTTCTTCATGGTGTCGTGCGCATTAGGCGGGCGCTGTGTTCGGCTGTGAAAGTTTGACCCTGACCGGCCAAAGGTAGCTTTCGCCTTGCGGATGATAATACGTTAGGCGTATTTGTGCCGGAAGATCGTATAACTCCAAGACCAGTTCTCTTCGTACCCTCCCTAATTGGCTTTCCGAGATTTTTGCGCAGATCCGGCCCTGAGCTTTTTTGTCGGCGCCCCTGAGCAAAGAACCGCCCCGCCCGCTTGCATCCCGCCGCGCTCTCCCCTATACACCCGCCGCATCCCACAGGCGAAAGTCTACGCGCCCCCTGAATCAAGGCGGCGCTCCGGTGCCGGTTTTCCGGCTCAAAGACGCTTTCGCCGAGGCTAGAACCGGAGAAAGAAAACATGTCGCTGCCCGACTTCTCTATGCGTGGCCTCCTCGAGGCCGGCGCCCATTTCGGCCATCAGTCGCATCGCTGGAACCCGAAGATGGCGCCCTACATCTTCGGCGCCAGGAACAACATCCACATCATCGACCTCGCGCAGACGGTGCCGCTGATGCATCAGGCGCTGAAGGTGGTGTCCGACACGGTGGCCAAGGGCGGCCGCGTGCTGCTCGTCGGCACAAAGCGCCAGGCGCAGGAGCAGATCGCCGACGCCGCCAAGCGCAGCGCGCAATATTACATCAACTCGCGCTGGCTCGGCGGCACGCTCACCAATTGGAAGACGATCTCGGGCTCAATCTCCCGCCTGCGCAAGCTCGAGGAGCAGCTTTCGGCCGGCGCCGGCGGCGTGACGAAGAAGGAGCGCCTGCTGCTCACGCGCGAGCGCGACAAGCTCGAGAAGGCGCTCGGCGGCATCAAGGACATGGGCGGCACGCCCGACCTCATCTTCGTGATCGACACGAACAAGGAGGCCTTGGCGATCAAGGAGGCGAACCGCCTCAAGATCCCGGTCGTCGCGATCCTCGACACCAATTGCGATCCGAACGGCGTGACCTATCCGATCCCCGCCAATGACGACGCCGGCCGCGCGATCGCGCTCTACTGCGATCTCATCGCGCGCGCGGCGATCGACGGGATCGGGCGCAGCCAGGGCGCGATGGGCATGGATGTCGGCGCCGCCGAAGCGCCGCCCGAGGAACCCGCGCTCGCGACCGCGGCCGTCATCGAGGCCGAAGCGCCGGCGGAGGCCTTCGAGCTGCTCGCCGCGCCGCGCGGCGCGCCGGACGATCTCGCCAGGCTGCAAGGCGTCGGCCCGCAGATCGTGAAAAAGCTCAACGACGGCGGCGTCTTCCACTATTGGCAGATCGCCGCGCTCTCCGCCGAGCAGGCCGAGAAGCTCGACCACGATCTCAAGCTCGGCGGCCGCATCGTCCGCGACAATTGGATCGAGCAGGCCCGCGGCTTCGCCGCCGGCTGACCTCACGCACGCGCCTTAGGCGTCCTGTCGCAATAGCACCCTAGTCATTTCGCCGGCCCTCAGGGGCCGGTGTCCTTTTGGAAAGAGCGCCCGGTCGCCGCGCGATCGATCGGCGCAACGCAGTAGAGGATTTCGCTCATGGCCACGATCACCGCCGCCCTCGTCAAGGAGCTGCGCGAAAGCACCGGCGCCGGCATGATGGACTGCAAGACGGCGCTCACCGAGAACGACGGAAATTTCGAGGCGTCGGTCGACTGGCTGCGCAAGAAGGGCCTCTCCAAGGCGGCGAAGAAGGCCGGCCGCGTCGCGGCCGAAGGCCTCGTTTCCGCGATGGTCGACGGGGGCAAGGGCGTCGTCGTCGAGGTGAACTCCGAGACCGACTTCGTCGCGCGCAACGCCGACTTCCAGACGCTCGTGAAGAACGTCTCGCAGACGGCGCTCAAAAGCGGCAAGACCGAGGTCGAGGAGCTGAACGCCCAGGCCTATCCGGGCGGCGGCACGGTCGCCGAGGCGGTCACGACGGCGATCGCCAATATCGGCGAGAATCTGACGCTGCGCCGCGCGGCCGAACTTTCGGTGTCCGACGGCGTCGTCGGCCGCTACGTGCACACGCAGATTTCCGACGGTCTCGGCAAGATCGCGGTCATCGTCGCGCTCGAGTCGAAGGGCGACAAGGAGGTGCTGGCGACGCTGGCTCGCCAGCTCGCGATGCATGTCGCCTCCGCCAATCCGCTGGCGATGACGGCCGACGAGCTCGACGCGGCGACCGTCGAGCGCGAGAAGAATCTGCTGCGCGAGAAGAACGCCGGCAAGCCCGACAAGGTGATGGAGAAGATCATCGAGTCCGGGCTTAAGACCTATTACAAGGAAGTGCTGCTGCCCGAGCAGGTCTCGAACCACCCCGATCACGGCGGCAAGACCGTCGCCCAGGCGGTCAAGGAGACCGAGGGCAAGGCCGGCGCCCCGATCGCGGTCAAGGGTTTCAAGCGCTACGCGCTCGGCGAAGGCATCGAGAAGACGACCGGCGATTTCGCCGCCGAGGTCGCCGCCGCCGCGAAGGGCTGAGCAGGCGAGCGCGATTTCGCGCGAAACGATTCCGTTTCGCGCGCGCAATCCCGGATTTCGCGCGCGCAATCTCGCGACGGCAGACCGCCGCCCGTGGGGTGGCGGACGTGGCCTCATGGACTGGCGACACCGTCGCGAGGGGCCGCTTGTCAAAGGCCGCCATTTGGCGGAAAGATGCGTTCGAGCTAGGCCTGTTCCCCTAATCCGAGCTGACAATCTACGTGGGTCCGCCGATGGGCCCGGCTAATCGGGTGTTGCGAGGCGCCCGACAGGCAGCCTCGAAAGAGTTTGATCGGAAAATGCACGTCGGCGTCGTCACCTATCAGACCGGCCATCTGAAAACCTGGCAAATGATCAGGAAGATGCTGACTAAAGGCTATCGCGTCACCGTCTACGCCTTCCCGTTCAAGCTCCGGCCGCCGAAGCCCGGCCCGACGCGTTACAGTGATCGCCCGGACCAGCTCATTGATCTCGACGTCCCCTCATTCTGCCGAAGATACGGCGTAGGATATGTTCCTGTCGCGGGGTGGAGCGACGAGTTCGCCCCCTGCCTGGGCGAGCCCGGAAAAGCCGACAGCCCTGAAGTCTATCTGCATTGCATCGCCAAGATCGTTCCGGCCTCCTTCATCGCCGGCCGCACGATCCTCAACTGTCACCCCGGCCTGCTGCCGCAGAATAGAGGAGTGGACGCGTTCAAATGGTCCATCGTGAACAAGTGGCCAATCGGCGTCACACTGCATGTCATCGATCCGGAAATCGATCGTGGCGTGATCCTGCGCCGTATGCGCATTCCGATCTTCCCCACGGATTCGCTAGGGGCGGTTTGCGCGCGAGCCTATGAATTCGAGATCGACCTCCTGGGAAATTTCGAGCATCATTTGCCGAACGCGTCCAGGAATTGGGCGGTCGGGGATGACCATCCCTGCAGCCACGCGCTCATTCCCCTCGAGATCGACCAGAAATTGGAGGAGACATTCGTTCAAAATCGCGAGGAGCTTTGCAGTCTGTCCCATGATCCTCGCGCGCAGGCCCATCCGTCGGATGGTTGCTGACAGCCCATTGGCCGCATCCTGAGCATCCAGCCCATGTCTTCTCGTTCCAACGTCTTGGCGATCCACGGGGGCCAGCCCTACCGCAGCGAGCCTATGCCCGCCCGCATCGCGCTTGGCGTGGAAGAGCAGCGCATGATCGCGGAATGCCTCGCCTACTATCGCGAGCGCAAAGAAGACCCAGGTTTTCAAGGACCGTTTGAGCAGCGCTATTGCGACGCCTTCGCGGCTTCGCTTGGCGGCGGCTTTGCCGACGCCGTCGCGACGGGAACGGTCGCCGTATTTTTGGCGCTGGCGGCGCTTGGGCTGCCAAAAGGATCGGAAGTCATCTGCTCGCCGATCACCGATCCTGGAACGTTATCGGCCATCATCTTGAACGGGCTCACGCCTCGCCTCGCCGATTCCATGCCCGACAGCTTCAACATGGGCGTCGAGCAGTTTCGCGCGCGCCTCACGCCGGCGGTGAAGGCCGTCGTGGTCGTTCACTCGCTGGGACGGGCGGCCGACATCGAAGCCATCGTCGGCTGCGCCGCCGAACATGGCGTTCGCGTCGTCGAGGATTGCAGCCAGGCGCATGGCGCCAGCCTCGGCGGCCGGCAGGTCGGCGCGTTCGGCGACATAGCCGCCTTTTCCACCATGTATCGCAAGGCTCACATAACCGGCGCCGTAGGCGGCGTCGTGTTCAGTCGAAACCAGGACCTCTACCGCTTGGCGCTCGCGCACGCCGATCGTGGCAAGGGCCGTTGGATCGAAGGATTCGACGATCGGGACCCGAGAGGATTTCTCTTTCCCGCGCTCAATCTGCACACCGACGAATTGTCCTGCGCCGTGGGCGTGGCCTCGCTCGGCCGGCTCGGCGACACGATCGCGAGGCGGCTCGCCTTCGTTCGCGCCGTCACCGGCGCAATCGAAGCGGAATGCTCGGTCTGCCGGCCATACGGCTACGACCCAGGCGATTCCCCCTTCGTCTATCCGATCATGGTCGACGCGGCGCGGCTGCGTTGTTCCGTCGTCGAGTTTGCGGAAGCCGTGCGCGCCGAGGGCATCCCTCTCAATCCGAAGTACCGCTATGTCGTGGCGGAGTGGCCCTTCCTGCGGCCCTATCTCGCCGACGGCTTCGACACGCCCAACGCCCGGGCGACCCGCGACGCGAGCTTCTGCCTCTATCTCAACGAAAAATACGGGGAACGAGAGGCGGCGGACTGCGCCGGAGCGATAGCCAAGGTCGAGGCCGCCTTCGCCGTGTAAACTCTATAATTTCCGGCCGGCCTGTGATCTCATAGAAACCCGCCGCGGCCTGAAGAGAGTCGCGCGCAAGGAGACTGAGCGCTGCGGCGGGCGTTACAATGGCGGTCGCCGCATCAGGCGACACATCGACCGAGCCGCCCACTGCAAGCCGATCAACGTTTGGAGAATCTTGCATGAAAATCGCGGTAATCCTCGCGAATTACAATCACGCTGCTTTCATAGCGCAAGCATTTGAGGGCGTCCTCTCGCAAACCTACCAGAATTGGCGATTGTGGGTCGTCGATGATGGTTCGACCGATGATAGCTGGTCAATCATTGAGCGATATCGCGACCGGGATCCACGGATCGTCATCGAGAGATTTCCACAAAATCGCGGGATTTTTCCGGCCAATCGGCGCTGTCTCGAGCTTTGTGACGGCGACTTGCTGTGTCCCATCGCATCCGACGACCATCTCTCGAATCCCCGGTATTTCGAGCTCGCCGTGGCCGCGCTGCAGCGTTTCCCGCAAGCCGCAGCCGCCTATGCTCCCGCCGCGATCGTCGGCGCCAAAGACGGCCGGCAATTCGGGTACATGGGCTCCTACAGACCCGCTCGGCGCGCGAACGCCGTTGTGAAATTCGACGCGGCAGGGATCCCCATGCAGTTCATCCCGCCGCAGGAGGCGCTGGCGGGCTTTGTTTCACACCGCATGTTCATTACCGGCTGCTCGGTGATTTGGAGGCGCGCCCTGCTGGCGGAGCTCGACTTTTGCAACGAGACGCTGGGCCCGCAAAGCGATTATTTCTTTTACCATGCCTTGGCCGCCATGCACGGAGTCGTGTTCATGGACACGCCCGTCGCCGTGGCGCGCGTATCGGACAAAACCTACAGCGGCTCGGCAGGCGATGACGACTATTTTCGCTCTTACGCCCTGGTCGAAAAGAGAATCCGTGCGCTGCCCCTGCCTTTCAAGCCCGACGAGCGTCTTTGGGCGCAATTCCGGACGGCGACGATCGCCAGCCGCACCGCCGAATTTCACCAGCGGCGGCTGTTCGAAGCGGTGCGTGGATATTGCGACTCCGTGCCTCCCGCAGAACTGCAGATGTTTCCGCTCGAGCCGGCCGCTTTCGTTGGAAGGATGCAGGAGGAGTGCGGCCGCCTGGAAACTCGGCTCAACAGCCAGATCGAGCGAGCGCGGCAGATTTTCAATGAAGTGGCGGGGCCAGTCGAGCCTCTTCCGTTAGGCTCCGAGTCGGGCCCGCGTCCCTGGCTGAGACCTCTGGCGGAATTCTTTTTGTCGCTGGGCAAGATCATGGGGAGGACTTTCACCGGTCTAGGCAACTGGCTTTGGCAGGTTTGACCGCCTAGCGCACTGACGCCGAGATCGGATTCACAAAAGCGCAGGCGTGTGCAAGCTTCAGCCGCATCCGCTGCGCGGCTTCAAGCGCTCGAACGAATCCGACTTCGCCGAAAAAGGTCGAAGACGTGATCGGCTTCTACATGGCCCCGCCGCCGCACGCCGTCGTCGTCTCTGGAAAGCGCCGTCGAAGCGCAGAATAGCGGGCGACGCGGAAGACCAAGACCGCGCCATTCGAAGCGGCCTCTTTATTATTCGGTTGAGCATCTGGCGCAGCCGGGCGACACTTCATTGGCGCGCCTGTCGGGTGCGCAAAAACCGATGGCCGCATCTCGGCCGAGGAGGGAACATGACGATTTCAGCGCCTAAAGATTCCAAGAGCGATCTTGAACCCCTTTTGCCGCCCGGAGCTCAAGACATCGCGATGCGGCTGGCCAATGGCGTATGCGCCGCTTACGCCGCCTACAACAACGGCTCGAACCTCGCTCCGAGCCTTGCAGGCTACAAGAACTTCAATTCGATTTATGCTTTCGAGCTCGCCCCGAACGGGAGCCCGTTTCCAGCGTCTGCGACGCCGGCAGGAGCCGCGTCCCGTTTGACGCTGCGGCCTCTTTTCCACGTCCAACGCGAGCCGGCGGCCTATGCGCGCGCGCCCGGCGGCGCGGCCCCGGCCTGCGTCGGACCGACGCCGATCGGCACGCCGAGCGCCGGATCGCAGCTGATCGGCTTTACCGCGACCGCGGACGACAACTCACACAACCTGCTCGTGCTGCGGGGCACCGTTACGCTCGAAGAGGCGGGATATGACCTCTTGGGGTGGGGCGACAATACGCCTTGCACTCTGCCGAGCCAGGGCGGCGCGCAGCAGAGCTATGGTCAGGTCAATGCCAAGTTGTATGATTTCTACACGAATGATGATTTCGGCGCCGTCACTTCGTTGGCGGCCTCCTGTTTGCAGGCGATTCAGAGCACCGCGACGCAGGCGCCCGATCTGCCCTGGTATATGGGCGCGCATAGCCTCGGCGGAGCCCTCGTGACACTGGCGGCGCTCGACGCCGTGGTCAGCGGCGTTGTGGACAAACCGCCAATCGTGATCACTTTCGGCAGCCTGCATGTGGGCGATGCGGCCTTCGCCAATGCGTATAACAACAATGTTCCGGGCAGCCTGCGCGTCGCCAATCTGTGCGACTTCGTGCCCAGCATGGTTTCCCTCGAACCGGTTACGCTGGCCGATCCCTACGTCCACGTCGGCAGCGCGGGGACTTTTGTCTGGCAAACCTGGGACGACTGGGGAAACCACTCGCACGCGAACATCTACATGCCCATGGTGCAGAATCATTGGAGTTCTGATCCAATGGGCGCCGCGCGCTTATCCGCAATGAGAGGCTTGCGGTAGACGCTCTCGCGTGAAATCTCGATCCCTGCCGGCTTGGCGGTTTGAGTTCCCCTTCGCTGTAGGGGGTTCAGAGAGATGTGAGACGCCTGCCGCACCCGGCGGCGGCTCGCCATTCAATGCATGGATTCGAATAGGGGCGGACGCTTTGCGATCTCAAGGACGGCGTCATAGGGCGTCCGCTTGGACGCCCGTCAGAGATGACGGGCTATCACATTCGCTTTCCACTGCCCCGATAAGCCTATGTCCTCGCGCCCGCGCACGGTTGAGCCGAGGAAGACCGCAGTCGCGTGTGGCAGGAACGTATAGACGCCTTCTGGGATGGAAAGCGGGGTTTCGCGCCAGCCTTCTTCGATGAGGAAAGGGCCGTGCCCAGACTTGGCCCTTTGGACGTTCATTCACCCAAGCAACGGCGCCTCTGAACTTCCGATTCTATTTGCTCGCACAGACGGGCGATGTTCTTGTGCTGCGCCTGCACCGCCGAGTCGAATTCCTTTTGGCTGTCCGCCTCCCGGTCTCGCGTCACCTGACAGGCGGAGAGAAAAAGGAAAATGGCGGCCGAAACGAAGAATCTCAGCACGTGCGGCTCCCCGTCGTCCGAAGTCCAGCGGACGGCCCGCGGTTCAGCGTCGAGCATGCCGGGAAACGCCGCCTTGGACAAGGCCGCGTAGGCGCGGGCTGGCGGCGGCGCAGCGTAGGGTGATGGACAGCGTGCCGAGTTCCAGAACGCAAGCCAAAGCAGGGCGCCAAAGCCTGACTTCCCTTCGCTTTCCACCACCCCGATAAGCGTATATCCTCGCGTTCGCGCGGCCTCGTGCCGGGGAAGACCGCATTCGAATGTGGCAGGAACGTGTAGACGCCTTCTGGGATGGCAAACGTGGTCTCGCGCTGGGCTTCTTCGATGAGGAGACGGTCGCGGCCGAGGGCGCGCGCCCGGAGATCGCCGTCTTCGCCGCCGCGACCGAAGCGATGGACGACGCTGAGCTCGTCGATCTCGTCGCGCCCGAGCGCTGGCGCTGCGGCTGCCAGCTCTTCGAATTGCCGCGCGGACGCCGTTATGTCGCGCTCCATGCCGCGGGCGGCGCGGAGCTGCGGCTCGAGCTTTGCGACGACAAGCTCGGACTCGTCGGCGGCGAATGGCGCCTGCTCTTCATCGAGCTTCCCGATTCAGGGCTACAGACCGCGCCAGCCTTCGACGCCTCCTCGCTCTCCGCGCGCGGCGATCTCGCGCGTTATGCGCAGGAGCGGATCTTGCGCAGCGGCCCCAAGCTCGTCTGGGCGCTCGGCCAGAAGCGGACCTCGGAGCGTTCCGCCGACGCGATCGTGGTGCAGCGCCTGGAGCCGGCGCAGCGGCTCTTTCCCGCCCAGCAGAGCCATCTTGCGGTCGAAGCGCGGGAGCTGCGCGAGCAGCGCGAGGAGGCGCCGCCACGCGCGCCTTTCGCGATCATGGAGCATTGGCTGCGCGAAGGGGGCGCGCCTTGCGCGACGCTGCGGCTGCGCTTCGCGAGCTTCTCGCAGGGCGACGCCTTTCTCAAGCGCGCCTCGGCCTTTCTCGTCATGCAGCAGCGCCGCGCCTTTCGCGATTGGGCGCGCGAGCAGCGCCGGCAGGGCGAGCCGATCGCCGACCCTCTGACTTGCGACGACATCCGCGTCGCGCTCGCGCGGCCGCAGGAACGCCTCGACGCGGTGGAGCGGAGCGGCGCGGTCGTCGTGCATAATCTCGCCAGGCTCATCGGCGCGCGGAACGCCTCGCCCGCGGACGGTGTTTCGGCGCGGCGTTCCGTGGAGGAAGCCGGTCCCGGCGCCGTCGTGGACCTCGCCTTTCAGGGAGCCGCGCTCGGAGACGACGTCGGTCTCGTGAGCGCCTGTCCCGACGGGGGCGATTTCGAGGTGCTGCCCGTGGACCCGGGCGGCGTGCGTCACGCGCGCGTCTTTCGGCTCGGTTTCGACGGCCTGAGCGCGCGCGCGATGCAAGAGGACGACCCGCTGCTGGAGGAGATTCTGCGCCTCGCCGCGGAGGCGGAGCGCGGCGCCGAGCTCGGAGCGTCGGAAGCCAAACGCGCCGCGCCCTTGCAGGAGCGCCGCGAAAGCCTCGTCGCTAGCCTGAACAGAGCGCTCGGCGCCGCGGGATATGGCGAGCGGTTCGATCCGACGCGAAAATGGAGCGAGCTCGATCCTTTGCGCTTCTGGAGCTTTTGCGCCCTCGTTGCCGGCTGCCCCGCCGCGGGGCGCGCCGAGCTCGTGGCGCGCGGCGGATTTGAGGCTTTCCGCGCCGATCCGGCGCTGACCCAGGCGCTCGCGGGCCAGCCGGACCTGCGTCTCGCGGAAGCCGCGCCGCGCCGCGCGGGCGAGGAAGCGCGCTCGCTCGTTCACCGCTACGCCGCAGCCCTGGGGCTTGCGGGCGTCATCGCGCCGCGGGCCGACGCTGCGACGCAGCTCGGAGCCTATCGTCTGTTGCGTCAGACGCCGCTGGCGCGCGAGCTCGCGACGGCGCATCTCTCGCTCGACGAACCTTCCTTCGATGCGGCGGCGCTCGCGGACACGGCGGCGACGCTCTCGAACGAAGCCATGGTGGAGCGCGCGGTGATCTATTGCGACGATTGGGGTTTTCCCGAGAAGGGCGAGGCGCTGCGCGCCTATCTCGAACGGCGCCGCGAAGGCCAGTGGACCTCGGCTGCGGAGGGCGCGCGCCTTGCCGTCATCGTCGCCGAAGCCGACGCCTATTGGCGAGAGATTGGCGCGGCGCGCGCCCGCGCGCCCGAGGAGGAGGCGACGCCGGCGAAGCCCGAGGGCTTTCTCGCGGCGGTACGCGGCTTCTTCGGCCGCGGCGCGTCCAAGGCGACGCAGTCGTGACGGGCGACGCCGAACCCGCGCCCGGCGAGCGCGAGGCGCGGCGCGCAGCTCCGGAGCGCGTGACGATCACGCTGGTCGGTCCGCGCGGCGCGGGCAAGTCCACATTGATCGCGGCGCTGCCCGACTGCGTTGCGCAAGGCGCGCATGGCTATCCGCCAGAGCTGCGCCTGACCTTGCAGCCGATCGGGCGCGGCGAGTTCGAAGGCGGCCATGCGGCGGCGTCGAGATATGAGCTCCTCGAAAGCTTCGTTTCTCCCTATGAACGTCTGCGCGAGACGGTCGAAAGCGGCGGCGAGCCGACTCCCCCCGAAATGCCGCAGGAGTATTTTTTTCGCCTGACGCCGAATGGCGAAGCTTCACAAGGGGCGCTCGACGCGCCGCGCCTTCTCGAGATCGTCGACGTCGGCGGCGATCTCGCGGCGCCGGAGGAGGGCCGGCCACAAACGGCGCCGGTCGCGTCGCGCGTGCAGTTCGCGACGAGGCTTCTGGCGAGCGACGCGATTGTTTTGGTGCTGCCGCTCGTGCGCTTGGAAGAGAGCCGCTGGGCCGGCTCGATGGCGCGGCTCATCGAGCGGCTGGCGCTCGCGCCCGATCGCAAGGCCAAGCGCATCGTCGTCGCCTGGTCCTTCTATGAGCGGATTTTCGTCAATCTCGGCCCCTCAGCCTTCACCTACGCTTGCGATCCCGAGGTGGCAGCGCATGTGCTGCGCCGGACGCTGGCGCAAGCGCCCTGGCTCGACGCGCTGCGCGAGCTCGAGCGCAAGCCGGGCGTCACGCTGCGTTTCTGCGTCTTCTCGTCCTTCGGCTTCGTCAAAGGCTTCCAAAATCCCAATCTCGATCCGCATCGGACGGACGGCCGACGTTTCAGCCGAATGGACGCGCAGGGAAGGCTCTCGCTTGCGGAATTCTGGCGGCCGTTTCTCGCCGCCGATCCCATATTGAACGCCGCGCTCGGCTGGGATAGCGCGTTCTGCTTTTCCTACGAACGGCTTGCCACGGCGCCGCGCGCGCTTGCGGTGGAGTAGGGGGCGACGCGACGGCTCAACGTCCGCGGCCAGCATGCAGGCGCAATAAGTCGAGCTGACTGAATCATCCAGACACGGCTCGGCCCACGTGGAGGAGGCTCCCGAGAGAACCCCGCGCGTGGGTCGGTCGCTCAGCGTTCCCTCGAGAACACTGACGTCAGCATTCTTTTTGGAACGCCGACCAGAAACAAGTTAGGGCCGGCCGGACGGGCGTCAACCCCGTGAAAACCAGTGGCCGCGCGACGCCCGACCGAAAGAAGCCGTCATCAGGGCCGACGCCTCCATCACGAGCATTTCCCAACGCCTCAATTCCGGGGCCGGTGGAGGGCGCCTTCACCTATGGCGCCTTCCATTACAAGCGCTACGGCCGCGCGAGCTGCAACGCGCCCGCGATGGGGGCGCGCTCGGATGGCGCCGTCTCGACCTGCACGGTCGTTTATTGCGACCTCTTCACTCCTCCGCGCTCTCCATCGCCGCGACGGCGGGCGCAAGGGGGGAGGGGAGGAAATAGCGGGAGAGCGCGCCGCGGCCGCGTCGCCAGACCCCGTCGCTATCCTCGGCGAAGCCGGAGAGCGCCGAGAAGCGGCCCGGCGCGCCGACTGTGGCCGCAAGCAGCCGCTGGCGTTTCATCGCCGCTTCCAGCCGCGTCTCGGCCTCGATCAGCGTTCGGTCGTCGAGAATATATTCGCCTTTGCGATCGACATAGGCGTGGCCGGCGCGCACGAGGCGGTTGAGCAGGCCTGAGAGATTGTCGCGCACCTCGTCGGGAAGCGCCTCGATCTCGGGAACATGGACGTCGATGAGGCTCATCGCTCCGTGATAGGGCTTTGCCCGCCGCAGCAGCGTCTTGAGCACGCGCGTGTCCCAATCTTCCTCGTCATTGTCGGTCACGTCCATCGAGGACGGCAGCGGCGCGCGCTCGCGCGCCTTCGTCTCGCGCTTCAAGATCTCGGACAGGAGCTTCATGACGAACATGAAGGCGTCCTGCGCGATCGCGACGCCGAGCGCCATCGTGGCGTCGGGCGTCAGCTTCAGGAAGGCCTCGCGCGCGAGCTCGAAGCGATTTCGCTCTAGGCTGCAGAGTCTGAAGGAAGCGGTCGCTGCGTTTCAACAGATCCTGCACTTGCGCTTCTGAGAGACCGGCGGCCTTGGCCGAGACGACGCAGGCGTCGACGCGCTGCTTGGCTTCATTGACGCCGGACGACGCGCTTGCCGCGTCTCCGCCCGCGCGCATGCGCGAGACGATCGCCTGCATGTCGTTGCGCAGCTCGCCGTCGAGCGCGCATTTTTGCGCGAACACGGCGCGCGCCGCGATGACCTCGTCGCGCGCGGCCAGGAGATCGAGCGCCTCGCGTCCCTGCGGCTCGCAGTCGAAATCATTGGGGACGATGGCCGGGAGGATGCGGGTCTCACGCGTCGCGCCAAAGAGCAGCAGGCAGGCGGGCTTCGCCTCGCGAATGCGCTGCGTCGTCGGATTGACGCGAATATCGACGCTCGCCTGCGAGAGCGCGGCGACAGCCCCCGAGAGATCCGGCGGCGTCTCGATCCTGCTTTCCACCGTCGCCGGGCGCTTGGCGCGCGCGCTTTCCTCCTGCTGGCGAAGCGTGACGAGGCTCGCCTCGAGAAGATCGCGCTGCTTGAGCGCGTTGGCGCGTTCGGTCAAAGGTCCGCTGAGCGTCTGCCTGATCGTCGCGATGCGCTTGCGCGCGCCTTCGGCGTTGGCGCGATGCGACATGCAGTTGGGGCCGCAGGCGGCGCCCATGTTGTCGAGACCCTTCGACGCGTCGAGCGCGAGCTGCTCCTCCTGGCGTTCCGTGGCCGAGAGCGCGGCGATCTGCTCTTCCTTGGCCTTGATGATCGGCTCGAGCTCGGCGATCGCCCGATTGAACGCGGCGATCTTTCCTTCCGATTCGCCGATCTGGCGGTGCGCCGACTGCGCTTCGGCGAGGTCGGCAGCGGTCTTCTGGGCGGCGATCGCAGCTTGGCGCTGCAGCTCCTCCTGCGCCTTGCGCGCATTCTCGCGCAGCGCCGAGCCGGCGTTCGCCGCCGCGCGCGTCAGCGCGTCGATCCGTTCCAGATAGGCGCGCATGGCCGGCGTCCCGACGATGCGCTGAGCTCTCGGCGTCGTAATTTTCCTCGATGTATTTTTGCGCGGGCAGGAGCGACTCGGCGGCGATCTCCATCGGCTGCAGTTGCGCTGCGAGCCGCTTCGACGAGAGGCCGAAAATGTTGTTGTAATAGTAGGTGAAGGAGAAGAAAGCCGAGATCGAGAAGACGAAGATGTAGACGAGGCCCGTGATCGCCGTCTTGAGCACGACCCTTTCGCCCAGAAACTGCTGGCGCGCGATCAGGGCGCCGAGATCGGCGCCGAGCGACCAGGAAGTTGCGGCGAGCATCGTGAGAATGGCGGTCGTGCCGATCACCGTGCCGATGAAACCGACCCAGTCGCCCGGCTCGCGTCGCATCACGTCGATCATGCCGCTCGAGGTCGTGTAGAAGACCCAGCACAGCACCGGGATCGTCACCAGGAAGGCCAGCCGCGCGATCTCAGCGCGCGAAAGGGCAAAGCCCGTCTTTCCCTTCGACGCCGCGTCCTGTCCCCAGAAGAGCGAGGCGAGACGCGCCCGAAGAGTCGCGCTAGAGCGCGTCTCGCTTCCGGGCGGAAGGCCTTCCTGACCGGGGCGCGCCGGCGTCGGGCTTGCGCCGGGCTGCGGCCCGCGAGAGGAAGAGGTTAATTCAGTCATCGAGGCGCGCTCTCTTGGATCACGCTGCTTTGGGCCAAAAACGCCGGCCAGCAAGAAACGTGATCGCACCCAAACCTATGGCCTCGGCGCGATTTGCACCCGTTTTTGCGCCTTTTGGCAAGCAGGGCCGGCGCGCAGCGCGCGCTTTCGTTGAAAAGAGCTGCTTTATCAACGGATTGAATCATCATCGCGATTGGCCTTGCTGACCTTGCCCCGTCGCTTTCTCGATGAGCTCGACGAGTTTTCGCGGGTCGCTGGGGAAACCGGAGCGAATCCAATCGGCCTGAAGCCGCTTCAAAATCGCCCCGAGCTCGCGGCCGGGAGCGACGCCGCGGCGCATCAGATCCGCGGCTTTCAGTGGAAAAACGGGCGCTTCCGACGCTTCGATGAAATCGAAAGCCTCGCGCCAGCGCGCGTCCTCAGCGCCCGCGCCGCTCTCGGCCTGCAGCAAAGCGATCGCGTCAAAGGCGCCGCGGCGGCTTTCGTGAAAAACGAGCTCCAGCAGCTCCTGACGCGTGAACGGCGCTTCAAACCCGTGGCGCTGCTCGCACAGGCGCGCCATTCGCGAAAGCCGCGCATGCTCGCCGTTCGAGAGCCGCAGCGAGACGCGCACGCGTTCGGCGTCCTCCTGGACCAGCACAGCGAGCGCGGCGAGACGCAGAACGGCGTCGGGCGGCGCCTTGCGCGCCGCCTCGATCGCGGCGAGCCGCTCGAGCCGCGCCGGAAACCCTAAGCCCAGCAGCGCCTCGAGAATTCCGGTCTCGCACATGATCCGCACCGTCGCCGGGGCGCCGCGCGCGGCGAGAAGCTTCATCAGCTCCGCACCGACGCGCTCGCGTGACAGAATCACGAGCTTTTCGCGCGCCAGGATCGCCGCGTGAAGGCCGTCGCGATCAATGGGCCCCTGGCCGATCGCCGCGTGAAAGCGGAAGAAACGCAGGATGCGCAGATAATCCTCACGGATGCGCTTCGCCGGATCGCCGATAAATCGGATTCGCCGCGCCGCGAGGTCCTCGCGACCGCCGGCATAGTCGTGCAGCACGCCATCGGGCGTGAGCGACAGAGCGTTCACGGTGAAGTCGCGGCGCAGCGCGTCCCGCTTGAAATCGGCGCCGAAACGCACCTTGGCGGCTCGGCCATAGGTCTCGACGTCCTCGCGCAGCGTCGTGACCTCGAAGGGCTCGCCGTCGACGACGATCGTGACCGTGCCGTGGTCGAGGCCGATCGGCGCGACCTTGAAGCCGGCGCGCTCAGCCGCGATCATGACCGCTTCCGGATGGGCGGGCGTCGCGAGATCTACCTCTTGCGGAGCGATCCCGAGCAAAGCGTCGCGCACGGCGCCGCCGACGATCCGCGTCTCGCACCCCGTTGCGGCGAGCGCCGCGAGGAGGCGCGCGAGCTTGGGCTCGCGAAGGAGCGCGTCGAGCGCCCTCACTGGAAATGTCCGGGCACGAGTTGGCCATTCTCGATGTGCGCCGGAACATAGGCGCCCTTTTCGCGGGGACCGAGGCCGAGCGTGAGCATCCCGATGACCGCGAGCACGAGGCCGGCAATGGCGAGACTCGAAACCCTGCCGCGCGTCCACAGCGACGCGACGAAAGGCCAGCGTAGCAGCAGGAGATGGAAGACGGCGTAAAGGAAGAAGGGAAGCGCGAAGAGTAGGGCGGTTTCGAGATAGGCGCGCCACATGGGCGAAAGGCCTCGGCTGGCGCCGCGCGCGGCGCAGGGCGACACTGCCGACTGATATAACACTTTTTCCTGAGCCGGAAGCTCGCGGGGCCAGCCCGCGGCGAGAGGTCGCTCTATCCAAACTACACTGGAACTTAAAAGTTCGGTATCCTCAAGCCAAGGTGGCGCCCGACAATGACTTCCGCTCTCGGCAAATTCGTCTGGTATGAGCTCGCAACAAAGGATAGGGGCGAAGCCAAGACTTTCTACGCCCAAATCCTCGGCTGGGCCGCGCGGGAGGTCTCGCAGGCCGGCCGGCCGTATAGTCTGCTCACCGCCGGCGACACTCCCGTCGCAGGCCTCATGCCGTTGCCTGACGAAGCCGGCGCCGCGCCGCACTGGCTGGGATACGTCGGCGTCGCTGACGTAGACGCCGCCGTCGCGACGACGAGGCGGCTCGCAGGCGCGGTCTATGTCCCGCCGACGGAAGTCCCCGGGGTCAGCCGCTTTTCAATCGTCGCCGATCCGCAGAGGGCGACGTTAGGGCTGATTGAACGGCTGCAGCCGTCGCAGGAGCCGCCAAGCGGCCGCAACGCTCCAGGGCGGGTGGGGTGGCACGAATTGCTCGCCGCCGATTTTGAGACAGCCTTCACGTTCTATTCTGCGCTGTTCGGCTGGCGCAAAGGCGACAGGCAGGAAGGCTTCATGGGCGTTTATCAAAACTTCGCCGTCGGCGCGCAAACGATCGGCGGCATGTTCACCAAGCCGCCGACGCTGCCGCAACCGTTTTGGCTTTACTATTTTAACGTCGGCGACATCGACGCCGTGGCGCGTCGCGTCGAGGCCGCGGGCGGCGTAATCTATTACGGCCCGATCGAGGCTCCGGGCGGCGCCTGCATCGTCCACTGCGGGGATTCGCAAGGCGCGACTTTCGCGCTGCTCGAGCGGCGCGCGGTCAGGCCCATCGGCTATTTTACCGCGCGTCCGAGCGCGAACTGACCGACCGCGCCCTCGACGTGGAAGTCGATGCCCGTGATGCGCGCGAAAAGGTCGATGTTCGATATGCCGATGGCGCAGCCGCCGAGCTCCATGTCCGTCGCCGTGAGGTAAAGGGTCTGCGAAAGGGCGCCGACGTCCTTTGCGATCAACGAATAGGCGATCGCGCTGTATTTCCAGGAGACGCGCCCGAAACGAGCGGCGGCGACGATCACGATCTGGGGAGGAGCGGCGACGCCCATGGCCTGCGCCGCTTGTGCAAGCAGGGCTTCGAAATCACTTTCCTGGACAGGGATCGCCGCCAGCCAGTGGGCGCCCGCATCGTAATGATAGAAGCCGCGCTCGAGCCCTTCGCATCTCGCGACGGCGAGGTAGAGCTCGAGCTCATAGGCCGCTCCGGCCGTCGGATAGGGGCGCGACGTGTGGCCGCCGTCATCGGTGGAAGGATCGCTCCAGCGCGAGAGCACGCGCGCGCTGCGGTCGAGAAAGGTCGAAAGCTCTTGAAGTGTGATCGGGCGATCGTCGTCGAAGCTGCGCGCCGAGCGGCGCCGGCGCAGCAGCTCCGCGAAAGTCGACAGAGATTGCGGCTCGGGCAGCTCGACCTTCCTGCCGCTCCAGCTCAGCCTCACGGCCGGCAAGGGCGCAATCGCGCCGACATGCGGATAGGCGCCGCCGAGCAGATTGGCGTGGCGCCCTTCGGTGCTGCGGGCATGGAAAAGCAGATCGTGAAAGTCCCAAAGAACCAGCTGCTCGTCGCCCTCGTCCCGACGTAGCGCCGTTCCCTCGGCGACGTCGGACTTCATGAGCAGCTGGCTGTGCAGAAGGAGGGCGAGCAGCGTGACGCCAGGAAAATGCTCGTGGCGGCGCAGCTCCTTCACCTGTCGTGGCGTAGCGAGCAGGGCCAATGTCGCGGCGATGTTTGGATCGCGAAGCCTGAACAAGGCGCCGGCGCGCGGCGATTCCAAGACCAGGTCGACGCCACGCCGCCGCAGATAGGCGAAGCGCGACAGAACCAGCCGATCCGCGTCGCGAAGCATTGGCGTTTGCGGCCAGTAGTCCGCGACCTGCGGCTCGATGACGGCGAGCTCCTCGCGGGAGGAAGCGCTGAGCCGGAATTCCAGCAGACCGCGAGTCGCAAGGCGTCCGACCAGCAGCTTCAGAACTTTGTCGCCGGCGTCGACCGCCGAGGTCGGGATGCCGGCGCTGAGCTTCTTCGTCCAGCTCGCGGCGTCGTCGCCGAACGCGCCGAGGCTCGCGGGATGGCCCTGCGCGTAGGCTACGATCTCGCCGGTCGCGCGCGATTCGAGAGTGGCGCGCCCGTTCAGCTTGACGACGAGCGTGCTGCTCGCGCTCCGCCGCGCTTTTTTAGGGCGCGCTTTCTTGGGGCCGGATGCGCGCAACGCCGTACCGCGCTCAGCTGTGCGGATGGATGGGATTGAGCTCGGCTTCCTTGCGCGCCGCGTCGAGCCATCCGGACCTCACCGGAACGTCATAGAGGCGCCCGGGTCCGAAGCGGCGATAGAAATGCCGCAAGCCCGGCGCGATGACCCGCACGACCGGAACGCCGATGTCCGGACGGGTCTGGTCGAGCACGAGGACGTCATGGCCAGCCTTCCTGGCGAGCGCGACACAGGCCGCGACCTGCTCATGCGTGTGAAGCGCGCCGAATTTTACGTCGAGGTCCGGCTGCACAGGCCCGTTTCCGTTCGGCGTCAGGTAAGGATAGTCCTGCATCCGCAGTGGCGTCACGCCGTCGAGGCTCGACTTGTCGCCGCTTCCGCCGCCCATCAGCCCGAGCGACAGGAATTGATTGAGCTCTGTCAGCGCGCGCAGCAGCGCGATGCGCGAGTCGAAATGCGCGCCGGAGCCGAACTCGACATTCTCCCGCCCGTCCTTCAGCCAGTGCGTGATCGCGATATAGGTCGGAACGCCCAGATCGCTCGTGATGTCGAGCACCCACAGCTTTCGGCCCATATCGGCGAGCTCCTTGCGGAACTCACGCACATAAGTGTCCTCGAAACGGCTCAAATCGAGCTCGGGACGCTGCAGACGATTGTACCACCAGATCGCATAAGCGTCGCGCTCGACGAGCTCCAAAAACCCCTGCACGATCGCTTCCGCGACCGTGTTGCCGGCCGCGCAGCCATTGGAATCCGCGGAAAAGGCGGCGGGACCGCGATAAAAGAAATACAGAAGGCTCGTCGGCAGATGCTTGAAGCGCTCGTCGCGCAAGGACCAGACCGGAGACCAGTCGATCTTGGCCGTCTCGTCGAAGAACACGGGGTTCGCCTCGACGTCGTCCTGCGCGCCCGGTTCGGCTCCGCGCCGCAATTGGGCGTCTGAAAACAGCAGCACGTCGTTCGGCGCAATGGCGTCGCCCGGCGCGAAATCGACAAAGCGGCGCTTGGCCCTGATCTCGTCGCCCTGAAAAATGCCGGAGTAGCGCTCGATCGCTTCCATGAGCGCGCTGGCTTCGCCTTGCTCCGCGGTGCTGCCCTTTCCAAAGCTGCCGCTCTGCATGCCGGAGCGTAGCTCGCCGACCGTCTCGGCCGCCCCCGTGAAATTGTGCTGAGCGTAGAAGTTGGTGTTGAGAGGCAGGTCAGCTTCGATGCGTTCGAGTCGTGAGACGACGCCCGTCAGGGGGCTCACCTGCTTGCGAAAGCGCGCGACAGTGGCCGCGGGCGAGACGCTGCGGTAGCCGCCGCTCGTCATCACCAAATGGTCGTTTCCGCCGAGCTCGATCGGCGCAGGCGACCGGCGCGGATCGCGCAGCTTCTTGACGCCGCAGGCCGGACATTGCGGGCGCCGTCCGACATAGTGCTTCGCGATGTCCGCGCCGAGCAAGTCGAGGCTCACGATGTGATCGCTCAGCGCCGTCCTGAAATCGGTGGCGATCGCCTTCGCGAGCTCGATGGCGGCGAGCTCGACGCCGCTGCGACCGAGCGGGCTTCGCGCCAGCGGCGATAAGATCAAGCGGCGGGCCTCCTTGCGATCGAGCAGCGCGCGGACCTCGCGGTTGCGCCGCATGCGGTCGGCGAGGCACGACCAGCAGGCGCCTTCCCCAGGCCGAAACACCGGCCCCACCAGCGGAAAAATGCCCGAGGGCTGAACCAGCGCCCAGGGCGTCTTCGCTGCGAGAAATTGCTCGTTGAGCTCCTCCAGGCGCGGGTCGAGATAGTCATTGACCAGAACGAGCGTGAGCGCGGCGTCGCGCGTGACGATGCGCACGCCGATGTCCTTGAGCGCGTCCTTGAGCTCCGCCGTGCCCTCGACGTCGAGCGAGCGCAGGCGCACGCCGCAGTTCTTAAGATTTCTTGCCGCGGCCTCCGGCGCAAAGCCAAGGCTCGTCCAATAGGCGGCAGCGAGGCCGTCAGACCCGCGAGAGGAGGGTAGGATGTAGCGGCGCTCCAGCATTCGCTTGAAAGCGGCGGAAATCCTCTCGGGCGGATAGGACTTCTGCAGCTCGCGGGCGAGCTGCAGAAAGCTTTTTCCTCCTTTGGCGATCGCTACGGCGAGCGCGCCATAGATCTCTCCGTGCAGCAGGAATTTGCGATCTTCAGAATAGAGGCAGACGAGATCGGCCTGCAGAAGATAGACGCTGAAATTCGGCGCAAACTGCGGAATTTCACCGCCAAGCCGCGCCAGCGGATCTTCATTATCGCTCATGGGGACTATCCGCGTGCGCAAAAATCAAGCCGCGCCCCTGTGCAAGGCGCGGCTTCGCGTCTCTCGACCCTGATCAGAACGACCCGCCGTTCAGCAAAGGTAGCATCCGCCCCACGAGATGCAGCAGCCGCCCGCGCATCCCGACCAGCAGCCGCCCCAGCCGCCCCATCCGCAGCCTCCGCCGCAGCCTCCTCCGCCGCAGCCTCGGCAGCCTCGACATCCGCCGCAGCCCCTGCCGCCACAGCCCCTACAACCGCCACAACCCCTGCCGCCGCCACACCCGCAGCCGCGAGCGAGCTGAACGTTGTCGCGCGCCAGCGACTTCACGGCGTCTTGGTCGAAGAGATGGAAGGTCGCCAGCGTGACGCCGGAGATTTCCTCATCGCCAAGCATGAGCGACCGGCTCAGGTCGTCGCCCTGGAGGGGAGTCATGTCCACAATAGGCATGCCCGCCATTACGCCGCTCGCGGAAGCGGCCAAGGACATGCCCGCAATTCCCACCACCGAGGCGGCCTTACCCAAAGGTCCGCCTTTCGAAGCCCGCTTCGCCCGCGCCATAGCAAGTCTCCTTCTTAGGCCCACCCCGTGTCTGGCTATACTCGCGCGATGACCCCCCTTCGTCAACCGTGGCGCCACATACTCCTGGATTGGAGCCTAGGGTTTTTCATCCCTGTCGCGAAGCCCGCGTCGTGCAAGCGCGCCGCCCAAAGGCCGCGGGCGGGGTCGCAAAGCCGCTCGGCTTGCGTGGGCGCCCAGCGCGCGTTTAAGGATGCAAGCAGAATTGCGCGCTCTGCCCCAAGGGAGACAGTGGATGACTGACGTGACGACGCCGAGAAGGTTCAAGCGCGTCGTCGTCAAGCTTTCAGGAGAGGCGCTGACGGGGCAGGGGACGCATGGGCTCGACGGCGCGACACTCGCGCGCATCGCCGGGGATCTTGCGGTTGCGGCTGGGGAGGGGACCGAACTCGCGGTCGTCGTCGGCGGCGGCAATTTCTTTCGCGGCGTGCAGGGGAGCGGCAAGGGCTTGGAGCGCGCGCGGGCCGACGCGATCGGCATGCTCGCGACGGTGATGAACGGGCTTGCGCTCGAGCGGGCCATCGAGTCCGAGGGGCGTCCCGCCCGCGCGCTTTCGGCGATCGCCATGCCGACGCTGCTCGAGACATACACGCGCGGCGCGGCGCTGCGGCATCTTTCCAAAGGCCGCGTCGTCATTTGCGCGGGCGGCACGGGCAATCCCTTCTTCACGACCGACACGGGGGCGGCGCTGCGCGCGGCCGAGCTCGAAGCCGACGCGATCCTCAAAGCCACGCAGGTCGACGGGGTATACACGGCCGATCCCAAGCGCGATCCGAGCGCCAAGCGTTACGACCGGCTGACGCATGACGAGGCGATCGCAAAGAATCTCGGCGTGATGGACACCGCCGCCTTCGCGCTTGCGAGAGAAAACGGTATCCCGATTTTCGTGTTCTCGATTGCCGAGGAGGGGGCCATCGCCGCGGCGCTGCGCGGCGAAGGGCGCGGGACGCTCGTCGTCCCCTAGATTTTTCTGATGCAATTGGCGCGCGCTGAAGCTGTCCGAAGCGCGCCGCAGTGCGAAGGCCTGTCGTGATGGATTCGCGGCCCGGCCACGAATTAATCGGCCGGGCCGCTCGTCTCAAACCATCCGCAAGCCCCAGTGCAACCGCGGGGAAGGGTGGTCGGAGCGTCGCGCGCGATTTGCTTTCCCAATCCTTGTTTATCGGGATTGATTCGCTTGGCGTCCGCTGATTTCCTCTGGCGGTTGCCAGACGAGATCAGAGCGCGCGCTCGTATTGTTGATGGTCCCAGCTTTTGAATTGCCCCGATGGTCGGCGACAGCCTTCTCGGCAATTTGCCACTCTTCGCGGCTCCAATTTGCCGCCTCTTTTTGCGCCGAATTCGAGCCCACGGAAGGCAGCATAGCCTTGATTTGTTCTTTTAGTTTTTGGCCGACCGAGTCTTCCGAACCCCGCGCTTGCGCAGTCTCAGTTGGCGATTGCGCAGTGTCAGTTGGCGCTTTCTGCGCAGTCTCAGCTGGCGCTTTCTGCGCAATGGCGAAGCCTTCTTCGGGAAGGCTTGCAGCACGGCGAGTAGTCGACGTGTTGGCGGCGTAGCCTAACAGCACCAGAGTCGCCACTATCGCGGAAACGCCGACGATATGCCGGTTCATTGCAAATAGCGCGCGACGCTCTCCTCGATCTGCGCCCTGCGCCGCTTCATCTTGGCGCGCTTGAGGTTCTTGTCCCGGTTCTGCTGGCAGGTTCATCGTTCTCACTCCTTCTTGGACAACGTGTGGGGCCTTCGGCCCCGCCGTAGCGCTCTTAGGTAGCGGCGCTTGGCTGATTGCGAGCGTTGCCGGGAACTTTGAAAAACACGTTGGTCTCGCGTTTAAGCCGCGTTTGAGCGGATGCGCGGCCCTGTCGAAGAATGCTGAAGAATGCTAAGGGGTGGCCCACCCCGAGGCGTTCCAGAGGTTGGGCTTCTGGCCCCCCGGGGACTAGGAATCCTCCGCCCGGCGCTCTATTGTCCGCCGCTGGCGGCGGGGCGGGCGCGCCGCAAACATGAAAAATCTCAGCAGAACGGCTTGAGGCTGTTATGCTTGCCTGGAATTCGATTCTGGGAAGAAGGACGGATAGTACTCTAAGATGAGCCAAGCCTTCGATCTCGCCGATTTGAAGCGTCGGATGCAGGGCGCGCTGGCGACGCTGAAACATGAATTTGGCGGCCTGCGCACCGGCCGCGCTTCGGCCTCGCTGGTCGAGCCCGTTCATGTCGAAGCCTATGGCCAGTCGACGCCGCTCAATCAGGTTGCGACGATCAGCGTGCCGGAGTTGCGGCTGATCTCCGTGGCTGTGTGGGACAAGACGCTGGTCGGCGCCGTCGACCGCGCGATCCGCGACGCGAATTTGGGGCTCAGCCCGGTCGTCGAGGGGCAGACGCTGCGCATCCGCACGCCCGAGCTCAACGAGCAGCGGCGCAAGGAGCTCGTGAAGGTCGCCCACAAATATGCCGAAGAGGCGCGCGTCTCCGTACGCCACGTGCGTCGCGACGGACTCGACGTGCTGAAAAAGCTCCTCAAGGATCACGCCATTCCGGAAGACGACGAGAAGCGTCACGAGCAAGAGGTGCAGAAGGCGACCGACGAGACGATTCGCGAGATCGACGCCTTGCTGGCGGGCAAGGAAAAGGAGATCATGCAGGTTTGACGCGGCGGGAACCGGGCGTGAGGGCGGGCTAAAGCGTCGAGTTGTGGACCAGGATCGATGGCGGATAGAGAAATTGCCGGATTAAAGGACGCCGCGCGCGAAGCGCGGCCGGCGGCGTTTGGCCGCGCGCCCCGACATGTTGCGGTGATCATGGACGGCAATGGCCGCTGGGCGGCCCGGCGCGGCTTGCCGCGCATCGAGGGCCACCGCCGCGGCGTCGAGGCGCTAAGGCGCGCCGTGCGGGGAGCGATCGAGCTCGGCGTCCGCTATCTGACCGTTTATTCCTTTTCCGTCGAGAACTGGACACGGCCGAAAGAGGAAGTGCAGAGCCTCATGGCGCTCCTGCACCGGTTCATTCACAATGATCTCGCCGAGCTGAACGCCAACAACGTGCGGGTGCGCGTGATCGGCGCGCGCGCGGGCCTCTCGAACGATGTCGAGGGCCTATTGCTTCAGGCGGAGGAGATCACGCGCAGCAACACCGGGCTGACGCTCGTCGTCGCTTTCAACTACGGCGCAAGGCAGGAGATCGTCTCCGCGGCGCGCGCCCTCGCGGAGGCCGTGGCCGCGGGCGAGCTGTCGCCGGCGGACATCGATGCGGACGCGATCGCGGCGCGGCTTTATACGTCCGATATTCCCGACCCGGATTTGGTCATTCGCACCTCAGGCGAGAAGCGGCTCTCGAATTTCCTGCTCTGGCAGTCCGCCTATGCGGAGTTCGTCTTTCTGCCGATCCATTGGCCGGACTTCGACAAGGCAGCGCTGGAGGAGGCCATCGCCGAGTTCGCGCATCGCGACCGTCGTTTCGGCGGCCTCGAATCCGGGATGCGCAACGCGAAGACTGCTTCATGAGCGCGGCCGCGCAAGAGGGAGCGGCGTCCCCCAAGTCAGGAGGTTTCGGCGATCTCGGTCCGCGCGTCGCCTCCGCCGTCGTCCTGGTGGCGATGGCGACGGCGACCGCCTATTATGGCGGAGCGGTTTTCGCCGCGTTCTGGCTCCTCGTCGCTTGCGCGGTCGTGTGGGAGTGGCAGGGCCTCATCGGCGGAGAGCGACGGCTCGCCCGAGTCGCCCTGGGCGGGCTCGCGCTCGCCGCGGCGCTGGGCCTCATCTACACCGCCACGCCTTGGACTGCCGCGATCGCGCTCGCCTTTCTTGCCGTCGTGGTCGGCCTGCTGGCCGGCCCGGAGCGCCGGCTGTGGGCGGCCTCGGGCGTGCTCTACGCCGCGGCGCTCGTGCTCTCGGTCGATCTGCTGCGGCGTTCCGACGACAAGGGCGCAATCGCGGTCGCCTGGCTCTTCGCCATCGTCTGGGGGGCTGACGTCTTTGCCTATTTCGGCGGGAGGCTGATCGGCGGTCCGAAGCTCTGGCCGCGGGTCTCGGCGGGAAAGACCTGGTCCGGCGCCGTTGTCGGCGCGCTGAGCGGGGCTGCGCTCGGCGCTCTCGTCGCTCGCCTTTTTGCCGGCGCTTCGGTCGCGCCGATGTTCTTCGTCAGCCTCGCCGCGGTAATTCTGTCGCAGCTCGGCGATCTCTTCGAATTGGCGGTGAAGCGGCGCTTCGACGTGAAGGATTCGAGCCGGCTCATCCCTGGCCACGGCGGCGTGATGGATCGGGTGGACGGCTTCATCTTCGCGGCGGTCTTCGCGGCGGCGCTCGGGGCGCTGCGCGATCCGTCCTCCGCCGCCTCCGGCCTCTTCCTCTGGTGAGCGCGACCCCGATGGCTTCGAATGGCAAGAATGGCGGGACGACCGCCCATCGGCGGGTCCCGCGTCGCATCGCGCTGATCGGCGCTACCGGCTCGATCGGCAAATCGACGGTCGATCTCCTGACGCGCAACCCGGAACGCTTCAGCGTCGTCTCGCTCGCCGCGGGGCGCGATCACGCCGAGCTCGCACGGCTCGCCCTTCTGCTGCGCCCGGAATTCGTGGCGATCCGCGACGAGGCGGGCTTCGCGCCGCTCAAGGAGGCGCTTGCGGGAACCAACATCCAAATCGGCGCCGGGCGCGAGGCGGTCATCGAGGCGGCGACCCGCGACGCCGATCTCCTCGTCAGCGCCATCGTCGGCGCGGCCGGGGTGGAGCCGACGCATGCGGCGCTGGAGGCGGGCCGCGACGTGGCGCTCGCCAACAAGGAATGCCTCGTGTGCGCCGGAACGCCGTTCATGCGCGCGGCGCGCGAGGCCGGGGCGCAGCTCCTGCCGATGGATAGCGAGCACAACGCGATCCTCCAGGCGCTCGGCGGCGCGGACCCCGCCACGATCGAGCGGATGATCATCACCGCCTCGGGTGGCCCGTTTCGAACCTGGAGCCGCGACGCGATTGAAAAGGCGACGGTCGCCGAGGCGCTCAACCATCCGAACTGGTCGATGGGGCCCAAGATCACGGTCGATTCCGCGTCGATGATGAACAAGGGGCTCGAGCTCATCGAGGCGCACCATCTCTTCGGCGTGCCGGCCGAGAAGCTCGACGTCGTCGTGCATCCGCAATCCATCGTGCACGGGCTCGTCGCCTTCACCGACGGCGCGGTCACCGCTGGCATGGCGGTTCCCGACATGCGCGTGCCGATCGCCCATTGCCTCGGCGCTCCCGAGCGCCTCGACGCGCCGACGCCGCGGCTCGATCTCGCGGCGATCGCAACGCTCACCTTCGAGCGGCCGGATCATGAGCGATTTCCCGCGCTGGCGCTGGCGCTGCGCGCGCTTTCGGCCGGCGGCGGCCTGCCGACGGTGCTCAACGCCGCCAATGAGATCGCCGTCGAGGCGTTCCTGGACGGGCGCATCGCCTTTGGCGACATCGCCCGCCATGTTGCGCAAGCCATGGAAATTGCTGAGAAAAACGGCGAAGCCAAGGAGCCGGCGAGCGTTGCCGAAGCCTTGGCCATTGACTATAATGTGAGAGATCGGTCGCGCAGAGCCTTGGCGGCGGGCGGGGTTTAGGGCATTTTAACAGGTTAATAACCACGGCCCGGCCGCGGCCGCGGCGGCCTGCGCAACCGTTCGAGGGAGCTCGAGGCGATGGACTATCTCTTGGCGACGGCCAGCTACATCGTGCCTTTCGTCATCGTTCTGAGCGTCGTCGTGTTCGTTCACGAATACGGCCACTTCATCGTCGGGCGCCTCTGCGGAATCAAGGTCGACGCCTTCTCCCTGGGCTTTGGGCCCGAGCTTTTCGCCTTCCTCGACAAGCACGAAACCCGCTGGAAGATCTCGGCGATCCCTCTCGGGGGCTATGTGAAGTTTCACGGCGACGCCAATGCGGTGACCGCGGGCGTTTCGGACGAGTTCGAACGAATGTCGCCGCAGGAGCGGGCCGTGACCTTTGCGGCTCAGCCCGTGTGGAAGCGAGCGGCGGTGGTCTTCGCCGGCCCCTTCTTCAACTTCCTGCTGGCGATCGCGCTTTATTGGGGAATGTTCGCGCTGGTGGGCCGTCCGCTCATGGTCGACGGCCAGTTGGTCGTGACGCCGCGCATCTCGGGGGTTCAGGCGGACGGCGCCGGCGCGAAGGCCGGCTTTCACGCCGGCGACCTCGTCAAATCCGTGGACGGGACGCCGATCGAGAGCTTCGCGCAGTTCCAGAAGCGGATCGCCGCCTCGGCGGGGCAAACGCTGCACATCGTGGTCGAGCGCGCCGAGGGTTCGACCGAGCTCGAGGCGACGCCGGCGGCCGTTAACGGCAAGGATGGGCAGGTCATCGGGCGGCTCGGCCTCAACTCCAGCGACGACATCCGCGACATGCGGATGCAGAGCGCCGGGCCCGTCGAGTCTCTCGGCCTCGCCTTCGAGGAAACCTGGAGCATCGTCGATCAGACCGGCAAGTTCATCGGCGGGATCTTTGCCGGACGCGAGAGCGCGAGCCAGCTCTCCGGCCCGATCGGGATCGCGGAAGTCTCCGGCAAGATGGCGCAGAAGATCGGCTCCTTGGGCATCTGGCCATTGGTCAACCTGATCGCTCTGCTTTCGGTCTCGGTCGGTCTCCTCAACCTGATGCCGGTGCCGCTTCTGGACGGCGGCCACTTGATGTTTTTCGCCATCGAGGCGGTTCGGGGCCGCGCTCTGAACGAGCGGCTTCAGGAATACGCCTTCAAGATCGGCTTCGTGATGGTGTCGTCGCTGATGCTCTTGGCGACCTACAACGACCTCGCCCGGCACTTGAAGCTCTGAACGCCCGCTGGGCGGGCCTCCCGCGCGGCGGTCGTCCGGCGGGGAGGGGCGAATCGCCGGCTCCGGAGCGACCTCGGCCGCGAATCCTGCGTTTACTGCTCCGCTCAAGTTGTGGGCGCGGCAAGATGCGCCGTGGGCTGGGGCAGGGCGCCGAGACACGCGGCGCCGACTGCCGAGCTGAAGAAAAAATCCGATCTTAACCAACCCTTTATCATGATATGTGGCTTTCGCGCCACGCCTTGGACAAATTGCTCCTCAAAGGTGCTCCCGGCATTTCCAGCCACACCCAAAGCGAGTAGAACGTTAAGGGTTCCGAGCGGACGATAATTTGTCCCATCGAGACAGGAGGCCCCTGCCGCCGGCTTGGGGGGGGGCTTCGCGACCAGGACGAGGACCAGAACTGCATGCGATCGACCCGACTCTTTTGCAGGAACGCCGCTTTGGCGATTGCGGCCTTCCTTGCGCTGGCGGGCTTCGTCTCCCCTGCGGTGGCGGACATCGTCGTGGAGGGCGTGCCGGCCGCTCAAGCGCAGGCGGTGCGCGACTATTTTCCCGGCGCGAGCGAGGAGGAGGTCCAGGCCGGCCTCGAGGCTCTGCGCGCCAGCGGGCGTTTCGGCGACGCTTTCGTGACGAGAAGCGGGGGCAACGTGATCGTGCATGTCGCCGCCGGCACGGTCATCAATCGCATCGCCTTCGAGGGCAACAGCAAGATTAAGACCGAGAGTCTCGAGAAGATCGTGCGCCTCAGCGCGCACAAGTCGTTCAATGCGCGCATTGCCGACGAGGACGCCGCCCACATCACCGAGGCCTATCGCGTCAACGGCCGCGCCGCCGCCAAGGTCAGCTACCGCGTGGTTCCGCTGCCGAACGGCACGGTCGACGTGGTCTTCACGATCGACGAAGGCGACAAGACCGGCATCAAGGAAATCCGTTTCGTCGGCAACACCGTTTTCTCCTCCGGCCGTCTCAAGAGCCTGATGGAGACGACGGAGATGAATTTTTACTCCTTCCTCAAGTCGAGCGACGTCTACGATCCGGAGCGCGTCGCCGCCGACCTCGAGCTCATCCGGCGATTCTATCTCAAGAACGGCTACGCCGACTTCCACATCGTGAGCTCGGACGCGCGCTACGAGCCGGATCTGGGCGGCTATATTCTCGAGGTCGTCATCGAGGAAGGTCCGCAATATCACGTGGCCTCGGTCGACATCGAATCGCATCTGCCCGACATCGACGCCGGCGCCTTGCGGCCGATGCTGCGGATCGCACCGGGCGACGTCTACAACGGCGACGCGGTGGAGAAGACCGTCGACGCCCTCACCCGGGAAATCGCGCACAAGGGCTATGCCTTCACCCAGGCCCGCCCGCGCGGCCAGCGCAATCCAGAAGACCGCACCGTCGCCATCAATTTCGTGCTCGACGAGGGGCCGCGCGTCTTCATCGAGCGCATCAACATCCGCGGCAACGCCAAGACCCGCGAATATGTGATTCGCCGCGAGTTCGAGATCGGCGAGGGCGACGCCTACAACCGCGTGATGATCGACCGCGCGGAGCGCCATCTGAACGGGCTCGGCTACTTCAAGAAGGTCAAGATCACCAATGAGCCGGGCTCCGCGCCGGATCGAGTGGTCATCAATGTCGAGGTCGAGGAGCAGTCGACCGGCAGCTTCAACGTCTCGGGCGGCTATTCGACGACGGAAGGCTTCATCGGCGAGGTGTCGGTCTCCGACAGCAACTTCATGGGCCGGGGCGAGTCCGTCCGTCTCGCGCTCAACGAAGGGCAGCGCGCCCGCGGTGTGACCTTCAGCTTCACCGAGCCCTATATCTTCGATCAGCGCATGTCGGGCGGCTTCGACCTGTTCGCACGAAAGAGCGACGCCTGGACCTACTCTTACTATAGCCAGACGTCTTATGGCGCCACGCTGCGTCTGGGCCTGCCGATCACCGAGGAAATCTCGTTCCAGCCTCATTACTCGATCTACAACACCGAGATCTCGATCCCGAACGATCAAAGCCGTCCTTACAACGACTGTCAGCAGCCGATTCCCTTCTACACGCCCGGCTTCGGCTACTGGCTTGCGCCCACTCCGTCGAGCCTCAGCTTGTTCTATAACTGTATGAGCAACGGCGAAGCCTCGCTCGCAATCAAGGATTCCGTGGGCTCGCGTCTGACCTCGGCGATCGGCTACACGACGGGGTTCAGCAATCTCGACAACCTACGCAATCCGAGGAACGGCTCTACTGTCACTTTGACCCAGGACGTCGCGGGCCTCGGGGGCGACTCCCGTTTCCTGCGCACGACCGGTGAGGCGCGCTACTACCATGATCTCGACTTCTTCAACTATGGGGGTTGGAACTTCCTCTCCGACATGGTGGGAATCGGCCGCGTTCAGGCGGGCAACCTGCTGCCGCTCGCGGGCTATCAGCCACGCGTCTTCGACAACTTCAATCTAGGCTCGAACCTGGTCCGCGGCTTCGCGCCGGGCGGCATCGGCCCGCGCGACATTTCGAACTGGACCAGCTATCGCGGCAACGCGCTCGGCGGCACCAACTACTTCGGCGTCACCGCCGAGGTGCAGTTCCCAATCTGGGGTCTTCCGAAGGACATCGGCCTGCGCGGCGCCATCTTCAACGACGCCGGCTCGCTTTGGGATTATCGTGGGAAGACGAACTTCAGCCAAACTTTGACGGGCATTCCCAATCTGCCCTGCGTCTACCCGTTTACGGCGCCGACCTTCGGTCAAGGCACGTGCTTGGTCCTCTCGAGCAACGAATTCAGGATTCGCGATTCCGTCGGCGTCTCGCTCCTGTGGCAGTCGCCGCTCGGCCCGATCCGCTTCGACTACTCCTTCCCGATCATCAAATCGCCTAACGACGTGACCAAGCGCTTCAACTTCTCCGGCGGCACGACCTTCTGATCTTCGCCATTGATCGACGGCGGCGCGCCTGCGAGCGCGCCGCCACCGGCGCGGTCCCCTTCTGGTCCGAAAACGACAGCGGACGCGCCCGAAACCGCGCAGCCGCGCCAAAACCGTTTCGCCCTTGCGCTGTCCGAAATCGTCCTGATCGAGCCTATCCTTTTCCAAAAATCCGCTTCGCGCTTTTTGGGAACATGCTTTAAAGCTCCCCTACGAATCTGCGGCTCTGCCAGCCTGGCCGTAGAGACCTTTCGTCATGTGTTGGGACCGACGGGTGAGCGACTATCGTTTCTTCGCTGAGCCTCAGCCCATCCCGCTCGCCGAAATCGCCGAGGGGACGAACGCGCGCCTGGTCGGTCCGGACGGCGCGGGTGCGATGGCGATTTTCGGCGTGGCGACGTTAGAGGACGCGCGGCCCGGCGAGCTCGTCTTTTTCGATTCGACGCGCTACGCGCCGGCCCTGGCGCTTTGCCGCGCCTCCGCTTGTTTTCTACGGGCAGGCGCTTCCGCCGAGCCGCCGGAAGGCGTCGCGCGCCTGATCGTCGCCGATCCGCACCGGGCGATGGCGCAAGCCGCGGCGCTGCTCTTTCCGCAGGCCTTGGCGCCCGAGTCGCTCTTTCTCGCCTCTGGCGCGTCGCCCGGCGCCATCGTGCATCCGACGGCGCGGCTGGAGGCCGGCGTCACGCTCGATCCCGGCGTCGTGGTCGGCCCTTTCGCCGAGATTGGCGCGGGAAGCGTGCTCGGGACGCAGGCCTCGGTCGGTCCCGGAGTGAAGATCGGGCGGTACTGCCGGATCGGACCGCAGACGTCGCTGATGCACGCCTTCATCGGCGACCGGGTGATCGTGCACGCCGGCGCTCGGCTGGGCCAGGACGGCTTCGGCTATGCGCTCGGCGCAGAACGGCATCTGAAGGCCCCGCAGCTCAAGCGCGTCATCATCCAGGACGACGTCGAGATCGGCGCCAACACGACGATTGACCGCGGCGCGTTGCGGGACACGATCGTGGGCGAGGGCGCGAAGATCGACAATCTCGTGCAGATCGGTCACAACGTCGTCATCGGCAGGGGGTGCGTGATCTGCGCGCAGACTGGCGTCGCCGGATCGACCGAGATCGGCGATTTCGTGGTCATCGGCGGGCAGGCGGCGATCGGGGGTCATCTCGTGATCGGCGCCGGCGCGCAGATCGCCGCGCGCGCGGGCGTCGTGAGAGACGTTGCGCCCGGCGCGCGCATGGGCGGCGCGCCGGCCCGACCCGTGCGCGAGTTCCTGCGCGGCGAGGCGCTGCTGCTGCGTATGAGCCGGCGCGCTGCCGCGCCGACACTGGAGGAATAGCGCGAGGAGGCCCAAAGAAGCGTCCCGCGCAGTTGGGAGGAAGACATGAACGACGCCGCAGCAGGGGCGAAGCTCGAGTCCGTCGATATTTTGCGGATCCTCGAGCTTCTGCCGCACCGCTATCCCTTTCTCTTGATTGACCGCGTCGTGGATATTCGCGGCGACGAATACGGCGTCGGCGTCAAGAACGTCACGATGAACGAGCCGCAGTTTCAGGGCCATTTCCCTGACCGGCCCGTCATGCCGGGCGTCTTGATGATCGAGGCGATGGCGCAGACGGCCGGCGTCATCGCCATCCATGCGCATAAGGGCGAGGGCGCGCGCCCGAAGAGCGTCTATTTCGTGACGATCGACAAGGCGAAGTTCAGAAAGCCCGTCGGTCCCGGCGACCGGCTCGAGCTGCGCATGACCAAGATCGCGCAGAAGCGCACGATCTTCTGGTATCGCGGCGAGGGCGTCGTCGACGGCGCGCTCGTCTGCGAGGCTGAGATCAGCGCCATGGTCGGCGCCTGAGAAGCGCGCTTTCCGTCAGGGGGCCTTGAAGGTGACGGCGCGGGCGCACCCTTCGGCGATCGTTGAAGCCGGCGCGCGCCTCGGTGAGGGCGTGATCATCGGGCCCTTCTGTCACATCGGGCCCGAGGTCGAGATCGGCGACGGCGCCGCGCTCCATTCCCATATCGTCGTCACGGGCGCGACGCTCATCGGCCCGAGGGCGAAGATTTTTCCTTTCGCTGCGATCGGGGCGCGGTCGCAAGATCTTTTATCGGGCGATGGGGAAGGGCGGGTCATCGTCGGCGCCGACTGCATCATTCGCGAGGGCGTCACGATCAGCGCGGGCACGCGCGCCGGCGGCTCGGAGACGCGTCTCGGCGACGGCTGCGCGCTGCTCGCCAATGCGCATGTCGCTCATGATTGCAAGCTCGGCGACCGAGTCACGCTCTCGAACGGCGTGCTGCTCGGCGGCCACGTCCAAATCGGCGACGACGTGGCTATCGGCGGCGGCGCGGCGGTTCATCAGCGCGCGCGGATCGGCGCGCACGCCTACGTCGCGGGGCTCGCGGGGATAGAGGGCGACATCATTCCCTTCGCGCTCGCGGGCGGTCATAGGGCGCATCTCTTCGGCCTCAATCTCGTAGGGCTGCGCCGACGCGGCTTTTCTCGAGCGCGGATCGACCGCCTGCGGGAGGCTTACCGTCTGCTCTTTCCTTGCGAGCCCGCGCCGCGAGAAGAGCGGATCGCGGCTTTGCGCCGCTTCGCGGGCGGCGATCCGGACATCAAGCTTCTGCTGGACTTCCTCGCCGAGCCCGCCGCGCGTCCGCTCGCGACGCCGCGTCCCGGCGGCTTCGCGCACGAAGCCGAGGACGGTTAGTGACGAAGATTTTTCTCGTCGCCGGCGAAGCGTCGGGCGACATGCTCGGCGCCGCCTTGATGCGCGCGCTGCGAGGCGCGGAGCCAGACGTGAATTTTGCCGGCGTCGGCGGGCGCGACATGACGGCTGCGGGCTTGGCGAGCCTCTTTCCCCTCGAGGACATCGCCGTGATGGGGCTGACGCCCGTGCTGGCGCGGCTGCCGCTGCTCAAGCGCCGTCTCGACGAGAGCGTGCGCGGGGTCCTCGCCGATCCGCCGGACTGTCTTGTGCTGATCGACGCGCCCGACTTCACGCATCGCGTCGCGCGTCGCGTGCGCGCCGCAAACCCGGATATTCCCATTGTCGATTACGTCTGCCCGAGCGTCTGGGCCTGGCGGCCAGGGCGGGCGCGCAAGATGCGGGCCTATGTCGATCGCGTGCTGGCGATCCTTCCCTTCGAGCCGGCGGCGCTCGCCAAGCTCGGCGGCCCCGTTTGCGATTATGTCGGCCACCCGCTCGTCGAACGCCTCGACGAATTTTCGCGCGCCGAGGAGGATGCGAAGGAAAGCCGATCGCTCGTCGTCCTTCCCGGCTCGCGCGAGGCGGAGGTCCGCCGCATGACGCCGCTCTACGGCGAGGTCGTCGCCCGGCTGCGACGCGAGTTTCCCGCGCTCGAGGTCGTCATGCCGCCGACCGAGGCGCTCGAAACCCAGGTGAAGGCCGAAACCGCGCGTTGGCCGGTCCCCCCGCGTCTTTTGCGCCAATCGGAAAAACTCGCGGCCTTTCGCCGTGCGCGCGCGGCGCTCGCGACGTCCGGCGTCGTGACGCTGGAGCTTGCGCTCGCGAGGACCCCCATGGCGGTGGCCTATAAGGTCTCGGCCCCGGAAAGCCTTTTGCGGCCGCTCGTCAAATTGGAGAATTTCGCGTTGCCGAATTTGATCCTTGGACGTTCGGCCGAAGATCGGGCCGTTCCCGAATTCTTCCAGCAGGAGGCTACGCCTGAGGCGCTGGCTGCGGCGCTCGCGAAATTGCTTCGAGGCGGAGCGGAGCGGGAGGCGCAGCTTGCGGCTTTCGCCGCGCTGCGGGACAAGATGCTCGGCGCCGGCTCGAGTCCGAGCCGCCGCGCTGCTGAGATCGTGTTCTCCTGCGCGCGCGGCGGCGAAAAGTCGCGCGGATAAACGGGGGCGGGGGCTTGTGCCCGTCATTTTTTGAATTATTCTAAGTTCTGGCGCCCGAACCAGCGCGACGCGAGCGGCGCGCGTCTGGGGGCGCTTAGATTTCCTTGAGGGAGCAAGAAACGATGGCTACGCTGAAAGGCAGCAAGACCGAAACCAATCTGAAGGCCGCATTTGCGGGCGAGTTGCAGGCGAATTGGCGTTATCTCTATTTCGCTCAAAAGGCGGACGTGGAAGGCTACAACGACGTCGCGGCCGTATTCCGTTCCACCGCCGAGGGCGAGACGGGCCATGCGCATGGCCACCTCGAGTTCCTGGAAACCGTGGGCGATCCCGCGACCGGCCTGCCGATCGGCGGCACCTCCGACAATCTGAAGGCCGCCGTCGCCGGCGAGACCCACGAATATACGGACATGTATCCCGGCATGGCGCGTTCGGCGCGCGAAGAGGGTTTTGAAGAGATCGCCGAGTGGTTCGAGACGCTGGCCAAGGCCGAGCGTTCGCACGCGGGCCGTTTCCAGCGCGCCCTCGACGACCTGAAGTAATCGAAGCGTCCCCGCTTTTCTTTGCGCAGGGAAGGCCTAACTCAACAAAAGCGGAAGCGGCGCGGAAGCGTCCGGTTCCGCTTCATTGATGCGGCGAGTTGAAACAAGCGAACCCCTAGGGGAGGGCGCAATGAATTTCAATCGTCGCGATATCATCGCCTTGGCGGCCTCGTTTGGCGTCAGCGAAACCGTGCTGCCGCGCATTGCTCTGGCTCAGAATGGGCCCGTCCGTCTCCGCCAGGACATTCGCAGCTTCGTGCGCGATCCGAAAAAAGTGGCGGCCCTGAGCGCGGGGGTCGGCATGATGAAGCGCCGATCCGCAGCAAGCCACGACGATCCGAGGGGCTGGAACTATTGGGCGTCGAGTCACGGAACGCCGAACGCGCCCCCGCCGGCGCTACAGAACATATACGGGCAGTGCAAGCACTCGCTGAACGGTCGTTTCGCCCCGCATTTTTTGTCCTGGCATCGCGCCTTTCTCTTCTACTTCGAAGAGACGCTCAAGCAGGGGGCGGCGGACGCCGGGCAGACCACGGCTTTCGAGCTGCCCTATTGGGACTGGTATTCCGATCCGGTCATGCCGGCCATCTTCACCAGAGGATCGGCGCAGACCAACCCGCTCTGGCATCAGCGCGCGCGCACCGATCTGCGCGGAGCCAGACTCTCGAAGGATGCGTTCGGCGATGACGATCTCCTGCTCAATCACGGCATGGATCAATCCTTCTCCTTCCAATTCGAGATCGACCCGCACGGAGCGGTCCACGATCTCGTCGGCGACGACATGGGCGTGATCACGACCTCGGCGCAGGATCCGATCTTTTGGCTGCATCACGCGAACATCGACAGATTATGGACCGCGTGGCTGAAGGGCGGCAGGCGAAATCTGCCTGCGGAGACCTCGAGATGGGCCGAACAGGTCTTCGCCTATGACGTGTCGCAGAAGATGAAGCAGCAAGTCTGGCCGATGCTCGACTCCCAGCGCTCGCTCAATTATCGTTACCAGAATGAGACGATGCCCATCCCGGCTCAGATAGCCGTGGCGCAGGAGGAGATCGCGGGCCCGGTCGAGACGGCGGTGAAGACGATTGAAGCGCCAGCGGAGCCGCTCGACGCGCAGCAAATCCGTAAGCTATTCGCGGCGCCGGCGCCGAAGGCGCCAGCGCAGGAGGGCTTGGCGCAGCCGCATGCGGCCGCGACGCCTCCGGGTTCGATCAAGCTCAGCGGCACAAAGCAGGGCTTCACCCTGGGCCAGTCGCCGCTGCAAGTCGATCTTGGCCTCGCGAGGCCCGTCGCCGAGCAGATCCAAAGTCTCACCGCGGGCTCGGCGCAGGACATCAAATCGGCGGATCTGATGCTCGAGGACGTCGAAATATTGCCCGCCGGGCAGCATGGCGGCTTCTCCTTCTCGATCGTCGCGAGCCTGCCGGACGGCTCCGGTCAGACGGGTCGGGCGGTCATCGGCGGGCTCGGGACCTTCACCCTTTCGCTCGAAGCGCACGCGGGGGGAAAGATGGGCGGAAAGCAGACCTTGCGCTTTCCTTTGACCGATGTGCTAAACGCGCTCGGCCTGAAGTCGCCTGCAGACCTCGAGAAGGGGCTTCGCATCACCTTTGAGCCGGTCCATCCCGCCGAGAGCGTCAACGAGCCGGAATTCGTGAAGGTCGGAGCCGTGAAGATCGTCGGCGGACCCGTCGCGCCGCCGCCGCGAAATGAGGAATGACACGGCTTCCGGCTGATCGCTGCGGTTCGAGGCATGCACTCCCCTCCCCGCAAGGGGGGAGGGAAACGCCCCTAGCGTGAACGGATGCTCTCCGGCGGGGCGATGAGCGTCGCGTTGAAGAGATAAGAAAGCCGGTCGGCGCGAAAAGGCAGGGCGCGGCTTGCAAACGAGAGGACGGCGCAGGGGCGCCGGGATGCGGTCGATATGAGAGAAGGAAGCCTGGAAGCGCCGACGCGGCATCCGCTGGATTGGCGCAGCGAGGATTTTTACGACGAGGCGAAGCTCGACGCCGAGTTGCGTCGGGTCTTCGACATTTGTCACACCTGCCGGCGCTGCTTCAATCTATGCGACAGCTTCCCGAGGCTCTTCGACCTCGTCGACAATTCAAAGAGCGGCGAGCTCGACACCGTGGCGAGCGGCGATTTCGCCTCCGTCGTCGACGCCTGCACGCTCTGCGACATGTGCTTCATGACGAAGTGCCCGTATGTGCCGCCGCATGAGTTCAATATCGACTTCCCGCATCTGATGCTGCGCTATCGCGCCGTCGAAGCGCAGAAGAACGGCGTCTCCTTCGCGGATCGCACGCTCGCCGAGACCGACCGCAACGGCAGAATCGCAACGAAAATTTCAGGGCTCGCCAATTGGGCGACGGCGATCAGCAACAAGCTGACGCGCAGCCTCGCCTCGCGCTTCTTCGACGTGAACCCGCAGGCCGCGCTGCCGCCTTTTGCGAGCGAGACGCTCGAAGCCTTCGCGGAAAAGAGCTTAGCCCCGCCTGCCGCCGCCGCGCCGGCCAAGACCCGCAAGGCCGTGCTCTACGCGACCTGCTACGGCGACTTCAACGAGACCTCGATCGGCAAGGCGGCGCTCGCCGTGCTGGCCAAGAACGGCGTCGAGACGAAGGTCGTGCATCCCGGCTGCTGCGGCATGCCGAAGCTCGAGCAGGGGCTCATCGGCGAGGTCGCTTCGAGCGCGAAGACAGCCGCCAAGGCCTTCGCGCCTTACATCGCGGAAGGCTACACGATCGTCGCGCCGGTCCCCTCCTGCGCGTTGATGCTCAAATTCGAGTGGCCGCTCATCCTGCCCGAGGACGAGGACGTGAAGCGGCTCTCCGCCGCGACGCGCGATCTGTCCGAATACATCGTCGACATCGCGCAAAAGGAAGGGCTCACTGAGGGTTTGCAGCCCATCGACGGCGGCGTCGCTTTCCACGTCTCCTGCCACTCGCGCGCGCAAAATATTGGCCAGAAGGGCGCGGAGCTTCTGCGGCTCGTGCCGGGCATGAATCTCACGGTCGTCGAGCGCTGCTCGGGACATGGCGGCGCCTGGGGCTGCAAGGGCGAGCATTTCGAGATCGCGCTCAAGGTCGGCAAGCCCGTCGCGCGCCAGATCGCGGGCTCGGGCAAGAAATATCTGGTGTCTGAATGCCCGCTCGCCGGGACGCATATCGCGCAGGGCGTCGAGCGCGTCGAAAGCGCGGGCCAGGAGAAGCCCGAACGCCTCGCGCATCCAATCGAGCTTTTGGCGCGCGCTTACGGCGTGGCGGGGTAGGGACGTGAAAGGCGCGTCGAGCGCCTGAGTGGGATAAGGACGCCAAAGGTAAAGGTCTCAACGCGTTCAGCCACCAGCGGCAACCCTATTGTGAATTCGCTGCCTTCGCCGAGGCCATCGCTGAGCGCTTGCCCGGGTGTAGCGCCACAACATTTGCACGATGCTGACACCGAGAGAAACGCACGACGAATAAGGCGATTGCGCTGTTTTTGGCGTCAATGACACCGGCGTCCGACCATCGTGTCAGGCAGGACGGGCGGTAAAAGTTGCGTGTGTGATTGATACCGTGAGTCCCTGCGCACCGCTCACAGACTCGATTTGCGCCTTGACCTGTTGTGCGAGCGCTTTCACCAGGGTGCTACCAAGGCCGTCATAAGACCCAGCACCATCGTGCGGCCGTCCGACGCCATTGTCGGACACGGTGAGCCGCCAATTTTCGCCAGAGGTCTCGTATTTGACGACAACTTCCGCGTCTCGACCATTTGTTGGGAATGCGTATTTCAGGGAGTTGATGACTAACTCCGTCACGATTAGGCCCAGGCTTACCGCTTCCGACGAAGCCGCTGAAGCGTCGTCAAACCGGTATCGAAGCGACACCTGCCTTTCATCGTCGATCATCGAATGCGCGAGGCTTTCGCAAATCGTAGTGAAATAAGGAGCGAGCTTGACCGTTTCAGTGCGCGCCGCGTCGTCGATGTGCCGTTGAATCGTCGCGACCGACATAACGCGCGCATAGGCATCCTCAAGATGTTTGCGCGTCTCTTTGGAAGTGGTAGCACGCGTCTTCATCATGAGGATATTCGCAATAATTTGTAAGCTGTTGAAAATACGGTGCTGCATTTCCAGCAGCAAGACGCGCTTTTCTTCAAGGAGCTTCTGCGTGTTGACGAGAAGATCTGCTTTTTCTTCTTCAATTAATCGGCGTTGCGTGACGTCGTGGAAGGAAAGCAGAATAGCTTTATTTGAATTCTGAGAGAAGAAGACTTCGCTCACGCCAACAATGAAGCTTCGCTGCCCTATACGTGGAAATAGGCTATTAATCTCGAAATTCTCGGAGACAGTGTGCTCCGCTAACGCATTTTCTATAAGTTTGGCTGAGCCGACAACATTGAAATGGCCGTCCAGAATTTCATAAACTGAATGGCCGACGACATTTTCGAAAGTGACGTCAAATTCGCGGAGAAATGATCGGCTAGCTGTGGCTACGTTGAAATCGCAATCAAGCACTAACAAAGGATCGCGGACGGTGTCCACGATCGCCTGCGCGAGGAGCGCGGCATATTGCTTGTCTAGAGGTTGCGTCGTGATTTCGAAAAATCCTCACGCCTTCGGCCGTCAAGCTATCGTCCGATCCTCTCACAAAATTGATTCGGGCAGCAAGCGCCATTTTCGGCGTGCAAAGCTGTCCTGGCGGAAGAATCACGAAGGACAATAAATACAATCATATTCGGCCAAAAATCACCGATTTCGCGCCTCCTTCCGCGCCCGTCGGGGCGTCGACTTTTTCACCGGTATTGTTGAGTTTTGCACACTGCGAGGCGAGGCTCTTGCCGACGACTCCGGCAGCGCCATTTTTCCCGAGACGGGAACGGTTCTTAGACATCCCCACCGCAGACACGAAGGAGAGAGTGATGTCAAAACCAAAGATTAAATGGAAGAATGAACCAGAGACAGAGGACTATGAGGGGGGGAAAAACTTTCTAACGCTGATATGCTCCGATGCGGAAGCGCTGCAGCTTATTGCACACTTACAGAAAAGCGATACAATCGAGCGGGCGTCAAAAGACCTTTTACGAGCAGCCGATTTACCATTGCTCGATGAATCCGACCCGCATGTCCGTGAAGACCTGAAACGAATCGATAAAGGCACGTCTCTGCCGCCTGTTTTGCTGGTCCGCGGTGAAATGAAAAAAGGCAATCCTTTGATCATTGTCGATGGTTATCACCGCATCTGCGCCGTCTATAGTTGCGACGAAAGCGCATCTATCCCCTGTCGGATGGCGACTTGGGATAAAATCTGAGGATTAAATCCGCTTAGGGTTTTCCTTCTGCGGTAACGCGTGTGCGTCTGCGCATGCGCGATTTTCCAAGCCGTGAAGTACGAGGGGGGTTACGGTGACAGTCCACTTAGCTCCCCATTTTCGTCCCGTTCTTTGGGTCTGGGTTGGGGGCCGCGCGGTTGGGCTCGGATCGTCCGCCCGAGGGCAGTCTCCATTCTGGTCAAAAACGCCACGTCACCCAGCGGCCGCCCGATCGTCTCGGCGCGACGCAACGCCGCTTGCAGCTCCTCGTGCTCTTCCCCCTCGATGAGGTCGGCGAAACGCGGAAAGCGATCCAGCGCGGGCGCGAGCAAGGTCAGGCCGTCGTCGCGGCCGGTCAAATGCGCCCGCGCGCTGGACCGGCGCCAATCCTCCGCCCGATCCACGAGTTCGGGCACGCACCGGGTTGAGCGCGACGTAACGCAAAGCAGCCGCGAGATGCGCTTCGTCCATCGCCTCCGGGGGACGCCGATTTGAGCGACGAGTTTCTCGGTCATCCCAAAGGATTGGCTTTCCTCTTCGGCTCCGAGATGTGGGAGCGCTTTTCCTATTACGGGATGCGCGCGCTCCTCGTGCTTTACATGGTGGACTATCTGCTCAATCCCGAGCGCGTGGAGCATGTGCTCGGTCTCGCCACGCTCAAGCGGCTGCTCGAGAGCCTCTCCGGTCCGCTGGCGGCGCAGCCTTTCGCCTCGCAGATCTATGGGCTTTACACCGGCCTCGTGTATCTGACGCCAATCCTCGGCGGATGGCTCGCCGATCACGGGCTTGGGCGGCGCCGCACGATCACGCTCGGCGCGGTGTTGATGGTCGCCGGCCATTTCATGATGGCCTATGAGCCGGCGTTTCTTCTTGGCTCTCTCGCTGATCGCGCTGGGCTGCGGCGCCTTTAAGCCGAATATTTCAATCCAGGTCGGCGAGCTCTACACGCCTGAGGACGCGCGACGCGACCGCGCCTATTCCATTTTTTACCTTGGGATCAACATCGGCGCCTTTCTGGCGCCGCTCGTTTGCGGAACGCTCGGCGAGACGGTCGACTGGCGCTACGGCTTCGCAGCCGCGGGCGTGGGGATGGCGATCGGACTTTCGACCTATCTGGCCGGTCTCTCGAAGCTGCCGCCTGACCGGCCGCAAAGGCTGGAAGACGTCGCGCCGGCGGGATCGGCGACTGACCTGCGCAGCGCCATTCTCTCTCTTTCTCTGCTCTATCTGCCCTCGGCTCTGTTCTGGGCCGCTTTCGAGCAGCAGGGCAACACGATCGCGCTTTTTGCGCAAAACCTGACGGATCGAAGCGTCGGATTTCTCAGTTGGCGAGCGGAAATTCCGGTCACCTGGTTTCAGGCCTTCAATCCGCTGATGATCATTCTCTTCACGCCGATGCTCGTGGAATGGTGGGCGCGCCGCGCTGCGATGGGGGACCGAGCCTTCGACGCTGCGCAAGCTTTCGATCGGCTGCCTCGGCCTTGCTGCGAGCTATCTCATTTTGGCCTTCGCCGCCGCAGGGACGGAGCAGGGCAGGGCGAGCTGGCTTTGGCTCTTTGTTTATTTCGTCGTCATCACGCTGTCGGAACTGCACTTCTCGCCGATCACGCTGTCCTTCGTCTCGCGCATCGCGCCAGCGGGATCGCGCGCATTGTTGATGGGCTTCTGGTTCACCTCGATGTTTGTGGGCAACATGCTCGCGGGGTGGATCGGTGGCTATTGGTCGAAACTCACGAGCGCGCAGTTTTTTCTTTTAGTTTCGACGCTCGGCTTCATCGCAGCCGCGATCGTCGAGGCCGCGCGAGGACCGCTGCGAAAAACCGTTCCCGCTTGAGGCGAAGCGGGAGGTTCGTTTCCGCCGCAAGCGCGCAACGCTAGGCTCGCCCACCGCAGTGGAGTCGACCGGCTGGGGCGAAGCAAGCTCCCTGTTTCGACAGTCCTGAGCGTCGCCGCAATCCTGGCGATCCTGGACCTTCCTGCGGCGCTTCATGCCCGGCCACGATGACGCCGGCCGTCGAGCGTCTGCGTATTTGTACGAGAACGCCGCGAGCGCGAAGGCGCTATTTGGCAAGCGAGGTGGAGGAAGGCGCCGCGAAGTCTCGCCGGCATCGGTCGAGCGGCAGGAGAAGCGCGATGGATTCGATCCATCTTCAGTATCTGCCCGTCAGCCCTGCTCTCCTTACGATTTTGCTCGGCGTCCTGGCGGCGCTCTTTGCGTTTGTGCAATTGGGCGTCCTGAATTACGCCTATCGACGCCTGGGGCTTTCGCCGAACGCCGCCTTCATGCTCCTGTTGGCGTCGTTGGTTGGCAGCTTCGTCAATATCCCTCTGGCGCAGCTGCCGGCCGAGCGTATCGAGACTCACGAGGCGTTGGACTTCTTCGGCGCGCGCTATTCCATGCCGGTCGAGGTCGACTGGCCCGGCACCGTTGTCGCGATAAACGTCGGCGGCGCGGTCGTTCCGGTTTTGCTGTCGCTGTACCTCCTTGTGCATAATCGCATCTGGATCAAAGGGTTCGTCGGCGCCGCAATCGTTGCGGTGGCGGTCAACGCCATGGCGCATCCAGTGCCGGGCGTCGGCGTCACCGTACCGATCTTCGCGCCGCCGATCGTGACGGCGATCGTTGCGCTGCTGTTGTCGCGCGACTACGCCGCGCCAGTCGCCTATGTTTCCGGCAGCCTTGGCACGCTCTTCGGCGCCGACGTCTTAAACTTGGGTAGCATCAACGCTGTCGGAGCGCCGATCGCCTCCATCGGCGGGGCCGGGACATTTGATGGGGTTTTTGTCATTGCAATTGTCGCCGTCCTGCTCGCCGGACTGAGGCGAAGCCCGCCACAAACCACCGCTCCGCCTTCGCGGGCCTGATCGCTGCGGCTAGGCGGGTTGCGCGATCTGAGGATCTGCGCCCCGTCACAGCCTCCCGCAAGGGGGAGGGGATGCGCGCAACGCGCTTATTCCACCATGCATTTTCCGCTGTCGATGGTCTTGTCTATCCCCGGCAAGGCTCGAGGGCCGTAAGGAACGCGGCTGACGACGCCGTAGCGGCGCAGCGGGGCAGACCGTTGCAACGATCGCCGCCCTCAATCCCATGCGCGCGCGTTCATTTATGGTCCTTGGAGCCCGGCAGTCGGAGTTGGTCATTCACAAAATTTAGGGCCGCGCCGCGCTCCCGTCGACACGGCCCGAAAGCGCTCATCTTCGAAGGACGAGCTCAAGGCGGGTGACCTGAGCTCGGCGCGGGCTCAGCTCACCCGGCCACTTGCGCCTGCAGGAACTCCAGCGCCTCCTTCGGCGCGCCTGCGGTCGGCAGCGCGACGAAATTGTTCGTGGCGACGATCAAGAGCAGCGTCGGCCCGGCAGGCCAGACGGCCTTGATGGCCCTCCACTCGAGCAGCGGCGCGGGTGCGCCGGCTTCGATGACGATGCCTTCGTCCAAGAGTCGCGCGAAACAGAATTTGCCCTGAGCCGCCGCGATCTTCTCGCGCATGTCGCGACGAAGCCGCCGCCAGCCGCCGGAGAAGAAGACGAAGAGCACGAATACCGAGAGCGCCAGCAGCAGCGAAGCGCTCTGCCCTTCGCCCGAAAGGCCGAGCATGACGAGAGAGAGCCCGATGAGCCCGAGCGGTACGAGCGTGCGGGCGGCGCTCTCCTTGAAAAGCGCGCGCCAGACAAAGGCGTCGACCGCGCGCTTCAATTCCCTTTCGTCGTAGCGCAAGGGAAAGACGTAGCGTTCGCTCATTTCAATCCGCAGTCCTCAAGCGTAGGAGGGATCGAGCCGTTTCGCCGCGTCGATGAGGCCGCGGACGGAAGCGACCGATTTGTCGAACATCGCGCGCTCCGTCGCGTCGAGCTCGATTTCGAGCACGCGTTCGACGCCCTTCTCGCCGATGACGACCGGCACGCCGACATAGAGCCCGTCCACGCCATATTGGCCCGCAAGATGCGCCGCGCAAGGGAGGACGCGGCGCTTGTCCTTCAAATGGCTCTCCGCCATTTCAATCGCGGCCGTCGCCGGCGCGTAAAAGGCCGAGCCCGTCTTCAGCAAAGCGACGATCTCGCCGCCGCCCTTGCGTGTGCGCTCGACGATCGCGTCGATCTTTTCCTTCGTCGTCCACCCCAATTTGATCGCCTCGGGGAGCGGAACGCCGGCGACGCTCGAATAGCGGATCGACGGGACCATGTCGTCGCCATGGCCGCCGAGCACGAAGGCCGAGACGTCCTCGACCGAGACATTGAACTCCTCGGCGAGGAAATGCCGGAAGCGCGCCGTGTCGAGCACGCCGGCCATGCCGACGACGCGATGCGGCGGCAGGCCGGAGCGTTTTCGTAGCGCCCAAACCATCGCATCGAGCGGATTGGTGATGCAGATCACGAAGGCGTTCGGCGCATATTGGCGGATGCCGTCGGCGACCTTCGAGGTGATGCCGAGATTGACCGACAGCAGATCGTCGCGGCTCATGCCCGGCTGGCGCGGCACGCCCGCCGTGACGATCACGACGTCGGCGCCTTCGATCGCCGCGTATTCCTGCGCGCCGCTGAGCCTCGAATCGGAGCCCGAGATGGGACCGGCCTGCGCGAGATCGAGCGCCTTGCCCTGCGGCACGCCGGCGACGATGTCGAAGAGGACGACGTCGCCCAATTCCTTCAGGCTCGCGAGATGCGCCAGCGCGCCGCCGATATTGCCCGCGCCTATGAGTGCGATCTTCTTGCGCGACATAAGCCTTCCCCCCAATTTTTTTGTCCAAAATTGCTAGCCTGCTTTGGCTGCTTAGGGAAGCGGCAATCGATGAGACAGTGAGGGCGGCCAAACGTCGCGGCGGTGTTTAGATTGGCTGCGCGACGCTATGGACAGGGGCTCCGGCATTTGTTATCCCGCCCCCCTGTTCCGAGAGGGCGTGTTTAGGCGCGCTTCACGCGGACGGGCGCATAGCTCAGTTGGTAGAGCAGCTGACTCTTAATCAGCGGGTCCAAGGTTCGAGCCCTTGTGCGCCCACCATCGCGCGGCGGGCTCGCTTGGAGCGGAACGCCAAGGCGCCGCCATAGCTCAGTTGGTTAGAGCACCAGATTGTGGATCTGGGGGTCCCCCGTTCGAGCCGGGGTGGCGGTACCATTCAAAATCAAACGCTTAATGAAAAATCTTGAAGCCCGAAGGGCGGCTGCTTTTTCGTCCGGGTAACTCTCAGGGTAACAATCGGCGGAAATTCGCGCCCCAAACGCAAAACCCCCGACGCGACCTTCTCGGCGATCACCAAAACGCAAAAACGAGCCCTGCTTCCGCTGAGGACCGACCCATGAGATTGACTGTTCCGAAGGACGATATGAGATGGGCGGACGGCTCAACGCTCGAGATCATCGATGAAGAGAGGGATGACGCCGTCGGCGAGGTGACATTTGAGAAAGGCGTGGGCAGGCACGTCACTTTATTTGGTCGATATAAAGGAACCTTCCAAAAGCACGAGGAATGCGTCGCCTTCGTAAAGGGCGTCGAAACTGTATTGGAACACATGATCGATTTATAAGAGGCCGCCTTGCGCAGCGTCCGGCCAGCCCGCCCCCGACTTGCTGATTCTGGCAAGCAGCGGCGCACATCGCCGAGAACGGCGGCGGGTGGGCTGAGGCTGAGGAGGGGGACTAAGAATGGCCGATTGGATCTCCTATGGCACAGCAAAGGATTTCGCAGGCCCGCTGGCCACCGTCATCGCCTCCGTGGTGGCTGCGCTCTTCGCATACGCTCAGGTTTCCGTCGCTAAGGCTCAGAAAGATATTGCGAAATCCCAGGCGGAGATTGCGTTAGATAAGTTGAAGTTCGATCTTTTTGAGAAACGATATGAAATATACATGGTAACAAAGCGGCTTATTGAGCACATATTAGGTAGCGCGCGCCTAGATGACACGAACGCGACATTTATTAGAGAGTGTTACGTTAAAATTGACGAATCTCGTTTTTATTTTGGAAAAAATATTAGGGATCACTTGTCAAAAATAGCAAAAGCTTGCGCCGACTTGTTTGAATTGAATGCGTACCGCAATACTATTAACCCTGATGACAGGGAGGGCTGGTCACGCACGGCCGATCAGTTGACCAACAAAAGCCTATTGTTGCAAAAGCTTTACGGCGAGCTTCCCGAAAAATTCGAGCGTGACCTCTCGTTCCAAAAAATCAAGCAATCAGCATAAGGTTCGCAAGCGCCGCGCGCGCGCGCCTCTCATGAGCGGCGTCAGCCCCCAAACGCAAAGCGGCCCCGCCAGAGATAGTAGCTATCCAAATGCTAGCGGCTTAACTTGCCGCTAAACAACTCTCGCCGACCTTAGCAGGTTCGCAGGAAAGACCTCCTCGTGCCAACCGATGCCGATTTTCAAAGCAAATCCGACGCGCCTCGCGCACAGCTTAAGAAGCGCAAACCTGGAATCCCGACCGGCAACGCCGGCGAGTATTTGGTCATGGGCGAGTTGCTGCGGCGCGGCTTCGACGCGCAGCTCGCGGATCGCAACACGAAGGGTTACGACGTGCTTGTAGGCCGTGCGGAGGAGCCGGCGCTTCGCAAAATTCAAGTCAAGACCGTTCGCGCCGCTCCGTGGTTCGTCAGCGTAAGAGACTTCGAGGGAGACTTGCTTGAGGGGGTGACGGTGTATGTGCTGCTCGGCCATGAGGACGCCAAGAAGGCCGTCCGTTACTTCATCGCCAAGAATGCGGATCTGCAAAGGTCCGTTCATCAGCCGGCGCACTGGAAGGCTCACGGCTTCATGGCCCTGAAGGCGCTGCTGCCGCATGAAAACCAGTGGGATGCCCTGTGGAGCTAAAACGGCCCGCGACCCCGCGTGTCGAGCAAGGTCGCTGAGCACGTCTCCGGCAGTTTCGGCGGCATTGTCGGTGTCTATCAGCGTCACAGTTTTGCGGAGGAAATGCGCGTGGCGGCGGAGTGCTGGAGCCGGCATGCTGAGGCGACTTGTCATTCGCCCTGCCGCGACTGCCAACATTGTTGAGTTGAAACCGGCGCGCTGATTTTTTTGCCGCTCGCGCCCACGCTTGCGTATGTTAAATGCAACTCACATATCACTCCCACAATCCTAAACAGGGAAAGGCACACAAGCCACTATGAGCGATAAGACCACTGACACGCGGCTCAAGTATGGTTTTGGCGAGTTCAATCGGGGCGACGCGTGGCGCTACTACGATGTTCCGCTGGAGCGCGTCCGCAACGCCGCCCAAATGTTCGGTCAGCGCCACGGCATGAAGTTCCGCGTTCGACAGAGCGCCAAAGCGGTGCTGGTGGAGCGGCTGGCGTAAACATCCTCCAGAGCGTCCGGGCTTTCGTTGTGTACGCGTCTTTCTGAGCCCCTCGATGAGCGACGACATGACGATGCCGAACCCGTCTGCGTCCGAAAAGACGCTTAAGGCCTATACCAGCAAGCAAATGGGCGACGCCGCCGAAATGCTGGTCGCCGCCGAGCTGACCTTCGCGGGCGTGCCGGCGCTGAAGGTGCCGGACAATTGGCCCGGCTACGACGTAGTCGCGCAGCCGCGCGATCAGGCGGAGCCGCGGCGCATTTCCGTGAAATCTCGCACCTATAAAAAGGGAGGCGACGACTTCTTTGTGTATCTCAACACGGACGCTTTCGACTGGCTCGCGGTCGTGCTGCTAACGTGTCCGCAGCCGCAAAAGCCGCGCCGCATCTTTCTCATTCCGCGCGCCGCCGCCGATGCTCGGGCGCGGCAGAACAAGCCCACGGCAAAAACCGCCAAGGAGCGCTATTGGCCGATCGACCAAACGGAGGCCCTGTTCGGAGAGTTCGAGGACAATTTCGGCCTGAAGTGAGAGCGGGGGCCATGACCGAACGAGAAGAAGACGCGGTCCATCGGCGTATTGCGGGAGGCGAGACGCTCGGACGCCAAATATTTCTCAAAGATTAACAAGTCATTGACGAGCCGAGATCAGTATCGAGTTGGCGAGGCCGAGCGTTAATGCGCTCGGCCCCTCGCGCTGATGCCTACGTAGCTCAGCCGGAAGGAGTGCACGATCATGAAGTCATAGGTTCAGGCCCCACTCGGGAGCACCAGCACTGGTAAAAATCCTACACGCCGGTCATTCACAGTCAACCATGGATTTCCACAATTCACAGCTCTTCTAGGTTGACGACGAGAGAATCAGTCTTTCGTGCTCACTTTATGAGAGCGTGCCTTTCTCGCGGGGTGCTCCTTAGCTTGATGGGCGCGCGCGGAAGGGCGGACAAACGGGGCAACGAAAAGCGCGCGCCCCGTCTGCCGTCATTTGACGACCCGTCAGGCCGCCGGCGGCTCCCTCCCTGGAGGGCAGCGGAGGGAGCGATCCATCACAGGAACCCTAGACCGAACAGGCCCGCGGGCGCGGGTGCTACCACGGGCGCGGCCACGTAGGCGTAGCTCAAACCCCAGAAGGGTAAGCCGTTGATGTAGGTGACGGGACCCCAACCGGCGCGGTAGTAGTGGCGATGGCCGCACCAACGATGATAAACGGGGTCGATCGGCGAGGCGGTCGAAACGGCCGTCTTGTCAGTCGGCGTGACGACGCCGGCGAGGCTCGGCGTGGCGGTCAACGCGCCCATCGCCGTCACGCAGGCCAGCGTGACCACGGTTCTTTTCGAAAAGCTGCTCATTTCTCATCCTCCAACGATTTCGCGGCGACATTGGCCTCTCGCCGCCGCAGGCCGCATGCGCATTTTACGTATGTCGCGCACAGTCTCGGTCAAGCGGAACCAATTTCTTTCTCGCGCAAAGCGAAACCGAACTCGCCGCCAGCGAAGAGCCGCACAGAGAATGGGTGTAGGCCGGTCGCTTACGGAGCCCCGCCGAGCGCCTTAACTGGGAGCCCAGTCCCTCCCTACAGCGAGCGACCGAAAACACGCCCTCGACACGCCGCCGGGGCTCCGCGCTCTTGCCGAGAGAAGAAACGGCCCGCCGTTACATCCACGGTCGGGGCGTCTTTCGTCTCGGGCCTCCTTTGAGAGGCTTGTCTATGATTTTAATAGACTATTCGCGGGCGTCGACAGCCTCAGCAGGGCGCAGCGTCCATCTTCGCGCGCCAATCCTTCACCAGTGCGTGGTCGACGCCGAGGACTTCGGCGACCCCTTCCATATGGCCGCTTATGAAGGTCTGCACCAATTCATCGGAGGCTTTCGCGATACCCATGGTGGCGAGAATTGACCCCGCGAACAAGCCGAGCGCTCGGCCTTCAATACGGACAATGGTCTCTTTGGGGAGCCGCATTCTTGAGCAAATCCGCTTCTGCTCCGCTCTCAGCCCCTGGAGCAACTCAATTTCCGCCTGGAGTTCTTTCATCTCGGTCATGGTTGGACCCCTCTTGCGCGTGGATGGCTCAGCCAGCGCCCCAAACCAGCACCCTAAAGAAGTCGCTGGCGCGTTTTTTTGAGGGCGGCGGAAGGTCTCTAAGGCCCCATGGTAAACAGAACGCAAAGCAGCGAAAACGCGCCAAAGCCGACGACGCTCACAGCCCACAGGGCTTGCAGTAGCTTCGCTATCATCTACCCGCTCGCCGCCAAGGCCGCGTGCTGGAGCCCAGCGCGTTCGGCGAGATCGCGCACGACGCGCTCGCAAAACAATTCAGCGCTTTCATTGCGCTCGCGGCTCCAGCTCTTGCAGCCAGCATCGTCGCTCGTCATCACATGCACAAGCTCGTTGCCGTTAAATCTGCCGATAGCGATTTTCGGATGCACGCCCAGCTCCTCGGCCTCGCGAAGGCGAACGACGCTCTCGATCATTTGCGTGGACCTTTCCCGAAGATGTCCCTTGCGGCTGTCCTTCTGGATGAGCGCGAACGCGTCGGGCTGCGCGCGGTTTAGGAACCATACGACGCGCTTGCACATTTCTCGGGCGTAGGCGTCGATGGCTTCTTGCTCGCCGCGCAACCGAGCGGGCGCGGGCGGCAAGGCTTCGAGCTTGTCACGGTGCGAAAGCGCTGGCGGCTTGCTGGCGCAATCGTGCGGCGGGTATGTGACGCGGGCTTTCAGGATCAAGCCGAGAAACTTCGCGCGCTTCCGGGGGTCTTTGATGCGGCGCGAGACTTTCGCGACTTCGGAGCGCGGCAAGCTCGCCAGATAGTGAAGGGACGGAGGAGGAGGCGCGGCGCTCATGGCGCCCAGCCCAGCGCGCGCCCAATGCCCACGGTCGCCAAGGCGATGCAGGCGGCGGCGACGCAAGCTAAGACAAACCGCATGGCGACACCTCTCGGTTGAAACCGGCGCGGCAGCCGCTTCTTAAAACCGCCGCGCCGGATGCCTCGGAGGGAGAAGTCCGAGGGCTAGACGCCGGGGGAATGCAGACCCCGCGGCGCCATTCGCGAATAGAAACCGGCGGGCGTGAAGGATCAGAACTCGCCCGCCGGAGTTGCCCCTGGGAGAATGAAGCAGGGGACTGGGCGCCGAAGTTGACTAGGCGACGGCGCCGTTCGTTGACCGAAAGCCGGCGCGACGGTGAAAAGATGAAGCCCGTCGCGCCGACCGGGCGCTCCTGAAGGATGGCAGGAGCTGACGCGCGGCGCATGCGCATCACCGCGCGCGTTCGCATTAGCTTTGGACCGTGATAGCCACCGATCCCGGCGTCGCGCTCGAAAGTGTGCGCGATCGGCCCGGCGCTCAACTGAATGCCGCGAAGGTCCCACCATGAGACGATCGCCGGACCGGGACCGTTATTGGTGATGTTCACCATCTCAGCATTCGCGAGACCGGCGGGCGTCACAGTTTGCGGCGTCGCGCCCGTCACAAAGGTTGTCGTCGTTGGCGTACTACCGACCGCGAGGGGCATGTTAGTCGTCTCCTTCAGGAAGCTTCGCGCTGGCGTCCTTGGCCAACGCCTCAAGCGCCAGCGCCCAAGGATTGCTGCGCCGAACGTCGCCACTCACGTCGACACACAGCAGCTCCGCGACGCGCTCTTTCTGCGCATCGGGAATGAGGTCGCGAACTTTGAGAAAGTGCAACGCAGCGCGTCTCGTGGCGACTTGCTGTTGCATCTCCGCAAGCCCGTCGAGCAGGCGAGCAACGCAGTCGCTTTCGTGGATCACAGCAAGCGCCGCCTGAGAGACACTGAATTGCGCCCGCTCGGCGTCAGCCCGCCGCGCCGCCGTCGTTTTCTTGAGAGCCTCGCGCAGCTCCTGCAGAAACTCCAACTCCTGCTCGAGCTTGTGCGTCTGCGCCGCCCTGGCGCCGGCAGGGCGCTGCAGATCGAGAATGGAAACGTCGTGCGCCGTCGCCAACGCCGAAATGTAAGCTTCAGCCGGGTCGTCCTGCGGAAGCTGCTTTAGCTCGTCGAGCGCGCGCCGCGCATCAATGCGCCGATCCAGCGCGTCGTTCTCAGCCGCGACGGCGGCTTCCACCGCCTTCTCGGCTTCGGTTCTTGCCGCTATCGCTTCCGCGAGCGCTTGGCGGGTTGGGTTGAGCTTGCTCATCGACGGGCTCCTGAAATTATTTCGTCCAACTCACGCTGAGCCCGAAAAAGATCCATCTGTCGCGGCCGCTTCGTAACAACCCGTCCGTCACGCCCGATCATCGCGCCGCGAGACGTAGAGAAATAAACCCTGCCATCGCACCGGCGCGCGTCCATGGCCTGCATACTCGAAGCGCCAACCGGTCGCTCCGACGCAGCGCGCTTCAGCACCTCCTTAAGCTGGGCGAGGTCGGCGGGAAGCAGTCTCGTCGCAAGAAACGCCCACGCCCTCTCAGGAATCCCACCCACGCCCAGCGCCGTGCGGTGCTGCTCGCTTTTTGGAGCCTCCGCCCGAGCGTTCAGGGATGGCGCTTGCCATGCGGCGTCGAAGGCCATTGTTGGGTTGGAAGTCGGGAAGGCGTCAGAGAGAAACAACCGGGCGTGGTTCGTTCCGGAGGGGCTTGGCATCGGTCGCATGGTGTGGGTTCCTTTCGGTTGGTTCAGTTTTGATACGGTCCTAGATGCCGACGATCCTGGCCCGCTGGGCGGCTCGCCCAATCGAGCATTTCGGCGGGGATTCGCATCGGCGCGCGACGGCCGCCGATGGCTTGCGTCAGAGCGCCGCAAACGCTGTTCGCGATGTCGTCGTGCGAGCCCGGCGCATGGTCGATTGAATCACGGCCGCCTCTTGCGGTCCTGCGCTCCAAGCCGATCAATTGCGCGGCGAGCTTCGGATGGTCGAGCAATTCGACACGCCTCGCGCTAAAGATCGGAATGGCCTCAGTGTATATTTGCGACTTGGCCTTCTCGCTTGCGACATAGCGCACGCCATGCGCGCGGAAACGCTCGACCGGCCATTCGCCCGCATAGCGATCACCGCAGACATGCACGAGGCCATAGCTCTTGAGCACAGCGGCGAATTCGCTAACGACACTATCGGGCGAGAACGGCGGGCGCACAGCGCGAATGCAATCGACAACCGCGACCTCGCCCTCGCGATGCGCAACGCACAATGTCATGTCGTCAGCCGCGCCGCCGCTCGGATCGCAAAAGCCGACATAGCGAACATTCGCCATGCGCGGTAATTCAAAGCGCCCCGGCACAATCGCGGCCTCGATGATCTCGCGCGTCAGGAAGCTCTCAATGTCAGAGCGAAACTCCGCGCCATATTCAGCGGATGCGCTAGCGGCGTCACGCTCCATCGCTTCGTCAATGACGGATTGCGGCACCGTCGGGTTCATCGTGCACGTGCTGGCTTTCCATACCAGCACCGGCGCGTCGTCCTTGGCATAGTAGCGACGATAAGCGTCCCACAACGCGCCACGCCGCGCATAAGGGCTCGACGCGCACAGCAACAACGCATTAGGGATCGTCGCCATCGCCGGGCGAATGGAGTCGAGAACCTCAAAGTCAGGCGCAGCGGCGTCTTCAGTCGGCCAAAACGCGATCTCGTCACAAAGCGCGGCAGGAATGTTGTAGCCGCGCACGCTCTTGATGCTGGCGGTGTGCACTTCAATCGTCACGCGATTGGTGAGATCGAAAGCCTCGGCGCCTTCCCTTTCTACCAGCTTGGCGAAGACGGGCAGGCGCAACAGCCCGCGCACATAGCGCATGATCACACGCGCTTGCTTGCGGTCAGCAGCCAGCACCATGACCGTGGCGCGCTCGCCAATGCCGAGATGGTCGCGATAGTCCCGAAATACCGCGAGAAAGACGGCGCATAGCGCCATCATGAAGCTCTTGCCCGCGCGGCGCCCGCAGCACAACCACGCCTCATTGAAGGGCTTGGCGGGAATGGTCGTGCGGCCGGTGCAGGCGCGGAATAGCTCGGCCTCTTCGTTCGACATTGGCAAAGCAAAGAGCGCCGATAGGAAAGCCAGCCACGCCGCGAAGGTCGCCGGATCGCGAATGGCGCTCGCGAAGACATCCCGATGGGCGAGGGCTTCCTTGATATTCACTCGGCCGCCTCCCGCTCAAGGGCGTCGTCATCGTCCTGAGGGCAGGCGCTGGGCGCGTTTTCGGGCTCGGAAGCTATCGTCGGGCCTTCGGACGCCCTAGGCCGCTTGGTGGGCTTGGCGGCGGCTTTTTCCGCCTTGGCGTGCTCGCGCAGGATGGCGCCGAGATCGGGGGTGCTATCGCGCTTGGCCCTTTCAATCCCGATGGTCTCGCTGATGCGGCGCGTGTGAGATGACAAGCGCGCGAGCAGGTCGATATCAATCTCTTCGCCGTCGGCTAAAGCATTCTCCATCCGCTCGCATTCGACGGTCAGCGCGGCGGCTCGGCGAATTAGCCCGAGCTTCAACTCGGTGAGCGTCGCAATGCCGCCGGCGTCGTCGGCGAACAACGCCACAAGATCGCGATAGCGCCGCGACCAGGGCGAGCGCCCGTCGCCATCAAGGAAAAGTGCCCGCGAAGTGACCTTGCCCGCAAAACGTGCATTGGTCATTTTGCTGCGAGCCGTAGGCTTCATCGTCGCCAGAGCGCTGTCTGCTTGCTGCGTCATAGAGGCCTAACTGCCTTTTTTAACGCGGATGTTTACCCCCGCGTTACCCCAGAAAATATAGCGCGATCTCATAAATTCTACAAGATTGACATTACAGGACTTTCCAAGACAGAGCGCCTGATGGCACATCAGATGGCGGAGAAATTGGGGGTCGCCGATCGACTGGAGAGAAGGCGCCCGAGAAATAACTGGCGAGAAAAATTCGGCAAATTAGCGCGAGCATTATGTGCCCCGGACCCTGGGAGCCCGGCCATCCACCAGCCATTCGTCCCTTCTCACAGGAGCATGGCCAAGCTCCCGCCCTGACATTCCTGACGCGCCTATTCGGCCGCGCCCCTTAGTCGGTCTGTTCCTCCCGCTGGCGCAGGAACAGGCTTCGCAACGACAGGGTCGGTTGAGACGATGTCTTCGATCAGGTGTTGCGCCTCCTCATCCCCTTTGAGCGCTTTATTCAAAACGTACTGGAACAGCTCTGGCGCAGCGGCGATCAGTCTCCCGTTAGCCACTCTTTCGGGATCGAACATATCGCCGCAATCGGCGATCCAAGCACAGTTGCTGCCGCTAGGTCGAACTATGACTGAAGCGGTGTTGTGTTTCACTTCGTTGTCGTAGCGTGCGCGAAGCTCACACCGCCATGGTCCTGCCGAACAGCATAAAAAGACGAATGCCGCGGTGTTGAGCTGGTGTTTCGCGATTCTGGGCTCGATCTTGGCGTAGGTCATTTTGGGTTCCTTTCCTACTGTCTTGAGCTTGTCTGTTTCGGTCTCTTCCCGGGTTGCAAATACAACCGGGTTTCACTTCCGTGTTTCACCTCCCTAGGGAGGAGAGGTGAAACCCGACACGCCGGTTTCACTTCGGGTTTCACTTGAAACCCTATAAAAAGAATAACTTACAAGCGCTAGCTTGGCGCTTGAAACCCGAGTGAAACCCGAAAAGTGAAACCCGTATAAAAAACAAAGACTTACATCAAAGTGAAACCCGAGTGAAACCCGAGTGAACGTCCATCCGCCAAGGTCCTAAGCGCAGACTTTGTTAAGTATTTTTACGTAGTTGCAGAAAAGAAACAGTGTTGCAGAAAAGAAACAGTCTCGAGTAATTGTTGTTTCGCTCTCGCTCTGAACAATGTTCAAGGGTTGACCAATCCGGAGCATTTCCTCTTCAACTGGGAGGCCCGTTTGGGGTCGCTGCCAGTTTCCTAGTCCGGCGGCGACGTTTCAGGGCTTTTTAGGAAGCCGCCGATTTGGCTGGGGGTCGGCGGCTTCTTTCTTTTTTTGGCGTTCGGTTTAGTGAACCCCGGCCACATCTGCGAATTGCAACCTGCGGTAGAAATCAGAGCTTCCATATTTCCCCTTTATCCTCCATCAGCGTCCCGCTCTTAAACAGCCGCGTCTTGGCTCGGTGCAGGTGCGTCTTGGTGGTTGGCGTAAACTTGCCGTTGGTGTGATCGAGGAAGCCGCGATCCTTGAGATCATCGCGAATGGCGCTGAGCTTGACCTTGCGCACCATCACCTTGCCGTTAAGTCCTCGGGACGGCTCCACGCCCTCTGCGAGCCGCTCATAGGAATTGAGAAATTCGCGCTTGATGATTTCCACGTCGTCGTCTTTGCCGCTACGGCTAACCGACGCCGCGCCTTCTGAGACCCATCCGTCCTCGGTCATGCGGATAGTTCGCGCGGCGAATTGCTTGTAGTTTTTAGGCGTACGCAACCGCGCCTTTGTTAAGTCGATGACGACGCTGTTATCATCAAGGTCGTCACTGGCTCTCGAAAGCCTTACCACCGTGTCCATCTCCCATTCGCGGGTCTTGGTGCCGTAGCCTTTCGTTGTGTCGTGGCCGGTATGGTGCAGCCATACTTGCGCAATGCGGCGTGACGAGATTTGCCGGATAAGACCCTTTACAGGCTCCCAGGACTCTTCTTCCGACATGTTGCCGCTGAGCAGGCACATGATGGCGTCGAAGAAGATGGCGTCGGGCTTGACCTTCTCGATTTCCTGCCACAGCCATTTCTGGCCCTTGGGCGTATTGAGAGGCTGCATTTCGTCGAGGCCGAGACGCTCGCGATTGTAGCAATAGAGGGCCATGTCGGGGCCGTATTGCTCGGCGACCAGCGCTACGCGTTCTTTCATGGTCTCAATAGGCATTTCGCCGTCGAGATACATGACGCGCGAAGGGCGACGGCCTTCCCAGCCCAGGAATGGCGCGCCCGTGGCGATGGCTCCGGCGAGGGAAAGCGCAAAGAGAGTTCTTGCCGACGCCGGTCTCACCAAAGATCAGCCATCGCGACGTGGTGCACATGACCTCGCCGGTCAGATAGTCGCGCGGCGGCAGGTCGAGCTTGAGCCATTCAGAGACTTTGAAATTCTCGCGATCCGCTGGCGCTTCCGCTTGCGGCGTCTCGCCGAAGATCTCGCCTGTCTCGGGATCGAAGTCGTAGGGTTCGCTTTCGCCGTTTGGCTTCACATAGGTGGCGGCCTTATCCCATGAGCGCTTCACTTCCGTCTCGAGCCGTCCTCGATATTTTGCGGCGATCCCAGCGGGATGTTTGGCGAGCACTTCATAGGTTTGTGCGGCGCTGAGCCCGGCGTCATAGCAAGCATTGACGACGCCTTGGAATATGGCGGAGCGGTCCTTGCTGTCAGAAACGCCGTTGCGAATGATGTCGAGAAGCCTGAAGTCGAGCGCGTCCTCGATATCTTCGCCTTCCGCGAATTCATGCGCTGTGAAGTCGCGCGGCGGGCTATGGTCGTGGCCGTTGCCTTTGCCGTTGCCTTTAGGCGTCAAGCGGCGCACGGCGTCGAGTTCAGTATCGATTTCCTTGTCAATATTTTCCAGCTCGAGGTCGAAGCCGTCGAGTGTGCAGCCTGTGATCGTGATGTAGCGCGCATTGCTTCGGTAGATTTCGATTTTCCAAGGAAGCTCGTCGTCGACGGGCGCAGGGCCTGCCGCGTCTGCGGGGCCAAGCGCTCGTCCGATAATGCGGAAGCCTGTGAGGCTGGGCGTCAGCTCGGCATAACTGCGGCAAGATTTAAGCAGCCGCCGCCCTTTCGGCAGGATGCGGAATGTGCCTTCGTCCCGGTCCCAGATGACGCAATTGTCGCAATCGAAAGCGGCAAAGGGCGTGCCGTTCAGAACGAAGCCGAGGCCGTCAAATTCGCCTGGGTTGGCGAGGAAGGCGGCGCGGGCGACGTCATAGAGCCCCCATGTGTTCTTGTCGTTTGTCTTCGCCTTGCTGCTGGGGCGCTTCGGCTGATAGGGCATCTTTTTGAGCTGGCCATCGACCATTTCCAGGCGCCAGAGCACCCAATTCGGAAAGCCCTTCAAGTGCTCGAGTGCGATGGGCAGGTCGGCGTAAGGGAAATGCGGCGGGACGCTTGAAGGGTCGAAATTGAGCGCGGCCATTAGTGCAGCCTCCTGCCGCTCTGCGCGAGCTGGACGATGTCACAGCACCAATCGTAATATCTGAGCCGTTCTTCCTGCGTGGCGCAGCCGGCCGGCACGTAATAAAAGCCCTGAAAGAGGCAGTCCAAAGCGTGGGTCGCCTCATCGAGAGCCGCCTCGAAAACCTCGGGGTCGCGCCAGGCGATCTTCAGACCCATCCAGCGGTCGACGAGCCCGGGGTCGGTCTCGACGGTTTGCCAGCGAAGCCGCGCTTGCGGGCGAGAGGCGTTTTGGGCTTGAAATTCCCGGGCGGCTGGGTTATGTTGACAACTGTCAAACGCCCCCAAGCCTTGACAATTCCGAGCCCGGCCCGCCGCCAGCGGTGCCGGGTTCGATCGTTTCCGGGTCATCCGCCGCGCCCTCCCTTCGGAGGAGCGCGATCCGCCGCCATCACACCGACTCCCGCGTCTTGAAGAGCGCGGGCCATCAGCTTCTCGCGATAGGCGTCGCAATCGCGGGCTTGGACGTAATTGCGGCCGCCAATTTTGTAGACGGGCGGAAAATCCGGATCGTCCCGCATCCGCTGCCCGATGGCTCGTCGGCCAACGCCGAGCCCGAGCTGATCCGGCTTGGCGATAGGAAGGAGCCGATTGGGGTCGGCTGGCGCTCGCATCTGCGCGTCTCCTCTTTTCATGTGGCCGATGTCGGCCGCTAAAGAGACAATGCCTAATGGGCGCGGCGGGCGCTTGAGGGCAAAAATCGGCGAAAAATCGGGCGCAAAAACTATTCTTTTTTCAATAACTTATCGCCGAAGCTGACGCGCACGCAGCGGCTCGGCCAATTGTCCAAGCGGTTATGCGCCCAATGGCTAACGTCGCCGGTCTCGAAGAAATGGCGGACGCGCAAAAGGCGGGCGTCCTGATCGAGCAGGACGGGCCGCATTCTTTCCTCGAAAAACCGCCGCTCGCCGAGCGCTTCGGCCAAGTCCTGCGCCTCGATCAGCGACTCGCCGCCTTTACAAAAGCAAATCTCCCAAAGACGGCTCATGCCGTCGAGCCAGCGCGCGCTCGCGGCGTTCTGCCGAAACTTTCGGAATTGCCAATACGTATTGTCGGCATAAACCCGGATCGCGTTTTTGCCGCGCCACGAAATGCCTTCGCTTCCCTGAAATAAATGGGTTTCGTTGAATTGCACTGCAAAAGGCATCCTGCTGAGAAGCGCCAGCGAATTTTCAAGCGTCTCAACGAACAGGCCATGTGCCATCGATGCGAATGTGTTGCATACGCTCCTCTCGCTCAGCCCGAAGGCGCGACCGTGATCGATGTGATATTGCAACAGGGCGAACGAATAGCGCTCGGGGTTCTCTTTCACGGTCTTCCTCGGACGACCCTTCTTTACCTTCGGCTTCGGCGGCCTCGGTTTGCGCGGGCGTCCGCGCCGGTTGCCGGTGGGGCGGGTCATGGCGCGTCATCCTTCTCGCGCGCGGCATCGCTATTCACCCACTCGGCGATAAAGTCGCCGTGGCACGGTTCAGGATGACACCAGCACGCGAGCACCTTGCCGCGCAGCGCCCGCGCCTTTTCGTGCAGGCCCGGCTTTGACGGCCAGCGCTCTGCGAACAGGCGACACACGCTCTCGCGATCGCCGTGAACATGCCCTCGGAATGGGTTACGAAAAGGCGAGGCTCGAAGATTGAGCCGCGGCACGGCGCGCCCGATGTAGACGAACCTGTCGTTAGCTTCCGCCCAAGTGAGCAAGGCTTCGTCCTTGCGCCGCCCTTTGCTAACAGTGCTCAGATTGGCGACGACGCATTCGCCAGCCTCAGCGCGGGCCTTGCGATCAAGCTCGCTGGGCGTCCAGGCGGGATTGAGCGCAGTCACTGGCCGCGCCTTTCGGGAGCCTTCGGGTTTTTTAGCAGGTCGAGGAAGTCCGCTTTTTGCGCTGGGTTCAATGTCTGGTCCATAAATACCCAGACAAACAGCGCGACCCCGCGCGTCATGGCCATGCCCTTTTCCCCGTCATTGAGGGCGGAGGTTTCTTCGGACCAGTCGACCAGCGCGTTGTGAAGCTTCGCGGCAAGGTCTGCAAATTCATCGCTCATTTGCGTTGTCCCCTTCGTGGTTGAAGTCGTCATTCCGCCGCCGCGTGTGTCTTTCTTTATTCAGCTGCCATCCGGGCAAGATCGATGAGCATCCCCCGCTCGGACTCCTCGGCGACCTTTGCGACGCGTAGCGCGTCGGGCGGCAGTAAGGCTTCGATGTTTTCGCGCAAGAGCTGGCGCAGGATACGTGCAGGCATTGCTTCAGCCTCGACCGTGCGCTCAACGTGGAGCGAGCGTTTGTCGGTCTCCTTGCGCGGCTTGGTGGGTAGATCGTATTCGGCGACCTGCTCAGGCGTGATGCCGAGCCGTATGAAGCGCAGTTCAATTTCGTCGTCGAGATGATGACGCAGCTCGCGCTCGAGCGAGACGTCAATCAGCACCCCCGCAGGATCGTAGTCGCCGATGTAGAACACGGTGACGGGGCGGCCGTCGTCTCGGTCATTTATTTCCTGCGCCGCTTCGTGCACGAAGGTGATCGACGAGAAGCCGCCGCAAGGATAGAGCGACACGGCCAGCTCCTCGCAGTCATCTTGGATCACGCTGGCGATGGAGCGCGACTCACACCACACCTCGACATAATGCTCGGAGAGCGCCCATAGGTCGGCACGATAGAGCCCATTCATGCGCCGTAGGAAGTCGCTGGCGCTACTGAAGGTGCTAACGAAGTAACCGCGCCGCGACATGTCGGCGATCCAGCTCGTATGGCACACGGCCCGCTCGGCGCAGCACTGTGAGACGCGCCTGGACCTGCGTGTAGCCGTTGTCGGATTTCTCGACTGGCTCGGGCAGGCGCGGATCAGTGAGCCGATAGAAGACATGTCGGATCGACTGCGGATGGTCTTCCTGTAAAATCTCGATGATCTGACGATTAAGCTGCTCCGTCTGCTCATTGGTCCGACGCCGGCGCTTTATCGGGCTAGCTTGATAAATGTCGGCAAGGGCGCTCATCACGCCTGCTCCTGGTCGACCGCGTCGACGATCGCGCCGAGCAGGCTCGCCGGCGCGTTGACGGCGTCACGCGTCAAGGCGCGGCGGATCACGCCCAGGTCTGCGCCCGACTGCAACGCGATCGACAGCAAGATTCCGGCATCGCGCGCTAGGCTGGCGTAGTCGGATTCCCCCTTGAGCGCGTTGACGAAGATCTCGGCCGGTTCTCCGCTCGCGAAGGAGCCGACGCCGACGCTGAAGCGCTGACCTCGGAAGTCGAGCGTCCGCGCTTCGTGCGCGCGCCGATCAGGAAGCCGACGTCGGGAGCGTGGGAAGGATGCGGGGGTCACATCGCCCATTACGAAGCCTCCGCCTTACTGGCGGCAGCCTTGCGTCCGCGCTTCAGCCTGTGGTCATCGCGCCCTTGTCCGGCGCGGGAAGCGGCGATGGCCTCGGCGATCAGCTTTTGCTTGTAGGCCTCCAGCTGCGACCGCAAGAAATAGAGGCGACCATTAATTCGCAGCGGCTCCGGGAAGCCTGGAGGGGGTTTTTTGATCTTGCGGCCGAGCGTGCGGCGACCCACGCCGAGCCCAACCGCCTCTTCGTCAGCAACAGGAACCAGCGTTTCTCTATCGTAACTATTGACTGGCTTGCCTCGTCGTTGGGCGCGAAGATGTGCGCGACTCGCAGTTTCGTCAAGAGTAGTTTGCAACAAAAGTGATGCTTAGCTTTAGTTTGTCAATAAGTCTTTACATGAATGTACTTGCACATCAATAACTTAGCTACGTCTTATATAACTTGTCTTCGTTTTATACATTAGCGCGACGAATTAGTGCATAAGCGCTTCGCGCTATCTCTAAAATCGACGAATTGGACGAATTAGTGTATAAGGACGCGCGCTATTATCTAATCCGCTCAGAGTTTGTGCTAAACACAAAAAACCCGCGCGGTTATCACAACCGACGCGGGTTTGTGTTTTAGGCGCTAGTGATTAACGGTGAATGGAATCACATTAGCAGCGGCGTTTCCCATCACGATGGCGTCAAGCGCCCGCGCCCAAGCGTCGAGGGCGGCGCGTTTTTCATCGGCAAATTCGTGCCGCTGATAGATTCCGACGATGCCGGCGCGGCTCCCCGAGACGTGGTTCAAAATCGCTTCGGTGACCTCGAGCTTCACGCCGAGCTTCTGGAGATTGGTCGCGACCGAGCGCCGGACGTCGTGAATGGTCCAGGCGTCGGGAGCCTTCGCCTCCTTGGGATCGGCGCCGTTCGCCGCGGCGCGCGCCTGCAGCGCCGCAAGGATCGCGGCGTCTATCGCGGCCTTCGCATGCGAGAAGCCGCTGACCGGCCGCGCGCCGACCGTCGAGAAGACATAAGGCGATTGCGGCTTGCCGCCCGCGCTCTTGCCTGCGTGAATGCGCGGAAGGTCTTTCAGCACGGCGATCGCCGCGTCGGAAAGCGGGAGTGCATGCGCGTGCTTGTTTTTCGTGCGCGACGCGGGGAGGCTCCACAGCCTCGCGTCCAGGTCGATCTCGCGCCATTCCATCGCCGCGACTTCGCCGCGCCGCGCTCCCGTCAAGAGCAGGAGCTTGCCCATCGCGCCGAACGGCCAGCCGATCGTTTCGAACGCGCCCCAGACGAGGCGCAGCTCGTCGTCGGAAAGCACGCGGTCGCGGCTTCGCTCTTCGCTCGGGGCGTCGACGCCGGCGCAAGGCGACGAGGCGATGAGCCCGATCTTCGGAGCGGCGGCCCAGTTGCAGAGCCTTCGAAACACCCCGAACGTCCGGTTCGCGGTGATGGGGGCCCGCTCGGCGATTTCCGTCAGCAGGCGGTCGACGTCGCGCGCGGTGATCTCGGAGAGCCTGCGCTTTCCCCACTTCGCAACGATCTCGACACGCAAGAGCCGCTCGGCTTCCTTGGCCCAGGACGGCTTGGCTTTCACCAGGAGATGCCGTGCGACGAAGGCGTCGACGACCTGCTCGACGCGGTCGGTCGGTGCGTGGGCGGCCTTCTGCGCCGCGCGCTCGGCCTTCTTCTGCGCCGACGGGTCGACGCTGTCGACGACTTGCGCCAGGGCCTTTTGCGCCCGCTTGCGGGCCGTCGCCAAAGTGATCGCGGGGTAGGGGCCGATCGTGAATTTCTTCGGCGCGCCGCCGACGCGGTATCGCAACGCCCACGACTTCGCGCCGCTCGGCTGCACGACGAGATAGAGCCCGCCGATCTTGCCGTCGGGGATCTCCCGCCGCTTCGGCGGGGCCGTCAGTTTTTCAATCTGGAGGTCCGTCAGCATGTTACCCGGCCCCTGCGGGGGTAACGAAAAAGGTGTGTCTCGACCTGTCGCCCCTTGTCCCAGACAATAAGCGCCATTGCGCTATTCTTCAAGGGCTACCGGGGTTTCCGGGGCAGGGGAGTGGCCAGAGTTGTCTCGCCGTGTCCAGGCACGTTTCCAGCTTGTGGATCTGGGGGTCCCCCGTTCGAGCCGGGGTGGCGGTACCATCAAAATCAAAAACTCAAGCGCTTTTCAGAGAATTGTTTCCCAAAAATGCTGATTGGGATACGCTCCCGGCCCGTTCCCGAAAAATGGCGGGGCTTGCTCCCGGGCCTTCCCATGTCCAGCGCACGCTCGCGGGTCGCGCGTCGATTTATCGGGACTGAATGGCCAGCCTTGCACTTTCGCCGTGGGCGCCCAAGCTGCCAACGCGGGCCAAAAGCCCCGCGTTGGCAAGGAAAAGGCCCGGGAGGGCTCCCCCGGCATGGCTCGGCGCCGCGCGGCCGGCATTGACAATTCTTGCGTGAGCGCGAGTTCAGTCCGTACCCCCTTGGCGAGAGGTGGAGCGGTCGCGGCAAAGTCGTCGCGGCCCAATCCGGCTCGCAGGGATGGAAGTGGGGAGGCGGTTATGACACTCAAAAGCTTGAACGTTCTTCTTGTGGCGACTGCGCTCGGCGTTGGGGCGCTCGCTTATTCCGGCCCGGCCGACGCTTATTTCAGGGGTTGCGGTTGGCACAGGGACTGGCATCGGGGAGCAGTCGTAGCCTCTGACTACGTCGTAGCCTCTGACTATGTCGCCGCGCCTGTGGTGGTGGCCGTGCCGAGTGGAAACTACTGCGCGACTTCCGTCAAGACGTGCCTGCTCCAAGAGCCGGGCGTGTTCGGAACCGGATGCTCCTGCCATATTCCCGGTGGCATTGCGCGCGGCCTAGTGGAATAGTCACTAAACCTCGAGGCGGGACTGCGACCTCAATCGGGCCGCAGCCCCTAATTAAGCAATCCCGCGGGCCGCGGCTCAGCGCGATAGGTGTCGGGAAGGGAACAGCCCCTTCGAAGTGGCGATTGAATCCTTGGCTTTCGCCTCCTTTTGCATCCGGGTCCGTCCATCGGCGTGTTTCTTATAAATCATGCGATACTTCTCCAGGCGGCCACCCGATCGGTTGGGCGACGTCGCGCTTGGGGCAGACCATCAGCTTCGGCTCGGCGATCAGTCTTCGACGGTTGTCAGCCCCTTTAGCGTGACATTCAATTGAATGCCGCCCAAGGACGAAAGCGCTCTGCAATCGTTAAGGTTCCACCGAGAGCCTACCATACATACAGAACAATGCAGAATCATCGCGATCAATACGTACGCGCCCCATCCCCAAATTTCGAACGCGCGAAAATGCTCATCATCAATTCAACGACTTATTGAACTCATGGATTTTGCTAAGACCATGGCCACATAGCGCCAGCGTAAGCTGCAGTTGCGAAACATTTTACCTATACCACGGTTGTTTCATAATCGATGCACGCATGACGTGAGCGTCTCATCCGGAAGGAGCTCTGTCTTGAAAAGAACTCTGATCGCGATTTACCTCGCAGCTCTCGCCTTTACCGCGTCGGCGTACGCCGATAGCTTTAGCGGCAAGGCTTCTTATTACGGTCTGAAGGGCCACACCGCCAGCGGAAGCAGGGTCGGCGCCTTCACCGCCGCGCATCGCTCGCTGCCTTTCGGCTCGAAGGCGCGCGTGACCAACCTGAACAACAACCGAAGCGTCGTGGTGACGATCACCGACCGCGGCCCGTTCACGGGGGGCCGCGTCATTGACGTCTCCCCCTCAGCCGCCGACGTGCTGGGCTTCCGCTCGGCGGGGGTGGCGACAGTCAAAGTCGAAGCGTCGCGCTAGCAAATTCCGATCAGGGTGTATTACAAAAGCAGGGGGAAAGATGGACTCGTGTGTGAGACGCCTGGCGCTTTCGCGTGAAGGAGATGTTTGTGCTCTGGCCTTCGCTCTCCAACCCAACTCGATCGCTCTTAATGGCAATGGCGGTGTGCTTGCATCCGGCATGCGGGGCGGCGCAGGAAAATCCAGCATCCCATTGCGCTTCGGCCGGCCATAAGGATGAGGTGAGGCCCATCCCTGCATCACTGTTGGAAACGGCGGTCAGGATATTCGATCCGGAGGGCGGTCATCGCAGCTGGGTAAAAGAGACGACAGTATTCCGTTGCATGGATGGCGCGATATGGCTCTGCAATCACGGGGCCAATTTGACATGCGCCAGAGCGGACACACGGCAGTCTATTCCAGCGGTATCGGCCTATTGCCGCGAAAACCCCAATGAAGAAGGCGTGCCGGCGGCGGTCACGGGTCACGGAACGAGCCACACCTGGAAATGCGTGCAGGGCGAGGCGCGCATAAGAGAGTCGTTGAAGCTGGATGAAAGAGGCTTTCTCGCAGACGAGTGGACGCGCCTCAAATGAGCAGGCCCTCAGTGTGACGATAAGGCTCCATCAAAGCGGCTAGCCGTTCGTGAGCTTGCCGCCGGGCGATCCGGATTTGATCTTGGAAGGGCCCACGAAGTCGAAGGCTGTAACTTTTCCATTGCTATGCATGTGATGCGTGCCGGCGAGGCCGTTTGCAAATTTAGGCGTGATTTCTCCTATACAGGCTTCGACATAATTGGATTTTGTCAATTCAACGATTTCATTTATCAAGGCGCGCTTTCCGTACATATCATAACCCTGGCCCTGTGACACTCTGAAATATTTATCTCCGTCTTTGAGGAGGCCGGCGTTCCTCGCGCGAGACGCGTCAATGAGGATCGGATTGAGGGGATGCGGCTTCCAATCCTCTGAAAGAGGCGAATTGGAAGAAAAAATGAACAGCTCGGAGCAATGATCACCCATTTTTGCGGGATCGATATTCGTGAGCATCCACCATTTTCCATCCTTCTCGAACAACATCGTGTCCGCGGCGGACAGCTCGCGCATGATGACTTTTTCCAAAGTCCATTTAAGTGGAAATTCGATGCATCGATAAATCCTTATCTCATTTGCTTGATTTGTTTCCGGGCACATGAAGAGCTGGTTGTCGTGCTCAAACAAAAACGGGAAAGAAAGGTGGAAGCCTTCCTCCAACGCGGTGGCGAGCCTGACGCCGCCGGTCTTCTACGAAGCAGTAGTCACGACCATCCCTCGTGATCACGAATGGATCGGCTAAAAAATGCTGCGGCGGCGTCTCCAATTTAACGCCGCGCCATAGAACGGCCTCCGGCCAGTCGGAGCGGGTGTAGGCGACGCCCCATCGAGGGTAGATCCCGTTCCTGTTTCTATAAATACGCTTCGCACGCCGCCAGAATTGATCGGCCAAGTAGATGAGCGCCTCATGCGCGCGCGGCCGGCGGAACAGCTTGTTTGAATATGGCGTATCGCACGCCGCGTCGGGGAGCCGGCCGGCGCCGGCGATTCTATCGACAAGGAATTTCAGATGGTAACTGGACTTTTCCAGCAGGGCTGCTCGATTGAGTAAATAATAACCCCGGGTCCAAAAATTTCCTCTCAGCAAAACCACGCCGCCGTCTAATTCATCGGTGGGTCGCTGCAGGGTGAAGCCGGTGGTGTCCTCGTGATGATAGACTTCCCAGAACGCTGCGGGACCTCCTCGGTTCACGCGATTGTCTGCATGGTGGAACGAAATAACCCCCAGCCTGGACGCGTGCAAAATGTCCCCGCGGAGAATTCCCGTTCCGAGTTTGATCAACAAGTCGAAATTTAGATCTCTGACCTTTTCAACATCGGTTTGATCGAAGCGATAAACAAATCCGGATTTGGAGATCTTGGGATTAATGATGATCGAGTCTTTTACTAGAGCAGAAGCGTCGAAGCTGCGATAGCTGTCGCGGTTGACGAACCTTCGCTCGATTCTGATAATCAAGGATAAAAGTAGGGTTGAGAGCGTATCGGAAGCGGCAGAGTAGATCCCCCGTTGGCGGGCGGCCCCGACAAAGTCGACTAGACGGCGCAGTAGCTTGGGAAGCCGTGTCTTCTTGCTTTCAGCTCCGTGAGCAGAATGTATAATAAGATGAGTTATTTCGATATTTTGACGATCTGCGGCCCATTTGATAAAGTCGTAATCATATTTTGACACCTGCGGTCCGTCAACGAGTAGGCCTATACGAAGCGGTTGCCCTGTGTCCTCACTGGACTTGTCCATTGGTTTAGCCATCGGCTTATCGAGCACGGATGCGCCCTCCCGCTACCTCAAGTGTCGTCGCGACGGCCGCTCAAATCCTGCGGCTGACGCCCAGCCATTGGCATCATCTCGATATGGCCGTCAAGGCGCGGGGGAGACGTCGCGAGCCTGCCATCTGGCGGCTGTGCTTTGAAAATCAGAAAGTTATATAGTTGCCTGATGAAGCAATTTGCGACGCGGCGCCCGCGGCGAACGCCCGCGTCCTGGCGCCGGAACCCGGTTGACTTCGACATAGCCGTGCTGTAGTCAACGCTTGCTGCGTCGCAGCATGAGGCGCTCCAGTCGCGTAGATCAAGACTTCGTCCTCTCCGGACGACCGATCCGCTGTCGAGCCTTGACCAACTCCAGCAGACAGCCCGATACGCGGGGGCAGTCTCCCCTTTTCCGGCTCGACGAACCGCGCCCTCTCGCAGGGCCGCGGCGCGCGGTCGGCTATGAAAGACAACACGTGACGAAATTTTCTGATCTCGGTCTCGCCGAGACGCTGCTTCGCGCTCTCGATCGCGAAGGATATGAAACGCCCACCTCCATCCAGGCTCAGGCCATCCCGTTTTTGCTGCAAGGCCGTGATCTTCTGGGCATCGCCCAAACCGGCACGGGCAAGACCGCCGCTTTCGCGCTGCCGATTTCTAACCGGCTGCTCGCCGATCGCCGCCGCCCCGCGCCGAACACGGCCCATGTTCTCGTCCTGGCGCCAACGCGCGAGCTCGCGGCCCAGATCGCCGACAGTTTCCGCGCCTATGGCCAGTTCATCCGCCCGAGCGTCGGCGTCATCGTGGGCGGCGTCTCGCACCGTCCGCAGTCCGAGATGCTCTCCCGCGGTCTCGACGTGCTGGTGGCGACGCCCGGCCGCCTGCTCGACCATGTTGCGAGCGGGCGCTTGAAGCTCGCCACAACGCAAGTGCTCGTGCTCGACGAAGCCGATCATATGCTCGATCTCGGCTTCATCGTTCCGATTTGCCAAATCGTCGCGAAGCTGCCGAAGCGGCGCCAGACGCTGCTCTTCTCGGCCACGATGCCGAAGGAGATCGCAGGCTTAGCGCAGCACATGCTCGACAATCCGGTCGAGGTTTCCGTCACGCCCGTCGCTTCTACGGCCGAGCGAGTTGACCAGCACGTGTTCCTCGTCGACGGCGCCGCCAAGCGTGACACGCTGGTCGAGCTGATGTCAGATACCGAGGTTTCGCGCGCGATCGTCTTCACGCGCACCAAGCGCGGCGCCGATCGCGTGGCGCAGCATCTCGGCGCCGCCGGCGTCGGCGCCGAAGCGATTCATGGCAATAAGAGCCAGAACCAACGCGAGCGCGCGCTCGACGCCTTTCGCCGAGGCCGCACGCGCGTGCTGGTCGCGACTGACATCGCCGCGCGCGGCATCGACGTGGACGGCGTGACGCATGTCGTGAATTACGAGCTGCCGGATACGCCTGAAGCCTATGTGCATCGCATCGGCCGCACGGCGCGCGCCGGCGCCTCGGGCCGCGCCATCTCCCTATGCGACAATGGCGAGCGCTCCTTGCTGCGTCAGATCGAGAGACTGACGCGCCAGACGCTGGCCTTCACCGATCGCCGTAGCGCCGACGCCCGCCGTGACGAGGCGCAGCCCGCGCGCCGCAATCCGAGAGGCGGAGCCGCGAAAGGGGAGGGCGGAGGCCGCAACGCTCAGCAGCAGCCGCGCCGCGATGCCCAGTATCGCGACGGCCAGCGCCCGGGCGGCGCGCGTCCGGCGCAGGACGGGCTGCGCCGCTCCGCAAAGATGGATCGGCCGTCGGCCGGTCTCGCCGTCGGCCAGGAAAAGGGCGTCAGAGCGAATTTTCGCAAAAGTTGACAGACTTTTGCGTTCAGAATTCGCTCCGGTTTGATCCCCTGGCGCGATTTCTTATCGCTCGAACGATTTCGTTCGAGCGGAAAGCGCGCTAAGCGACGCCCTTGGCGTTGAGGTAGGGCCGTAACGCTTGTCGAGGCTGGGAATGTGGTTCGTCAACCAGCCGACGACGAAGCCCGCGGTCTCGCCGGTGACCTCAGCCTGACCGGCGTGGAATTTCTTTTGCAGATCCAAGCAGGTCGCGACGAGCTTGTCGTGCTCCTGCTTGTGGCTCGCGGCGTCCGGGTAGCCGTGTTTGGAAAAATTCGCTTCTTCCGAGGCGAAATGCTCGGCGACCGTGGCGATCAGCGCATCGAGCGCCTTGCCGACCCCGGCGCGATTTCCCGGAACCCACCGCGTCGCCGAGCGCATTGACCTGAGAGCGCCAGATTGTGGACCTAAGCTCACGCCGGTCACGGAACCGTCGTCAGGGCGCAACTGAAAAGTGTTAACCGCTCTTATGGGGGGGCTAGTTGGGGGAATCCCATGCCACTTCAAAAGATCGAGGGCGAAATCGTGCGGGAAAAGCACGGGTTCGCTTTTTCCATGCGCATCGCTGGAACTGCGCAAACCGTCCAGGTCATCATCAATGATGACGCACTCGTCGCGACGATCCCGATGCAGACGGAGGACGAGTTGAAAGCTCAACTCAATCGACCTGCTAGCATTTGAGTTTCTGGCGGCCGAGAAATTCGACCATGGGCGAGCGACCGCCAACGGGGTGATCCTCATCTCCGCGAGCGACGTGCTCGGTTTCCTGAATTGAGAGACCGGACGCCCGCCAAGCGAAACGCCAGATCGCGGCCCGGCCCGCTCGTGGCGAGCGACACGCTTCCGACATTCGGCATGGCGACGGTTGACCTTGCGAGGATCGCGCCGATGTTGAGCATTGAGGCCAGGCGCCGCGTCGCTTTAGGTCTGCCGGCCGAAGAGGAGGAATTCGATGACCGCTTTGCAATGGCTCGCCGCGACGGCGCTGCTCACGGCGCTCCTCTACTTTCGCCTTACGTCCTCGGTCCGCATCGCAGCCGTCGGACTGACCGGGAGCGATGGCGGACCCGACCCCTGAGCTCGAGGCTGCGGAGCCGGCGTGGGCGCGGCGCGGCAAGGCAGCCCATTATAACGCCGTCGAAAATCTCGTCGTCTTCGCCACGCTCGTTCTCATCGCGCAAGCGATGGGCGTCGCGACGCGTCCGATCGTGGTTTACGCCGCTGCGCTCTACTTCTTCGCGCGGCTCGCCCACTATCTGGTTTATGCGCTGGGAATTCCCGGCTTGCGAACTCTGACCTGGGCCGTGGGCTTCGTTGCGACTTTCCCCATGGCGGCGTGGGCGATATTCGCGGGGTAGGGGTGGGCGACGAAGGTCAGCTAGTAGGGCCGCGTCGGATGGCAGTCGCGTCCGTGCACCGGGGCGCGTAGGCGTAGGGGATCATCGCCGCGACGAACATCAGGACCCCCAGGATTATGATGACAAGCCGGTAGTTCATGGCGCTTCTCCTTTCTCTTAGATCGTGATGGGGAGCGCGGGGGCGTGAGCGCGAAAAGGCCATTTTTCGGGCAAGTCGCGCTCCCTGTCGCCCGCCTACTCGAAGACGACCTGCGCGAGAGTGACCACGCGGCTAAAAGGTTCGTCCGGCAGATAGCAGAGCGGATTTATCGACACGGGCGCTTCCTGGCAATGTCGACGTCGACGGTCGAAATGATAGCCTGCGGCTTTCATGCAGCCGACGATATGGTCCTTGATCACATGGCCTGTGTCGCGCCGACGCTCGTTGGGATGAGCGCTTTCGCCTTCGAGCTCGCAGGCCGAAGTCTGAATTCGCTGCGCCTTGTAGAAGGATGCGCTGGAGCCCGCGAGCATGGCTTCTCCGCCGGCGCCGAGGAGGAGGCCGGCCAGGATGGCGAGGCCCGCTTGCAGGCTGTTGGAGAAGACGAGCTTCGCACCCATGAAGTAGAGGCCGCCGAAGGCGGTCAGCAAGCAGGCGACGAAGACGAAGATGAGGATCATGGGACTCTCCCTTTCACGGGCCGACTTCCTGTTCGGCCCCGCGTTGGAGCCATTTCGGCCATGCACTTAAATCTGCGTCTGCGATTTAGTCCCGATCGGCGAGCAGCGCCTTGAGCGCGGCGGCGTCGACGATGTCCACCGCGCCGCGCGGACAGAGTGACCCAGCCGGCGCGCTCGAAATTACGCAATGCGCGTCCCACCACTTCGCGCGCCGTGCCGAGATCGGCGGCGAGCGCGTGCTGGGTGGTTTCGATGTGCTCCTGCGTCTTCGAGATGGCGAGCAGCCGCTCGGCGAGCCGCACGTCGATGCGCGTGCAGACGATGTCCTCGATGCGGGCCATGAGGGTGGCGATGCGCTGGCTGTAGCCGCTGAACACGAAGGCGCGGAAATACGCGGATTGGTCCATCATTTTCTGGAAAAACTTGCCGCTTCAGCACATAAGCGACGACGTCGGTCTCCGCGACAGCCTCGGCGGCGTATTCTTCGCCGGTCAATAGCCCCGCGATGCTGAGAATGAGGTCTCATGCTCGGTCACGCGATAGAGCAGCATCCCGCCCGTGGTGGTGATCTTCTCGACGCGAATGCTTCCCGAAACGACGAGCGGAAATTGCGTAGCGGCGTCGCCCGGACGAAAGACCGTCGCGCCCTGCGGCAGCATCACGCGCGTCGCCGAGGCTTTCAGCAGAGCTTTTGCCGGCGAATCCATGCCGCGCAACCCCGGCATGGCGTCGATCCAATCCGTCGCGGGGGTCTCCATGCGGCCTTGGTTCTCGTGCTCAGCTTCACGCGGTCGAGCCGCTATCGATTTCGCCATGTGCGATAGCGCATAGAGCCGAACGATCGTTAGGGTTTTTTTGTATACGCTCAAAGATGATGTTTGCCTCGGGCCGCGAATTCATCAAGTCGTTAAGGAGGGTCCCCATGCGCACGCTGCTCGTCCTTGCTGTTTTCGCGATCGCTCTGACCGACGGCGTCGCAGCCGGCTCGGCGCGGGTCTCCAGGCCAGCCGTTGCGGCTTGCGCTGCTCCTTCCTGCTGGGCGGCCGCCCAATGCTGCGGTCGCTGACCCGTCAGGCCCGCGCTTGTCGCCGGCGCCCACGTAATGACGTCACTGAAGGGCAGGGCGCGGAGGAACGGTGCTGGACCCAACGTCCGGCCATTGCGCAGAGGTAACGCGCGTGGCCGGGACAAGCCCTCGCCCCGTGTGACGACCTATGAACGTCGCCGGCTTAGTGCCACGTCACGGATGGTTCGATCGCACGCAGCAAGCGAAGATCGACGCCGTGCGCGATCTGTCGAAGCGCCTGTAGCGCGAGAATCCGGACCGCCCGCCGCCATTCGTCAGGGGTGGAGGCTCCCACATCTCATCGAAGCTCGGCGGCCCCTTCGTAGCCGCCAACCTCGCCTGAACGACGAGCGGATGAAAGATT
>CAWHHH010000017.1:0-185705 GCA_963829075.1 uncultured Alphaproteobacteria bacterium | reverse complement strand
GTCGGCGATCTTGTTCCAGCAGCGTCCGACGCCGTAAATGCGACGATAAACAAAAGTGCCAGACGGCTCGTCAGCGACTTCGTCGTGCACGTGACGGACGCCCAGATAGTTGAAATAGGAGATCGCAACGTCTTCGCGGCAGCGATAGAGGATATGCCGATCGAGCACATAAACGGTGTTCTGATCCTTCGCTTGATTCACGCACCAAGAATAGAACTTCAACCCATCGGGCCGCACGTCAATGAGCGCCTGTCCCGGCGTCGGGATCGACAGCGCCAGAGCGAGCGACAGTACGAGCGTAGCGGATTTGTGCATTGCCCCCTCTGCAGCTCCTCGACAATCACGCGACGGAGTTTTCGATTTACCAGTTCGTCCGCCGCCAAGGTTTATCTGACCGCTTAGCACAGGCTATTCATTAACGATCGGTGTCACCCGCGGCAATAGATTTCTGGGTCCGAGCCTGCCGAGTCTTTCGGCGAGCAACTTGACAAAGCGGGGGCGCGCTGGCGTGTTGCCTTGTCAGGGCCGGCTCGGCGATATCGGGTCACATGCACGCATTCTCATGCCTCGCCAATTCGTCGCGTCGACGTTGGCGCCGACTTGGAACACGCGCTCTTGCAATATTGCGCGCAGAGGAAGGAAGCCGCGCGCATAGCCACGTGCTCTGGCTTGGCATTGCTGGCGTCGTCGCCCTTGGCGCACAGCACGAGGCAGTGGGTTGGTATGCGGCGCCCAGCCTTGCGCTCCTTTGCGGGCTCTTCGTCATCGTCCTCTTCGATGTTGAGTATCTCGTCATTCCCGATGGCCCGCTGCTGTTCCTGTTCACGACGGGCGTCGTGACCACGCTGCTTGGCGCGCCTGAGGAATTGTGGTCGCGGCTGCTATGCGCATTCGGCGCCTGGGCCGCGCTACGTCTTTTCGCCTTGGGCTACGAGCGGTGGCGCGGCTTCGGAGGGCTTGGGGCCGCCGATCCAAAGCTTTTCGGAGTCGCGGGCCTGTGGCTTGGCGCCCATGCCCTCCCCGGCTGTCTGCTGGTTTCCTCCATTTCCGGCCTGATCTCGGCGGCGATTTTCCTGCGCGAGCGTCAATTGACCAATGGCGGGCAGCCAATCCCTTTCGGTCCTCATCTCGCCCTTGGCCTTTGGCTTTCCTGGACTCTGGGTCCCCTCGAAAGCGGCTGAAGCCTTGCGAGCGCCCTCAGCGCTGACGCAGTGCGACCACGAATGAAACGTCCACGGTCCGCCCCGAACTCTTCCCGGCGACCCGCGCGGCGACGAGCAGCGGCAGGTCCTGGCGGTCTGTCCATTGATCCGTCCAGACCGGCGGCCGGCCAGGCTCGACCTCGCCGAAATAGGACAAGCGGAAATAGACGGCCTCGCGCAGCACAGAAACCCGACGCATGGAATCTCGTGGCAGTTGAAAGCCCTGAGATGGACGAAACACCTGGCTCCAGAACGCAACGTCCTCGTCAGGGGCTTGCGGGCCCGCGATCTCCGTGAGGATCAGGCCGCCCCATTGCGCCCCGCCCTCACTTAGCGCGACAAACCGGCAACGATCCGGGAGCCCCTGGAAGGCGACGAACTGCGCGTTGTTGCTTCTGGGAATGCGAAGAGAGACGGCGCGCGCCAATTGCCCATTGATTGCGCGAGCGGCCTCTTCAATTTCGCTGACGGTCTCGTAAGTTTTTCCTGCCTCCCACGCGCGCCGTCCAAGATGCAGCCCGCCGATAATCGCCGTGACGATCATCGAGAGCAGCGTGATGGCGAGCAGCATCTCGAGGAGGGTGAAGCCCGAGCCCGCGTTACGCTTCATCGCAGAGGCTCAAGCTTCGCGACGATTTTCAGCGTCGTCAGAGTCAGGCTTTCGCGCGCGCCTTCCTGCGCCCCTGGCCGGCGGATTGTCAAACGCAGCCAGAAGCTCTTTAACCCGCCGTTCCCTAAAGGAGCTTCGACTGCGACATAAGGTTCAACATTGAGGTTCCACACCAGCCCGTCGTCATAAGCGCCATTCGTCTCCCCCTGCACGATCGGCCCCTCTATGCCAACCGCGTCGAGATGCGACTGTCCCTCCCGAGAAGCCCGCAACAAAAAGTCCGCACGGCTCTCATTCCGCGCGCCGCCACTGAGCGCCGCCATGAGCTGAGACATCGCGAGCGCCAGCACGGCGAAGGCCACGAGCGTCTCGATGAGCGTGAAGCCCGTGCGGCGGCGGATCAGGAGACGTCGCACCGAGTCCCTCCGGTGAGCCAATTGACTTGAATGGTCGCCCGATTGCCGCCGATCTCGAGTATGATGTCGCCGCCGGAGGAGGCGCCACTAGGAAAAAACTTCAGGCCCGCGTTCTCGCCGAAATCGCGCTGACCCTTGGCGGCTGAAACCTGGACGCGCATTTCCGCTGGCAACAGCGTTTCATGCACGCTCGGCGAAAAATAGCTTTTACGCGCGAGATCGACGACGAGCGTCGCCTCCTCATTGGCGGAGATGGCGCGCGCTCTCGTCGCTCGCAGGGCGGCGCAAAGCCCGCGTGCGGCGCCCTCAAGGCGAAGGTGGGGGGCCGCGGGATGCACGAGTTGCGTCGATAATCCGGCCAGCAGGGCGATGATCGCCAGCACCGCGAGCATCTCGAGGAGCGTGAATCCCCCGCGCCGTCCTACGATCGCGATCCGATACCGGCTCACTTCGTCGCCAACTCGTTGATTCCGAGCACGGCGTCCATCACCGTCATGATCAACCCGCCGACCACCAGCGCGATCAGAATGGTCAGCGTCGGCGTGACCAAGCCCATCACGCGTTCGATCGAACGCTCCGTCTGCTTCTCGTACATCGCCGCGACGCGCAGCAACATCGAGCTGAGCTTCCCCGTCTCCTCGCCTAATGAGATCATTTGCGGGACGACACGCGGTATGGCTTCGATGCGGCCGAGCGCGCCGCTCAGGCTCTCCCCTCCGCGTACCGCCTCGATCGACGTCTCGATCTTTGCGCCGAGATGACGGTTCGACACAGCCGTGCGGCCGCATTCCAACGCAGGCAACAAGGGCACGCCCGCCTTCAACAAGGAGCCTAGCGTGTGCGTGAATCGGGCGGTCTCGAATTGCGCGCTCAGCGTCCCTACGAAAGGGAGTTGCAGGAAGCGCCGATCGATAGCTTCCATCCAATGCGGACGCTGGCGAGCGGAGCGCCAGAAAAGAAACAGGCCAAAGCCCACGAAACACAGACTAAGGGCCAGCAATCGCCAATTGGCCTCCACGTCGAGGATGAACTTCAAGCCCGAAGGAAGCGGACGGTTGTTATCGACGAAAATCGGCGCAATATTGGGGACGAGCGTCGCGAGCACGATCCCCGTGGAAATGATCGCGAGCGTGATCAACATGGCCGGATAGACCAGCGCGCTCGTGATCCGGGAGCGCAGCTCAACGCGGCGCTCCAGCATATCGGCGAGATCGCTCAGGGCTTGGCCGACGTCGCCGATGGTTTCTCCCGCCCGCACCACATTGACGTATTCCGACGAAAAAACGTCGCTGCGTCCCGCAAGAGCCTCTGAAAGCGAGGTGCCATTGACGACGCGCCCCAAAATCTCCTCGGCGAGATCGCGCAATCGCGGCTTGGCGCTTTGCGCCGCCAGGAGTTGAAGGCCATGGTCGAGCGGGATGTCCGCCTTTTCGAGCGTTGCGAATTCGCGGGTGAACGAAGCAAGCTCGCGCAGATCCGGGGGGCGGGGACGACTAATGGACATTGAAAAGGCGCCGCGTCCGACCTCGCGCGTTTCAAAGGGCGTCAGCCCGCGCCGCCAGAGCGCCTCTTCGGCCTCGTCCTTCGCGTCGGCCGCAATCTCTCCCTCGACGAGATCGCCGGCGGCAGAGTAAGCGCGGTAGCGGAACGTAGGCATCCCTATTCCATCCGGGTTACGCGCAACACCTCGTCAACGCTCGTTTCGCCGCGCCAAGCCTTGCCCATCCCGCACTGATACATCGTTGTCATGCCGTCGCTTCGCGCGCAGGATTCAAGCGCGGATTCGGGCGCGCCCTCGCAGACGAGTCTCTGCATGGCTTCGTTCATGATCAACAGCTCCGCAATAGTGGACCGACCGGAATAACCCGAATTTCGGCAGAAGGCGCAGCCCGCGGGCGTGCGCAGTCTTTCCTTCTCGCTTGCGAAGGCTTCGCCGGAGAGGCGCGCGCGCCATTGCGCCTTGGTCTCGAGAGGAGCTTCGCAGTGCGAGCAAAGGCGCCGCACCAGACGTTGCGCCAGCACCGCCTTTACCGTCGAGGCGATCAGATAGCTCTCAACGCCCATGTCGATAAGGCGTGTGATCGACGACGCGGCGCTGTTCGTGTGAAGCGTAGAAAACACCAAATGCCCCGTGAGCGAGGCTTGAATCGCGATTTTGGCGGTGTCAGCATCGCGGATTTCGCCGATCATGATGACGTCCGGATCCTGCCGTAAGATTGCGCGGAGAGTATGCGGGAAATCCAAACCGATCGCCGGCTGCACCTGCACCTGGTTGACGCCAGAAAGCTGATATTCGACGGGATCCTCGACCGTGAACACTTTTACTTCGGGATTGGTGATCTCTTTTAAAGCCGTGTAAAGCGTGGTCGTCTTGCCGCTGCCGGTGGGGCCCGTCACGAGCACGATCCCGTTGGGGTTACGCATCGTCTTTCGTAATGTATTTATGGTGGTCGACTCGAAACCCAAGGCGTCGAAATCGAGCGTCGTCTGGCTGCGGTCGAGAATGCGCAGAACGATGCTTTCGCCATGAGAGGTGGGGATCGTCGATACGCGAAAATCAATGTCCACCCCGCGGATCGCCATCTTGATGCGCCCGTCTTGCGGCAGGCGGCGCTCCGCGATGTCCAGACGCGCCATGATCTTTATGCGCGACGTGATCGCAGCCTTGAACCCCGGTGGCAAAGTTTCAGTGGCGCGCAACACGCCGTCGATGCGAATACGCACGACAACCGACTCCAGCGTGGGCTCCACATGAATGTCGGAGGCGCGCGCTTCGATCGCGTCCGCAATGATCTGATTGACCCGACGGATGACGGGCGCTTCGTTGGCGATGTCGCGTAATCGCTGTAAATCGAACTCGCTGGCGGCCTCGATATGCGCGTCCTCGGCGACAAGGGCGAGGCCCTGGGCTTTCTTGCCATAAAGTTCCGCCCATGCCTTCTCGAACAACGAGGGGCTCAGCAAGCGCAGCTCGAAATCCAGGCCGGTCGAATAGATGAGGGCGTCCACGGCCTCGAGGTCGAGCGGATCGGTCACGGCAAGCGCAGGCCTGTCCGGGTCGACGAAGAACGGCAGGATGGCGGCCGTGCGCAAGAACTTTTCCGGTATTTTGTCGGTCAATACGGGTTCAAGCGGAAGCCCGAGAGGCTCAAGCAGCGGGATATCAAGGAATTTACTCAAATGCGCATAGAGATCGGCCTCCGACACGAGACCGAGCTTCGTCAACACACGATCCAATCTCTCGCCGCTCTGTTTTGTCGCCCTTTGCGAACGCTGCAGCGCGAGCTCGTCGAGAGCGCGCGCATCGAGGAGAAAGGCGCCAAATTCCTCGGCAAAGGCGCCGCCTCCAGCCGCGAAGCGGCGGTGCGCGAGAGATTGCGCCTTTGAGGACTGAGAACCTTGCATTCGCCGCCCCTGCAACTGCCGGCCGTGATCGGTGGCTTCTAGGCGCTCTGCGACAGCCTTGCGTCATCAAGATGCCGCTATTCGAGGTATTTGCTAAAGCAAAAAATGAGGGGTTTGTCTATGTTCGCCGCATCTACCTCCCCCCTGGCGCATAAGCGTCCAAGATGTGCGACTCTTTCGTTCCAAACCAAGAGCGCCGTCGCTCGGCGCGCCCGCCGCAAATTCTCTAGAGAGCGGGCCGGGTAAGGCGCCCTCTACCCAGTGAACTAGGACGAGAGCCGCGTAGGTCTCCAAGTCTCTACCCTAACGTTGCCTGCTCTGAGAGGTTACGGGGAAGAATATCGTGGCGACCCGACCATTGAAGAGAAAGCCTGATGACGTCCCAAGCTCCTGGCTCATGGAACAAAGACCTTTTCACGGGCGCGCTGCTCGCCAGCAGCCAGAAGATCTGGCGCCTCTATCGCCGCGAGTTTTTTGCGCTGGTTCCCCCGGCCACCGTCGCCTGGTTGCTTGAAACAGGGGATCGTAGGCTGGTCATTCGCGATAGGGACGGCGCGCCGGAGTTCCGATTCCAGGGCGGTCCGCCCGAGGGGAATTTGCTGCCCCTCGGCCCGCAGGAAGCGCGTCAAACCTCTCTCGCTCAGGCCTTGGCCCAGCGCGGACTCTCGCGCGCTGGGACGAAAGTGTTCTTCGAAATTCCTCGCGAAGCCTTCTTCGTGCGCAGGTTCGACATTCCCGCGGCGGCCGAAGCGAACCTCGCGCAGCTCCTGATCACGGATATCGAGCGCAAGTCGCCTTTTCGCCTGAGCGACGTCGTTCACGCCCACACCTTAAAGCGAAAGCCTGAAGCGCCCGATAAATATGTGGTCAGTCTGTGGATCGTGCGCCGGGACATCATTTCGCGGATGATCGAAGCCGCTGGGATCGGATGGGAGGACCTCGACTTCGTCATGCCGACGAAAGGCGGCGCCGTGGAAGAAGAAGGGCCCACCATCGCGCTCGGCCGGGGGAGCGAGCCTTCCCATTGGTTTCGTAACGTCGCGCTCGGGCTTTGCGCATCCACCATCATATTGAGCTTGCTGGGCTCGGTGGTCCTCGTCTGGCGGACAAGTCAGGCTACGGAGACACTCGACGCGGAAATTGCCGATGTTACCGCGCGCGCTTCCGGCGTGCGCAAGATGGCTGACCAGGCCGTCGCTGAAAGTCGCCTGCTGCAAACCCTGCGTGCGGAACGCGCCAGGGGGCCGACTTTCGCCGATTTGTGGGAGGAGATTTCGCGGATTTTGCCCGATGAGGCCTACCTCACCGAGCTGCGCCTGTCGGACGGAAAGAACGATGAGCATTACGTCGATCTCGTTGGCTTGGCGGAATCAGCGGTCGGCTTGCCTGCGCTGTTCGAGAAGTCGCCGATCTTCACCGACGCATCGCTGACGGCGGCGATCACGCCAAACGCGGCAGACAAGCGGGAGGCCTTCTCGCTGCGCGTCAAAATCAAGCCAAGCAAGGCGGCAGAAACGAAATGATCCCGCTCAGCAGTCAACAGCAGCTGTGGTCGCGCCGCTTCCTCTTCGTGACCGCGAACCTACTCATCCTCATCGTGGCCTATCTCCTCTTCGTCGCGCCAATAGAGAGCTTGGTGGAGGAGCGGACGGACACACTGACCCAGCGGCAAGCGACGTTGGCTCGTTATAAATCAATTTCCGGCCAGGAGGCGGCGGTCCGGTCCTTCGCAAATCAGGTTGCGGACAATAATGCGCACGGGGAGCTCATTGGCGGCTCCAATCCCGGCATTATCGCTGCGAATTTGCAAGCGCGCCTGAAAATGCTCTCCGAGAGGGCGAATGTCTCGGTGCGATCCATACAAATGTTGCCGCCTAAGACCGTTCACGGCGTCACGCTCGTTGGCGCGAGGCTCGATGTGTCCGCCGCCACCGAGCCGCTTCATGCCCTCGCGCGGGCGCTGGAGGGAGAGACGCCGCTTTTGTTCGTGATCGCGGCGACGCTACGAGGCCAAGCGGGATTCTGGGGAAGGCCTGCCGACGAGGCCAGCAAGACGGAACCGACGATCGAGGCGCAATTCGATGTCTACGGCGGCGCTTTGGGGAAGGAGCAGCCGTGAGAGATTTTCGTGCAACGGCGATTATTGAACGACTTTCGGCCCTCGCCAAGGCGAGGCGTCCTTCGCCTTCCCTGTTGCCCGAGCTCCTCGCGCGTCTTTCGGCCTTGGCCAAGGAAAAGCATTTTTCGCCTCTCCTGTTGACGGCGCTTCTTGCGCGTGTTTCGGCCTTCGCCAAGGCGAAGCGTCTTTCGCCTCTCATGCTGGCGGCGCTGAGCCTTCTCTCCGTCACGTCCACGCTCTCCGCGCTTTTCTTCCTGCGCGCGCTGATCGGCTGGGGCGAAGCAGCGCCCTTGACGGCCCCCGAGTGGCGGCCGCCATCTGCGTCCTTCCTCACTCCGCTCGCATCTGCGCCTGCGCCGACAGACATCCAGACTTTGACGAGGCCGATCTTCGCAAAGTCGAGGCGCCCCGCCCCGAAAGCCGTCGAGACCGCGTCGCCGGAGCGCGCGGCTGGCCCGCCCCCCGCGCTCACGGTGCAAGCCATCGTGCTGTCGAACGGCGCGTGGCGCGCCTATCTCCTTGACCATGGCGGCGCGAACGGAGAATGGTACCTCGTCGGACAGCTCATCGACGGATGGACCATCTCAGAGATCCGCGCGTCCGAATTGACCTTGAAGAGCGGCGAACGAACTGCGGTGCTGTCGCTCTACCCCGAGCCGCCGGCGCTCAGCGAGGCCGAGACGAAACCCCTGCCGCCGAGCACGCCATTCGTGGATCCGAGGGCCGAGAACCCGAGGCGGAGGTGATAAAGCCGTGAATCGAGCGTGACCGGCGCCAACCCCATAGCGCCGGAGCCTTTCCGAGTGCGAAGCAGCTGGGCCAAGAGGGCTTCGCTTGGCCGCGCCGCTTCACTCGTGATCGCGCCGCCTGTCTAGACACGCTCCGATTTGACCCGCGCCACGCGGGAATTTCTGGATCCGTTGACCGGCCGGCGCTATTGGCCCGTTAAGTGAGTGCGAGTGGGACGCGCGCTGTGTCTTGTTGATCGAGCGCGTTCTTGTCCAAGAACAGCTTCGCGCTTTTGGGGAGCATACTCTAGGGCTTGCAGCTTGGCAGGGCCCCCTGGCCGCTTCTGGCGGCGACGCGCAATGCGTCGAGATAGAGCAAGGCCCCGGACCGCAACTCGTGAAGGGCGAAGGGTCCATGGCCGGCGGCCTTGAAATCCACGATCGCCTCTTTCACGCCAACCTGTCCAGTCGCCGCGAGAGTTTCCGCGTGAATGAGGAATGCGGAGTTGCCGCCGCCTTGTAGCGCGGATTTGAACGTCTGCGGGAAACGTCCGTCGTTTCGGTCGAGATTATTCGGAAAAGGCTTTTGGAGGAGAGAACGAACGTCTTCGGCCGGAAGACCAACGAGCGCCGCAAAGAGCGCTGGCGGCGCGGCTTTTGCGTTGACGCCCGGTCGATTGGAATAAACGGTCACTAGGCGGATGATTTTCGAAAAGAGCGTCGGATCGACGCCGACGACCTGATCGAGCTCCAGGGTCGTGGCGAAGGGCGCGTGCTTGGCGCGAAAGGGCCTGCCGGAGTCGTCAGAATCTTCTTTATCAGCGCCCACGCCGCTGGACGACGCTGTGCGAAAATTTATGATCGCATCCGCCAAGGAGTTTGCCGCGCTCATTTCCAGCCCCAACCCCACAAGCAGCGCATTCAAAATCTGCGGGGTCGCGCTGTTGAGATCAATCTTCCCGCTCTCGTCCTCGATGGCGACGGCGACGGCAACTCCCTCCATCGAGCAAAAGAGGGGCTTACCATCATGGATCAGATCTTGAGCATGCTGATCCTGCTCGGAGAGCAGCGGTGGAATCGCCATGTTGATGGCGGCGTCGGCGAGGAAGCCCGCCTGCGCGGCGCCGGCGATGTTGTAAGCGGTTTTGAGGCGCAAGCTGCTCGTCGTCACGAAAGACAAGATCAGCAAAGTTACGATGCTCAATCCCCAAACAACGGCGACAAGGGCGAAACCACGCTTTCGTCGTACCGAGCGCGCGCTCGACCGCGCAGATGGCGCGCCGTTCTTTTGAGGGGACATCCTTGCCTCGCTGCGTCGCTCCAAGGAGACAGCGGCGCATTTACCGCTGCGCCCGAACTCGACCGGCTACGCCTTGAAGCAGCAGACCCGATAGTGGCGCAAACGGCGCTTCCGGGAAAGTTACGAAATGAGCGCAAGAAGCAGAAAGCGCGGCGTCGCCGCCGCGCTTTCGTGACTTACCGATTGCTGTTCGCGCGGGGTGAACGCGTTTTAGTGTTTCTCGGAGAAGACGCCCGGAAGCACCTGAGTGCCTTCCCATCGCACGGCCTGCAGCGCGTTCGGGTCGAGGCCCAAAGCCTGCAGGATGGTCGGCGCAACCTGCGCGGTTTCCACCGGGCTGGTGATCGTCGTGGGTTTCAGGTGCGGATGAGACAGCAACATTATCACATTGGTGTCGTCATGCGAGAAGCCGCCATGCTCGGCCTGCTTCTTGGTGCTCCCTGAATAGGTGACGCCGATATTGGGCGTCACGATGATATCCGGCGTGCGCGGGATCGATATCCCCCGGGTGGGGAGCGTCGCTGCTCTTCGGCGGGCCGGGCGGATTGAACATTTGCGTGATCCCCTGTCCCGAGAAGATCTGACCGATGCCGGCGACATTACCCGAAGTCGGCGACGCGCTCTCGAGCATGCTCACGGCCGTAGCCGTCCTGCATCCTTGCTGGGTCTGATCGAGCCAGAGCAGCGAAACGTCATCCTCGGTCGGTCCGATGCCGTTCGGGTTGTTGGGCGACTCCGAGTACGGCAGACAGTTGGCGAGGATCATGGCCGGCGAAGTCATGATCGGACTGCCCGCAGGAACCCCGATTCCCTGGTAACGCGCGGAATCCACCGGGCTCTGGCCGTGCTTCGCGGTGATGACGATGAGCGTGGAATGATAGTCGCCCGTATCCTTGAGGTCGTCGATCATCTTGCCGATCGACGCATCGACGAACTGGATTTCGTTGAGGAGCGGGGCCGAGGGCGTGCCAGCGTTGTCCAGATAGCCGCCCTTCACGTGAGGGGTGAGCGACTTCTGGATGAGCTTCTGACCGATGCTGACGGCCTGGAAGTTCATCCCAAAGATGACCGGCACAGGCGCGCGCGCGGTTCCGTCACTCTTCTTGCCGTTGATCTGATTGAGGATCGCGTTGACCTTCAGCGTGTCATAGCACTGAATGTTTTTGAAGCTCGTGGTGTAGTCGTCCGAAGAAGTTACGGCGTTCTGATCCGGCAAGGGATTGCAGCTCGTTCCGTCCGGCAGCGTGACCCCCGGCATCGCAACCGGAATGGAATTGATCTCGGGCGAGAAATAGTCGTCGAGATTCTTCTTGCCGGGATTGCCGCCGTTGTCGGGACCGGCGACGGAGGAATACGCCGGGTGCTTATCGGACCACGCGGTGTAGCCGCCGGCCTGATGGATCACGCCGAAGATCGTGTTGGTTCGCACGAAATTCCACGGATAGACCGGCTGACAGTTGTTGTAGGGATCCCGCGGCAGTCTCGTCGGATCGATCGAGGCGATGCCGCCAGGTTGGCCAGCGGGAGCGCCGCCGTTGAGCAGGGATTTCTCGAAATTGATGCCCTCTTCATACTCGGTCGTGGTGCCGTTCGGTTGATTCGGGGTGCAAACGCCGCCCGCGACGCCATTCCACGTCGTAGTCTGAGGCGGAGCGAGGACCCGATCGTAAGCCACGTCGTAGAACGCGCCCACGCTGCGCGGCGATCCGCCGGTCACGATGGCCATGAGTCCGGGAAAGGAGTCGGACGGTTTCGACGTCGAGGCTTCGAGGTAATCAACGCCAGCGCTCTTGAGGCTGGCGAGATGCGGGCACGTCGGGTTGGGCCCTTTCGCACAAGTGATGAAATCAAGCGCGTGCATGCCGTCGATGCTGATGAGCAACACGTGGTTGATAGTCGGTCGATCGTCGTCAGCGCGGCCCGCGCCCGCAGAGACGGCGAGCGCCGCCGCGCTGATCGTCGTAGCGGCAATTATCTGTTTTATCATAGGTATTACCCCCCTTTTTAGCGTGAGCCGAGCTTTGGCCAAAGGCTTTTACGGAGGGCGATTTACGGCCTGATGACATTTCAGCCGGCATTGTCCGGATCGGCACGCTTCGGGTCAAGTTATCCTAAAATTTTTCTGTGTCATCACGAGGAGTGCGTCGCCGCGGGCAAGATGGCGAGCAATCAGCAGCCCCGGGTTGTGATACGGAATCCGGCTGATTGACTCGGCGGGGGATTCCCGGCGAGAATCGAAGCAGTTAGGCTGCGTCGTCATGAATCGCTGGAGACGGGTCATGGCGACGATAGCTGCGCATTTGAGCGTCGAGGCGTTGCGTGAACGGTATGTTTCGAGTTTGAATGCGCGCGAGGCGCGGCATTTCCATACGATCTGGCTTCTCGCCAAGGGCCACACGCTTGGCGAAGTCGCCGAGATGACCTCCTTTGGCCAGCGCTGGATCGAACAGCTTGCGGCGCGCTACAACGCCGAAGGCCCCGAGTCTCTGGGTGACCTGCGCCGGCGCAACGGCTCGTCGGCGACGGTTTTGAAACCCGAGTTGCTCGACAAGCTTCGGCTTCGGTTGAAGCAGCCGCCGGACGATGGCGGCTTGTGGACGAGCGCGAAGGTCGCGGCTTTCCTTGCGCGCGAGTTGGGGTTGGAGAAGGTCGCGGTCCAGCGCGGCTGGGAGGCGTTGAAAGCCTGCGGAATGTCGATCCAGCTTCCGCGCCCCAGAAATCCGAAGTCCGCCTCGCCCGAAGAGGCGGCGGCGTTCAAAAAAACCTCGAAGACGCCGTCGCGGAGGAAGCCGCGAAACATCCCGAGCGCCCGGTCGAGGTCTTCGCCAGCGACGAGCACCGGCTCGGCTTGAAGCCCGTGACGCGTCGCGTCTGGGCGCCGATCGGCGAGCGGCCGACGGCGCATGGCCATCACCGCTTCGACTGGCTCTACGTGACCGCCTTCGTCTCGCCGACGAGCGGCGAGACCTTCTGGTATGTGCACGACGGCGTCTCGAAACCGTTCTTCGCCGCGCTGCTCGAAACCTTCGCGCGCGAAGCCAAGGCCGACGTCGAGCGCACGATCGTGCTCGTCATCGACAACGCCGGCTGGCATGGCGAGGCGGGACTGAGCGTGCCCGATGGCGTGCGACTGGTCTTTCTGCCGCCCTACACGCCAGAGCTACAACCGGCGGAGACCCTATGGGCGCTCGTCGACGAGCCCATCGTCAACAAGCACGTCGGGACGATCGACGAACTCGACGCAATCATCGGCGAAAGATGCGCCACGCTCGCGAACGAACGTGAGATCATCAAAAGCCGAGCCCGCTTTCATTGGTGGCCAAAAATCGCCTCGCCGAAGTGATCAGCCGGAAACCGTATGACAAACTCGCCATCACTCCTCACTCGCGAGGTTCGTCGAGGCCCGCGTGTTCAAAAAAGCATAACGCTCTGAAAATAACGAAACAAAGAGCGAAATTGCACGGCAAGATCCTTCCTTGGCGGACGAATGCGGGCCAGACGATTGCAGGCCAAGCCAGAACTCTGTCACAATGGCTCCATACATGTTACCCGATCCCGACCCTGATTTCCGGGTCTGACGTTGAGTGGGTTGCTCGTGAGCAGATGTGTCGTGAAAGCTGTCCTGGCGGCTGTGTGCCTAGCCGTTACGGCCTGCCAGGCCACGAGCGAGCCGCCTGTTGCGGAATGGAGTGTGGAGCCGTCGAACGCCCCGCGTGAGCCTGCGCGCGCGGGCGGCGGAGCCGCTAGCCGCAGCGCCGCCCTGATGAATTCGCGCGGCAACGCCTCTCTCGTCGTGCCCGGAAGCGGGCGCTTCATCGGTCCCGGCCCGGAGCCAAGAGCCGAAGCGCTCGACACGGGAGAAGAGAACGTCACTCTCAACCTTGCCAATCTGCCGATCGCGCAAGCCGTCAAGGTAGTGCTCGGAGACATAATGGGCGTGAATTATGTCATCGACCCCCGGCTCGACGGCAAGGTCACCGTTCATACGACGCGGCCGGTGAGCAAACCCGCGGCGATGGAGCTCTTTCAATCGGCTTTGCGCGTGGCGGGCGGCGCAGTCGTGGAAGCGGGGGGCGTCTACAAAGTCGTGCCGCTCGACCAGGCCGGAACGGCCGGCGGAAACGTCTCGGCCTCGACGACCGATGCTTCGTCGGCGTCCGTCGGGGAGAGCGCGCGGATCGTTCAGCTCCATTATGTTGCGCCTTCGGAGATGCGCCGGCTCCTGGAGCCAATGACCATTCAGGGTGGCGTCGTTCAGGCCGACGACGCGCGACACACGATCACGTTGAAGGGCACGCCGCAAGACCTTGCGACGCTCCAGGATATCATCGCGATGTTCGACATCGACACGATGCGCGGCATGTCCTTCGCCCTCGTGCCGGTCAAAAGCGGCGACCCGGATTTGATCGTTGACGATTTGCGCAAGGTCTTCGGAACGGACGAGAAGGATGGGCCGATGAAGGGCATGGTGCGCTTCGTCAGCAACAAGCGTCTCGCATCGGTTTTGGTGATCTCGGCGCAGCCGGCCTATCTCGACCGCGCGCGGGCGTGGATCCAACGGCTGGACGCACGCGCGCAGGGAACGGAAAAGCAGTTTTTCACCTACCGCGTTCAAAATCGACCCGCCAAGGAGATGTTGCAGGTTCTGAGCTCGATGTTCGGCTCCGACGGCTCTCGAAACGGAAGCAACACGGCGCCGCGTTTCGGTCAGACCTCAGCTTCGTCATCGGGCGAGGACAATGGGCAGAACTCCTCGAGCTCGGCGCCTTCAAGTCCGCTGGGCGCGCTTTCGGCCTCCGGCCCCTCCGGGGGCGGCCCCACCGGCGGCGGCGGCCTGGGCGGCGGCGGCCTGCGGCGGCGGCGGTCTCGGCGGCGGCGGTCTCGGCAGCGGCGCCTCTGGCGGACTTGGTGGTCAGGTTGGAGGACCCGGCGGCTCTCCTGGGCTTCTTCGGCGCCGCAGGCCCGGGAAACGGATCGAACGATCAGAGTCAGTCGAAGGGCCCGGGCACGGTCTCGCTGGGTGAGGACAACCGTTACAAGGTCGGGGTTGACGAGGCCAAGAACTCCCTTGTCGTCATGGCGACGGCGGAGGACTTTAAGCGAATTCTTGCGCGTCATCGAAGCCCTCGACGTTCAACCTAATCAGGTCTTCATCGAGGCGACGATCGCCGAAGTCGCGCTCAACGACGACCTGCATTTCGGCGTCGCCTGGTTTCTGCAAAAGGGCCCCCACGCGGGGGGCTGGGGCGGGCTGAACGCCCCTGCAGCGTCGAACGCTTCTGGCGTCAACACCTTCCTTGGCAACAACAACATCTTTGGCAACAACCTGATTGCCGTTCCCCTTCAAAGCGCTTTCCCGGGCTTTTCTTACGCCTTCACGCTGGGGAGCGCAGCAGTGACGCTCAACGCGCTCAACGCGATCACCAATGTGAACATCCTCTCGACGCCTTCGCTGACCGTGCTCGACAATCGCCAGGCGATGCTGCAGGTCGGCCAAGAGATTCCCGTTAACACTCTGCAAAGCGTTTCGGCGATCGGCAACACATTTAATTCCCAGTCCTATCTGAATACCGGCGTCATCCTCGCCATCACCCCGCATATCAGCGAGAGCGGTCGATTGATGCTCGATCTCGATCAAGAAGTCTCGAATCCCGTGCCAGGCACGGGAGCGCAATGGCAACAATCCCACGATCGACCAACGCAAGGTGAAGACGCAGGTCGCGGTGACCGACGGGGAATCGCTGGTGCTCGGCGGCTTGGTCCAAGACCAACGCTCGAGAAGCGCCAATCAGATTCCGGTGATCGGAGATTTTCCTGTCGTTGGCAGCGCCTTCAAGGACAAGGACGACCAAATCACGAAGACAGAGCTGATCATCATGATCACGCCGCACGTCATTCGTTCCATGTCTGAAGCGCGCGCAATCGCCGAGGAATATAAGCGCAAGCTCTTGTCTGTCTCGACAAAGGCGATCGCCAGACCTCACGACATCGAACAATCCACGCGACGCACGTTCCTCGACGACACTTCGGTCAGCCCCTGGATTCTCGATCGGGTTTCGCGTTAGGCCACCTGCACATGGCCTTCGCGGTCCTCTCTCGACGCCGGTCGCGGACGTCGCGGCATACGGGCTGCGGGGCTGCCAGTGCGCGTGTACAGAAAATGTTCACAAAACCTTTTGCAAGGCGTCACCTTGGCCGATTAGCGCCCTCAAGCGCCAATTCTGGCGCGACTTGGGGGACTCTTGATGCCCAAATACGCCAACATCTTCAAATCGACCGCGCTCACGCTGATCGGGCTCGCTAACGCCGCGACGGCCAGCGCCGGAGAAGCTCACGTTCCGGTCAGCAAGTTCGGCCATTTCGATCACGTCTTCCTGATCATGATGGAGAACGAAACCAACACTGACATTCTGGGCAACGCCAACGCGCCCTTCGTCAACGCCTATGCGCAAGTTGCGAATCAGGCGACAAACTATTTCGCGGTCGGCCACCCGAGCGCCCCGAACTACCTCGAGATCGTCGGCGGCTCGAACTTCGGGCTCTCCAACGATTACTGGCCGAACTGGTTCGGCCTCGGCTGCATCGACAATGCGCCAGGCAGCACGGGGTGCGCCAACGCCTTCACGCCGATTTCCGCGACCGGAACCGACAATACGGTCGTCGCTACCGCCGTCAACTCGAGCCAGTGCAACGGTCAGGTCACCATCTCGGGAACGCCGGCGACATACAACTGCGCGCGTTACAACTATCAGGCCGCCTATTTCACACCGAAGTCGATCGCGGATCAGCTCGTTCACAAGGGCCTGAGCTGGAAGAGCTATCAGGAGAGCCTGCCCACCGTCGTTCCCGGCGCCTTCGGTGTGAACTATTCGGACGGCGCCTACTCGAGCATGAGCCCTGTGGCCGTGTTCGGCCCCGGCGCGGTCCAAAAGCTCTATGCGGTGAAGCACAATCCCTTCGCCTATTTCCAAAATATCGAGACGGGCGACAATCCCGCGCTGAGCTTCAGCCGCATCCAAGATTTCGACGGGCCGGACGGTCTCTGGGCCGACCTGCAACACCCCGAGAGGACACCGAACTTCTCCTTCATCGTGCCGAACCAGTGCCACGACATGCACGGCGGCGTGTCGGGAGGCACGTTTATCTGCTCCACGAAAACTGCGGCCGAGACAGGCTATCTGATGCTGGAGGGCGACGCCCAAGTCGCGAAGATCATCAACGGCATCAAGAACTCGCCGGTGTGGTCGCGCGGCCACAATGCGATCATCCTGGTCTGGGACGAAAATGACTATTCCGATGCCGCCAATCGCGTCGTGTTCCTTTCGGAGACGAACTATGCGGCGAATGGCGTGAAGAGCCAGGCGCCCTACGACCACTTCTCGCTGCTGCGCACGCTTGAGGCGGGCTTCGGAATACCCTGTCTCAACCACGCGTGCGACCAGACCTCGGTCGTCATGAACGAGCTGTTCGGCGGCGCGGGGCAGGAGCAGCAGTCGCCCTGACAGGCGTGAACCCGCCCTCGCCTCCGGAGGAACAGCCGGGGGCGGCGGCGGAGCGGGATCTAATCTTCGAGCCGCCGACGATGGCGCACTGCTCGGCGGCTCGATCGCCGAAAAAACGCCGAGAGAACTTCATCCGCCGCCTGGCAACGCCGGCAACTCGATCTAGAGCGCGGCTGGAAATTTCTCTCGAAAACTCGCACTAGGCTTCTCCCAGAGTTCGCCTTTTCACGAAGCGCCCACCCCTCCCGCTGTTCGTGCGAGGCAAGACCCCGGCCTTCGCCTTGCGCGTCACATGCGGTGCGCTTCCGTCTCCGACAGCATTTGTTGCAACCAACGCATGTATGGCGTGCCGCCGGTGCCGCGCGGATCGTCCGTCCAGCGATTGATATAGTCTTCGGCCCATTGGTAATGAATTCGACGAAAAGCGGCCATGGCGTCGAGCACCCCGTTAAAGGGTTCCTTGTGCGGGGGACGCCGAATATCCGGCATCGCCTCGACGTCTTTGATGATCGTGCGATGAGGGGCGGGCATGTAGTTGCGCATGTCAGTCAAATGGTCGGTCAATTCGGATCTGCGATGCGGAATTTTCATGAAGGCGACCAGCGTCGGCATCACGCTGCTTTGCGCGCCAGTCTCTCCCCGAAAGGCCACGGGCGATCGATGCTCTGCGCCTTCATAAGTCACATTCTCGAAGAAGCGGATATAGGGCCGAAAGGTTTTGTAATAGAGCCGGGGATCCATCTGCTCTGGAATGCGACTCAAGACAGCCGCTTGACGTCGTACCGCGGTTTCGATCGCGTTCAGCTCAGCGCTGAGATTTGCGTCCGCGTCTTCCTCCAGCTTTCGCTTGGCCGCCGCAATCGCGCCCAAAATTCCGGCCGCGATGGCCTCGATTTCGACGTGCACCAGGATGAACCAATGCTCATCATACATGTGGACGAAATTCTGGATTGTGTCGATGTTGCCGAGCGCGATCGGCCCGTCCTTGCGAAACCGCCTCCAGTTGTAAAGCGCGTAACCGTCATAGCTCAGGATCGGCGGCCGATCGAGCAGCATCGCGGCCCTTATGAAAGGAGCGGCGATGTTACGCGGCAGCAGCGTCGCGGGCTCTTCTCCGACTTGATTCACATAGGCGGAGGCGAGAAAGCCAAGTCGCAAATAGTAAAGGTGAAGCGCGGGCAAGTTCCTGTCGTTGACAGAGTTCCCCCAGAGGGGAATGTCCAACCCGCGCGCATACTCTCGGAACGCCGCATCGTGAAGCAGGCTCGGCAGATCGCGTCCGATTTCGTCCAATACCGCGTACGGGGAAGCGTTGGGAAAAGCGGTGAGTGGATCCGGTTCGGGGAGAAAGCCTCGCGCCGCATAGACCGGCTTTGTCAGTTCGCTGTCGGCCATCGCGTCTCCCTGACCACGCGACGCCATTGTCGAGCGCCGCCTCGGCCGTTTGTGATTCCATCAGCCCACCCCCGGGCGCACCGGCAGCGGTCGTGAATTGGGATGTAGGCGTTCGTTCACCGCTTCAAGCGGACTCGGGCCGGTTGACGCGCCGCGCGACGGTGCGCGCGCGAGCGCGACGGCGAAATAAGCATACATAGCTTTTCAGTTAGCGCGGCCGGGCGCTCGGCGAAGCCTCCGCCCGGCGCCCCAGTCGCAAGCTCAGAGCCACGAGACGAAGGCGCGTTGGAGAGGAAGCATGAGCAAAGCGAAAGCTGACGCGCCGGCCCGCGGTGCTTCCGAAGTGGAAAAACTGCGCGTCGCAGTCGTCGTGCTCGCGGCGGGGCAATCCAGTCGGATGGAGCTCGGGCCCAAGCTTCTGCTCGATTTGGGGGGCGAGCCGATGATCCGGCGCACCGTTCGCAACGTGCTGGCGATCGGGCCCTCTGAGACTGTCGTCGTGACGGGCGCCAACGCGCGCGAGATCGAAGCCGCGTTGGAAGGCCTCCCCCTGCGTTGCGTCTTTAACCCGGAGTTCCGAGCGGGGCAGCAGGGTTCGGTCATCTGCGGCGTCAGCGCCTTGCGCGCGTCCTGCGACGCGGTAATGGTGGCGCTCGGCGATCAGCCGCTGGTGACGGCAAAACATCTCCGCGCTCTCGTTGCGCGCTTCGCAAAGCTCCGCGGTCGCTCGATCCTGGCGCCGCATCATGGCGGCGTGCCGGGAAATCCCGTCATCTTCGCCGCCAAGCACATTCCGTCGATCGCAGCCGGAAAGGTCAAGGTCGGTTGCCGCAGATTGATCGAGAGCCTTCCCGACGAGGTCGCCGCCGAAGAGCTCGACTCCAACGTCTACACGCTCGACTGCGACACACTCGAGGATTACGAGAGGATCAGGGTTCTTTTTGACGCAGCGGCCGCCGGCTCGCCGTAAGAAGCCGTCAAGGCGAAACGCTGGCCGCGTCGCCCTCACGACACATTGAAGCCGTTGCGCGGCGCGGCTCGGTCGCGCGGGCGGATTCTTCGTCCGCCCCGCGGCGCAGCGCGAGGATAATCTCGCCAAGCACGGCGACGGCGATTTCCGGGGGCGTCGCCGCGCCGATGTCGAGCCCGATCGGCGCATGCAGGCGCGCGATCGCCGCAGGCGCGAGCCCGCTCGCGATGAGCCTGTCGACGCGGCGTCCATGCGTCTTCTTCGAGCCGAGCGCCCCGACATAAAAGCAGTCCGCAGCGAGCGCCAAGCGCAGGGCGATGTCGTCGATCTTGGGATCGTGCGTCAGCGTCGCCACGGCCGTATAGGCGTCGAGGCCCAGTGCGCGAAGCGCGACGTCGGGCCACTCAGCGATGAGCCGCTTGTCGGGGAAGCGCTCCTGCGTGGCGAAGGCCGTTCGCGGATCCACGATATGAACATCGAAGCCGGCCAGCTCGGCCATCGGCGCCAGAGCTTGCGCGACATGGACAGCCCCGATGAGAATCAGCCGCAGCGACGGCTTCTCCACATCGACGAAATAGCGCCGGCCGCCAAAGGCGACAACGCCGCTTGCGCCCGCTCCCAGACGCTCTCTGGCGGCGAGCGCCACCACGTCTGTCCGAGAACTCTCGTCGCTCACCAGCCGGGCCTCGCCGCCGTCTAGCGGCGTGAGAAGCGTACAGAGGCGACGCGCCGCGCGTTCGCAATTGAGCGCGTGGAGCAGCTCCAGATCGTCGATCCGCTCGACGTAGACCGCTATGCGTCCACCGCAGGAGAGGCCCGCGCGCCACGCCGTCTCATCCGCGACGCCGAATTCCAAGAGACGCGGCTGGCCGTCCTCGATGACATCGAGCGCCATCGTGACCACGTCGCCCTCCACGCAGCCGCCCGAGATGGAGCCGAGAAACACGCCTTTGTCATCGATGATCAATCGCGCGCCAATCGGCCTCGGCGCCGAACCCCAGGTCTGCACCACCGTCGCCACGGCCACGCGGCGACCCGTTTCGCGCCAACGCTCTGCTTCGACCAGAAGCTCCGCTTCCCCGACGCGCATTTTGTTCGCACTCGCCGTTACGCGCGCACCGCGCTAAGATTCATATGAAGAGGATATAAGCTATCGCGTCGCTCTGGCTAGGCGTCTAAGCGGCGCGATCGGGCGCGGACCTTGCGGCCACGCTACCGATCCAATTTGTCGAGCGTGATCGGTAGGTCGCGCACGCGCTTTCCGGTCGCGTGGTAGACCGCGTTGGCGATCGCCGCCGCGACCCCGACAATGCCGATCTCGCCAAGCCCCTTGACACCCAATGGATTGCTCTCGTCGCGCTCGTCGACGAAGATGACCCTGATGTCGTGAATATCGGCGTTCACAGGCACATGATATTCGGCGATGTTGGCGTTCATAATGCGCCCGAACCTGTGATCGATCAACGTCTCCTCGTGCAGCGCCATGCCTATGCCCCAAACCACGCCGCCCATGATCTGGCTCCTCGCGGTTTTCGTGTTCAAGATCCGTCCCGCCGCAATCGCGCTTACAACACGCGTGACGCGGATCACCCCGAGCTGCTCGTCGACCTTCACCTCGGCAAAGATTGCGGCGTGCGTGTTGTGCGCGCGCCCGACGTCATCGCTGGGGTTGTAAGTTTTCTCCTGTTCGATGCGATCCATACCGCTACGCCGCATGGCCTCCGAGACGGCCACCGAACGCGACGCGTCTCTCTTGCTTACCAGCCTCCCGTCGGCGAGCGCTACTTCGTCGGGCGACATGCCCGCAAGTGGCGAGCTAGGCGTCTGCTGGACTACACGCAACAGCTCGTCACGGATTGCGTCGGCTGTGATCGCGATCGCATTCGATACAGAGGCCGCGATCCACGATCCGCCTTCGACTGGAGATTGCGGGAGACTCGAATCGCCGAGGTTGATGCTGACGTTGTGAAGCGGCAGCCCGAGCATGTCGGCCGCCACCTGCGCCATGATGGTGTAGGTTCCGGTGCCGATATCGGAAGTAGCGCACGCGACCTCCGCATGGCCGTTGGCGCTCAGCGAAATACGCACAGTGATCGGCATCTGCAGCGCTTCCCACATGCCGGTCGCCATGCCCCAACCAACGAGGTCGGCACCGTCTCTTATCGAGCGCGCCTCGGGATTGCGCTCGCGCCAGCCGAACGCGGCGGCGCCCTGGTGGTAGCAGTCGCGCAGCGCCTTGCTGCCGAACGGCCGATCGTTGTTCTGATCGCGCTCGGAATAGCATCGCAGACGCAGCTCGAGCGGATCGAGCTTGAGCGCAACCGCGAGCTCGTCCATCGCGGACTCGAGCGCAAAGTGAGCTGTTGTGGCGCTTGGCGCGCGCATATCACAAGGAGTAGCCAAATCAAGCCGCGCGAGCTTGTGCCCATATCTCGCGTTGTCGCAGTGGTAGAGCAGACCTGACCATCCCGTTTCCTGCCGGAAAAAGTCCTCGTATTGCGAGGTCACCGTCGTCGCGTCATGCGTGATCGCCTCAAGAGTTCCGTCGGTGTTGGCGCCGAGCTCGATGCGCTGAATCATCGCGGGGCGGTAACCCAGCACATACATCTGCGGCCGCGTCAGCACGACTCGGGCGGAGCGCTGCAGCGCGAGCGCCGCGAGCGCCGCCAGCACCGCCTGAAACTGCGGGCGCAAGCCAGAGCCGAAGGCGCCGCCCACGAACGGCGAAACGACGCGCAAAGCCTCGGGTTTCAATCCGAGCACGCTGCACAGATAGCGCTGGACGTTCTGTACGCCTTGCGTCTTGTCGTAGACCGTGAGCCTCCCGTCGCCTTCGAAGATCACAGTCGTGGCATAGAGCTCCATCGGGTTGTGATGCTCGATCGGAACGTAATATTCGCCAGCGTGCCGCACGGCCGCGGTGGCGAACGCCTGCTCCGGCCTCCCGCGCGTCCCCGGCGGCGTGAACATCGCCTCGAGCGGATTGGTTGGAGGCTTGATCGACTGGGCGGCCTCAAGCTCACGATTCAGATCTGTGACATGCGGCTCCGTCTCGTAATCCACCTTTACCAACGACGCCGCAAAACGCGCGACCTCCGACGTTTCGGCCACAACGAGCGCGATCGGCTGACCGTTGAACATGATCCTGCCGTCATACAGCGGCCGGAACGGCGCTCCCGCAGGCGCGACGTCGTCTTTGTAGGCCTGATCGTCATCCGCCATGGGCGGTCGGTTAACGTGCGTAAGAACGTCGAGCACGCCCTCGACCCGCAGCGCGGCGCTGGGATCGATGCGCGCGATGCGGCCCTTCGCAATTGTCGAGGTTACAACGCTGCCGTGAGCGAGGCCCGGCGTATTGAACTCCGCGGCGTATCTTGCGGCGCCGGTAACCTTGGCCAAGCCGTCGACGCGAGGTGTGGAGGCGCCAATGTAAGCGGTCATGGTTTCGCTCAGGCGATCTTCTTGGAGGACTGCGACTGCGGCGCGCCGCGCGCGGCTTGGGTGAGCGCGCGCACGATGCAGCGGTGCGCGAGATCGATCTTGAAGCTGTTGTGCGCGTAGCCTTTGGCGCCGCGCAGCAGCAAGTCGGCCGCGTGAGCGAAGGTCTGCGCATTTGCGGGTCGCTCGCGCAATGCGGCTTCGGCCTCTGGATCGCGCCAAGGCTTCTGGGCGACGCCTCCCAGCGCGACGCGTCCCTCTTTGATGATTTCGCCCTCGAGCTCGATCCCGACTGCGACGGAAACGAGGGCAAACGCATAGGAGAGCCGGTCACGAATCTTCAGATACGTGGAATTGTCAGCGAAACCTTTGGGCGGCAGCTCCACGGCAGTTATAATCTCGTCGGGGTTGAGATTAGTGTCGCGTTGCGGCGTATCGCCTGGCAGGCGGTGGAAATCCGCAAACGCGATCGCTCGCTCGCCCGACGCGCTGCTTACATGCACCTTAGCCTCCAACAGCGCGAGCGCCACGCACATGTCGGATGGATGGGTCGCGATGCAGCTGCTGCTGGCGCCGAGAATGGCGTGCATGCGATTCTGGCCGTCGATGGCTGAGCAACCGCTGCCGGGCTCGCGCTTGTTGCAGGGCGTTACGGTGTCATAGAAGTAGCTGCAGCGCGTTCGCTGCATGAGGTTGCCGCCTGTCGAGGCCATGTTGCGCAGTTGTTGCGAAGCGCCCGCCAGGATCGCGCTGGCAAGAACCGGATAGCGCTGCTCAATCTCAGGGTGATAGGCGAGATCGGCGTTGCGTACGAGCGCTCCTATCCGAAGACCGCCGCTTGGCGCATTTTCGACCTGCTTCAGCGGCAAATGTGTGATGTCGACCACTGTCGTCGGTCGCTCGACATCCATCTTCATCAGGTCGATCAGATTGGTGCCCCCGGCGACCAACTTCGCCTTTGGATCTCCGGCGATCTGGCGCACCGCATCCGCAACATTCTGGGCGCGCACATAGCGGAAGCTCATCATGATTGCCCCATAACCTGTTGAATTGCCGCGAGAATGTTGGGGTAGGCGCCGCAGCGGCAGATGTTGCCGCTCATGAGCTCGCGGATGTCGTCCGCGGTTTTTACCCTGCCCTCTGTGATCAAACCCACCGCCGAGCATATCTGCCCCGGCGTGCAATAGCCGCATTGAAATGCGTCGTGGTCGATGAACGCCTGCTGCAGCGGATGAAGCGCGCCATTGGCGGCGAGACCCTCGATGGTGGTGATTCGGGCGCCGTCGTGCATGACGGCGAACGTGAGGCAGGAGTTCACGCGTCGCCCCTCGAGAAGGACGGTGCAAGCGCCGCACTGGCCCTGGTCGCAACCTTTTTTCGTCCCGGTCAAATCGAGATGCTCGCGCAACAGATCAAGGAGCGTCGTGCGAGGATCGAGCACAAAAGAATGACGGGCTCCGTTAACGGTCAGGCTCACGGAAACCGCCTCTGCAGCGATTTGCACGGCGGGTTTCAAGTTTTGCGGGTCGCTCGCCGAGCCTGGTTTTTCGAGTTGGGCCATGGCGCATGACTCCTGGGACACCGGCCACGGCATAATTAATCGAGTCTCTTCAAACGCCCATCCTTCAGAGACAGTTTTCTCGGACTGCTTCCCTTCTGAACCGGCAAAGGTGAGTCTAGCCGAGGTTTTGAGTGGGCGGATTCATGAAAATCGAGGTAGGCCAAATGACGAGGCTTGCCGTGATACGGCGCAGTTCCAGCAGCGCTGGCTTGCACGAGAAAAGCTCCGACGCGTGTCCTAAGCCTCACCTTGTCGGTCACGCCGTTGACGCCTCTCCAAGGCAGCGCCAGGTGACTCGCTTGCCCGAAATGCTCTGTGTAGGCGAGGAGACGGTCATGCGAGCGAGGAGACCAGGAGACAATGTCATCGCAGCGTTGATTATCCTGACGACCGCCGGATGCCTGGCGGGCCTCCCTTCCTTTGCCACTGCGCAAACCCGTGTCGAGGGGAAATCACCCCCGACCGATGCAGGCGAGTCGGTCGCCCCGCTTCCCGATCTCAAAACCACCGTCGCTGGCGAGTCTTTGGTCTATTTAAACACGCCAAACCCCGTGATCTCGTCGTCCGTTCTGAGCATTCCGCCGGGCGGCGTATCCCACTGGATGACACATCCGGCGCCAGCCTATTTGTACGTCCTTCAAGGTCAGCTCACAGTGGAGTTTCTCGACGGCGAACGTCGCGTCTTTCAGGCGGGTCAAGCCTTCCTTCAAGCGCGCACGAAATGGCATCGCGGACGCAATGAAGGCTCCCGTCCCGTTCAATTCCTCGCCGTATTTTTTGGCTCGGAGGGAGTGCCAACGATTCTGCATCCTCCCGGCGAATTCAGCAGCAAAGTGAACCCAACGTTGCGGAGACTTGGAGACCCGCTCCGCGATCTTCTGCGCGAGATGATTGGTGTTGGGCTTGGTGAGTTCTTCCGGGATGATCGGCGCGGCCTGCGCGTGAAATCGCATTCGCAGCGTAGCGGAGAGGATGGGCGTCGAGATGAGCACATCCGCCACAAAGGAAAACGCTGGTTGGTCGGACGCCGTCGCCGGGTCCGTGCTCGGCCAAATGCGATAGCCGCGCCAACACGGCGACTTGCTTCGTCATGGATTTCTAATATAGAGGGAGTATGGCCGATCTAATGTTTCGACCGCGCCAGGATTGATGGTCATGTTACACATAAAAATCGAAGAAGGCCGTTACGGAAGGTCCATCATATCCGCCCGTCGGATCGCCCGCCATGAAGTGATCTTCCTTCTGACGGGGCAAGTCGTTGACGCTCCCAATAAACACACGATCCAGATCACTGAGGAAAACCATCTCGATCCGCTGGGAGCTGACTGGCGACTGATCAATCATTCCTGCATGCCGAATCTCCGAGCGGATATCGAGCATCGGCGCATGATCGCGCTGATCGATATAGACGTCGGGCGCGAGCTGACCTTCAATTACCTTTCGACCGAATGGAGTCTGAACTCTCCTTTTGTTTGCGCCTGCGGCGCGCCTGGCTGCCCCGGAGAAATTCGGGGCTATCGCTTTCTCGACTTCTCGCAACGTTCGGCTATTCGTCATCTTTTGTCAGGGCATTTAGCCCGACGTTTCGACGCGAGCGAGGGCATCGACGAGAAGCCGCTTCCGTCCTTCAATGTCGCCTAACGACCCTAACGACACGGTGCCTCCGGAGCTTGCCCACCGTGCAGCCGCAGCGCCGAAGGCGTCTTTGCAAGGCCGAGAACGGCCGCGCACGACCAGGATACATTTGAGCGTTCTCGGCGATTTCGTTCGCTTCCTCTCGCCGTATCGGGGCTGGATACTCGTCCTGTTCGTCGGTCTGACGCTGGAAAGCTCCTTTGAGGTCGCCGCGCGGTATAGCGCGCGGCTGATCATCGACGAGGCGATCGCGCCTCGGGACATGCGCTATCTGGTCACGCTCGTCGGCCTGCTCGGCGTCGGCAGCGTCATTTATTCCGCCGCATGCATAGCGAGCGACTATCTGTGGGCCCGCGTCGGACTCCTAATCATCAACAACGTTAGACACACGCTGTTCGACCACGTCCAGCGCTTGCCGATCGGCTTTTTTTCGCGGACCTCGGCTGGCGACCTCGGCGAGCGTTTCATGGCCGACGCCGCGCGGCTTGAAGAGGGAATGCTCTACGGCGTTCCGATGGGCGTCATGGGCCTGTTCGAGATTTTGATCTCGCTCATCCTCATGGCGCGGATGAACTCTTGGCTGTTCGCCCTCGGCGCAGCCGGGCTTGCCATGAGCGTCGTGCTTCCGAACGCCATCAATGTGCAGGCGCTCGCCGCGAGCTACGACTTGCGCAACAAGCTCGGCTCTCTGAGCGGCTATGTCCAACAAAATATTGCCGCGCAGACGGTCGTGAAGGCATATGGCCTCGAGGCCAGGGCCACCGCCGATTTTCGTCAAAGAACGCAAAGCGTATTCTTGGCGGGGCTGAAGTCCTATTTCCTGTCTTTTCTGGTCCACAGGATTCCCTCGCTCCTGTTTCTGCTCATAAGCCTCGCTCTTTTCGGAGTTGGAGCAGCGTTTGCGATCCATGGCGACCTCTCAATCGGGGAGATCGTGGCGTTTCAAGCGTTGTTCATGGGTCTGCGTCAGGGAATCGGCAGCTTCGCTTGGCTCGTTCACTCGTCGATCGACTCTGGAGCGGCCCTTGAACGCATTCTCGAAGTGATGCGGGAGAGCGTGGAGGCCACGCCGCAAAATGCGCCCGCAATGCCCGCTTTCTCCGACACGATCACGTTCGATCGCGTATCGTTCAAACACGCGTGCGGGACCGGCGGCGTCGAGGATGTGAGCTTCACAATCCGTAAGGGCCAGTGGACGGCAATCGTCGGACCGAGCGGAGCGGGCAAGAGCACGCTCTTGAACCTGCTGTTGCGCTTCCATGATCCGGAGCGTGGCCGCGTCACGATCGATGGGGCCGACATCCGCGAGCTCGATCTCGCCAGCCTTCGGCGGAAGATCGCGATCGTCCATCAGGACGTGTTCGTCTTCGACGCGACGTTGATGGAGAACATCCGCATGGGTTGGCTCGAGGCCGCTGACTCCGAGGTCGAAGCGGCCGCCGAGGCAGCCCAACTCGGCCCTCTCATCCGGTCGCTTCCCAAAGGCTATCACACTCCTTGCGGTGAAGGCGGCCGCCAACTCTCCGGAGGCGAGCGGCAAAGGCTGGCGCTGGCGCGCGCACTCGTGCGTCGCCCCGAAATCCTGATCCTGGATGAGGCGACGGCGGCGATCGACTCGCGCAATGAAGCAGCCTTCCTCCAAGCATTGGCCCCACTGCGCGGCCGATGCACGATCATCGCCGTCACCCATCGCCTGGCGGTGGCGCGCGACGCCGATCTGGTGCTCGTCATGTCTGGCGGACGCGTGGTCGAGGCCGGCGGCCACGCCGAGTTGCTCGCCGCCGAAGGACGATACGCGGAGCTCTGGAGAGAGGCGGGGCGCCATGTCCCGGGATGAGCGTCCCTTCGAATTCCGCCACGTGCTCGTGTTCGCGCCCTACACAGAGATCGAGGGACGCGCTTGCAGCGCCGACTACGACACCGCCGAATATCGGAGCGACGTGCGGTCCTGGCTCGAGCCGCTCGGACTGTCCTGGGAATGGACGCCCGTCACCTTGCGAGGAACTCAATTCGGCGATCGAGCTGGCGGTTGCGGCCCATGCCGACGGCGGCGTCGTGGTTTTCAATCTCTGCGACGGAACCGACAAGGACGGCTATCCGGGCGTCAGCGTCATCGAAGCCCTCGAACGGGCGCGTCTTCCCTACACGGGCGCCGACGCGCGTTTCTACCGCGTCTCCAGCTCAAAGATTGAAATGAAGCGCCGCTTCGAGCAGGCGGGGGCGCCGACCGCGCCCTGGCGCGTCATCGAGGACACGGAGCTGGATCTCGCGGCCGCGGCGCGAGAGATCGGCTATCCACTTTTCATCAAGCCGGAAGTCGCCGGGGGCTCGGGCGGCGTCACGAGATCCTCTCTCGTCAGAGACCATGCTGAGGGTGTCATGCAGGTGGAGGGCTTGCGCCGCAAGGCGTCGGCTTTCAATTTTGAGTCGGGAGCCTCCATCGTCGCCGAGCGATTCCTGTCGGGGCGCGAGTTCACCGTCTTCGTCGAATCGGAAAATCGGCCCGACGGCGAAGCTCGCGCATTGCCGGCTTGCGAGCGCGTCTTCGGTCTCGTCCCCGGGCAGCGCTTCGTGGTCGAGGACGAGCGCGTCGGATTTCGTTTCGCGGCGCTCGACGCCGAGCTCGACAAAGAGGTCAAGGAACTCGCTCTCGCGGCCTATCGCGCCGTCGATGGAGCCGGCTACGCCCGGGTCGACCTCCGTCAAGACGACGACGGCCGAACCTTCGTGCTCGAGGTGAACGCCAATTGCGGCCTGTCGAGCGACAATCCCGAAAACGGCGCTTCCGTGGGGGCGATCATCGCCAACTGCGGGAGCACCATGTCAGAACTGGCGGCGCGCCTGCTCAGACAGGGTTGGTCGCGCCGGCGTCTCGACGAGCCGGCGACATGCTTAGAAGACTATCAATCGGGAAGGCCTCCGCCCCTCGCGTAAGGGGTCTGAAGTCCGGAGGCGTTGGCGTCCATTGCGCTTTTCCGCTTTGTGATCTTCAGGAGAATGCTGATGTCGACAGAGATCGATGAAGGGGAGGCCGAGTCCGGGGCGGACGCAATCGAGCTTGCGCGCGCGAGAAACGGGCGTCACGTCGAGATCCGGCGCGCGACGGACAAAGGACGCGGAGTTTACGCTCTGCGTCGCTTCGCGGCCGGAGAAACGGTGATTGTCGGCCTCGTGGCGAGACCAGAGACCCAGCGTACGGTTTACTCAATCCAACTCGATTGGGATCGTCACGCCCTTTTCGAAGAGCCGGCGGTGCTTATCAATCACTCCTGCGAGCCCAATGTCGTCGTCTCTGGCAATCGATTCGGCGGATATGATTTCATCGCCTTGCACGACATAGAAACAGATGAAGAGATCGCCTTCGACTATGCGACCACCGAATTCGAGAGTATCGCCGTGCCGAACTGCATTTGCGGCGCCGGCGCATGTCGCGGGTCTTCGGGCGGTTTTGTTAAGCTGCCTGCTGACCATCCCCTGCGGTCCGGAGGCTTGGTCGCGCCTTATCTGCGGCAAGAGGCGGCGCCGGCTCCGCCTCGCAATGACAGGGAGAAGACCTCTCCTCCTATCGCCGGCCGAGCAAAGCCGGCGTCGGCCAAGGACAGGCGATCCGCCGAGGAGCTGACCAAATGAAGATTTGCGTGTTGCAGCCCTCGTACGAAGGAAGCGAAGTCGCCCACGGCGCTCATGATCCACCCCGCGATCTTTCGCGCTTCCTCCCCGAGCACGAGGTCGTCCACGTGTTCCTGGAGAAGGTTACTGTATACAAGGAGCTGCAGCGGCTGAAGAAGGCTGGCTTCGACATTTTCGTCAATCTCTGCGAGGGCTATCTCGACTGGGACATTCCTTCGATCGACGTGATCCACGCGCTGACGGCTCTCGATCTCCCGTTCACCGGAGCCACTGCCGCGCTTTACGACCCTAGCGTCGAGCTCATGAAGCTCGTCGCGCATTACGCCGAGGTGGCGACGCCGCGCCACGCGATCCTTCGCGATCCCGCCGACGCCTTAAGCGAGACCCATTCTCTCCGGTTTCCTCTCTTCGTGAAACCGAACAACGGCGGCGACAGCCGCGGCGTCGATCTCGCGTCGCTCTGCCCGACGCCCGACGCTTTGCGCGCTAAGGTCAGGACCCTGCTTCAAGAATTCGACGCCGTGGTCGTCGAGGAATATGTCGACGGGCGCGAGTTCTCGGTCCTTCTCGCCGCCGATCCCGATGCGCCGCGGGTTCCGCTCGCTCTGAGGCCGATCGAATTCGTGTTTCCGGAGGGGACGCTCTTCAAGACTTATGATCTGAAGACGAAGGAGTACCATCCCGACCGGAACCGCCCGCTCGAGGACGGCCCTTTGCTCGACGCGCTGACGGACGCCGCCCGTCGCGTGTTTCTAACCTTCAACGGCGTCGGGCCGTGCCGCATGGATTTCAGGATCGGCGCGGACGGCTCACCGAATCTGCTCGACGTGAATTTCGCCTTTTCTATTTTTTATCCAGAGGGGCATTACGCCACCGCCGACTACATCCTGCAGCACGCGCCGATGAGCGCAGCGGACTTCCTGCGCCATTTGATCCGCGAAGGACTCGCCCGTTTTGCGGCCAGCCGGCCGACCTTCACCGTGCATGGGGACGGAATCGAAGGATATGGGATCAGAGCCGCGCGCGACTTCAAGGCTGGCGGACTCCTGTTTCCCGGCCAGGCGAGAAAACATCGCCTCGTCACGCGGAGCCACGCTCTCTCGACCTGGCCGCCGCAGGAGCTCGGCTGGCTGCGACAATATGGCGTGCCGCTCAGTCCGGAGGTCTTCATCATGTGGGACGACTCTCCCGCCGCCTGGGCGCCGCAAAACCACTCTTGTGAAGCCAATACCGGCTACGTCGGCCTCGACGTCGTCGCTCTGCGCGATATTGCGAAAGGAGAGGAGCTCACGCTCGACTATGCGAGCTTTATGGGCTCGGACATGGAGCCCTTCGATTGCCGATGCGGCGCGCCGTCCTGCCGGCGAGTTATCCGTGGCGCGGCGGGAAACACCATCGAAGCGCGAGAAGCGACGATAGGCAAGCTGTCCGCTTAAAGCCGAGGCTGACCAGTTGGCCGCTCCGACGCTCGGGCCTCAAACTTCAGTCTGCCGGAACGGCCCCGCGTTCTGGGTGGCGCTAATGTCAGTATCAGTCGCCAGACCAATTCATTGATTTTCTGATTAAGCTTGAATACAAGATATCAATAATTTATCAAAAACGTGGCAGTGAAATTATTACATCATTTCCAGACAACTGGGACAGAGATATTATGAATGTCGGTGCGTTTCCGTCGATGAGTCCCTAAGATTTCTATCCTGTCCCCGCCGCGATCATGAATGACGACGCGGGTCGCTGCGGGCTTTGTCACAGGACTTGGACGTTGCATCGCGCCAATGGAAGCCTGTCGCGGAGCCCCGCCTGATCGGCCCCCAGCGACGGGTCCAGTTGGTATGTTAGTGCATTGTGGGCCTCTGCGCGAGTGCGGGCGGCGGAGCTGGTTGGGGTTGCGCAGCCGCCCGCACGGCAAAGCCAGGTATGAAGACCTCCGGTGCAGGAGGCTTGTAGCCCAATGATCCATGCGGACGCTCGGTGTTGTAGTGACGCCGCCAGCTTTCAATCACGACACGCGCTTCTTTAAGCGAATAGAAAATCTCGCCGTCGAGCAGTTCATCGCGCAGGCGCGCATTGAAGCTCTCGATGAAGCCGTTCTCCCATGGGCTGCCAGGCGTGATGTAGGCGGTTTTTGCGCCGACGGCCGCGATCCAGTCCTGAACCGCCTTGGCGATGAACTCGGGCCCATTGTCGGAACGAACATACACGGGCACGCCGCGCAGAATGAACAGATCGGACAGCACGTCGATTACCGCGGTCGAGTTGAGTTTGCGATCGATCCGAATGGCCAAGCATTCGTGCGTGAACTCGTCGACGATGTTCAACATGCGATATTTTCTCCCGTCATGGGTGCGATCCTCCACAAAGTCGTATGACCAGACGTGATTGGGCCGTTCGGCGCGCAGACGCACGCAGGATCCATCGGCGAGCCATAGACGGCCTCGTTTGGGTTGTTTGGCCGGAACTTTCAGCCCCTCGCGCCGCCAGATGCGCTCGACCCGCTTGTCGTTGACGATCCAGCCCGCTCTCGTTCGCAGCATCTCCGCGATCTTGCGATAGCCGTAGCGGCCATACTGACGAGCGAGTTCGATGATGTCGGCTGTGAGCCGTTCTTCATCTTCTCGCCCCGTCGGAATACGGCGCTGCGTTGAGCGATGCTGCCCGAGCACCCTGCAAACTCGGCGCTCGGGCACGTTCATCCGGGATCGAACGTGATCGATGCAGGCGCGGCGACGCGCGGGGCTTAGAAGTTTCCCCGAGCAGCCTCCGCCAGGATCATCTTGTCCAGCGTCAGATCCGACACCGCCTTCCGCAGCCGGGCGTTCTCCGCCTCAAGCTCCTTCAGCCGCTTGACCTGATCCGCCTTCAACCCCCCGAACTCCTTGCGCCATCGGTAGTAACTGACCTGGGTCGTTCCGATCGAGCGCACGGCGTCCGCGACGCTTTTCCCTTGTGAAACCAGCACATCGACCTGGCGCAACTTCGCGACGATCTCCTCGGGCGTCGGTCTCTTCCTCGGCATAACGGTCCTCCTTTTCCTGTCCGAAGACATACTTCAAGGTGGACCCGTTCAATGGGGGTGGATCACCGAAGATCCATCGAAAAGGGCTTCGCCATCCATGCTGGCCTCCTTCCCAGCACGAATCGTGAATCACCTTTTTGCCGATTCGGGAATCCCATTCCGATTCCGGCTATCCTGGATGCGCTCTAGTGAAACGCACCTCGATGTCGCGCGCGATAGGTTCAAGCGCAAAAATATTAATAACACGGAGTTGACGCGCTTGATGGACCTCCTTCACGCGCCGCGAGAATTCGACATATTGTATTCGATCCTGGTGTTGCAGCATAACCCTCCACCAGTCATGTATTGGCTGCTAGACAGCTTTCTTTCCAACCTCAACCCCGACGGATACGCCTTCTTCCAGGTTCCGTGCTATCTCGACAATTACGATTTCGACGCAGGAGCCTATCTCGCTGGCGACGGGCGCTTGAACTCGATGGAAATGCATGCGCTTCCTCAAAATTACGTCTTTAAGCTGCTTGCAAAGCACGGGATGACGCCGATCGAATTACTGCCCAATCCGCGCATCGGCCCCATCGGCTTTTCTTTCTCGTTCCTGGCGGGAAAAGCGTCGCGGCCGCAACCGATTCGATGAGTCCTTAATGGCCGTCGTGGGAACGAGGCGGCTCTGCGCCGCTGAGGTTGCTCGATTCGCAGCTCTCGGCTTTGGAGGCCCTATCTCTTCCTCAAGCCAGCGCCCCAAATCTCTCTGGACCCGGACAAAATGGCCCTTCTCTCCCCTCCGCGAAGGCGCCAGAATGAAGCGGGCGCGCGTCAGCGGCGGCAGGAGCTGGACGCTGCTCTTTTTCATTAACGCGCCGCTGGAGACCGTGTCATGACCAGCGTCTTCATCATTCGGCCATTCGGCAAGAAGGCGGTCACGGTCAAGGACAAGGACGGAAAGGACACGTCCGTCGAGGTCGATTTCAACCAAATCGACCAGTCCTTGATCCAAGCCGCGCTCACGAAAAACGGGCTTGAGGGTAAGACAACCGAAGCGATCGCGGAAGCCGGCAATATCCGGCTGGACATGTTCCAGATGCTAATCGCCTACGACTTGGTGATCGCCGATATCTCCGTCGACAACGCCAATGTTTTTTATGAACTCGGCATCCGTCACGGGCTGCGGCCGAAAGGCACGATCCTCATCCGATTCCCGACGAGTGGCAAGGATGTCCCCTTCGACCTCAAGACCGACCGTTATATCGCCTACGACCGGGAGGATCCGGCGGGGGCAGTCGATCTGCTCGCCAAGTCGATCAAGGAAACGATCCAGTCAATGCGCAGTTACGAGCGCAAGGCGGACAGCCCGGTGTTCCTATTGTTGCCCGAGTTGATCCCGCCCGATCCTGAAAACCTCCTGGTCGTTCCAAAGGAGTTCCAAGAAGCGGTCGAAAAAGCGGAAAAGGATGCGCCAACCGGCCGCACCACGCTGGCCCTTCTCGGCGAGGAGGCGAGACAGAACCTCTGGGCGCGGGAAGGGTTGCGGCTCGTCGGCCGAGCGCAGCGCCGCATCAACGCGTTTACGGCGGCGCGCGAGTCATGGGAGGTCCTCCGAAAGGACTTGCCGGATGACATCGAGGCTAATCTGCAGCTGGCCACCATTTACCAGCGCCTCGGCGATCCTGTCGCCGCCTCCCAGGCCTGTCGTCGCGTGCTCGACAATACGTCCGCCGAACGCAAGGACCGAGCCGACGCCCGCAGCCAACTGGCGCGCAATCAAAAGGCGTCCTGGGTAGCGGAGTTCGCAAGAATAGCGCCTGAGGAGGCGCGTCGTCGGCAGGCGCTTTCGGACAATCGACTTGTTGACGCCTTACAGGGCTATATGGCGGGATTCGCCGAGGACTTGAACAATTACTACTCGGGCATCAACGCTCTCGGCCTGTTGACGGCGGTCGTGAAGCTGGCGGAGATAGACCCGGACGCCTGGGCCGGCAGCTTCGTGACGAAAAAAAAAGCTGAAAGCGCGCTCGACGAGTATCGAGAGCAACTCGATCAGGTGCGCGGCGCCGTGCAAATGTCTCTCCAAAACGCCAGGCAGCAGGCCGAAAGCGCCGGCAGGCCTGACGAATGGTTGCCGCCATCTGAGGCCCAGTACAGGCTATTGACAGCCGATAATCCTACTTTTGTCCGTAACGCCTATCTTGCGGCGAAGAATGCTGGAGGCAGCGGCTTTTCCGTGGAGTCCGAGGCCGCACAAGTTGCGATCTTCTATTGCCTGGGGCTGTTTCCCGAGAATTGTCTCGCAGCGCTCGCGGCTCTCGGGGTGACCCCAGCGGATATCAACGGGGCCGACCAGCGGAAACAGCCGAAGCCGCGCGACCGCGTCATTGTCGCTACCGGACATCGCGCCGACGGGCCGGGCCGTCCGCCCCCCGGCCGGTTTCCCAATACGCCCGAGTGCTTGACCAAGGCCAAGGCCTGGCTGCGTCAGGCAGTCGAGACAGAAAGGGCGGAGACGGCGGGCTCGATCCGCGGGATCGGCGGCGCCGCGAGCGGCGCCGACCTGCTATTCCACGAGGTGTGCGCCGAGCTTGGCGTCCCGACGAAGGTTGTTCTTCCCATTCCCAAGGAAGACTACTGTCGTAAGTCCGTGGCCGACGGCGGCCCCGACTGGGTCGAGAGATTCAATAGGCTCGCTGCCGCGAACCCGCCAATCGTCCTGAGCGACGATGCCGACTTGCCGGCTTGGTGTGAAACCATTTCAAACTACGGCGTCTTCCAGCGCGGTAATATCTGGGCGATGGAGGATGCGCTGCTTTGGCCTAACGCCGACGTCACGTTGCTCGCGCTTTGGAACGGCAAGGCGGGTGAGGGACCTGGGGGCACTGCAGACATGGTCAAGCAGGCTAAGGCGCATGGCGCCAAGGTCGTTGTCAAGAACACAAACGAACTGTTCGGGATCCGCGGGTGAATCTGCGCTCGAGCGAAAAACTCATGGATCAGATATTTCACGGGAGCGCTCGCACGACAGCGGCGGCGGCGTAAGCCTTATGACGCGCTCGCAAAACGTGTCGTAAAAATTTTCTACGAGCGCCGCGCGACGCGTCAATACGGCGCGCTGATTGACATAACCCTTGTCTGTGATCTCTCCCGCGCCATCGAGGCCGGGTCGCGCACGAGCAGCGCGCATGTCGCGTGGCTTGCCGAAGCGTCGCCGCACTCGGCTTTCAGGCTCTGCAAGGCTTCTCTGCAGCGGGACGCCCGCGCGGGTCGTTCTCCGGGAACCCGTGGGCCTCAAACTCACACAGTTTCTCGATACAGCAGCAGGAACGCGCCCGCGGCGATGAGAGCGACCGGCCAAACGAGCCCGGCGAGCCGGCTGACGGACGTCGGCGCGATGCGCAACTCCAGCCAGCGCGCGCTCGCCACGATCACGCCGAGCAGAGCGACAGGTGTGTGGCTGACTTCTATAAGCACTTCTTCCTTTCGGCCGGTGTGGCCGTAATGAGTCAAAAGAAACGCCGCCGCCACCGCAATCGTGAGCGGAAACACGTAGGAGGGCCATGCAGCCTGGAATCTCTTCGACTGCACGCCCCATTCGCAGAACGCAAAGCTAGCAATCAGCGCGATCATCAGCTTATGCTGCGCAATTTGCGGAATCGTCAGACTTTTAAAAAAGCCGATTTTCCCGAGCGGCCAGGCCTCTTCATCGGCCGTCACGACGAGATAGGCCGCAAGACCGAGAAGGAGCAGCGGCCAATGCTGAGTGATTGGCCTCAACCGGCGACTATGCGCCAAGAGCGCCAGGAGCCCCGAAACGATGACGACGAGCGCCGCATAGTGATGATGGGCTTCCGACCAGGCGATGTCAGCTTCGGTGCGATTGGCAATTTCCGGGTCCGCCAAGGTAACAGCCGCGTCCGGCTGCGCGGCGGAGACTTCAGCATAGGCCGGGCTTTCGAGGCGCGGCCACGCAAGCTGGAAATGCGCTGATATTTCGGCTGCATCAGGTCGCGCGGCCTCCGTGGCGACGGCCAAAGGCGAGGATGCGAGCGCGACAGCGCACAAAATTGCGATGAGTCCGATTCCAATTTCGATTTCCGCAAAAATTGACACGCTGTTCAGCACGGCGGATTTGTCGCGACGCCGGCTGCGGATCGCGAGAAAGTTGATGGCGCCCAGACAGAGCAACATGCACAGCAGCACGACTTTGGTGCTGAGTAGGAGCCCGTATGTCGTTTGGTAAAGACCATCGAGCGACCCCGTATAAGGAACGGCCATGAAGACGCCCGTCGCGCCGATGACCGCGACAGACGCCAGCGATGTGAAAGAGAAGCGCCGAGCGACATCTCGGCGCTCCTGGCCGTCATCGATCATGCGAAGAGAGGCGATGAAATAGGGAATGCCGCCGATCCAAGTCGCCAGCGCCAAGAGATGAAGCATCTCGGCTGCGAGCAGAGATAGGGAGGGCTCCGTCCGGCTCGCCGCGTGGGTGACGCCCATATGCCCTGCTACGAACAGCAACGACAAGGCAAAGAGCGCCCAGGGCGCCAAAATGCGGGGCCCGCGCGCCACACAAGCGAGCGCTAGCGACGCACCCGCTGAAATGAGGTGGAATGACACCGCGTCGGCGCTTACCGCGGTCTCGAGCCCCGCTCCCGTCGAGCCGACAAGAAATGCAGTCAATGCAGCCCCTGCGAGCAGTTGCGCCACGCATGACGCTGCGGCAGACCAAAACACCAAACGCGCGCAAAAGCGTTCCAGCGCCGCGCGCGCGCTTCCCGACTTCGAAGGCGCTAAAGAGAAAAGGGAATATACAACTCCGCCGACGGAGAGCGTCTGCGCCGCCACCGACGCGCCACGCAGGATCCAATCGATCACGCTGTACATGGAAAGGAACGCCTGCATGGTTCACCGCCCGATTTGAAACTTGATCTCGCCTTGATTGGCGTGTCCGTCGACGCTTAGAACCCGCCAGCGAAGAGTATAGGGCCCCTCCTCCAGTTCCGTTCCTCTTGCTTTCAGGAGGCTCTGCGAGTCGGCTGCTTGCAGCGTCAGCGGCGCCGCATCGCCGTTGGGCTTGAGCAGCTCAATCCGGGAAAAGCGGACGTCGAGGCGACTGTCGAACCGAAGCTCGATCGTGACATTGTCGCCTGCAACGACCGCGCCAGGCTGAGGAACGGATTCGAGCAGAGAAGCGTGCGCGAGCGCTCGAGTACTCAGACACATCAGGAAAATCGTGGAAAATACGAGCAGTCTCGACAGCATTAACCCGAACTCCCATATGCGCCCCTTGTGCAAACTACGTGGCGCGGACAAATAGATTGTGTCTTTGCACCTCATGGCAAGCTTTACAGTATTCACCCGGATCGGGGGTAGGACATCCACAAAAGCTTTCGCGCTGGCGCACTCGAGCACGGCCGCAGGTCGACGGCCTAGCGCCACAGTTCTGCGCAGAGAGAGGAGCGCCGCCGGCTCATCTGCTTCATCGCTCGTCCATGCCGAAACAAAGCCTAAGAGCGAGGGAGCTCCAATCGGATTTTAGCGGTGCTTGCCGGATGCGCCCATCTTTATCACCGTCATCTCGGGCAAGCCCGCGGGCTTTGGAAGCCTCATTTGATCAGCAAGAAAGAGTCGCAACACAATCAGCTGATCGGCCGCGAAGTGCCGCGCGCCGATCTCGAGATAGCTGCGCAGGTCGTTGATGAGAACGTGTTGAACCTCGCGGACGTTCCCGTGACACAGTCGGAGATAGCCGCGCAGCGTCGCACGGTGTCGAGGCGAGAGACTGACGCCGAGCAGCATCTCGCGAGAGGAGAGGCCGGTCAGCTTGCGACACTCCCCGATCCCCGCTAGCCTATCGACGTTATCCGGGATCGGCTCTCCGAGTTTCTGAGAGGACGAAAGCTCAATAAGATCGTCATTTTCGCCTAACGAGGCGACATCGATCACGGAGGGCCTAAAGCGCGAGACCGGAAGTTTCGGCTCGAGGGAGATTACGTTGGTCTGCAAGGTGTATCCTCCTCATTAAACCGGAGCTATTCTACCCGACGAAGATCGATGCTCCGGGATTGGCTGTGACGCTTTCAGTGAGTTATGCCGCTCTGCCGAGCTTGGCGTTGTCCTTCTCTGCTGCGGCCACGTGACGCTTCACCGCGACAAAGCTGTCAGGGCTCACGGAAATCGAGTTGATTCCACAGGCGACTAGAAAACGCGCGAATTCCGGATGGTCGCTGGGAGCTTGGCCGCAGAGGCCCACCTTGGCGCCGGCCTCATGCGCATCCGCGACCACCTTGCGGATCATCCATTTCACGGCGTCATCGCGTTCATCAAAAAGCCCGGAAAGCTCGCCGGAATCGCGGTCGACGCCAAGTGTCAATTGCGTGAGGTCGTTGCTGCCGATCGAGAAGCCGTCAAAACGCGTGGCGAAATCCTTCGCCAGGATCACATTGGAGGGGACCTCGCACATCACATAGACCTCGAGGCCGTCAACGCCACGTTTCAAGCCGTTGCTCGCCATAACCTCGAGCACGCGATCCGCCTCCAAGATCGAGCGGCAGAACCGGATCATGACGATGACGTTCTTGAACCCCATCTCTTCCCGCAGCCGACGGATGGCGCGGCATTCCAGCGCAAAACCCTCCCGGTAACGCGACGAATAATAGCGGGAGGCCCCGCGGAACCCGAGCATCGGGTTCTCTTCCGCCGTTTCAAACTCTTTGCCGCCGAGAAGATTGGCGTATTCGTTCGTCTTGAAGTCGCTCATGCGCACGATCACCGGGTTCGGATGACGCGCCGCGGCGATGCGGGCTAAGCCGAACGCCAACTGATCCACGAAGAACTCGGTTTTGTCGGCGTAGGCTCTGGTCAACTGCGCGATCGCGCGCTTCGCCCCTTGGTCTTCGAGCGAGTCGTAACGAGCGAGCGCCATCGGGTGAACCTTGACGCGATTGTTGATGACGAACTCCATCCGGGCGAGACCGACGCCATCCGCGGGGATGCGCCACCAACGGAACGCCGCCGCAGGTTCCGCGAGATTGAGCATCACCTTCGTGCGAGTGGCCGGAATGCTCGCAAGATCCAGCTCCTCGGTTTCGAAATCGATGCGGCCGTCGTAGATGAAGCCTTCGTCACCCTCGGCGCAACTGACTGTCACGATTTGCTCGTCGCGCAACACGCACGTCGCGTCGCCTGCCCCCACAATGGCGGGAAGGCCGAGCTCGCGGCTGACGATGGCCGCGTGCGACGTGCGTCCGCCGAGGTCCGTCACAATTGCAGCGGCGCGCTGCATCACGGGCGCCCACTGAGGATCCGTCGTCTTTGTCACGAGAACGGCGCCATCGACGAAGCGACCGATGTCCTGGACGCTTTCAATCACGCAGACCTTTCCGGCCACCACGGCGTCCCCGACCGAGACGCCCCTGACGATCCTTTGGCCTTGGCCCTTGAGCCGGTAGGTTTTCAGCACGCCGTCCGCGCGTTGTGAGTGAACGGTCTCGGGTCGCGCCTGCACGATGAAGAGCTCTCCGCTCTCACCGTCCTTGGCCCATTCGATGTCCATCGGCCGGCCATAATGATCCTCGATGGCGCAAGCCCAGCGCGACAATTTCAGAATTTCGTCGTCGCTCAGAACAAACGAGGCGCGCTCGGCCTCACTCGTTGTTATATTCTGCGTCGGCTCGCCCTCGAGGCTCGCATAGACCAATTTCAAGGCCTTCTTGCCGAGCCGCTTTTCGAGGATCGGACTGACGGCGGCTTCGGCGAGCAGCGGCTTGAAAACCAGATATTCGTCCGGATCGACCGCGCCTTGAACGACGTTTTCGCCGAGCCCCCATGCCGCGCTGATAACCGCCACCCTGTCGAAGCCCGATTCCGTGTCGATCGAGAAAATGACGCCGGCGCCTGCGAGATCGGAGCGCACCATGCATTGGACGCCCACCGAGAGCGCAACGTTTGTTTGATCAAAACCTTTGGCCTGCCGATAGCTGATCGCGCGATCCGTGAACAGCGAGGCGTAGCACCGGCGGCAGGCGTCGAGAACGGCGTCCTCTCCGCGGATGTTGAGGTAGGTTTCCTGCTGCCCGGCGAAGCTGGCGCTGGGGAGATCCTCGGCCGTCGCGCTGGAGCGAATGGCCACGTCCGCCTCTCCTTTCCCCGAGCGTTCGCACAGCTCGCGATAGGCGGCGACAATTGCGTCGGCGATGTCGGTTGGCCAATCGCCACCCAAAATCGCATTTCGGATTGAGCGCCCCACCGCGGCGAGTCCGGCCTTTCCGTGCGCTCGGTCAGCAAGCGCCGTGTCGATCGCGTCTTTTAGTCCGTTGTCCTCAATGAAGCGGCGATAGGCGTCCGAGGTGATCGCAAAGCCGGGAGGAACCCTCAAACCTTTGGCGGCGAGCTTGCGGATCATTTCGCCAAGCGAAGCGTTCTTTCCGCCAACTCGCGAAAGATCATCCGATCCGAGGCGCTCGAGCCAGACCACAGTGGCCATCCGCGCTTGCGCGACGGCTCGCAACGCTTCCACTTCTTCACGATGTACTGGACAGCCCACGCCATTGCGTAGCGCGAACTCATTGGCCTCGCTCCACAGCCGATCGGGATAATCGACCGGCGCTTGACGGCTGATCTCCGGATTTCCGCGGACATATTCAAGATAATCGCGCAGAAGCGGCGGCAGTTTCGGCGTGCGCTGCGGGCGATGCGCTTTGTGCGTGTCGAGATCGAGGGACATGACCCGTCTCCCTTCCGAGCGCGACTGTCGACGCAACCGCGTCGCATTGGGGATGGCTCGGAATCGATGGACTCGCTCAACGCGATTCCATGTCGTTAACCTGCTCATAGAAAAGCGCTAACTGAAGAAATTCGAGATGTGGAAAATACGGTTCAGCTGTACGTAATTCGCCGAATATGCGTCATCTGTCCCCGCCCCCATCTAGACAGCAGGAGACCAAAAACGGGTGTAAACGGCTGGAGGAAGAAATGACCCGCCTATTCCTGCTTGCCATCATGGGCGCCGTCGCGCCGGTTCTCATTGTTGGAGCGATTCCCTCCGCAATTGTTCTGATGGCGGCGCCGCCGGTGTTCATCTATGTGTTCGCTTTCGTCTCTTTGACCCCCATGTGCGGCGCCGTGGTTTGGCGCATTCTTCCCCCGCTTCGCAACTCCGAGGCGCTTGGAGAACTCGTCAGTAAGGTTGCGAACGCGAGTGACTCGGCGTTCGTGGCGCGCGCAGTGCGCCGGACGAACCGCGCAGCATCCCTTCCCAGTGACTGGCGATGACACGGGCGTCCCTTTGAAGCTCTCCCGGGCGCTCGAAGTTCGCCCCAACTTCGCCGAGGTCGAACGGACCTCGGCGCTCTTTATCGACAATTCGCAGGGCCGGGCAGCGCCCTTCCACATTTTTCCCCAGCAAGGGTGAACGACATGCAACGGCTCGTGATTGTGTCCAATCGGGCGCCGCGTCCGGATGAGGCGCCCTCCGGCGGGCTTGGAGTGTGCATTCTCGACGCCCTTCATGATCATGACGCCGCCTGGTTCGGCTGGAGCGGTGACCTCGTATCGAACGAAGGCGAGATTAGCACCACATGCGCGCGATACGACAAGCTCACGCAATTCACGATGCCTATGACGGAACGCGATTACCGGGAGCATTATCTTGGCTTCTGCAATGCGGCGCTATGGCCGGTTCATCATCACCGACTCGATCTCGCGCGCTTTGCCCCGGAGTGCAGCGAGGGATACCGAAGAGTCAATCGGCGTTTCGCCAGAAAAGTGATGTCGAACTTGCGTGCGAATGATCTCATCTGGGTGCAGGATTATCATTTCATTCCCCTCGGAGCCAATCTGCGAATGCTCGGCGCGGCCAACCCTTTGGGCTTCTTTTTGCATATTCCGTTCCCCACGCCGGAGGTGCTGCTCGCGGTGCCGGAGCACATTTGGCTCGTGAGTTCGCTTTGCGCGTATGATGTCGTAGGCTTTCAAACCAACACCGATCGACAGAATTTTTGCCGCTTTGTTTGCGGCTTCCTGGGTGGCGAAGTCATGTCGGGGAACGCCTTGCGCGTCGGCGGAAAGATCGTGACCGCCGTGGTCTGTCCGGCTGGAATCGACACGGACTCCTTTTACGGTATGGCGACGAGCCGGCGAGCCGCGCTCCAAATCAAGCAATTGCGCAGGGACGGCGAGCCGCGGATCAACATCATCGGGGTCGATCGCCAGGACTACACGAAAGGGCTTCCGGAAAGACTGCGTTCTTTCAGGCGCCTGCTCGAGCTCTATCCGCAAAACCACAAGGCGGTGACGTTGATGCAGATCGCTCCGCCCTCCCACGAGGATGTTCCGGCCTACGCGCAGATCCGGCAGGAGCTCGAGGGGCTTTGCGGCGAGATCAACGGCCAGCATGGCGACGTCGATTGGACCCCTGTGCGCTACATTTGTCGCAATGTGGCGCGCGAGGCGCTTGCGGCGTTGTATCGCGGCAGTCAGGTGGGGCTCGTGACGCCGCTCCGTGACGGGATGAATCTCGTGGCCAAGGAATATGTCATCGCCCAGGACGAAGACGATCCCGGAGTCCTTGTGCTCTCGCGTTTTGCTGGCGCCGCCGAGGATTTGCGCGAGGCGCTCATCGTCAACCCTTACGACCCGGACGAAGTCGCTCACGCCGTGCAGCGGGCCATCACGATGCCGCGAGAGGAGCGCATCGAGCGCCATCAAGCGCTGGCGGCGCGCGTTCGAGAACGCGACGCCCACAACTGGATGACTGGATTTTTGCGCGTTCTCGAGGCCGAGCGCTCCCCTGCCCTCGGTTGCGATTATTTGGCGCCCATGCAGCAGCGCCGCCGCGCGCGATACGCTTGGATGGACGCGCGCCCGATGTCAGCGGCTTCAAGCGTCGCCGTCTAGAGCGATTTTCGCAAAAGCTGACGGACCTCTGCATCTGGCGCGATGTTCGTTCGAACGATTTTCGTTCGACGGACAAGCGCGCTACAGGACTCCGCGAACGTGTTGCGCGGACACTGACATTCGAACGAGCTCTGCAAGACTGCTCGCTTTCATTTTATGCATGATATTGGCGCGGTGGACCTCAACGGTTCTGGGACTAATCCCAAGTTCGTAGGCGATAATTTTATTCGGGCTTCCCTTGAGCAGACAGGCCAGAACTTCGTTTTCTCTATCGGTCAGGCTTTCGAGCTTCGCCATTACGGCGACGTCCCTCTTACGGTCTTCCGTCCCGCCATTCTGGATCAAGGCGTCGCGAAGCGCGGCGAGCAAGCCTTCGTCGTCAAAAGGCTTCTCTATGAAATCGAACGCCCCTCGCTTGATTGCTTCCACCGCGAGCGGAACATCGGCGTTCGCCGTAATAATGATGACAGGAAAAACGAGTCCGCGATCCTTCAGCTTCGCCAGCAGCTCTATGCCGCTCATTCCCGGCATGCACACGTCTGTGATGACGCAAGCGGTGCTGTCCGCGTCGACGCGGTCGAGGAACTCCGGAGCGGAGTCGTGAGTTTGAACACAATACCCGTTTCTTGCCAGCACGAGCGCAACCGAGTCGCGAATGATGGCGTCATCGTCGATGACGTGAATGACGTTCGCTTTGCTCATTTGAGCATGCCTTCTCCCTCGCCTCTCGCTCCCGCCCGCCGAGCTCATGAATCGACGGTGCATTCAACCGCCACCCGTCCTCCGCGCGGCCGTTGCCCGGGGCGGCTAGGTCTCTAACTAAAGCGTCGTTGGGGATAATCCAGACCCTGTTCAACGAGCGTTCCATGCCCAGTCCTGCGCAGGCTCCGGCACAACCTGATCGGATCGTGCGGCTTTTGCAACGGCTCGGTCCAAGGCGGCAGGCAATCTTGTTCGCGGCTGGCGCCGCAATCCTTCTGGTCAATGTCGCGATCTTAGCTTGGACGTCGCAGCAGTCGCAATCGCAAGCGCAATGGGCAAGCCATAGCTTGGAGGTGCAAAACAAGCTTTCGGACCTGTTACTGCTCCTTGGGCGGGCCGAAGCGGAGCAGCGCGCCTATATCCTGGTCGGCGACAATTCCGCCGCCAGCACCGCATATCGAGCGGGATATGTCGACGCCCTCAGAAAGATCCCGGACAAGTTGACGGAGATAGGCTCCATGATCTCCGACAATCCCGCGCAGACCGCTCAGTTGGCCGCGATCGAACCGATAATCCGAGAGAAGCTCGAGAATCTGGCCGTAAAGGTCCGCCTCATCGAAAGCGGCGACAAGGCCGCCGCACTCGGTTTATTCCAGCAGGATATTGGACGCGAGCTGATGACGGCCATCACAGAGCACGTGGCGCGCATGTGCGCCGAGGAGCAGCGGCTCCTGACGATGCGGTCCGCAAATTCCGTGCGCTCGATCCGGCAATTATTGTTCGTCGGCATGGCCGATAGTTTCGTCATACTTCTCCTCGGTTGGCTGGCGATATCGTTCTCGCTTCGCTCAATGCGGGTCCTAGAGACGGCCAACGCCGCGCTCGAGGCAAAAGTTGAGGAGCGGGTCGCAGAACTGCGGGAGGCCAATGACGAATTGCAGAGTTTTGCATACATCATCGGCCATGACTTGCGTGCGCCCTTGGTCAATGTCATGGGCTTCACGAGCGAGCTCCAAACGCTGCGGGATGTAATCTTCAAAAATTTTGCGGCAGAAGGAAACGCTTCGGAGAGGAAGGAGCTTGACTACAAGGCGGCGGAGGCCGACTTCGACGAAGCAATCGGCTTCATCAAGGCGGCGACTGCGAAGATGGAGCGGTTGATCAGCGCCATTCTGGCGCTCTCCCGAACGGGCAAGCGTGAGCTGAAGACCGAGGACGTGGACATGTCGGCCCTTGTCAACGGCGTGGTGACAACTCTTGCTCATGAAGCTCAAGCCGTCGACGCGGAAATCGAAGTAGGGCCCTTGCCGACGATCCATTGCGATCGCCTTGCGCTCGAGCAGGTGTTTGCCAATCTTCTCGACAACGCGTTAAAATACCTTCGCCCTGGAGTACCAGGGCGAATTCAGGTCACCGGGTGCGTCGCCCCCGGGCGGGTGATTTACGAAGTGCAGGACAATGGTCGCGGAATTGCCGAAGCGGACCAAAAGAGAGTCTTCGACCTGTTTCGTCGCGCCGGCGCACAGGATCAACGCGGCGAGGGCATCGGCCTCGCTCACGTGCGCGCGCTGGTCCGCCGCCTCGGCGGATCAATCAAGCTTACGTCGGCGCCCAACAAGGGCTCGACCTTCAAGGTCGTGTTGCCTTGCGCCTGCGTCGATCAGTGAGAGGGAAGCCGGATGACGCCCGTGACGATCGTAATGATCGAGGACGATGGGGGACACGCGCGCCTCATTGAAAAGAACGTTCGCGCCGCTGGGATCACCAACCTCATCGTCGCCTTCACTGACGGCGCCAGCGCTCTGCGCCACCTCCTAGGCCCGGACGGTACGGGCCGAAATAGCGCCGGACTCTCGCTTCTCATTCTCTTGGACCTCAACCTGCCAGACATGGATGGAGCTGAAATCCTCCGGCAGCTTAAGGAAAATCTACATTTGAAACGGACGCCGGTGGTGATCCTGACGACAACGGATGACGAGCGGGAGGTCCAGCGCTGCTATGACCTGGGCTGCAACGTCTACATTACCAAGCCGGTGGATTACGCGCGCTTCGCCACCGCCGTGCGCCAGCTCGGCCTGTTCTTCTCCGTCATAGCAGTGCCGGAGGCGCCATGAGCCCCTCATTACGCGTCCTCTATATCGACGATGATCCGGCCGCGACGCGGCTGGCGCAAAAACATTTGGAGCGAAGCGGCTTCATCGTGGAGAGCGCCAACGACGGCGCCAGCGGCGTGGCTCGCGTGGCGAAAGGGGGTCTCGACGCGGTCGCTCTCGACCACGTCATGCCGAAGCAGGATGGTCTCGCGACCCTGGCGGCTATACGGGCGCTGCCCGAGGCCCCACCGGTCGTTTATGTAACGGCGACCGAGGATGGCCATGTGGCCGTGGCGGCGCTGAAGGCGGGCGCCGCCGATTATGTCTTCAAGGACATCGGCGGCGAATTTCTGACGCTCTTGGCGACAGCCTTGGAACAGGCGGTCGCAAAACTTCGGCTGCAAAAAGCCAAGAAAGAAATGGAGGTCGAGATCCGCATCGCCCGCGATCGCTTCCAGGCGCTGGCCGCGGAACGAGAAATCCTTTTGCGCGAGGTCAATCATCGGGTAGGAAACAGCCTGCAACTGATTTCCTCTCTTTTGGGAATCCAAGAGTCTGCGTCGACGGCCGAGGAGGCAAGAACGGCCTTGCAGCAAGCTCGCCAGCGCGTCATGGCGATCGCGCAGCTCCATAGGCAGCTTTATTCAAATGACGTCTCCTCCGTCGCTCTCAATGAATACCTCCACACTGTGGTCAGCGATTTGCGGCGGTCGTCCAGCGATCAGATCACGATCGCCTTACTTCTGCCTGAGGAGACGATCGACGTCACACCCGACCAGGCGCTCGCGATCGGCGTCACGATCACGGAGCTCGTTCTCAACGCCCTGAAACACGCTTACCCTGATGGCGAGGGTCCAGTCAGGATCGAGCTTCGCGCAGAAAACTCGGAGCGGATGTCCATAATCGTCGAGGATGACGGCGTCGGTCGAGATGGCCCGGACGGCGCAACCAGTTCGGGACTTGGGCAGACAATCGTTTCCGCCATGGCAAGCAAGCTCGACGCCGAATGGGGCTACGACAAGGACTATCCGGGAACGCGAGCGATGCTGCGCATCCGGCGAAGCGCGACGGCGAAAGAAACGGCGATCCCTGAGTTCTGACAGCGCCGATCAGGCCGCTTGAACTGATGCGGAGCGATTTCTCGACGCACGAACGATTCCCCGAGGAATAGGCGCTCGAGCGGCTCTTCCAAGCCTTATCCCTGCCCGCTCACGCCGGCGCTTGCGAAGGTGGCCATGTCGCGGTGGCAAGCAAGCGCCGCCTTGATCACTCCGACAGCGAGCGCGGCGCCCGAGCCCTCGCCGAGCCGCATGCCCAGATCGAGCAGCGGCTTCTTGCCGAGTCGCGTCAGAACCTCCGCATGCGCGCCTTCGGCGGAGACATGGCCGGCGAGGCAGTGGGCGATGGCGTCTTCGCTCAGCGCATGCAGGAGCGCGGCGGCCGCGCAAGCGACATAGCCGTCGAGCACGACCGGAATCTTGGCGCGCCTTGCGGCGAGGACCGCGCCCATCACGCCGGCGATCTCTCGTCCGCCGAGGCGGCGCAGGATTTCGAGCGGGTCGGTGAGATGCGGGCCGTGAACGCCAAGCGCCGCGTCGATCGCCGCGATCTTGCGGGTGAGCCCCGCGTCGTCGACGCCGGTCCCGCGTCCTGCCCAGCGTGCCGCGGGGCCGCCATAGAGCGCCGTATAGATCGCGGCGGCCGCGGTCGTGTTCCCGATCCCCATTTCGCCCGGCGCGAGCAAATCGACGCCGCCGTCGATCGCCTCCATCCCATAGGCGAGGGTCGCGGCGGCCTCGGCCTCGGTCATCGCCGGCTCCTGCGTGAAGTCCCGCGTCGGGCGATCCAGCGCAAGCTCGAAAACCTTCAGGCCGAGCCCGAAGCTCTTGCAGAGCTGGTTGATCGCCGCGCCGCCGCTCGTGAAGTTCTCGACCATCTGCCGCGTCACTTCGAGCGGGAAAGCCGATACCCCACGGCCGACGACGCCGTGGTTGCCGGCGAAGACGGCGACCAGGGGCCGGTTGATTTCCGGCTCCGCCTTACCTTGCCAGGCGGCGAGAAATTCGACGATCTCCTCGAGCCGGCCCAGGGCGCCGGGCGGCTTCGTCAATTGCGCGTCGCGCGCACGCACGGCCGCCGCCGCCTCAAGCGAAGGCGCGGGCAAGCCGGCAAAAAGCATGCGAATTTCTTCGAAGGGGTTGATCTCGGGAGGCATGGCGGAAAGTTTTGGGAATGCGCCGCGTGCCGGGTTTACGGCGATTGTCGGCGTAACGAGGAGAGAATGCGGCGTCTGGCTTGAGGGTCGTCCCCTTGCCTCAGCGCACAGGGGCGGAGGCGAAGGCGAAGGCGACGCGGGTCAGCATGTTGTCGCCAAAACGCTCCTCGGCGCGACGGATCGGCGTGCCGCCGAGACGTCTGTAAAAGCCCAGCGCCTTCTCATTGTCGGCGAGCGCCCAGACGATCGTCGACAAGCAGCCGTGCTCGGCGAGCTCGCGGCGCGCCGCGTTAAAGAGGTCGCGACCAAAGCCGAGCCCCTGGTGCTCCGGACGCAAATACAGCTCGAAGATTTCGCCGGCGTAGGGCATGGTCGGCACGCGGTTGCGGCCATAGGTGGCGTAACCCACGATCTCTTTCTCGAAATCGAGCACGAGGAGCCCGGTGCGCTTCAGGATCGCCGACCGCCACCAGCGCGGTCCGCGCCTGGCGATCATCCGCTCCAGCTCGACGCCCGGGATCACGCCGCGATAGGCGTCGCGCCAGGAAACGTCATGCGTGTCGGCGATCGCCTCGGCGTCGCTCGCTCTCGCCGGTCGGATCGAGAAGGCAGTCTTGACCATGCGGCAATGTTAGGTCTTGAGAGACCCTTTGGGCAATACCCAGAATCGCGTACGCGACGCAAAAAAGCGCTTGCATATTTCGAGAGAGCGCGTTTCGCGCGCGACCGAGGCGCCAGTTACCCGGAGACCGACGCGCCGAGGCCCAGGAGCAGCAGCACGCCGATCAGCGCGCGATAGGCGACGAAGGGCCAGGCGGAAAAGCGCTCGAGAATGCGCATCAGGCTCCAAATCGCCACCCATGCCGATATCGAGGCGACGACGAGGCCGACGGCGAGGATCGACCAACCGTGCATATCGAGATGCGCCTTGTACAATTTGTAAAATTCATGAAGTCCGGCGCCGGCGATGGCCGGAAGGCCCAGAAGAAACGAGAAGCGCGCCGCCTCCTCGCGCTTCAGGTCGAGGAACAGCGCCGCGGTCAGCGTCGAGCCCGAGCGCGAGACGCCGGGGATGAGCGCGCCGACCTGCGCGACGCCGACGATCATCGCGTCCTTGAGTGAAAGGTGATCGAGCGTTCGCTGATGATTGCAATATAGCTCGGCCAGGGCGAGCAGCGCCGACATGACGAGGCAGGAAAGGCCGATCACGGTCAGCGAGCGCAAAGGCGTGCCACAGGCGTTCAGAACCGGCGAGAGCGCCAGGCCGGCGAGAATGATGGGCACGGTCGCGAGCACGATCCAGACCGCGAAGCGCAGCGTCCAGCTCTTGAAATCGCGACGCATCAGCGCCTCCGCCGAGCCGAAGACGAGCGCCCGCACGTCGGACCAGAAATAGGCGATCACCGCGACGAGCGCCGCCGCCTGCATCGCTGCGGAAAAGGCCGAGCCCGGGTCGCGCCAGCCGAGCGCCGCCGGGACGATGCGCATATGCGCCGTCGAGGAAATCGGCAGAAGCTCCGTGATGCCCTGGACGACGCCGAGCGCCGCGACCTTGAGATAGCCGAGATCGACGAAACCGGTGTCGAGACCTTCCGTGCAAGCGCTCGCCATGAACCTCTACCCTCGAATGGGGCCGTCCACGGCGCGAATCGCTTGGGCGGCCGAATCTGCGGCGCGAGCTTTCTCCCAAAGGAGAGCGGCCGGATCAAGGCGTGGCGGTCGCTGCTCCTTGCATTGACTTAGGCGAAGGGAGGCGCAGCCATGACGAAGGAGAGCTAAGGTTCTAAGCCGACGATCATGTTGGGGCTCGAGCGTGCCTTTGTCGAGCGCGTCACCAGAAACCAATCCCTATGGTTGATCTTCGATCTCATCTGGGGAAACATCGTCTTCTCAACGTTCATTATCCTATCTTATCTTCCTTCATACATGCATAGGATGCAAACTTTCGATATATGCTTCACTCATACTTTTTTAGCTGTCCCGCTCGGCTTGCAGTTAGCGTCCTCGGAACGCCTTTACGCCGTCACTTATGGCGTCGTGCTCGCCGTGATCGTCGCCGTGTTCCTGCCTAGAATACACCCATCACTCGGCCCTTGACGAACATGGACAGCATCCCCGCCAAAAAGCCGAGCGCAAAGACCAGCGCGATTTTGAGGCGCGCTTCTCCACCAACCACCCATGTCAAAGCCAACATGAGAGCAAGGGCGACGACGGTTCACTCATCTCTCTTCGCGGATTTGATCACCACGGGAAGCTCATGCTCGACGCCGGGCAACAACGCCTCAGCTTTCGTCGCCTGAGCATCGATCTCGTGATCATTTGCGGCACGCGCCTTTTCCACTTCGCGGACAAGCTCAGCGAGAGCGGCGCAAGGAGAGAGGGAAAAAGCAAACGTCACGAGGAAAGGAAGCTTATGCATGGGGCGCTTCCGAGTTTTGGACAAAGTAGCGTCACCGACGCGCTCTGCGACTACAACTGTGTCGTTTCCATCCCTGGACAAGGTTGGTGAAGATATTTTTGGCGCTGGGATTCACCGAGAGTCGTGTCAGTCATTGCCTGAACCCAAAGTGTTCCTACCCACGCAATGGAGACTTGAGGAGCACCTCGTTGGATTTGGCTACTTGGAGCGGAGGGGCTCAGACGACGCTGGTCCTTGCGAGCGCCGCACTGGGCAGCTTCGCCATCGGGTCGGCGGCTTGGGTTTGGCTCAAATGGCGGATGTTCGGCTTTGCCGGGACGGCCCTTTGCGGGTCAGGCGCCCTGCTTTTGGGCCTTTCTCTGTGGCATTCTTTGGCGCTGGGTCTCGAGAAGTCTCACGAACCCTCGCCTAAGCTGCAAGCGACGCTCGATGGGATTGCAAAGCTCTCGACGGACCAGACGGAGGCCGTGAGCGGCATCCACTCCGACCTTGTGCAGGAGAAACAAGCTCTCAAAGACCTCGTCGCGCAGATGGACGCCTTGCGATCCAAATGCGACGCCTCGCGGCGCGCGTCGACCGGGTCTTTTCCGTCGAACGAAGGCGATCTCGAATCGCGAGCCGACGCCACATTGAGCGCCTTGCTCGACAAGGTTCGCTATAACCTGATGATGTGGGACCCGAAGGAGGCGATGCGCAACCTCGTGCTGTTGAAGAACGGCCTGCGGTCCGCCGAATGGAATTTCAAAAAACACAAAAACGCTTTTGCGGAGCCAATCGATATGCGGGCGCTTGATCGGGAAATCAATGATGTCATCGGCGCCCTCAAAAAATATCTTGTGCAGGGCTACAAAGCCGACCAATTCGATTCTCTCGAATACAACATCGTCCAACGAACGCTGGATGACGTGGAGCGCGGTATTGCGACCCTGGAGTCGGCGCGAAACAGGATGCTGTCGAGCCCATCGGTTCCGCCGGGATGAATAGACGGCGTCGCCGCCGCCTCACGTTCCCGTCAAAAACCGCGCCTTGATCAGGCATTCCGCATATTCCTCCCGCGCGGTCGAATCGGCGACGATCGCCGAGCCGACGTTGCAGACGAGGTTCCCGCCGGGAAAAATCGTCAGCGTGCGGATCGCCACGTTGAAGCGCACCTCGCCGGAGGGCGTGATGAGGCCGAGCGAGCCGCAATAGACGCCGCGCGCCGCGCATTCGAGATCGCGGATGATCTCCATCGCGCGAATTTTCGGCGCGCCGGTCACCGAGCCACAGGGAAAGAGCCCGGCGAAAAGCTCGGCGAGGCCGACATCTTCGCGCAGCCGCGCGGCGATCCCCGAAGTCATCTGATGCAGCGTCGGATAGGTCTCGACCGTGAAGAGATCCGTGACCTTGACCGAGCCCAGCTCGGCGAGCCGCGACAGATCGTTGCGCAGGAGATCGACGATCATCAGATTTTCGGCGCGGGACTTCTCGTCCTCGACGAGATGTTTGGCCCGGTTCATGTCTTCCGGCGGCAGGAAGCCGCGCTGCGCCGTGCCCTTCATCGGCCGCGCCCGGATGTCGCGGCCCCTCGCCTCGAAGAAGACCTCCGGCGACAGCGACACGACGGTCTCTTGACCCAGAGCCACGACGCCGCCGAAGGCGACGGGCTGGCGCTTGCGCAGCGAGTCATAGAGCGCCAGCGGATCGCCCTCATGGCGTCCGTTAAGCGGGAAGGTCAGATTGATCTGATAAACGTCGCCCGCAAAAATATAGTCGCGGCATTTCTGGAAGCGCTCGGCGTATTCCGACTCGCTCCAGGCCGGCGTGAGCGGGATCCGCTCGAAGGCCGGCGCTCGGCGGGCCTCGGCGGGAAGCCTCTGCGGCGCGTCGAAGACGCCAAATGCGAGCAGCGGCGTCGGCGAAGCCGGCGTAGCCTCTGCGCTGAACTTGGACTCCAGCGCGTAGCCGAGCTCATAGCTCGCATAGCCCGCAAGAAAGCTCCCCGCTTTCGTCGCAGCCTCCATGCGCGCGAAGGCCGAGGCGACCTCGCCCGGCGTCTCGGCCAGGATCAGCTCCCGCGGCTCCTCGAACAGCAGCGTGCGACCGCCCTCACGCCCGTCCTCGAACAGCACGAAAGGGCGCGTCGGGGGGGAGTTCGACATTTTCAAAGCGGGGAAAGGGGCGGCGTCGGTCATGGACGGGGACTAAGGATCCCCAGCACTATAGCAGCTGTGCGCGCCGGGGACATGGCGCGCGCTCATTTTGCGACGCTTGGCCCGCCGCTCAATTGGCCGGATGGGCCTGCGCCCGCGGCGGATTTGGCGGCAACGTCGGCAGGACGATCTGCGGCGCGGGGCCGGTCAGCGACTTGAGGAAGGCTTCGATGCTGGCGATCTCTCCTGGCGCGAGCGTCACGCCGAGCTGCGTCGAGGCCATCACCGCCACCGCCTCCTTCAGATCGTCGGTTGCGCCGCTGTGGAAATAAGGCGCGGTCAGCTCGACGTTGCGCAGGTTCGGAATCTTGAAGACGTATTTGTCCTCAATCTTCTTGGTCACCGCGGCGCGACCCCAGTCATCGGGCGGCAGCAGCTCGGCGCTCGGGCTCTGAGCGACGCCGAAGCGCGCATAGCCCGATCCGCCGAGGTTGACGCCGTTATGGCAGCCGGCGCAGCCCTTGCCGATGAAGAGCCCCAGCCCCTGAAGCTGTGTCGGCGAGAGCGCCGCGTCGTCGCCCTTGAGCCAGCGGTCGAAGGGCGCGTCGGGCGTGATCAGCGTCGCTTCGAACTGCGCAATCGCGCGCGCGACATTGTCGTAGTTAACGGGATCGGCCGCGTCGGGGAAAGCCTTCTTGAAGGCGTCGACATAGCCGGGGATCGTCTTGAGCCGCTCAATCACGTGCTGCTTCGCCGAAGCGGTCGTGGCCGCAGGGACCGCCATGGGTCCGCCGCGCGTCTTGAGCAGCGCCGCGGGACTGCTCATAACCGAAGCTTCGACCTGCTCTTTCAGACCGGCGGCGCGGCCGTCCCAATATTGCGACGCATTGAAGACTGCATTGAAAACGGTCAGCACGTTGCGGCCGCCCAGCTCTCCGTGGTGACCCGATGAGAGGAATTGTCCGCTGACGCCGGCCATGGACGGGTTGTGGCAGAGGCTGCAGCTCAGATCCTGATTCTCGGAAAGGCGCGGATCGAAAAACAGCATCTTGCCGAGCGCGATCTTCTCGGGCGTCGTCTCTCCGGGAGAACCCGGCGCTGTCTGTGGAATGGTTCCGAAAAGACCCTTCGCCTTGTCGCGCAGGCCCTCCTCCGCCAGCGCTGGGCCTCCGAGCAGAAGGAAGAGAAGCGGCAGCGTCGAACCCAGGCGCAATTTCATAACATCCCTCCCCCCGCGCGAGTCGCCTCAAGATCATAGCACGCCCGAGCCCCGTCGCGAGCGCCGCGCGCATTCGACGCAGGGTTTTGGGAGGCCGCGGCGATCCGCGCTCTCCCGCGCTCGGAGCGGCGGCCCAAGTCTCGAATCAGGCCGGATCGAGCCAACCCGGCAGGCGATCACGCGCAATCAGCTCGTCAATCGTCTCACGCGGACGGATGATCGCGAATTTCTCGCCGTCAACGAGCGTCTCCGCGATCAGCGGTCGTGAATTATAGGTTCCCGCCTGCACGGCGCCATAGGCGCCGGCGCTCAGCACGGCGAGCAGGTCGCCGCTCGAAACCGCAGGCATGTCGCGGTCGAGGGCCAGATAATCGCCGGTTTCGCAAACTGGGCCGACGACGTCGGCGAGGAAGCGCGGGCCGCCCCTATCCTCGGCGACCGCCACGATTTCGTGGTGCGCGTCATAGAGCGTCGGACGCACGAGGTCGTTCATGCCGGCGTCGACGATCACGAAAGTCTTCTCCTCACCGCGCTTCACATAAATGACGCGCGCGATGAGCGCGCCGGCGTTGCCGACGATGAGACGTCCCGGCTCAAGCACCAGCTGCAACCCGGAGCCGGCGAAGCGGCGCCGCACGATCGCGGCGTAGCGCTCGGGATGGTAGGAATCGGGGTCGTCGTCCTCGCGATAAGCGATCCCGAGACCGCCACCAAGATCGACGTGACGGATCGCATGGCCGTCGGCTCTGAGCTCCCGCGTAAATTCCGCGAGCAACGAGAAGGCTTCGTCGAAAGGCGCGAGATCGGTGAGCTGGGAGCCGATGTGCATGTCGACGCCGGCGACGTCGAGCCCCGGCATGCTCCTCGCTTCCGCGTAGACCTCGCGGGCGCGCGACAGCGGGACGCCGAACTTGTTCTCGGCGCGCCCCGTCGAAATCTTGGCGTGGGTCTTGGCGTCGACGTCGGGATTGACGCGCAGCGCGATCGGCGCACGGCGGCCCTGCGCCGCGGCGATGGCCGAAATCCTCAGGAGCTCCGGCTCCGATTCGACGTTGAAGCAGAAAATGCCGGCGGCGAGCGCCGCTTCGATCTCGCTTTCGGTCTTGCCGACGCCGGAAAAGGTGATCCGGCCAGGGGGAACGCCCGCCGCGAGCGCCCGAGCCAATTCGCCGCCCGAGACCACGTCGGCCCCGGCGCCGAGCCCGGCGAGCAGCGCGATGACGGCCTGGTTGGAATTGGCCTTCATGGCGTAGCAGACGAGCGCCTCCTCGCCGGCGAAAGCTCCGGCGAAGACCTCGAAATGCCTCCGGATCGTCGCGCTGGAGTAGCAATAGAAGGGCGTGCCGACCCTCTCCGCCAGCGCGGGCAGAGAGACCCCTTCGGCGTGCAGGACGCCGTCGCGATAATGGAAGTGATGCATTGGCTAAGGGATTAGAGCAGGAAGTCGAGGGGGAAAGGGTAGACGGGCGGAGGCCGGTTGCCGGGATCGCCCAAAGGCGGTCGGGCGGGCTTGGGCGGCAGCGCGCCCTCCTCGCTCAGTTTCGGCCGGCGTCCGCTCGCCTGCGCTTGCGCGGCGGCGGCCTCTTCCGCTTGAGCGGCCTGCGCCTGGCGCTCCGCCTGCACGTCGGCCGGCAGCTCCAGAGGCCCCTTGCGCCCGCAGCCCGCGGCGCAAAGGGCAAGGAGCCCGAGGGCCAAGCCAAAAAGGGGTCGACGCAGGCGCATTGGCGGTCTTTCATCCGTCTCGGACTGGACGGAGGCCCAGTATCGGCGAAGAATGGCGAAGGTTAGGCCCTGAATCGTTAAGACGGAGCGCCCTTTTCGAAAAGAAAGCCTCGCGCTACGGCCGCGCGAGCGCGAGCTCCTTCAATTCGGCGATGGCGCGCGCCGGCTCCAGGCCTTTCGGGCAGGTCTTCGTGCAGTTCATGATCGTGTGGCAGCGATAGAGGCGGAAAGCGTCGTCGACATAGGCGACACGCTCTGCCCCGGCCTCGTCGCGAGAATCGACGACCCAGCGCCGCGCCTGCAGCAGCGCGGCGGGGCCGAGATAGCGGTCGGCGTTCCACCAATAACTGGGACAGGCCGTCGAGCAGCAGGCGCAGAGGATGCACTCGTAAAGCCCATCGAGCTTGGCGCGATCCTGCGGGGATTGCAGCCGCTCCTTTTCGGGAGCCGGCCCCGCCTGCAGCCAGGGCTCGATGGCCGCGTGCTGAGCGTAAAAGCCCGTGAGGTCGGGCACGAGGTCCTTGACCACCGCCATATGCGGCAGCGGATAGATCTTCACGACGCCCTTGATCTCGTCGAGCCCCTTGGTGCAGGCGAGCGTGTTCGTCCCGTCGATGTTCATCGCGCAGGAGCCGCAGACCCCCTCGCGGCAGGAGCGGCGAAAGGTGAGCGTGGAGTCGACCTTGTTCTTGATCCACAGCAGCGCGTCGAGGACCATCGGCCCGCATTCGTCCGCGTCCACGAAGAAAACGTCGATGCGCGGATTTGCCGGGGAGTCCGGGTCGAAGCGGTAAACGTGAAGCTCGCGCAGGCTGCGCGCGTCGGGAAGCGGCCAGGTCTTGCCGGCGACGGGCCTGGAGTGTGGCGGCAGAGCGAATTCGACCAAGGCGCGACATTCCCGTTGAGACGCGGCCGGCCCGAAGGGCGCGTCCGCGGAAGTTTTCCCGCGGACATCTATCGCGGCAGCGCAAAAATGTCGACTATGCGGCCTATTCGTGCGCCGGCGCCGTCTCTTTCCCTGGCGGCGAGACGAGCGTCGCCGGGGTGAAATTCGCCTCGCGCGCCCCGTTCGTATAGCCGCCTTCGAAGTTCATCAGACCGATGAAAACCAGCAGCGCCATGGGCGGCAGCAGGATCGCCAGGACCAGCGCCAGCCGCTCCCAGGCCATGTGCATGAAAATCGCGATGATGAAGCCGGCTTTCAGCAACATGAACAGGATGATGAGCGACCAGCGCAGCATTCCCTGCAGGTCGAAGTAGTCGATGAGATAGGAAAAGGTGCTGAGGACGAACAGCAGCGCCCAGACGACGAGGTAGAGCTTGAGCGGATGCTGCTGCCCATGGGCCTCCGCCGCCGGCTTTGTCGCCTTGGCGCTGGCCGCGTGTCCGTGAGCCGTCTCGCGGATCGAAACTTCCGTCGTCGCTGTCATGTCCACACTCCTGCTCTGCCAGTCCCTGCTTCCGGCGCCGCCGCGCCGTCTGGCGATTTCGGTTGCTTGCCGCGAAGCTACGCCCTCTCGCTTTTTCCCGCCAGCCCTACCAAAGATAGAAGAAGGCGAAGATGAACACCCAGACGAGATCGACGAAGTGCCAATAGAGGCCGAGCGTTTCGACCACGTCATAGGTGCCTACGCGTCCGGTGAAATAGCCACGCTTGTCGCTCTCGTAGAGGCCGAGCCAGACGTTGCGGGAGAACCACAAGAGCGCGAGCACGCCCATCGAGACGTGGAAGCCATGGAAGCCGGTGATCATGAAAAAGCAGGAGCCGAACTGCGCTGCGCCGAAGGGATTGGCCCAGGGGCGCACGCCCTCGTGGATAAGCTTCGTCCACTCGAAGGCCTGCATGCCGACGAAGGCCGCGCCGAAGAAGGCCGTCGCCCAGAGGAGATAGGCGCACAGCTTCCGATTCTTCGAATAGCCGGCGTTGACGGCGAGCGCCATCGTGCCGGAGCTCGTGATGAGGTCGAAGGTCATGATCGCGATGAGGATCAGCGGGATCTTCCGGCCGCCGATCTCGAGCGCGAAAATCTCGCTCGGGTGCGGCCACTCGACCGTCGTCGACAGGCGCACGGTCATGTAGGAGATCAGGAAGCAGCTGAAGATGAAGGTGTCGCTGACGAGGAAGATCCACATCATCGTCTTCGCCCAGGAGGCGCCCTTGAAGGAGCGCTGATCCGAGGCCCAGTCGCTGAAGAACCCAGTCAAGCCGGCGGGCCGCTTTGGGGCGTGAGGCGCCGGCGCATGGACGGTTTCGCTCGTCATTTTGTTGTTCCCCATCCCTTCAGGAAAGCACCCTGCGGCATAACGCGCCGAATCCGTTCATTTCGCCCCCCAGCAGGGCGAACATCACCAGCCAGACGGCGAGCAGGAAGTGCCAATAGATCGCGCAAAGCTCGACGCTCGTTTGCAGCGCCATCCGGTCGACCTGCCGCCAGGCCTTGTCGATCGTGCGCGCCAGCGCGACGAGGCCGCCCAAAAGATGCAGGCCATGGACGGCGGTGAGCAGATAGAAGAATGCGTTCGCGGCGTTGCTCGCGACATAGTAGCCGTCCGCGATGAGCTCCCTCCAGGCCCAGAGCTGCCCGAGCAGGAAACATGCCGAAGTCGCCGCCGCTATTTTCAGCAGCATGCGCAGCCGCGCCGCGTCGTCGCGCGCGGCTGCGAAACTGGCCCACTGCAGCGCGACGCTGCTCGCGACGAGGAAGGCCGTGTTGAGCCAGAGGATGCGCGGCAAGGGCGGATTCTGCCAGTCCGGCGTATCCATTCGCATGAAATAGGCGGCCGTCAGCAGGGAGAACACGCAGAGCGCGACCGCGAGAAAGACCGCGAGCGCCACCTTCGCCGCGGGAGGAGGAGCGAGGTCAACGCCGCCGGAGCGCTTGGCGACGCCGACGGCTTCGCCCTCCTCCAGCCAGTTTGCGCTCATGACTCCTTCGCGCGCGAGCCACAGGACGACGACCGACGCGATGAAGAGGAAGAATAGCCCCATGACGCTCATGTGGCGTGTTCTCCCTTCAGCGGCGGCGCGTTCTGCGGGAGGAAGTCCTCCGGCGCGCCCGGGACGCTATAGGCGTAGGCCCAGCGATAAACGATCGGTAGCTTGGGTCCGAAATTGCCGTGCCCGGGAGGCGTCTCGGGCGTCTGCCATTCCAGCGTCGTCGAACGCCAGGGATTGGACCCCGACGGCTTGCCGTGCCGCAAGCTCCAAAAGACGTTGAAGAAGAAGATGGCCTGCGCCGCGCCGACGGTGAGCGCCGCGACCGTAATAAAGACGTTGAGCGTCGCGGCCGAGGGCGGGAGCCAGGAGAAGTCGCCAAGCTCATAGAAGCGGCGCGGGACGCCCATGACGCCGAGATAATGCATCGGGAAGAACACCGCATAGGCGCCGAGGAAGGTGATCCAGAAATGGATCTTGCCGAGCCTCTCATCCATCATCCGGCCGGTCATCTTCGGATACCAGTGATAGATCGCGCCGAGAATGACCAGGATCGGCGCGACTCCCATCACCATGTGGAAATGCGCGACGACGAACAGCGTCCCAGAGAGCGGCACGTCGACGATGACGTTGCCGAGATAAAGGCCCGTCAGCCCGCCATTGACGAAGGTCACGAGGAAGCCGAGCGCAAAGAGCATCGGGGTCGTGAAATGGATGTCGGCGCGCCACAGCGTCAGCACCCAGTTATAGACCTTGAGCGCCGTCGGCACGGCGATCGCAAGCGTCGTGATCGCGAAGAAGAATCCGAACCAGGGATTCATCCCGCTCACATACATGTGATGGCCCCAGACGACCAGGCTCAGCACGCCGATCGCGACGATCGCCCAGACCATCATCCGGTAGCCGAAGATGTTCTTGCGGGCGTGCGTCGCGAGGAGGTCGGAGACGATGCCGAAGGCCGGCAGCGCCACGATGTAAACCTCGGGATGGCCGAAGAACCAGAAAAGATGCTGGAACAGGATCGGGCTGCCGCCCATCGTGTTCTTTTGCTCCCCGAATTCGACGAGCGCCGGCATGAAGAAGCTCGTGCCGAGCAAGCGGTCGAAGAGCATCATGATCGCGGCGACGAGAAGCCCCGGAAAGGCGAGCAGCGCCAGCACCGCGGCGGCGAAGATGCCCCAGACCGTGAGCGGCATGCGCATCAACGTCATGCCGCGCGTGCGCGCCTGCAGCACGGTCACGACATAGTTGAGGCCGCCCATCGTGAAGCCGACGATGAAGAGGCCGAGGGAAATGAGCATCAGAATGATGCCGCCGTCATGGCCCGGCGTGCCGGTCATGATCGCCTGCGGCGGGTAAAGCGTCCAGCCGGCGCCGGTCGGGCCGCCCGGCACGACATAGCTCGCGAGCAGCACGAGTACCGCGAGAAGGAAGACCCAATAACTCAGCATGTTGACGAAGGGGAAGACCATGTCCCGAGCGCCGACCATGAGCGGAATGAGATAATTGCCGAAACCGCCGAGCAGCACGGCGGTCAAGAGATAGACCACCATGATCATGCCGTGCATCGTGACGGCCTGATAATAGAGGTTGGCGTCGAGCCAGGAGAACGTCCCCGGGAAGGCGAGCTGCAGCCTTATGATCCACGACATGACGAGGCCGAGCAGCCCGACGGCGGTGGCCGTTCCCCCATATTGGATCGCGATATATTTCGCGTCCTGCGAGAACACGTATTTCCCGAGCCACGTGTGGGCGTGATAAAGATCGAGCTCAGGAACCTCTGCTGGCGGGACGCCGTGCTCTTCGGCGACCGTCGCATCGCCCATCGTCGCGTCAGTCATTTCTCTTTCTTCTCCTTCGCCGCCGTTGCGGCGCGCGCCCCGCAGGAGGCTCGCGCCTTGCGATGACGCGATTTGTTATGGGTTCCTCGCCTCATGCCGGGATTGGCCCTTGGCTTTGCGCATATCCAGGAACGTCTGCTGCGAGCCGAGCCACTTGTCGTAGTCGGCCTGCGTGTCGACGACCAGCTTTCCCCGCATCTGCGGATGGCCAATGCCGCAATAGGCGGCGCAGAGAATGTCGTATTCTCCCGTCTGGGTCGGGGTGAACCACAGATAGCTCACCATTCCCGGCACGAGATCCATCTTGGCGCGGATCTGAGGGACATAGAAATCATGCAGCACGTCGGCGGAACGCAGCAGCACCTTCACGGGCTTGTTCACCGGAAGATGCAGCTCGCCGTTGGTGATGATGACGTCGTCCATGCTTTTGGGATCGGCCGGGCTCACGCCGAGCGGATTGTCGCCGTCTATGTAGCGCACGTCGCTCGAGCCCAGCTTGCCGTCGGCGCCGGGCAATCGGAAGCTCCAGTTCCACTGGACTCCGAAGGCCTCGACCTCGGTTGCTTCCTTGGGAACGTTGATGAATTGATCCCAGACGATCAAACCGGGCGCAAGCAGCGCCATGACGGCCACCGTGGTCAATCCGGCGAGCCAGGCTTCGAGCTTCTGATTCTCGGGTTCGTACTCGGCGCGACGGCCTTCCGCGTGAGGAAACCGATAGAGGCAATAGGCCATGAACAGCACGACCGCGACGAAGCCCGTCGCCGTCACCGCAAAGGTCAGACCAAGCGTGCCGTCGATGAAGCCCCAATTCGAGGCGATCGGCGTCGAGTGCCAGGGGCTGACCAGATGAAACAGCACGGAGGCGGCCACGACCAGGACCATAACGATTGCGACGGCCATACTCTTTTCGCCCTCCTGCGTCGGTCGCTCAAAAAAGGAGCGCCGATCTCAGTTTTTATCGCTCGCCGTATGACATAATTAATGCGCCGCGTCAAAACGTCGCGGAGCGAGCTGTGGCCTTTAAATATGCGACTATCGCATCCAATCGAACGCCGCAAGTCGTCTGAGCAGCGCGTCTTCGTCAGGGGAATCGGCGACGAGCGTGCTTGATGCGCCCAAGGGTCCGATGGCGGCGGCGGTTTCCGCAGAAATCGCGAAATGGGCGAGCGCCCGCGCAGCCGTCACGAGATTGTCGCGCAGGACGAGCCGCAGGAAAATCTCGGCGCTTCGCGGCGAATAATGCAGCGCCGCGGAAAGCTCGCCGCGCGCCAGACCCTCCGCCGCCTCGCGCGTCAGCGCCGCCGCCTCGCGCGCTTCATAAGTCTCGAGCGCGAAGACCTCGCGCCCCGCCCGCCGCAATGCCGTTTCGATCGTTTCGCGGCGCTGCCGCCCCGCGAGATAAAGCAGGCGGCTCGGAGAGGGGCGTCGCTCCAAAATCACGGGAATAAGCGCCGCGCTTTCCGGCGCGACGCCGGCGACGCGCCAGCCCCGCTGCTCCGCAAGCGCCGCCGTGCGCGCGCCGACGGCAAAAAGCGGCAGGCGGCGCAAGCTTTCGGGTTGGTCGCCGTGCTCCAGGGCCTTGGCGCTGGTGACGATGACGGCGTCGAAGTCCTCTGTCGGGGCCTTAGCGCCCGTCGCGACGATCTCCAGTACCGGGGAGAGCACGCAGGCGAAGCCCATTTCGGCAAGCGTTTCTGCGGTTCGCCGAGCGTCCTCGCCGGCGCGCAAGACGAGCGCGCGTCTCATGACAGGCTTACGACGCCGCCCGGGAGCCGCCTCAGGATCTCGCGCGCCACGCCCGCGCCGATCGATGCGGCCTCGGCTACGCCGCCATCCCCGCCCGCCGCGAAGGTGCGGCTGCCGTCGGCCTGCAAGGCCTCGCCGCGAAATCTCAGCGCGTCGCCTTCCACGACCGCCAAGCCGGCGATCGGCGTGCGGCAGGAGCCCTCGAGCCCCTTGAGAAAGGCGCGTTCGGCGGCGAGCGCCGCGAAGGTTCCGGCGTCGAGGATCGGCGCGAGCGCCGCGCGCGTCGCGTGATCCGCGGCGCGGCAGGCGATCCCGATCGCGCCCTGTCCGGCGGCGGGAAGGAAGGCCTCGAGCGGCAGGATTTCTGTCGCGCGCGCTTCGAAACCGAGACGGCGCAGTCCCGCGAGCGCGAGCAGCGTGCCGTCCACGGCGCCGCTCTCGACCTTGGCGAGCCTCGTTTCGACATTGCCGCGCAGGAGAACGGTCTTCAAATCCGCGCGGAACCGCTTCACCTGAGCGGCGCGGCGCAGCGACGCCGTGCCGATCACCGCCCCCTCCGACAGCTCACCGAGCCTTGCGCCGCCGCGGCCGATGAAGGCGTCGCGCGGGTCCTCGCGCGGCAGATAGCCTGCGATGACGATTTCTTGCGGCAGCTCGGTCGGGAGATCCTTGGAGGAATGCACCGCGAAATCGATCTCGCCGGCGATGAGCGCGAGATCGAGCTCGCGCGTGAAGAGGCCCTTGCCGCCGGCCTCGGCGAGCGCGCGGTCCTGGATGACGTCGCCGCTCGTGCGGATGACGACGACGCGAAAATGCTCGGGCGCGACGCCGTGCGCCGCGGCGAGGCGCGCGCGCGTCTCGTGCGTTTGCGCAAGCGCGAGCGGCGAGCCGCGCGTGCCGATTTTTAGGTGCGGAATGCTCATCGACGATCCTGATTTGGGGGCGCGACTATAAGGCGACGCCGCCCCGCGGCAAGCCGGGCCTCGCCTCCCGGCGCGGAGAGGCTATAGATTGCCGCCTCATCGAGAGGCCCAACCGCCATGATTCAGATCACCCCGCGCATTGCGATCGACGAAAGCGAGATTGCGCTCGATTTCGCGCGCAGCTCCGGCGCGGGCGGGCAGAACGTCAATAAGGTCGAGACCGCCGTGCGGCTGCGCTTCGACGCGGCGCGCTCGCCCAATCTCCCGCCGCCGGTGCGCGCGCGGCTGCCGGCGCTCGCCGGCCGGCGCATGACGCGGGACGGCGTCATCATCATCTTCGCGCAACGTCACCGCACGCAGGAGCGCAACCGCGCCGACGCGCTGGAGCGGCTTCTGGAGCTTTTACGCGCCGCGGCCGCGCCGCCCCCGCCCCCGCGCCGCCCGACGAAGCCGACGCTCGGCTCAAAACTGCGCCGCCTCGAAGGCAAGTCGCTGCGCGGCAAGGTCAAGGCGATGCGCGGAAAGCCGGAAGAGGGGTGATTCCGCCTAGGCTTCGCCTGAAGCGTCGAGCTCCAGAGCGCGCAACTTCGCTTTCTCCGCTTCGCTGAGCGGCGATGGCGCCGGCGCGATGGCCGCCCGCCGCCGAAGCGTACGCCAGATGGCGAGACCGCCGCCGCAGAGCGCGATCAGCGGCGCGCCCCAAAGCAGCAGCGTCTGCGCCTTCAGGGGCGGACGCAACAGCACGAAATCGCCGTAGCGCGCGACGATATAGGCCTTGGCCTCCTCGTCGCTCGAGCCCTGGCGCAGGCGTTCGCGCAGCAAGAGGCGCAGGTCCTTGGCGAGCGGCGCGTCGGAATCGTCGATCGACTGATTCTGGCAAACGAGGCAGCGTAGTTCTGCCGCGATCGCCCGGGCGCGGGCCTCGAGCGCCGGATCGGCGAGCTTCTCGCCGGGGTCGACGGCGAAAGCCGGCCCGAGCAGGCCCGCGAGAAGCGCCAAGGCCAGCAACAACCTATGGACGCCCTCGCGCGCCAGGCTCCTAACCATGCTGCTTCACCGCGCCGCGCATCCGCTCCACCTGATCCTGCAATTGCCGTCCGGCGCGGCTGAATGCGTCATGGAGAGCGAAATCGAAGTCTTGGAAACGCTCGTCTTGATGCGGCGTGCGGTCGACGGCGACCTCGCGCTCGTCAGGCAGGCTCAGATAGATCTTTATTTCGTAGGGATCGCCGACATGCCGATGGCCGCTCGGCGCCTTGACCGTGACGCGGCACGCGGTGATGCGCCCGAAGCGCTCCTCCAGGCGCGACAGTTGTTGCGTTATTTTGTCGCGGAACTCGGGCGAGGCCTCCATGCCCTGAAATTCGATGTGCGGAGCGCTTTCCATGTTTTTCCTTTCCATTGCGATGGGAGCGAGGCGCGATCGCCCGCGCCTCCCCGGATTGACGAATTGCTTTCATGGCGCCTCGGCCAAATATAGTCCACAGCGGCGTCGCCGCCACGGCAGAGGAGCGGAAAGCGCGCCCAGAGTGAGGTTCGCGTGATCGCGGAGACTTTCAAGGGGGTCGAAGTCGCGGTCGGCCGTCGCGGGCTCGGCGGAAACCTGTTCTTGCCGCGGCAGCCCGCCGGGCTCATCATATTCGCGCATGGAAGCGGATCGTCGCAATTCAGCCCGCGCAATGTGCTCGTGGCGGAGAGCCTCGTCGCGCGGGACTTCGCGACACTGCTGTTCGACCTGTTGCAGCCGGAAGAATCCGAGGATCGCCGCAACGTTTTCGACATCGCTCTGCTCGCGGCTCGCTTGCAGGAGGCCATAGAATGGGCGTCGCGCGAGAGCGGGGTCGGCAATCTTCCCGTCGGCCTCTTCGGCGCCAGCACGGGAGCCGCCGCGGCCCTGGTCGCCGCGGCGCAGGACCCTGCAGCGATCGCCGCCGTCGTGTCGCGCGGCGGACGCCCAGACCTCGCCGCCGGGTCGCTGGCGCAGGTCAAGGCGCCGACGCTGCTCATCGTCGGCGGCTTCGATCACCAGGTGCTGGAGCTCAACCGATGGGCGCTGCGCCAGCTTCGCTGCGAGGCGCGTCTCGACGTCGTCCCCGGCGCCACCCATCTCTTCGAGCAGCCCGGAACGTTGGAGCGCGTCGCCCAGATCGCCGGCGTCTGGTTCGTCGCGCATGTTCCATCCGCAGGCGAAAGGCGGCCTCAATGAACCCGCGCGCGCATGACGCTCCATCGAAGGGCGCGCACAAGAAGCCAGGCGACTCGCCGGATCGGCTCTGGTCAGGGCGCGTGACGCGGACAAGCAACGCGCTTGACCTCGAGGCCGGCGTCTTCGCGCTCGACGATCCGCGTAAGATCGCGCGCTCGCTGAAACGCTCGGCGGAGGCGAGCACGCGCCGCAAAAGCGACCCCTTTCGCTCCGCCATGTCGATGCTGACATTTTACATGAACCGCGCGGGTTCGACCCTGCCCGAGGAACGCAGGGTGGTGTTGGACAAAGCGAAGGGCGAGTTGCGAAGCCTGTTCGGGCGTTCGCCGGAGAGATGAGCTAAAGTGGAAGCCGGCGCTCGGGGACTCGCTCCGCATCCCGTCCACGTCTTTCAGGCTCAGGGGGACGTAACATGGCCATTCCGAGAAAGGACCTTGCATTTGCGCTTGCGGCGACTGGGGCGCTGGCGGGTCAGGCTTTGGCGGTCGCACCCGCGCCCGCTGAGAGCGCCGACGCCGTCCAAGCGGGGAAGGACCTCGCCCTCGGTCTTTGCTCGCCCTGCCACGTCGTCTCGCCGCAGACTTCCGAGCGCCGGCCGTCGGGATCGGGCGCTCCGAGCTTCCTGGACATCGCGCAAGGACCGAAAGCCGCGCCGCAGGCGCTGCGGGGGTTCCTTCGCTCGACCAGCAGCAGCGTGGCGCATCCAGCGGCGATGCCTCATCTTGACCTGACCGACGCGCAAATCGACGCGATCTCCGCCTATTTGGCGAGCCTGCGCCAAACGCGATGAGCGAGCATGACTCCGCAGAGGTTGACCGCTGGGAGCACTTCCCGCATGGCGCCGACCTCGGCGTGCGCGGCTTCGGGGCAACGCCCGCTGAAGCTTTCGTCCAGGCGGCGCGCGCCCTGTGCGCAGCTATCGTGGACCTCGCGACGGTTCGCTGCGACGAGGCGATCGACATTGAGCGCGAGGCCCCGAGCCTCGACCTTCTGCTCATGGATTGGCTCAACGCTCTCGTCTACGAGATGGCCGCGCGCCGCATGATCTTTGCAGCCTTCGAGGTCTCCCTGGCAGGTGAAAGGCTGACGGGGCGCGCCTTTGGCGAGAAAATCTCGCGCGAGCGTCACGCGCCGGCCGTGGAGGTGAAAGGCGCCACCTTTACTGAGCTCGTTGTGCGCGAGGATCGCCCGGGGCTCTGGCGCGCGCAATGTGTGATCGACGTCTAGCGCGCGTTCCGCTCGAACGGAATCGTTCTAGCCCGGTGGTCACGCGACAAGGGAGGACGTGATGGACATCTCGCGCTTTGAAAAGCTCTCCGAAAACGCTTGGCGGATCGAACCCTTCGGCGCCATGCGCGTTCCGGCGATCATTTATGCGAGCGAAAGCCTGCTCGGCGAGATGGACGACAAGGTCTTCGCGCAGGTCACCAATGTCGCGATGCTGCCGGGGATCGTACAGGCGTCCTATGCGATGCCGGATGCGCACTGGGGCTATGGCTTTCCGATCGGCGGCGTCGCCGCCTTTGACGCCGACGCGGGGGGCGTCGTGTCGGCGGGCGGCGTCGGCTTCGACGTTTCCTGCGGGGTTCGCGCGCATCTCACGTCGCTGACGCGCAACGAGATCCTCGCCGTGCAGGAGGAGCTCGCGAGCGCGCTCTATGCCTGCGTGCCGGTCGGCGTCGGCGCGGAGGGCGAGATCGCGCTCGGCGAAGCGGACATGACGGCCATGCTGACGGGCGGCGCGCGATGGGCGGTCGAGCAAGGTTTCGGGCGCGCCGAGGACCTCGAGCGCATCGAGGAAGAGGGCTGCGCCGCCGGGGCGGATGCGGCCGCCGTCTCCGATCGCGCCAAGGAGCGCCAGCGTCAGGAGATGGGCACGCTCGGCTCAGGCAACCATTATCTCGAGGTGCAGGAGGTCCGGGAGATTTTCGACGCGAAGATCGCCAAAGCCTTCGGCCTCGAGCCAGGCAAATGCGTCGTGACCATTCATTGCGGCTCGCGCGGCCTCGGCCATCAGATCGGCACGGAATTCCTGCGTGAAATGGCCATCGCCGCTCCTGCATTCGGCGTCGACCTGCCCGACCGGGAGCTCGCCTGCGCGCCGATCCGCTCGGAGCTCGGCCAGCGCTACCTCGGCGCGATGCGCGCGGCGATCAATTGCGCCTTGGCCAATCGCGAGATCATCGGTCACCTCGCGCGGCAGGTCTTCGCCGCCTTCTTCAAGCAGGAGGAACTGCCGTTGATGTTCGACGTCTCCCACAACACCTGCAAGACGGAGACGCACGAAGTCGACGGCGTAGCGCGACAGCTCTTCGTGCATCGCAAGGGAGCGACGCGCGCTTTCGGGCCCCGCGCCGAAAGTCTTCCCGCGGCGCTCGCGCCGCACGGACAGCCGGTGCTGATCGGCGGCAGCATGGGCGCTGGCTCTTACGTTCTCGCCGGGACGAAAGAGAGCGAGACGCGCGCTTTTTCCTCGGCCTGTCACGGCGCCGGACGGCGCATGAGCCGCCACGCCGCGACGCGCGCCTGGGGCGGCCGGCAAGTCGTCGACGAGCTGCGCGGGCGAGGAATTATCGTCAAGAGCCCGTCCATGCGCGGCGTCGCCGAAGAAGCGCCCGGCGCCTATAAGGACGTGGAGGCGGTCGTCGACTGCGCCGAGGCCGCGGGCCTCGCCAAGAAGGTCGCCTATCTGGCGCCGCTCATCTGCATCAAGGGCTGACGCCCGAGGCCCCTGCGACAGGCGGTCGCGATCCTTGGCGTCGTCGGTCGCCGCAACTAAATTCCAAAAGGATACTTCATCCAACGCTCCGCCCGATGGGTGCGAAATGACGACGATGGACGTAGCTCCGCCAGCCGTCTTGCGGCTATTCAGCAGACTGGATTTTGGCGCCGCGCCGGAGCAGCGCGCCTTGGCCGCCCTTCTGGAGCAGTGGAACGCCGCGCGTGGCGGCAGGCCACTCCCGCAGGCGAGCGCTGTCACTAAGCGGCCGAATTTCTTTCCCTCCGGCTTCGTTTTTCGGCGCCTCGAGGGCGAGCGCGATTGCGTTCTCGTCATGGGGTTGGCGACGGCGGAAGCCATGCTCGGCTCGCTAAGCTCCGAGGGGCGATTGAGCCGCGCCGAGAATCGGCGCGCCGCCGTTCGTCTGCGGCGACTCTTCGCCGAAGCGCTGCGAACGAGCGAACCCTTCGTCGCCCAGTTTATTGTGAAGAAACGGGGCCATGACGTCGCCGCCGTCGATACGCTCGTCGCGCCGCTTTCCGAAGACGGGCGCCGGATCGATTCCTTCCTGGTTGGATATTCGATCGAGACCTTCAAAGCCGGCGCGCCTACCGCGCAGCGAGCGGAGCCCACGGATCACGATCTCGCCCTGTTCGCGCTCGACGCGAATCATGGGCTCGCGCAACAGGTCGGGCGTCTGCTTCATCTCGAGATCGCGCCGCATGAGGTGCGCCGTTTCGAGGATGGGGAGTTCAAGATCAGACCCTTGACGAATGTGCGAAACAAGGATGTCTTCGTCCTCTCCAGTCTCTACGGCGAAGCGGGGGCTAGCGTCTCCGACAAGCTGTGCCGGCTGTTGTTTTTCATCGGCGCCTTGAAGGACGCCGGCGCGCGCTACGTGACGGTCGTCGCGCCTTATCTGTGTTTCCAGCGCAAGGATCGGCAAACGAAGCCGCGCGATCCCATCGCCACGCGCTATCTGGCGCAGCTGCTCGAGGCGATGGGGACGGATCGCGTGATGACGATCGACGCGCATAATCTTGCCGCCTATCAGAACGCCTTCCGTTGCGACAGTGAGCATCTCGACGCGCAAGCGCTGTTCGCGCGTCATTTTGCCCGGCTCGTCGGCAAGGAGGAGGTCGCGGTCGTCTCGCCCGATCTCGGCGGCGAGAAGCGGGCGGAGCTGTTTCGCGAGCGCCTGGAGAGAACGCTGGCGCGGCCCGTCGCCAAGGCTTTCATGGATAAACGCCGCAGCGAAGGCAAGGTGACGGGCGATATTTTCGCCGGCGACGTGAAAGGGCGCATAGCGATCGTCCTCGACGATCTCATCAGCGGCGGCGGCACGATGGCGCGCGTGGCGGCTGCCTGCCGCAAGGAGGGTGCGCAGGCGGTATGGTGCGCGGCGACGCATGGCGTCTTCTCTACGGGAGCCGCCGGCGTGCTCGAAAGCGCGCCCATCGATCGCATCGTCGTCACCGACAGCGTCCCGCTGCCGGCCCATATGAGCAGCGATCTGATGCAGAAGCGCCTCACGGTCGTGAGCGTCGCAAATCTCGTCGCCCAGGCCATCCGATGCTGCCATGGCGGCGGCTCGATCACCAGGCTGCTGGGCGAAGGCGCCTGAAATCGAACCGATGATCGTGGCCGAACAGCGCAGGGAGCCTCAATGTCGAACAAGGCGCTTTTCGCGGATTTTTACGAATTCACGATGCTGCGCGCCTATTTCGAGCTCGATCTGACGCAAACGGCGACCTTCAGCCTCTTCGTGCGAAAGCTGCCGGAGGTGCGCAATTTTCTTCTCGCCTGCGGCTTGAGCGAGCTTCTCGACGACATCGAAGCCCTTCGCTTCGGCGACGAAGAAATCGAACGGCTCCGCTCTCAGCGCGAGTTTTCCGAGCCCTTTCTTCAATGGCTGCGCGGCTTTCGCTTTCGTGGCGACATTGTCGCGATGCGCGAGGGAACGCCCTTTTTCGACGAGGAGCCCATTCTCGAAGTCACCGCCTCGCTCCCCGAGGCGCAATTCATCGAGACCTTGATCCTCAACAGAATTGGATCTCAGACGATCTTCGCATCCAAGGCGGCGCGCGTCGTCGCGGCGGCGAAAGGCCATCCGGTCAGTGATTTTGGCGCCAGGCGCGCGCAGGGAATCGACGCGGCGATCCGCGGCGCGCGCGCCTTCTTCATCGCCGGCGTCGCCTCGACCTCGAATGTCGCGAGCGGCCTCGCCTACGGCCTGCCGTTAGAAGGCACGATGGCGCATAGTTTCGTCGAGGCCTGCGGCTCGGAGAGAGCTGCCTTCGAAGATTTCATCGAAATCTTTCCCAACGCGACTCTGCTCGTCGACACTTACGACACGCTCGGCGGCGTCGAAAATGCGATCGCCGTGGCCAAGGGGGGGAATCGCGGCTTTCGCGCCATCCGCCTCGATTCGGGTGATCTCGCCGCGCTGTCGCGCGGCGCCCGGAGAAAGCTTGATGAAGCAGGCTTGTCTCACGTGGCGATCATCGCAAGCGGCGGCCTCGATGAGCGCGCGATCGAGCGATTCCTGGCGGAGGGCGCGCCCATCGACGCTTTCGGCGTCGGCTCCGATATGGCGGCTAGCGCGGACGCGCCGACGCTCGATATCGCATATAAGCTCACCGAATATGCCGGCGAGCCGCGCATGAAACTCTCTTCCGGCAAGCGCTCGCTGCCGGGGAGGAAGCAGCTTTTTCGCCAGTGCAAGGATGGCGTCGCGGTTCGCGACGTCATCGCGCTGCGTGAGGAAAATATCGAGGGCGAGCCTTTGCTTCGCCCCGTGATGATCGGCGGCCGCCGCGTGGAGGGCGAGAGAGTCACGCTGTTGGAGTCGCGAGATTATGCCCGCGAGGCGATCGCCGCCCTGCCGGCGGAGCGCCGAGCCCTCTCGGCGCCGCTGACGCCCTTTCCCGTCGCGATCAGCGACAAGCTCGCCCGGCTCGAGGAGGAAACGCGCCAGCGCCTGCAGCGACGATAACGGGGTTGTCGGCGCGCCGACACGGCCAGTTCAGGCCAGCGCTTCTTCGGCGAGCGCGAGATAGCGGCTCGCCAGCGGCTCCCACTTTTCCGGCGTGCGCGGCGTCGGATCCAGCAGATGAGCCACCGCGAGCCGCGCCCGCAGAACGGCGCGCCACCCGGCGTAAAGCGGGATCAGCCTCTCCGGGACGCAAACGCCCAGCCGTTCGGCCACAGCCTCGGCGAGCTTCGACCCGACTTCGGGCGCGCCGAGCTGCGCGCATTCCAGCCCAAGAAACGCAATCTCGTCGAAGGGATCGACCTGGCGGAGTTCGGCGTTGAACTCCAGAGAGTCGAAGATCGAGATCCCATCGGAAAAGTTCACATGCTGTGGACGAAGATCGCCATGCCCCTCGACGACGCAACCGGCGCGCACGCGCTCTTCAAGGAGAGGGCGATCGAGAGCGAGCCGCGCCTCCAACTGGTCGAGCGCGAGCGACGCGCGCCCATGATCGAGCCTGAAGGCGCGCGCGGTCAGGACTTCGCGATTGATCTGCTGCTCACGAAAAAAGCGGCGCGCATAGTCTGCGGGAGCGATCGTCGAAACCTGAGCTTTGAGATAAAATTCGGCGAGCTTCTGCGCGAGACGCTCGATCTCATGCGCGGAAACGCGCTTTTCGACGAGCATCGCGTCGAGCATTTGCCGCTCCGGCAGGCTGCGCATCTCGATCAGCCAATCGGCGACGGCGCCGCCGCCGCCGATCGCCAGCCGTCCCGCGGGAGACTCGGTCAAGGCGCGCACGTCGAGATAAACGTCCGGGGCCATGCGACGATTGAGCCGCAGCTCCTCGCGGCACATTGCCTCGCGAGATTCAAGGGTCGAAAAGTCGAGGAAGGAAAAACGAACCGGCTTCTTCAACTTGTAGGCTTTCGCATCGGCGATGAAGACGAAGGACATGTGCGTTTCGACGACGCGCACCTTTCGCGGCGCGTGCGGATAGCTTGCCGGGTCGCTCAGGAAGCGTATTTTCTCAGTGAGGCTAACACCGGCGTCATCGGCGGCCGTCGGCGTCGAATCCATCGATCGCTCCAAGCGCGGCCATAAGGCTCGATCCTTCATCTTTTGGCTCTTGGCCGCGAACCCTTATAGCGCTTTTGACCCGGCGGCTGGTTCAAGGAAGGACGGATGATGCGGTTTCGTCGAGACGACGCGTTGCTCGTCGTGGATATCCAGCGCGATTTTTGTTCGGGCGGAAGCTTGGCGATCGCCGGCGCCGATGAAATCATCCCTACAATCGATCGGCTCATCGGCGAAGCGACCGCAGCGGGCGCGACGATCGTCGCTGGTCGCGACTGGCACCCCGCTAATCACGTGAGCTTTGAGGCGCGAGGCGGCCCCTGGCCGCCTCACTGCGTGGCGGGAACAATAGGCGCCGAGCTTCATCCCGACCTCCACCTGCCTTTGGGAACACCCCTCGTCTCGAAAGGAATGGATCGCGACAAAGACCCATATTCGGCGTTCGAGGGAACCGGACTGATCGAGCGGCTGCGCCGCGAGGGAACGCGACGGATCGTCATTTGCGGCTTGGCGCTCGATTTTTGCGTGCGTGCAAGCGGCCTTCAGGCGGTGCAGGCCGGTTTCGAGACCCATGTGCTATTGGCCGCGACCCGGCCCGTGACGCAGGCGGCAGGCGAAACCGCGATTCGCGATATGGTGCGAGCCGGAATCGTCGTCGAGAAAGACGATCCCGATGAGGCTGCGGCCGGGCGCGGCTCGCAAAAGGCGTAAGTGGGCCTCCCTCATGCGATCGTGTCCACCACACCGCCGTCCACGCGAAGCGCCGCGCCCGTCGTCGCAGAGGAGAGGGGGGACGCCACATAAGCCACGAGATTGGCGACCTCTTCAGCAGTCGCGGCCCGCCCGATGATCGAGCTCGGCCGGCGAGCCTTCACGAAGTCGGCGGCGACCTCTTCGAGCGGACGACCGGATTTCGCTTGCCCCGCCTGCAGCATGGCGTACACGCCCTCGGAGAGAGTCGGCCCCGGCAGAACCGCATTCACGGTGACGCCGGTCCCGGCGGCGCGCTTGGCGAGACCGCGCGAAAGCGCGATGTCAGCCGTTTTGGTGACGCCGTAGTGGATCATGTCAGCAGATCCCATGGGGAGGTGGATAGCGGCCGACGCTCTGGCAGAGTGCGGTTGCAAGCACCCACTCTGGAGATGACCATGCAAGCTATATCTGATCGCCCCGAAGCGCCGAGCGCTATCCGTACCGATATTGGCGCGATTTTCATTTCTTTGGAACTCAGTCGCTCGACGTGGCTGATCACTTCACTTTCGCCGGGCGGTGGCGGGAAGATGTCGAAGCACAGCACTCCGAACGGGGACATATCTGCGTTGCTAGCGCGCTTTTCGGAGTTCAGGGAGAAGGCGTTCGCGCGGACCGGGAAATGGTTCCCGATTATCGTCATTCAGGAAGCGGGGTTGGACGGCTTTTGGATTCACCGTGTGCTGCAGAATGAAGGGTTCGAAAGCCACGTCGTCGATCCGGCCTCGATTGCGACATCGCGTCGACGCCGGCGCGCGAAGACCGACAGGATTGACGGTGAGGCGCTGCTGCGCGGATTACTGGCGTATAAGCGCGGCGAACCTCGGGTGTGCGCGATGGTCAAAGCACCGACTCCCGAAGAAGAGGACCGCCGCCGACTCTGCCGCGAACGTAAGGTATTGACCAACGAGCGGAGCCTGCACGTCAACCGGATCAAAGGACTACTGTTCTCACAGGGCGTCTCCGGCTATGAGCCGCTGCGTCGCGATCGTCGACAACGGCTTGATGATCTGAGGACTGGCGATAGCCGTCCCTTGCCGCCACATCTCAAAGCTCAGATCAGCCGTGAACTTGATCGGCTCGAACTGCTGATTGAGCAAATCAAAGCAGTCGAGACGGAGCGGGACGCCTTGCTCAACTCGGTGGCGAAAACCGAAGAAACGCCCGCGCCACCGACGATGTTGCTCGCCATCAAAGGCGTCGGCCCCGAGTTCGCCGCCGTCCTTTGGTCAGAGGGGCTGTTCCGGCACTTCGACAATCGACGCCAGGTTGCTTCTTATGCAGGCTTGGCGCCGACGCCCTGGCAAAGCGGATCGGTTGACCGCGAACAGGGCGTTTCTAAATCCGGGAATCCGCGATTGCGAACCACCCTCATCCAGCTCGCCTGGCTATGGCTACGCCATCAGCCCCAATCGGCGCTAGCCTTGTGGTTTAAGGAACGGGTCGGGCGCAATGGCGGCCGCTTCAAAAAGACGACCATCGTTGCTATGGCGCGCAAGCTACTCGTGGCGCTTTGGAAATATGTGACCTTCGGCGTCGTTATCGAGGGAGCCGTAATGAAAGCCCTGTGACGGCGACCGTTCCCCAAATCCTCCAATCTTCCAGGGCCTGATCAGTCCTGGCGGATCCAGGCGGACGAACCGATGATTTCCATGGCTTGAACCGCCGATCAGCAGAATGGTCTCGTCCTCTTGAGCCCTACCCGCCGCAAGCGGGATGTTGGTGCAGTCGCTTCGCGCGACGACCGAATGTGAGGTTGATCTGGTACCCAAAGGGCCAGGTCATGCAGCCGGGCTCAGACCTTGGATACCGAACCAGCTCCCGGAGATTTGCTCATGCGCTGTTGAACATCCCCCCTTGACCCGAATCTCCCCATGTGAGGAATATTAAGGCCCGACTCGGAGGACAGGAAAATGACCCTCCCCCAGCCTTTCTCGATCATTTTCGGCAAATAAAAGCGTGACGTGCGAACCCCCGCCATCACATTCACCTCGAAAAAGCGACGCCAGGTCTCGTCCGAGGTTTCGAAGAAGTCCTCCAATCCGTAAACGCCAAGATTATTGACGAGAATGTCGGCGGAGGGCTCCGCTTCAAAGAGCGCTGCGCAGCCCTCCGCCGAACCGAGGTCTGCGGCGACGCCCGAAACGAGGGAGGAGCCGACCTCTGCCTTCAGGCTCCGTATCGCCTCGTCCACGCGGCGCTGCGTGCGGCCGTTCACCACGACCCGGGCGTTGCATTGCGCCAGCCTGAGGGCGATCGCGAAACCGATGCCCGCGGTGGAGCCCGTCACAATAGCCGTTTTTCCTGCGAGGTCGATCTGCATTCTCGTCCTCCACAACATGGCAGCCGAGCTCCCAATTAGGGTTTCCTGCGCGCGCGCCAATACGCGCCAGCGGCGCCTGCAACAGCCCGAAGCTTGCTGGATCGGCCAACGGCGGCGGCGGGCCGCCACGCCCTCACGACGGCGCTCTCGCTATTCTTCAAGCGCCGCATCAACGGAGGCGCAGGGGAGCCCGTGCGCTTGCGCCACCGCCCTCGAGACGATCTTTCCGTCAGTAATCTGGAGACCGGCGCGCAGACCCGCGTCTTCGCACAGCGCGCGGCGCCAGCCCTTGTCGGCGATCGCAAGCACGAAAGGCAGCGTTGCATTGTTGAGCGCGAAGCTCGACGTGCGCGGCACGACGCCGGGCATGTTTGTCACGCAATAATGCAGGACGCCTTGCAAGACGAAGGTGGGATTCGAATGCGAGGTCGCTCGCGAGCTTTCGCAGCACCCGCCCTGGTCGATCGCGACGTCGACGATGACCGCTCCGGGCTTCATCGTCGCCAGCATCTCATTGACGATGAGCCTCGGCGCCCGCGCGCCCGGCAGAAGGACGGCGCCGATCACCAAATCCGCGCGCTTGACGATCTCGGCGATCGCGGTTCGCGTCGAGAACACGGTGCGCGCCGCGCCGTGAAATCTGGTGTCGACGCGGCGAAGCGCCTCTGGATCGCGGTCGGCGACGATGACGCTGGCGCCCATTCCGAGCGCAATCGCCGCCGCGGCGGAGCCGGCGACCCCTCCCCCGAGAATCGCGACTTCCGCGGCCGGCACGCCGGGCGCTCCGGCGAGCAAAACGCCTCGACCGCCGGCGGCCTTTTCGAGAAAATGCGCGCCGATCTGCGGCGCCAGCCGTCCCGCCACTTCCGACATGGGCGTGAGCAGCGGCAGACCGCCCTGCGGAGAGGTCACGGTTTCGTAGCCAATGCAACTGGCGCCGCTTCGCAGCAGATCTTGAGTGAGCTCGAGATCGGGGGCGAGATGCAAATAGGTGAAGATCGCTTGGCCGCGCCTCAGCATCCGCCGCTCGGGGGCGAGGGGCTCCTTGACCTTGACGATGAGATCCGCGCTCTCGAAGACGCCGCCCGCGCCTTCGACGAGCGCGGCGCCGTTCGAACTCATAAGCCGCGTCGCCGAAGCCCGCGCCAAGCCCCGCCCCCTTCTCGATCAGAACGGCGTGGCCATGCTGCACGAGTTCTGCCACCGAGGACGGCGTCAGCCCGACTCGATATTCGTTGTCCTTGATTTCTTTCGGAACGCCGATCCGCATCGAGCCTAGCCTCAAACCGCTGCGTCTTCATCGTAACTATATCAGCCGCCGCTGCCGCCATCCCCCCAGTTGAAGGTCCCGAATCAAGATCATTTCGAATGCCTTGAGCCAAGCGGCTCCCTGGCGCCGAGGCGATCGAGGATCGAGATGACCTCCGCGTCGCTGGTCTGGCGAAAATCGGCGTAAAAATATCCGATCGCGCCGAAGTCCTCGTGCGTCTCGAGGCAAATCGTCTCGTCAGCCTCGGGCTCGAGCGAAGCGAGCGTGCTCGGCGGCGCGACTGGGGTCGCGAGCACGAGCTTCTTTGGATGGCGCGCGCGGACGGCCCGTAAAGCGGCGCGCGTCGTCGCGCCCGTCGCCACGCCGTCGTCGACGACGATCGCAATGCGGCCCTGCGCCTCCGGCCGGGGGCGGGAGCCGACATAGAGCCGCCGCCGTCGCTCGATCTCTTCAAGCTCGCGCTGGAGGACGGCCTCGAACGCCTCCTCGCTGACGCGCGCCATCGCGATGACGTCCTCATTGCGGACGGTTATCGGCTCGCCGCCGTCGGCCACCGCGCCCATCGCGAGCTCCGGTTGGAAGGGCACGCCGATCTTGCGGACGAGAACCAAATCGAGAGGCGCCTCCAACGCCGTCGCGATCGGCGCGGCCACGGGCGCGCCGCCACGCGGCAGCGCGAACACCACGGCCTCCTCGCCTTTGTATTTGAGGAGCCGCGCAGCGAGCCTTCTTCCAGCATCATCTCTGTTGCGAAACGACATGCGCCTTTTCCCCGTCTCCAGCCGAAATCGGCTATCTAGAGGGATAGATTTGCATGGGGGGCCGCCGGCGAAAGAACGCCCGCGTCACTCTGTCCACGGGCAAAGGCGTCGCAAAGCAGGCGCGGCGTCGCGACGGGATCTACCCGCTAAGGGATCACCACGGCCGCAGCGCCGGGACCGGGATGACCAGACCGACTCGCAGCTCGTTCTCGGCCAATCCCTTCCTTGCGGAAAAGAAGGCGCCGCCGACCGTGCCGCCCCGGATCGCCGCCGCGGCGGGATTATATTCGTGGCGCAGATAGAGGAGTTGCAGCGTCGCCGCGCCGAAGACCTTCAGCTCGAGACCGCCGCCATAACTCGCGCCGAGCTTGAAGTCGGAGCCACTGCCCCAGGCGAAAGTCCCCAGAACATTGCCGTAGCGCGAAACGGCGATTTGCGCCTCCGAAAAGCCTGCGGTCACGAAGGGCGTGACAACCGTCGTACCTCCCGCATCGATGTCGTAGCCGACCTCGACGCGCTGGGTCGCCTCGACACGACTGCTGAAGCCCGTAGAGACGAAGGGCGAGACGCCGCCCTGCGCGCTGCCGGCGCGGCCCGCGACATCCGCAGCGAGGCCCACGGCGAGACGCTGGAGCCAAGCGGCGTCGAATGGGCGCAGACGCAAGGCGAGTTGGGCGCCGCCGCCGCCAAAACTCCGGTCGAGCGAGGGCGAGACCGCGAAAGGAGCGAGAGCGCCGCCCCACGGGCCTGACCAGGACAGATTGGGTTGCGCCAAGATGACGCTCCCGAAGACGCCTATGCGCCATTGCGCGGCTTCGGGCGCCGCGACCGCGAGCGGCGCGGCCTTGAGCGCCGGAAGGGCCGCTGCCGTCGCTTCCTCCTCCTCCGGAAACGTGGGCGCCGCGGGAAGCGGGGGCAGGCCCGGCTCTCTAGGAAGCCGCGGAAGTGCGGGCAGCGAGGGCAACGCGCCCTCGGAAGATTTCGCGCCGCGCACCTCGCGCAAAGACGCGGGCTTTTCGATCGCCTCTCGCGGGGCTTGCTGGCGCAGAGGCGCCTCGGCTTGCGGCGCGGGCTGCGCGACGGCCGTCCCCGGCTCGGCGGCCGCGTTCCGCTGCGGCGCCGGGGGCGTCGCGCGCTCTTCGGTCGTGAGCAGCTCGGGGGGACGAGGCGGCGCCTTCGCCAGCTCCTCCGAAGGCGCCGCGACGGCGGGCTTGGCGGCTTCCTGCGCGGGAGGCTTGGCGGCTGCCTGCGCGGGAGGCTTGGCGGTCGCCTCGGCCGGGGGCTTGGCCGGCGTCTCGGCGAGCGGCTGGGTCGGCTCGATGGCGCCGGGCTTCGCAGGCGCTTCGGCGGTGGGTTTCGCCGGCGCTTGGGCGACAGGCTTAGCCAGCTCCTTGGCGGCGGGCTTGGGGGCCTCCAAAGGAGCGGTTTTCGCCGGAGCCCCCGCCGCCTCCTGGGTCGCGGCCGGTACTTCTGCGTCGATCTTCTCGATCAGCGCGTCCTGATGCGCGGTCAGCGCCTTGTAGGCCGCAAGACGACGCGCGCCCAGGTCCTGAATCTCGGCGTTGCTCTGCACATATTTGTTGACGATCGCGAGATAGCCTTCGTTGAGCTCGCCTTGAGGAGGGGCCGAAGAACCCGCCAAATCTTCTTCGATCGGGCGCTTTCTGTATTGCAGATCTTCGCCGTCGAGCTTGGTTCCGTTGAGCTCGTAACCTTGCGCCTTCAATTCGTCGAGCGCGCTCTGCCAGACGGCCTTGCGCTTCGTCTCATATTCGGCGGCGGCGGCCTGATAGTCGGCCTTGTCGCGGGCGTAGGTCGGATCGTAGTTCTTCAGAAAGTTTTCTTTTTCCGCGTCATAGGCTTTCTGAGCCGCGGCTTTGCGCGCGCCCGTAATATCCTTCAGACTGATATATTTGAGGGCGAGCCGGCGCAGCGCGGCCTGCTCTGCGCTGGAGCTTTGCGACGCTTCCGCCTTGCCTTCGGAGGCGGGCGCCGCCGCGCCCGGCTTTTCCGTCCAGCTCTGCGCAAGGGCTTCGCCCGGAAACGCGATCACGGCTCCACAGCCAAAAAAGGCGGCGCAAGCGAATGCGCGGCGAAGAGTTCTGGCGTCGATCATGAAACACTCCGAGCGGATCGGCGACCCGGATCGGGCGCAACTGCCCAAAGTGTGAACGATTAACCTTAACGGGGATTAAACATTGCCAATCGCGCCTTAAGGCCGGCCGCATCCGCACGCCCGAGGTGCAGACGCCACGGCGCGTCACCAGCCGCGAATGAGCGAGTCGTAATCGCCGGGCATTGGCTGCGGCGGGGCCCGACGCTCGCCCACGACTCCGCGTCCCACCCGAGAGCGCGGCGCTTCCGCATAGATCGCGCCGCGATTCGGCGCGACGCCGTCGATCTCGATCGAGGCGCCATATTGCTCGACCCAGTCGAAAAGCTCGCGCGCATGGTTGATCGAGAGCCGCACACAGCCGTGCGAGGCCGGGCGGCCCAGCCCGCGCTCATAGGTGCCGTGAATAGCGAGGCCGCGCGAGAAGAAGATCGCGTAAGGCATCGGCGCCTGGTCGTACTCGTCGGAGAGATGGTCGGCGTCGAGCCGCTGAACGATGAAGCTCCCGGTCGGCGTCTCGAAGCCCGCGCGTCCGCTCGAGACCTTCCAAACCATCGGCTTCTCGTGGTTCTTGACGACAGTCATCTCTTGACGCGTCAGGTCGACGCGAATCTCGACCTTCGCCGCGGCCGGGGCAAGCGAGCCCGCGAGCCCGAGAGCGACGACGAGGAGCCTGATGAGCCGGACGCGCATGATCTTTAAAGACTAGGGCGGAGCGGCGGCCCGGTCCAGCCACAGGCTGCTCAAAAATCGCCGGCGCGTTCAGGAAAGCTTGCGCTCGCCGGGGCTTGAGCCCAAATAGCGCTGAGAGCGCCGATTTCAGACCCCGTGCGGCGCGGCAGCGGCTGAACGAGGCAAGATGCGAGATCCTTACGAGGTCCTGGGCGTTGCGAAATCGGCGAGCCACGCCGACATCAAAAAGTCCTATCGACAGCTCGCGAAGAAATATCATCCGGATCACAACAAGAACGATCCGAAGGCGGCCTCGCGCCTCGCCGAGATCAACGCGGCCTATGAGATCGTCGGCGACGAGGACAAGAAGGCCAAATTCGACAGGGGCGAGATCGGCGCCGACGGCAAGCCGCGCTTTGCCGGCTTCGAGGGCTTTGGCGCCGGTCCGGGGGGCTTTGGTGGATTTTCCAAGGGCGGCGCGGGGCCTGGCGGATCGCGCTTCGACTTCAATTTTGGCGCTCAGGGCTTCGACGCCGCCGACATACTGTCCGATCTCTTCGGCGGCACAACGCGGCGCGGCCCCGGCGGAGGCGCGGGAGGCGGCGCGTCCCGGCGCGGCGGCGACGTCGTGGCCACCGCGCGCGTGTCGCTCGAAACCGCCGTGCGCGGCGGCTCGGCGCGCGTCGTGCTGCCCTCCGGCCGCACGCTCGACGTGAGCATTCCGCCGGGCGTCGAGGACGGCAAGCAGATCCGCTTGCGTGGTCAGGGCCAGGCGGGACCGGTCGGCGCCGAGCCGGGCGATGCGCTCATCACCGTGAAGATCGCGCCGCATCCGCATTTTCGTGTGGAGGGACGCAATCTGCGTCTCGATCTGCCGGTGACGCTCTACGAGGCGGCGCTGGGCGCCAAGGTCTCGACCCCCACACTCTCGGGCACGGTGGAGCTCGCCGTGCCGCCCGGCTCCAATGGCGGGCGTGTTCTGCGCCTGCGCGGCAAGGGCCTGCCGGCGGCCGACGGCAAGCCCGCCGGCGATCTTTACGTCACGCTGAAAGTGATGCTGCCGGAGGCGCCCGAATTCAGAGTTCGAGGCGCTGATGAAGAAATGGCGCGACGGGAAGCCTTATGATCCTCGCAAGGGGCTGTGAGGAGGCTGTCCACAGATCAAAATGCTGGAGAGATCGCAAAAGTCTGTCAACTTTTGCGGAATTCGCGCTAAATATTTTTGGCCGAGCTTTGTTCTTTTCCAAAAGCCGCTTCGCGCTTTTGAGCGGCATGCTCTATGCCCTCGCCTCCCTCCTCGATCCAGTTCTTCGCAACCTCCCAGGCGACCGCCAGCACGACGGGCCCCATGAAGAGCCCTGCGATGCCATGGGTCATGACGCCGCCTACGACGCCCAGAAAGGTCACCGGCATCGGCGTCTTCAGCCCATGCGAGAGCGCGAAGGGCTTGGCGATATTCTCGATGAGCCCGACCGTCAGCATGCAGAGCGTGAAGGCGAAGGCCGCAAAAGTGGGGAGATTCATCCAGCCCCAAGCGATCAGCAGCACGCAGATGGGCCAGGGTCCGATCTGCACGATGCCGAAGGCGAGGATCAGGACGGTGATCAGGCTTGCCCCGGGAACCTTGGCCGCCGACATGCCGACCGCTGCGATGACGGCTTGCAGCAGCGAGACGCCGATCACCCCGCGCGAGACCGCGCGGATCGTGTCTGCGGTCAGCGTGACGAAGCTCTCGCCCCGATCCGGATCGACTCTGCGCGCGAAACGCCGGGTCGCGGCGAGGAGGCTTGGGCCGGGATTGAACATGAAGCCCGCGATGATCACCGAGGCCAGGAATTTCAGCGTGCCCATGCCAGCGCTGCCGGCCGCGCCGAGCAGCGTTTCGCCGACGGGCCTGAGCTGCGGCAGCAGCGGCGAGAGGACGCTCGCCAGATTGGTCGAGGCCCGCGCCCAATAATCATAGACGAGCGGACCCACGAGCGGCCAGTCCTTCACGCCTTCGCTCGGCGGCGGGACAGAGAGCTGGCCCTCGTTGACCCTCGCGACCAGCTCGCGCCCGCCCTCGACGAGGCCGATACCGAGCCAGGTGACCGGGCCGATCACCACGAGGAGTCCGAGGAGCGTCAGCAGCGCCGCGGCGAGCCGCCTGCGTCCCTGAAGCTTTTGCGCCAGCCAGTCGAACACGGGATAAAGAGCGACGGTCAGAACCACGCTCCACAACACGACCGGCGCGAAGGGCAGGATCAGCGTGAAGGTCCAATAAGCCAGGAAGCCGATGACGCCGAGATGGACCGCGATCTCGATGACGGTCGCGTTGGAGATGTTCATCTTGAAGGGCTCGCTGGTCTTGAACATGGCCTTCTGTCCTTCTCGCGCCGAGACGGCCGAGGTCGCGGCGCCAAGCTTTAGCCGATAGCGGCGCGATACGACACTAAAGCGAAATCGGCGGACGGAGAGCGTCTCCGGCGAGGCGCCTGAGATATCCGCCTCGCCCAGATCCGCGCTCGCAGTCTGTTAGACGAGGCTCAGTGCGCCGCCGCGTCCTTCACGCATTTCGTGACGAAGCTCTTGCGCGCCGCGCCGGCAAGCTTCTTCTCCGTGGCGGTGACGTTGCAAGAGTCTTTCTCGCATTTGGTCACGAAGCTCTTGAGCGCCGCGCCGGCGAGCTTCTTTTCGGCGGCCTTGGCGGCGCAATCGCTCGTTTCCTGAGCATGGGCGCAGCTGACGGCGAGCGTCGCGAGGAGCGCGACGAAGAAAGTTCTCATGGGTGCCTCCTAGAGTTTGCCAGTTGCGCGAACTCGCGCCGTCCGCGCGACGTTGTGGGGCCTGGGGAGAGGCGCGATCAGAAACGCAAGCACAATTCTATCATATCAAAGACTCCCGAGCCGACAAATCCTTGATGCGTCAGACCCGCGGCGAAGGTGGGGTAAAAAAGCCGATCTCTGCGAATGTCAGATACGCGCCGAGCCGACACGTACCGGAGCGCGAATCGCTTCTCGGAGTCATGATGGGAGAGGAGGTAGCCATCGCTCCCTGAAAGGGCCGCGCCGCGCAGATCCCGAGCGCATCCTCTCCCGTTTGCTCGAAGCCCCAAGCCTTGCGGCGGGACCAAAGAACTTCGAGTTCGACTGCGGCCCGGCCTTGGGAAATCGGCAGGGAAGCCACGGCAGAGGCTGCCGCACGTCTACCATCGCGTCTACATATGGCGGCGCCGCTTGAACTCGGGGTTAAGAAAATATTTCGCATTTGATCGATCGACGACATTTAAGCGCGCGAGCGAGCGCCGCCTCGGCAAACGCATGAAGGTGCGTCAATAATTCACTTGACCGAATCGTCACACAAGTTCACTATTCAACGGGTTCGCGGTCGCTATCGGGGATGGCTCCATACTCGGATAGCGGTGAGCATCGGTCGAGCGGGACCTCTGACCGAAGCGCGAATGGCCTCGACGGCGCCCGATTGAGCGCCGGACTTTCGCGACCCTTGCGAGAGGAGCATGACGCCACCGGGTTGAGCATGGTCAGGCGCGGATGCGCCGAGACATCAGGCTTCGAAGTTCGGGACGCCGGTCTGCGGAGCCTCTCAGATCCGAGAATTCCTAGATGACATCCGATCCCTGGCCGCGAAGGCCAAGCAGCGAGGGATCAGAAAAAAACTGGTCGAACCTCCAGCAGCTTCGCCTGAGCGCGAAGAACGCCGGCCCCGTCAGCCTAAGCGCTGCGGGGCCTTAGCTATTTTGGGGCTGCCGATACGCCCTCGTCGCCGCAATCCACTCCTTCGCACGCGCTAGGGGATCGGCGTGGCGCAGCACGTCGGTCACGACGCAAGCGCTGTCAGCCCCGGCTTTCAAACACGCCTGAGCGCGTTCGGGCGTCAGGCCGCCGATAGCAACCAGCGGGATCGCGCCGACCCTCGCTTTCCATTCGCGGATCCGCGCGAGACCTTGTGGCGCGAAGGTCATCGGCTTCAGCAGCGTCGGATAGATCGGCCCAAGAGCGACATAATCGGGAGAAAGCGCAAGCGCTCTTTCGAGCTCTTTTTCGTCGTGTGTGGAGACGCCCAGCCTGACGCCGGCGGCCGCGAGCGCTCCAAGATCTGCGCCCTCGAGATCCTCCTGGCCGAGATGCACGAATCCGCACCCCTCCTCGATCGCCACCCGCCAATAGTCATTGACGACGAGAGTCGCTGCATGACCGGCGCAAAGACGCAAGGACGCGCGGACGGCTTCTCGCACTTCGCCCTCGGGGCGATCCTTGACGCGCAGCTGCACGAGCTTCACGCCCAAGGGCAGCAGGCGCTCGAGCCAACGGGCATCGTCGACGATCAGATAGAAGGGATCGAGCTTCACGCGCCGTGCTCATCGAAGGCGCGGCCCAGCACGGGCGTCGACGCTTCCGCGAAGTCGCGCGGCGTCATCAGTCCGGCCCGATGCGCGCGCCTGCCGGCGTCAATGGCCAGCGCGAAGGCTCGCGCCATCTCGACGGGGTCGGCGGCGCGCGCAACAGCCGTGTTCAGCAGCGCGGCGTCGAAGCCGAGCTCCATGACCGCCGCCGCATGGGACGGCGCGCCGAGCCCCGCGTCGACGATGAGCGGCGTCTCCTTGAAGCGCGCGCGCAGCGCCCTGAGGCCAAAGAGATTGTTGATCCCGCGCCCTGAGCCGATCGGCGCGGCCCAAGGCATCAGCACCCGGCAGCCTGCCTCGAGAAGCTTTTCCGCGACCGACAAGTCCTCGGTCGTGTAGGGGAAGACGCAAAAACCTTGGCTTGAAAGGACGCGCGCAGCCTCGACGAGGCCGAAGGGCTCCGGCTGCAGCAAATCCTCGTCGCCCGTCACCTCGAGCTTGATCCACTCGGTCCCGAAGACTTCGCGCGCCATTTGCGCGGTGACGATCGCTTCCCTAGCGGTGCGGCAGCCCGCGGTGTTCGGCAGCACGCGGGCGCCCGACGCGCGCACGAGCTCCCAAAAAGTCTCGCCGCCGCGCGCGCCTCCAGCTTCACGGCGCAGCGAGACGGTGACGATCTCAGCCCGCGACGCTTCGATCGCTTTTGCGAGAATGGCGGGCGAGGGAAAGCGCGCCGTGCCGAGCAGGAGGCGCGACGAGAAGCTCTGGCCATAAAGCGTCAACGAGTTCGGGCACGCGTTGGTTCTCTTCCTCACTGGCTCCAAGGCTCCGTTCTGGCGCTCCTCCTCAAAGCGCGGAACGCCCCGCCCTTGCGAAACAATACAGCATCCACCCCCTGCAAAGCACCACCACAGAGGAGCGCAAGGGCGGGATGTAACCTTGATGGTAGATTCGGCGAAAGGCCTTTCAATAAGTTCGCCACGCCGCCGGTGGGGCGCGCCGACCGCTTGACGGGAGATCTGCGAATGCTCGCACGCTGCGCCCTGCTCACCTTGGGCTTTCTTCTCTTCGGGGCGCCCGGCGCGCTCGCCGCGGAGAAGACGCCGTACACGCCGGCGGCCTTCGCCAAGGCGCAGGCGGAGGGCGCCGCGATCCTGATCGACGTCCACGCACCCTGGTGCCCCACATGCCGCGCGCAGGAGCCCGTGCTCAACAAACTGGAAGGCTTGCCGAAATTCGACAAGCTCATAGTGTTCATCGTCGATTTCGACTCGCAGAAGGACGCACTCCGCGCGTTCGCAGCATCCCAGCAGAGCACGCTGATCGTCTTCAAGGGCGCGACGGAAGTCGCACGCTCGGTGGGCGAAACCGATCCGGCGGCGCTCGCCGCGCTCCTCGACAAGACGCAGTAGAGGCCGCCCATGGACTTCGGCGCGATCGGGCTAGCAATGCTCGCGGGGGTGCTGTCGGCGCTCTCACCTTGCGTGCTGCCCTTATTGCCGCTCGTGCTCGGCGCCGCCGCCTCCGAGCACAAGTGGGGCCCCGCTCTACTCGCGCTCGGCGTCGCGACCTCCTTCGTGGCGGTCGGCCTGTTTGTCGCGACGATCGGCTTTTCGATCGGTCTCGACGGCGACAAATTCCGCTTCTTCGCCGCGGCGCTGATCGCCGTGGCGGGCGTCGTGCTGCTCACGCCGCCGCTGCAAGATCGAGTTTCCGCCGTGGCCGGGCCGCTCAGCGACCGGCTCGACCACGCCTTTCGCGGCTCGCCAGTGATTGCGGCGCTTGGTCCTTTCGGCATGGGGCTCGCGCTCGGCGCCGTTTGGAGCCCTTGCGTGGGCCCGACGCTCGGCGCGGCCTCGCTGCTCGCGGCGCGTGGAGAAAATCTGCGCGAGGTCGCGCTCGTCATGGGCGCCTTCGGAATCGGCGCGGCGGCGCCTCTGCTCACGCTCGGCTTGTTGTCGCGCAAGCTGCTAGCGCGCTGGCGTGGCGGCCTGCTCGGCGCGGGAAAGCGCGCCAAGCAGGCGCTCGGCGCATTGCTGCTTGCGCTTGGCCTCTTGATCCTCACCCATCTCGAAAAACCGATCGAGACCGCCATACTCGACCGCTCTCCCGCATGGCTGACGGCGTTGACCACGCGCTTTTAGCGCTTGTTTCCAAGGACCAGGCGGCGGTGTCTGGGAAGGGCTTCATCCTCCCTGCTTGGGCGTGACGATCTCCACGCAATCGTCTTCCTTGAGCTTCGTCTCGGCGCGCGCGTCCTTGCGCACGAATTCGCGGTTGAGCGCGGTGGCGTAAGGTCCTTCGCCATAGTCGAGCTCGGCAAGCAGCGCGGCGAGCGTCGCCGCTTCGACCTCTCGCGTCTCGCCGTTAACTCGGATCTTCATCGCAGACCTCCTCAAACCAGGCGTTTTCGAGCAGCACGCGCGCGGCGCGGCGCGCCAGTGCCGGGGCGAGCAGGAAGCCGTGCCGATAGAGCCCGTTCACATATAGCGTTTTGCCGCGCCGCGTCAGACGCGGCAAATTATCCGGAAAGGCCGGCCGCAGGTCCGAGCCCGTCTCGACGATCTCGGCTTCGGCGAAGGCCGGGTGGATCGCATAGGCGGTGTTGATGAGCTCGACGAGCGAACGCGCGGTGACGCGGGCGCGTTCCTCATTCTCGATCATCGTCGCGCCGATCATGAAGAGTCCGTCGCCGCGCGGGACGACATAGGCGGGGCGCTTCGCATGCAGCATATGCACCGGGCGGGAAAGCTCGATCTCGCGCGTGCGCAGGACGAGCATCTCGCCCTTGACCCCGCGCAGCCTCTTGAGCGCGTCGCGCGCCGCGAAGCCGCGGCAGTCCACGGTCCAATCGGCGCCGCCCGAGGGCGCCGCTTCGAAACGAAGCGTCACGTTCGGCAGCGCGCCGAGCCTTTCGGTCAGAGCGGCCATGGCGCGCGCCGGATCGAGATGCGCCTCTTTGGCGAAGAAGAGCGCGGCGTCGAAACGCTGGGCGAGATCGGGCTCGAGCCGAGCGAGAGCTGGAGCGTCGAGCGCCTCGAAACTGTCCGTGCGGCGGGAAAAATCGACAAGCTCGGCCTTTTCGCGGGGAGGCGCGACGACGAGGCTGCCATTTCTCGTCGCGACCGGGATGTCCGTGGTCCAGAAGTCGAGCGCCTCCTGCCCGAGTTCGGCGACGATCGGCTCGGCGGTTTCCAGCTCGCACCAGGGCGCGATCATGCCGCCGGCGTAGCGCGAGCAGCCGAGACCGGCCGCGCGCTCGCGCTCGACGAGCGTCACGGCGACGCCTCTCGCAAGTCCCTGGCGGGCGATCTCAAAGGCGGCGGTTAGCCCCGCGACGCCGGCGCCGACGACCTCAACGCGCATCGCGGCGCGACTCACGGATTGGGATCAAGGGCCCTCCCTCCGCCGGTTCCAGCCGGATCAGGTTCGAAGGGTCGCCGACCCGCGCCGAATGAAGCGCGCCCTCAGCCTCTCAGCCCCGGCGACGATCTCGGGCGGGGCTCCCCTGGCGGATAAGAACATGGCCCCGAGGGAAGGACGCGTCAATATGGGCGATCACTCCTGCGCTCCCAATGCCGGCTCCCCTGTTGCGCCGATTGCCGCTATTGCCGGTCCGCCGCATAGTCCTCGCAAGTCTCGCCGAATTCGTCGAGCCCGTCCTCGAGAAAGGAGGCCAGCAGCGGAATGCCGAGGAGATATTCCGAGGTCGGGCCTTTGCGTCTTTCACGCGCCTCCCTGACGGCTTCCTTCCATTCCCCGGCGGAAAAATCGCCGCGACCGACCCAGGTGAGCGCGACGAGCTCGCACTGCTCGTCCTCGTCCATCGCGTCGATCGCGGCCTTTATCTCGGCGCGCACGGTGCGATACGCCTCCTCGGTCATGATGCTTGTGAACTTGTCGTCGGTCTCGTTGGAGGCGTCCGCGTCGACGCCTTCATCCTCGCATTCGAGCTCGCGCGCCTTGACGATGACAAAGCAGACTTTCTCGGTGTTGATGTCCGGCATGTTGAAGCCCTCCGAGCGGCCGAGCGGGCCTGGCGCCGATGCCTCGGCCGTGATGTTCGCTTTGAGAGATAGGCGGCCATGCTGGAATGGCGAGCGCGCGCCGGGCGCGGTGCTACTTTGACGCGGAAGCTCAAGCTCTCTCGCGCCCACTTCCTATTTCGCATGGCCAAAGGCCTTCGCGCGGGGTAAGTGCGTCGGCGTGACTTCTGCTTTCGCCCCGGGCCTCCTCCTCGCCGCGCTCCGCTCGGGCGCCGGCAAGACCACGCTGGCGCTCGGCATGATGCGCGCGCTGACGCGCCGGGGCCTACGCGTCGCGCCCGTTAAATGCGGGCCGGATTACATCGATCCCGCTTTTCACGGCGCGGCGACCGGGCGCGCCAGCGTCAATCTCGACGCCTGGGCGATGGACGAAAGCCTGCTCTCACATCTCGCTGGCCGCGCCGCCGAGCGGGCGGACCTCGTGATCGCCGAAGGCGCGATGGGCCTCTTCGACGGGGCCCCGGCTCTCGATTTTGCGAGCGGCGCCGCCGCCGACATCGCGCGACTCACGCGCTGGCCGGTCGTGCTCATTCTCGACGTTTCGGGCCAGGGACAGTCGGCTGCGGTTCTGGCGCGCGGCGCCCTCCTACATGATCCGGGCGTTTCGATCGCCGGCGTCGTGCTGAACCGGGTCGCCTCGGAGCGCCACCGCAAGCTTTGCTGCGACGCAATCGAAGCCGTGGGCGTCCGCGTGTTCGGCGCGCTGCCGCGGGTCAAGGCCTTGTCATTGCCGGAGCGTCACCTGGGCCTCGTGCAGGCCGCCGAGACGGACGGTCTCGCGGCGCGGCTCGACGGCCTCGCCGATTTCGTCGAGACTCATGTCGATCTCAAGGCCGTCCTTGCTTGCGCCGGCGGCGGGGTGGCGGCGCAGGCGACGCGAGAATTTGAGGCCCGGCCGCCCGGTCAGCGCATCGCGGTCGCGCGCGACGCGGCCTTTTCCTTCCATTATCCGCATCTGCTGCAGGCGTGGCGCGAAGCCGGCGCAGAACTCTTCTTTTTTTCGCCGCTCGCCGACGAGCCGCCTCCCGACGCCTGCGACTTCTGCTGGCTTGCCGGCGGCTATCCCGAGCTCCACGCCGGTCGCATCGCCGCCGCGCAAACCTTCCGCGAAGGCTTGCGCGATTTCGCGCGCGCTCGGCCGGTGCATGGCGAGTGCGGCGGCTATATGGTTCTCGGCGACGGCCTCGTTGACGCCGAGGGCGCGCGTCACGCCATGGCAGGCCTACTTAGGCTCGAAACGAGTTTTTCGCAGCGCAAACTCACTCTCGGCTACAGGCGCGCGAGTCTCCGCCAGGGCGCATCCGCTCGGCGTTGAAGGCGCGATCCTTTATGGCCACGAATTTCATTACGCCGTTACTTTGTGCGAGAATGGCGGCGCATTCGCCTCTGTCCGTGACGCCTATACGCAGGACGCGCGCCCTTGCGGCTTGCACGAGGGAACCGTCAGCGGCTCCTTCTTCCACTTGCTCGCGACAAAAAAAGGGGCCGCCGACGAGGCAGCGGCCCGAGTTTAGGGAGGAAACGCCCAAGGAGGGCATCGAAGCAAGAACGATCTCGCTGCGATGCACCCTTAATAATGCTGCGACGCACAAACGTCAAGTTAAAACTCGACGCAAACTGAGCGATTTAAGGGCAGACGGCGACTGAAGGCTGATCAGCGCCTAAACCCTGCCCCGCATTGATGGATTAGAACGAAGTCCGCTCCGGCGACGAAGCGGGCGGCCAAGATTTGGGCGCCGACACGACCAGATTCTGTCGGCCTGGGATCGTTCCCCAGCCGCGCCACAGTGCACGTCGCAAATTCGGCCACGCTAGCAGGCAAGAAATTCTTGCTCCGCGAGCTTATGTGGTTATTCTTCTCGGAAAGCTTCTCCGGCGCATCCTTATCTTGAAGACTGCCGATGCAAGGCGCCGCGTCAGATCCTGTCCATCGAAGGAACCCGATTGAGGAATACCAGCAAAGGATTTGCGAAGAAATCTTGCCTTTTTGGGCCGACGCGGGCTTCGACAACGATTTTGGCGCCTTTCGTGAACGTGTCGACTTTCTGGGAAGCGATCGCCCAACGATTTCGCACGGCGCGATGGTTCAGGCGAATCTATGTCTACGGCGCCGCGGCTGACGACGGCGTGTTTCCCGCTGGCGGCGACACGATGATCACGTTGATCGCCGTCGCGAAACTAGGGAAAACCACAACAGGATGAGGGCGCGAAAATGACGCAGGATGGGCGCGGAAGAGCGGCCCGGCGCCATATGGTTAGAGACGGCTGGACGATCAAGCCTCAGCAGAGGCGAGGAGAAGCGATTTGCGGGACTGGAACTCTGAACTTTATTTGAAATTTGAGGAGGAGCGCACTCGCGCGGCGCGCGATCTCCTCTCGCGCGTCCCTGACTTCGAGCCGAAGTTCGTCGTCGATCTCGGTTGCGGTCCGGGCAACAGCACGCTTTTGCTGCGCAAGCGCTTTCCAAACGCCGCAATCCTCGGCGTCGACAATTCCAGCAACATGCTGGACGTCGCGCAGCTTCGTGTTCCCTCGGCGACATTCCTACAAGAGGACATCGCGCAGTGGCGTCCGCAAGCGCCGCCGAATTTCCTCTTCGCCAACGCGGCGTTGCATTTCGTGCCCGACCACTATGCGCTGATCCAGCGCCTCGTGTCGGCGCTCGCGCCTGGGGGCGTCATCGCCGCGCAAATGCCGAACAGCACGCACCAAGCGTCGCATGCGCTGATGCGAATGATCTCGGCGGAGGGTCCCTGGGCCGATCGCCTCCTGCCAATCGCCAAGACGAGGCCGCCGATCGGCCCTGCGGATGAGTATTATCGGCTGCTCACGCCGCTTTGCGCGAGCGTCGACATCTGGGAGACGAGCTATATTCATCCCGTCGCGGGGCCCGACCAGATCGTCGCATGGTTCGAAGGCGCGGAGCTGCGCCCGTTTCTCGCCCCTTTGACCGAGGAGGAGCGCTCGAACTTCCTTTCCCGCTATCGCGAGGAACTCGAGGCGTCGTACGATCGCCAGCCGGACGGCCGCCTGCTGCTGCACTATCCGCGCCTCTTTTTCGTCGCGCGCGCCAAGGGCTGAAGAAACGCTAGGAGCACCTCCGAAATGACGGTCACGATCTATCACAACCCCGCCTGCGGGACCTCGCGCAATGTGCTGGCGATGAGCCGCGAGCGCGGCGTCGAGCCCAAAATCATCGAGTATCTCAAGACGCCGCCGAGCGCGGCAAAGCTGAAGTCCCTCCTGGCGCAAATGGGGATCTCGGCGCGCGACCTCCTGCGCAAGCGGGGCACGCCCTATGACGAGCTCGGCCTCGACGACCCCAAGTGGAGCGAAGTGGAGCTGATCGACTTCATGGTGAAGCATCCCATTCTGATCGAGCGGCCGGTCGTCGAGACGTCGAAAGGGACCAGGCTCTGTCGGCCGAAAGAAAATGCGCTGGAAATCTTGTAGGCCGACGGTGCGCTCAGGAGAGTTTCGCGGCGTCCTCTGATCCACGCGTCGCGTCCGCGCTCCTGTCCCGGCGCCGCTCCAGAGCGCCGCGCGCCAGCGCGTCGACGCGCTCGTTCATTGCGTCGCCGGCGTGGCCTCTGACCCAGCGCCAGTCGATCTCATGGCGCTCGCTCGCGGCTTCCAGCCTTTGCCAGAGATCGACGTTCTTGACCGGTTTCCTGTCGGCTGTCCTCCAACCGCGGGCCTTCCAGGCCTCGATCCACTGCGTGACGCCGTTGCGCAGATATTGCGAGTCGGTGTGAAGAGTGACCGCGCAAGGCCGCGTCAGCGCCTCGAGCGCTGAGATCGCCGCCATCAGCTCCATGCGATTGTTGGTCGTGTCCGCCTCGCCCCCCGAAATCTCCTTCTCGTGGTCGCCAAAGCGCAGGATTGCGCCATAGCCGCCGGGCCCCGGATTGCCCGAACAGGCGCCGTCCGTCCAGATGTCGACTCGGCGCGTCATCTTGGGCCGCGCATGGCGTGATTTCGCGCGCGTTCAAAGCTCCAGGCCATAGTCGCGCACATGCTTCATCTCTCTGTGGAACTTGAGCTTGGCCAGATATTCGCGCGGGTCCTTGGGGCGAACGAGCGCGCCCTCGGGAACCGACAGCGCGTCGACGAAACGCGTGAGCAAAAAACGCAGCGCCGCGCCGCGAGCGAGGAGCGGAAAGGCTGAAAGCTCGCGCGCGTCGAGCGGGCGAATGCGGTGATAGGCCTGCATCAAGGCGCGGCCCTTCGCCGGAACGTATCTCCACTCGGCGTCGAAGCACCAGGCGTTGAGCGCGATCGCGAGATCGTAGGCGAAGGCGTCGCAGCACGCGAAATAGAAGTCGATCAAGTCCCGAGACGCGCTCGCCAAGGAAAAAGACGTTGTCTGGGAAGAGGTCGGCGTGGATGACGCCGCAGGGAAGATCGTGCGGCCAGCTCTCTTCGAGCGCCGCGAGCTCGGCCGCAATCAGCGCCGCCATGCCCGGCTCGACACCATCGGCTTCGTGCTCATGCGGCGCGAAAAGCGTGCGCCAGCCGTGAAGCGAGAGCGCATTGGCGCGGCTCATGCCGAAGTCCGCCCCGGCGAGATGAAGCTTGCCCATGGTTTCGCCCAGCGCCGCGCAATGAGGCGCGTCCGGATGGTGCACCGCATAGCCTTCGAGAAAGGTGACGATCGCAGCCGGCCGTCCGACGAGTTGCCCGAGCGCTTTGCCCTTCCGATCCTTGACCGGCAGCGGACAGGAGACGCCTTGCGCCGACAGATGCTCCATCAAGGAGAGGAAGAAGGGCAGATCGCCTTCCGCAACGCGCTTTTCATAAAGCGTGAGGATGAAATATCCCGATTCCAGATGCAGAAAGTAATTCGAGTTCTCGACGCCCTCGGCGATGCCCTTGCATGAGAGCAGCGCGCCCAGGTCGTAACGCGCGAGGAAGGCGAGGAGCTCTTCGTCGCTGACTTCCGTGTAGACTGCCATGGTGCTCGTGCGGCGATCGGGAAGGAAGCTTGCTCATCGCCCCCGTTGGAGGCGTCAGGCGATCGCCCGCAATTCGCGCGGGAGCGGGAAGGAAACGTTCTCGTCGGCTGCCGAGACGGTCTCGACCGTGATCTCGAAACGCTCAGCGAAAGCGTCCATGATCTCCTCGACGAGGACCTCCGGCGCAGAGGCGCCGGCCGTGATCCCGAGCCTCCTGACCTCGCCAAAGAGGCTCCAGTCGATCTCATGGCGGCCCTGCACGAGCCGGGCCGGCGCGCCGGAACGCTCCGCGACCTCACGCAGCCGTTGCGAGTTGGAGGAGTTGGGCGAGCCGACGACGAGCACCGCGTCGACCTGCGGCGCGACGCGCTTAACCGCCGCCTGGCGGTTGGTCGTCGCATAGCAGATGTCTTCCTTATACGGCCCGATAATCGTCGGAAAGCGCTTCGTCAACGCCTCGATGACCTCTTGCGAGTCGTCAAGGGAAAGCGTCGTCTGGGTGACATAAGCGAGGTTCTCCTCCTCACCGAGGGCGAGCGCCTCGACATCGGCGACGGATTCGACGAGCACCACCGCGCCTTCCGGCAATTGACCCATCGTGCCGACGACTTCCGGGTGCCCGGCGTGACCGACGAGCAGCACGCGCCGTCCGCGTCGATGGTGAATTTCGGCCTCGCGATGCACCTTGGTGACGAGCGGACAGGTCGCGTCGATCGCGAGCAGATTGCGCTTGGCGGCGTTGGCGGAGACGGATTTCGGCACGCCATGGGCGGAGAAAATCACGGGCGCGGGAGTGTCCGGCACCTCCGCGAGTTCCTCGACGAAGATCGCGCCCTTGGCTTTCAGCGCTTCGACCACGTAACGGTTGTGGACAATTTCGTGGCGCACATAGACCGGCGCGCCATAGACCGCCAGCGCGCGCTCGACCGCGTCAATGGCGCGCACCACGCCGGCGCAGAAGCCGCGCGGCGAACAGAGCAGTATCTTGAGCGGCGGCTTCTCGATGCGGGACTGCGCGTTCATCGTGGCGCTCTTGGGAAAGCATTGCGGGAACCGGGCGCGCAGCGCAGCCGGGAGGGCGTCTCGCGACGCCTTTGGCCGAACTGATGTCGCGCGCCCGACGAGACCTGTCAAGCGAAGCCAAGGGAGGGATTACTCGACGTGATCGAGAACCCTCACCGCCCCTGCTCGACGAACGCTCGCATGCTTTCCGAGAGCTTGCCTCAAACGCCGTCGGGAGTGTAGACGCGCCCTTCCGCGAAACGGCGGCGCCGCGACTGGGCGAACGGGTCGAAAACGACATGCGCTGCGGAGGGACGCGAGTCGCCAGGCGCGCGCTCCTTGCGCGGAAGATAGGAATTTGAAGACGTAATGTCGCGATCACCTCGCGCGGGGCTGGAGGACCCTCTGTAATAGACAAACCTCATCGCCATACTCCAAAAATAGCAGGAGAGCGCCGCGGCTGACCCGCGCCAGGCCCCATGAGCTTGGGGCGAGAGAATGCATACAGCAAGCTTGGGCCTTTGGCTGTTGCATAAAAGCCACAGTGGTAAACAAAATACTTCCGAGCCAGTCTTTCGCTCCTGTCGCGAGCCGCCCGCGCTCGCGCGCGAGCGTTTGGCTCCCCCGTCTTCTTGCGACCAGGTTTCGCTCCAGCAATCTGTTCTGTCGCGATTTCTTGGCGCTTGAGCGTTTCCGTTCGAGCGGAAAGCGCGCTAGGTTGCGCGCGCGGCGTCGGGCGATTCACGCCTCGCGCGAAAAGGCTGACGATGCGCGTTCTTGGGATTGAAACGACCTGCGACGAGACAGCCGTCGCCGTCGTCGAGGAAAAATTGGGCGGCGTCGGCGCCGAAATTCTCTCCAACGAGGTGATGAGCCAGATCGCCCGGCACGCGGCCTATGGCGGCGTCGTGCCCGAAATCGCCGCGAGGGCGCATATCGAGGTCCTCGACAGGCTGATCGGACGGGCGCTCGCCGACGCTCGGACGGAGATTGAGCGGCTCGACGCGATCGCGGCTGCGGCCGGTCCCGGCTTGATCGGCGGTGTGCTCGTCGGACTCACCGCCGGCAAAGCTCTGGCGCTCGCTGCCAAAAAGCCCTTCATCGCGGTCAATCACACAGAGGCGCATGCGCTCACCGCGCGGCTCACAGAAGGCCTGGGCTTTCCCTATCTCGCGCTGATCGCCTCCGGCGGACACACGCAGATCGTCGCGGTGCGCGGCGTCGGCGATTACGAAAAGCTCGGCGCGACGGTCGACGATGCGGCCGGCGAGGCTTTCGATAAGGTCGGCAAGATGTTGGGCCTTCCCTACCCCGGCGGCCCCGAGCTCGAGGCGCTGGCTCGTCATGGCGATCCGCAACGCTTCGATTTTCCGCGCCCGATGATCGGCCGGCCTGAGGCCAACTTTTCCTTTTCTGGGCTCAAGACCGCGGCTCGGCAGGCCCTGCTGCGTCTCGGCGACGCCCCCAGCGAAGGGGACAGGCGCGATCTCGCGGCTTCCTTCCAGGCGGCGGTCATCGACGTGGTGATCGATCGCCTTCGGGTGGCGCTGCGCATTTTCGGTAAGACCGAGGAGCGCCCGCAGGGCCTGGCCATCGGCGGCGGCGTCTGCGCCAATGAGGCGCTGCGTCAGGCGCTCTCGCGTCTTTGCGGCGAGGCGGGACTACGGCTCGCGACGCCGCCTCCCGAGCTCTGCGCGGACAATGGCGCGATGATCGCCTTCGCGGGGCTCGAGCGTTTCAAGCTCGGACTCGTGGACGATCTTTCCTTTGCGCCGCGACCGCGCTGGCCGCTCGAGGCTGCGAACCGGGCGGCTCCGGCTACAGCTCTCGTTCACCCATGACCCGCGCGCCCGTCATGGCGCTCGGCGCCGGCGCCTGGGGAACGGCGCTCGCCAATGTGGCGGCGGTTGGCCGCGAGCGTGTTCCGCTCTGGGGCCGCGATCCGACCCATGTCGGCGCGCTCGCCCGCGACCGCGAGAACGCCCGCTTTCTTCCGGGCGTACGGCTCGCCGAGGCTGTCGCGCCGACGAGCGATCTTTCCGAGCTCTCCACAGCCGAGATCGTGCTCTGCGCCGCGCCGGCGCAAGCCATGCGCAGCGTCCTCAGAGCCGCGCGCCCGCATCTCGCAGCGGGATCGGCCCTCGTCATCTGCGCGAAAGGGATTGAGCAGGGCACGCGCGCTTTCATGAGCGAAGTGGCGGCTGAAGAGGCTCCTCAGGTCGAAATCGCCGTTCTCTCCGGCCCGAGCTTCGCTGCGGACGTGTGCCGGGGCCTCCCGACCGCGGTGACGGTCGCCGCTCACATACAGGCGCTCGCGCAGCGGCTGGCGGAGCAATTGTCGAGCCGCAGCTTCCGGCTGTACCATTCGCAGGATGTGCGCGGTGTCGAAATCGGCGGAGCGGCTAAGAACGTGCTCGCGATCGCCTGCGGCATGGCCGCTGGGCGGAGGCTCGGCGCCTCCGCCAATGCGGCGCTCATCGCCCGCGGATTTGCCGAGCTCACGCGCCTCGGCGCCGCCTGGGGCGCGAGAACCGAAACCCTGATGGGTCTTTCAGGGCTAGGCGACCTGGTGCTGACCTGCGGCTCCAATCAGTCACGGAATTTCGCCCTCGGCGAGGCGCTGGGACGCGGCGAAGCGCTGAGCGAAGCCAGCCACGGCAAACTGGCGGAGGGCGCCTTCACCGCCTCCGCCTTGATGGAGATCGCCCGCGACCGATCGGTTGAAATGCCTATTTCTCAATCGGTAGCAGAGATCCTCGCCGACAAGATGGACGTCGAGGCGGCGATCGAAGCGCTTTTGATGCGGCCGTTGCGGGCCGAGGGATAGACGATAAACGGCGACGGTCGGATCTCAATCGGATTGTTCTCCGACCGCCGGCGCGTCATCGTTTCACGCGGTGGCGATATACTGATGCAGCGCCCGGCGCTCCGCGTCGATGGTATCGATGCGAAATTTCACGGCGTCGCCGATCGAGATGAGGCCGACGAGGCGCCCCTCGCGCAGAACTGGCAGGTGCCGCCGCCGCTCGATCGTCATTGTCTCCATCGCGTCATCGACGCTGTCGTGCTCGGACAGGAAGCGGAAATTGCGTCCCATATGGCTCTCCACGCGCTCGTTAAGCGCGTCGGCCCCGCGTGCGGCGATCGCCCCCAGAATGTCGGTCTCAGAAATCACGCCGGCGACTTTGCCCCAGCTATCGATCACGACAAGTGCGCCGATCCCGCGCTGCGCGAGCTCCGCCGCCGCTTCCTTCAAGATCTGCTCCGGCGTCGTCGTAAACACTTCGGCCCCCTTCAGGGCTAGAATACGCGCAATGCTCATACTGCGGATCTCCCTTGCGGCGATTACATCCCCTTTGGACACAATCGGAGTAACAAACTCAACGCGGCCCGGTCCCAACCGTTCCGACCGACACGATAATTTGTTCGGCGCTGCTTAACGCGCCCGCTGCGCTGCAGCGAGGGTCGGGACAATGGCGCATTCTTTCCGTAAAGAGGGGGCGTATGGTCTGAGGAGGCGGCCAGATGCGGTTCAGGGAGAGAAACAGTTTCGACGAGCTCAAGCTTGGCGATTTCGCCGAGATCACGCGCAGCCTTGGGCAAGGGGAACTGCCCGCGCCCTTCTCCGCCGTCGCGAGCGACGCCGCCGGCGAGGGTGAGGCGGCCCATTACGTTGCGCAGAGCGCTTGGCTGACGGCGCTCGTCCTCGAGGTCATCGACGCGCATCTGCCTGGCCGCGGGACGCGCCTCATTGGACACCGCCTTGACTTCGTGCGTCCCTTGGCGCCGGCTGAGCCGGTCACGGCGCGCGTCACGCTGCGCGAGAAGATCGCCGAGCCGCAAGAGCTCGTTCTCGATTGTGTTTGCGTCGATCAAGCGAACCAAACGCTCGCCAGAGGGCGGGCGCGCGTGATCGCGCCGACCCGAAAATCGCAGAGCCCGGCCGTGGCGGCAAGCCCGCCTTCCGCTGAGGCCGGCGCGCGCTACCGAGAATTGATCGCCGCCGCCAAGAGGCTGCCGCCGATCAGAACGGCCGTCGTCCACCCTTGCGACGAGGCTTCGCTCGTCGGCGCTCTGGAAGCCGCGAAGGAGGGGCTCATCGTTCCGATCCTTGTCGGCCCGGAGTCGAAGATCCGCGCGGCGGCCGAAGCGGCCGGGCGTTCCCTCGATGGCGTCGAGATCGTCGCTGCCCCGCACAGCCACGCCGCCGCCGAGCGCGCGGCGGCGCTGACGCGCGAAGGCCGCGTGGAGGCGCTCATGAAGGGCACCTTGCACACCGACGAGCTGATGGCGGCGGCGCTCGACCCCGCGATGGGGCTGCGCACCGAACGGCGCATGAGCCATGTCTTCGCAATCGACGCCCCGCACTATTCAAAGCCGCTCTTCATTACCGATGCGGCGATCAACATCTATCCCGACGTCGAGACGAAGCGCGACATCGTGCAGAACGCGATCGACCTCGCGCGGGCGCTGATGATCGATCCGCCGAAGGTCGCGATCCTCTCGGCGGTCGAGACGGTCACGCCGAAAATCCCCTCGACGATCGACGCAGCGGCCCTTTGCAAGATGGCCGATCGCGGCCAGATCACGGGCGGGATCCTCGACGGCCCGCTCGCCTTCGACAACGCCGTCTCCAGGGAAGCCGCGCGCGCCAAGGGGATCGTCTCGGCGGTCGCCGGCGACGCCGATATTCTCGTCGCGCCGGATCTCGAGGCCGGAAACATGCTGGCGAAGCAATTGGTCTATCTGGCCGAGGCCGGCATCGCGGGGCTCGTGCTCGGGGCGCGGGTCCCGATCATGCTGACGAGCCGGGCCGACGGCGTTCTGTCGCGGCTCGCCTCCGCGGCGCTGGCGCAGATTTTCGCGCATTGGCGTCGGAGAGGAGGGTGGCATAAAGCCGAGCAGAGAGTTGAGTCTCACGGGGCGCCGGAAGCGCGAGACGATCAAGCGAGGGGATAGACGCGACGGGGCGCTCGGGCGCAGCCAACAGTCTTTCAGCTCGTGAGCGCCCCACAAGAAAAAGCGTCTTCATGTTCGCCGCGAGAACATGAAGACGCTCTTGGAGGGAAAAGTCGGTTTAGGCCGTGATGCGCTCGTCGGCCTCGGAAGGCTCGCGCAGCACATAGCCGCGGCCCCAGACCGTCTCGATATAGTTGCGCCCTTCGCTGGCGTTGGCGAGCTTCTTTCGCAGCTTGCAGATGAAGACGTCGATGATCTTCAGCTCCGGCTCGTCCATGCCGCCATAGAGGTGGTTGAGGAACATTTCCTTGGTCAGCGTCGTGCCCTTGCGCAGCGAAAGCAGCTCGAGCATCTGATATTCCTTGCCGGTCAGATGCACGCGAGCGCCGCCGACCTCGACAGTCTTCTGGTCGAGATTGACGACGAGGTCCCCCGTGGCGATGACCGACTGGGCGTGCCCCTTCGAGCGGCGCACGATCGCATGGATGCGGGCGACGAGCTCGTCCTTGTGGAAGGGCTTTGTGAGGTAGTCGTCGGCGCCGAAACCCAGCCCCTTCACCTTGTCCTCGATGCCGGCCATGCCGGAGAGAATGAGGATCGGCGTCTTGACCTTGGCGACGCGGAGCGTGCGCAGCACCTCATAGCCGGACATGTCGGGGAGGTTCAGGTCGAGTAGGATGATGTCGTAATCATAGAGCTTGCCGAGGTCGATGCCTTCCTCGCCGAGATCCGTCGTGTAGACGTTGAAATTCTCGGACTTTAGCATGAGCTCGATGCTTTGAGCCGTCGCGCTATCGTCTTCGATCAGTAAAACGCGCATGTCAGTTCCCCACCGAGCCCCTGCCTGGCCTGCGACGATCCATTGCCGGAGCCTGCCGGCGCGTCTTGCCAAACCCCAGTCGAACGCCACTGTGCCGATTTAATTAACCCTAACTCCCCAATGGTTAAGAAACCCTCACTGACCCTCGACAATCGTCGACCCAGCGCTCTGTCCCTCCTTCCCTCGAGACCGTCGTTTCGTCCGGGCTTCTATGTAAGGAGAGACGACAAGTCTTCGCCTCGCCTGGCCCGAATCACTCGCTGACGATTGTATAACCCGCAACCGCCCCGGCGTGAATCCGGACAACCCTCAGATGCCTCAATTATTACCAGCTGGCTTGCGCGAACGGCGTCGCGAGGGCGCTTGTGGGCGGGAAACGCAGTTTGAACAGGCAGCCGATTCTTATTGCGTCGCAGCAAGCAGCACGTCGAGGCGGCCCGCTTCCTCCAGGGCGTAGAGGTCGTCGCAACCGCCGACGTGGCTCTCGCCAATGAAAATCTGCGGAACGGTGCGACGCCCGCCGGCGCGCTCGCTCATTCTCGCGCGCCCGGCAGGATCGCCGTCGACGCCGATCTCCTCGAAGCTCACGCCCTTTTGCGTGAGAAGGCGTTTTGCCGCGATGCAATAGGGGCAGCTCGAGGTGGTGTAGATGACGATCTTGGGCATCTCCGCTTCCGATTTTAAACGAGCCCTCGCCCTGGATATCGCGATATCCAAGCCCGTCCAGGCCGCGATGAGTGAGAAGCTCTTTGGCGACCGCGGCTCGAAAGGGCTCGCGACGCTGTCGACGCTCGTCAAGCCTAGCACGGCGTCATTCGGATTTGGAAGGGCGGAGAAAGCCGATGATATACAGAGTCTTGCGTCCTCGTTTCGCGTTCATGCCGACGGCCGGCTCGTGTGGGCCGGCCTGAACCACCATTTCGACCGGGCCGGCGATCATCGCCAAATATTGATCGAGAGCGACAATCCGATTTGCCTGATGAGTAGGCCGTCATAGCCGTGATCGGGGCAAGTTCGCGGCGGCGGCATCGGGCAAATTTTCACCCTGGACCATTGATCAAAAAGGCAGATTACTAAGCTTGGAATGTTAAGCGACTACCAGCTCAGTTTGAGCAGAAGAATCAGTCGGGCGACGGCTTGTCGCCTGGACTAAGATTGTGGCGAATGCGATGCTTTGGGGCGGCCGTCACGGAATATGTTCACCGCACCGTCCTCTGCGCATCACTTACCGATGAAACCGGCGCGGTGAACTCCCTGAGAATGCGCTTGGGAGACATCTATGTCTAATGAGGAAAGCACGAATTCCTGCGCCGATGCGTCGAGCCGGTCCGCGCCGAACGTGACGAGACTCTATAACCAATACGGTTCAATCGATCGCCGCAAGCTATTACGTGCAGCGACAAGCGGGATCGTGGGTACGATCTTGGGCGACCGCTCTGCGAATGCGGCCGGCCTGTTCTCAAGATTGATGGGCGACTCCAATTTCCTCGCGCCTGCCGCCAGGGCGGCGGAGGCGGACGCGCTGCGGCTGGCGACGCTCGGCGATTACGTTTGGCTCACGCCAACGAAGCTCGGCGGCGGCGCCCAGGTTCAAGATCTCGCGACCGGCAAAACCATGGCGTGGATCGAATATTGGAATTACGGCGACAGCTGTCCCATTGCGCATCACCTCGCAGCCTTCCCCTCAGCAGATCCGCGCAAAGGCTTCGAGTTCATAAACTCGAACTCAGGGCGGCCAGAATGTATTGATCTACGGCATTCCCACGCAGATCCGCGAACATGGCATGCTCGATCCGATATGGGGCCAGGGCAATCAAATTTATCGCGTCGGCTTCGACGGTCAGCAGATGAACCTCTTGGAAAACGTCGCCGAGACCACCGGCATCGGTCTCGGCGTCCATACCGTGATTTTCCCAGACGCTACGGGATATTCGGTCTCCGATGGCCAGAAAGACATCGTCGCTTTCTTCAAGCGCGCGACAGGCCAGGACAAGACCGAGGTTATCGAGGCCTTCCGCTTCGACTGGATCGGCAATGAGCCGAACGGCCTGTTGCAGGACAACTGGTTCAAGGGCGGCAAGGTGCGCGTCACGCGCCTTGTCAAGGCTCCCGAGACGGGCCTTTACGATTACCGCGGCACGAAGGGCAACAAGCTCGATTGGGAAATGGTGCCGATGGGCGAGTATCTCGCCTACACCGGCCAACTGCCCGGCGATTCCGTGAAAACGCTGACAGGCGCGGACAACTGCGTCCACCACCCATTTCATCCGCTGTCGCTCGTCACTTTGCGCATGTTCGCCGTCGGCGTGGTGTTCGACCGAACCACCATGGAGCCGCTCGCCTGCATTTCTTCGCCGGAGGGGACGACCAAGGACAGCATTCCCGTCAAGAAGGTCGCGGACGGCATCTGGGAGATCACGCTCGATAATGTCGTGACCTCCGGTCACGAATGCGGTTTCGGTCCGCACGGCAAATGGTTCACGATGACGAACAACACCCGGCAAAACAGCATGGGCGTGTTCGACTGTGAAGACCGCGATCCCCGGAAATGGAGGCGCATGAGCGACTTCAAGGACTCGCACTGGGTGGGCTCGACGCCAAATCCGTTTCACATCACCTATTCCATGGACGGCTCGAAAATGTTCGTCTCCGAGCTGCACCAGAAGCCGGCGAAGAGCTCCATCGTCGTCGTCGACACCAACAGCTGGACAACCATTAAGCGTTTCGAGAATGTCGGGGTCGACACGCAGACGATGCACGTCACCTACGACGGCAAATATGTGCTGGCGATCTTCAGCGGCTTCCAGCGCTTGGAGGGCGGAACCTTCATCTTCACGCAGGATACGCTGGAGCCGGTCGGCTATCTTCCAAACTTCGGCGGCCACCACGACTGTGTGATCGTCCCGCGCAACAATCAGGAACTGATCCACAGCCGCTGCACCACCGTGTGACGCGACCGCCCCCCGAGCCCCCGTCTCGCGCATGAAGGGGGCTCACTTGCCGCCGGGCGGATCGTCGCCGGGCTCTCCGTGTTCGGACCCAGGAACCCGAGCGACACATGACGCGACGCCGCGCGCCGCATTTTCTCCTGCTTCGTCTCGCCGCGCAGAATGTCGGGCGGCGATTGCTACGGAGCCTCTTTCTGGGTCTCGCCGTGATGATCGCCGTCGGCGTCGTCTTTTCGGGCGCCGTCCTCGGCTGGGCGCTGCGCGACGGCGTGACGACCAGCTTCTCGCGTATGGGCGCCGATCTCGTTGTCGTGCCGCAGGGCGCGCTGGTGAACATCACGAGCACTCTTCTCACGGTGCAGCCCACCGACCTCGATCTCGATGGCAGCCTCGGCGAGACGCTGAGCGCCGTTCCCGGCGTCGCGAGGGTCGCGCCTCAGCGTCTCGTGCGCGCCGGCGCGGAGGGGCGCGCCATCAATCTCATCGCCTACGATCCGGCGCGGGATTTTACGGTGGAGCCCTGGCTTGCGGCGGGACAGCCGACTGCGCGCGACCCGCTGGGCCTGCTCGTGGGCGCGCGCGGCGCCGAGAAGCCCGGGGTCACGCTGACGATCTGCGGTCGCACGCTCACCATCGCCGGCCGTTTGGGCCAGACCGGCGTGGGCCCGGTCGACGAGTCGCTTTTCATCTCTTTTTCCGGTCTTGACCAGCTCGTCGCGGCGGCGCGACAGATGCGCCCCGCGTCTCCAACAGCGCCGGCGGGCGGCCGGCACGAGCATCATGGCGCTGCCGAGTGTCTGCCCGAACTCGCGCCGGGACGCGTCTCGGCCTTTCTCGTTCAGCTCTCCCCCGGCGCCGCGCCGGAGCAGGCGCGCTTCGCCATCGGTCAAATCCCGGGCGTCAAGATCGTCGCCGGCAATCCGGTGCTCACCGCGGCGCGTCAATCGCTCGGCGCGCTGCTCTGGGGCGTTGCGGCCTTTGCGAGCCTTCTTCTTCTGGCCTTGCTGTTCGTCGTATCGCTGCTGTTCTCGGCCATTGTCCAGGAGCGCTACCGGGAGATTGGCGTCTTGCGCGCGATGGGCGCGCGACCAGGGCTGGTCCTCGGTCTCACGCTCATGGAGGCCGCGCTTCTCACCGGCGTCGGCAGTCTGCTCGGCGTCGGCTTCGGCTTTTTGCTTGATCTCATTAGCGCGCGGTCGCTTGGATTCTATTTCGCTTCGCTGGGCGTGCCCTTTGATGGGCCGCCGGACGCCTTCATATGGGCGGCGGCTGCGCTCAGCATGTCCTGCGGCGTGCTGCTCGGCGTCGTCGGCGCCCTGACGGCCGCTCGGCGCGCGCTGCGCCTCGAGCCTTACCGCATGATCCAAATGGAAAGCGCGCCATGATCCTGCGCGCCGTTGGCCTGCGCAAATCCTATGGCGATGGGGAGACCCGTGTCGACGCCGTCATCGACGCCGATCTTGCCGTTCGAGCCGGCGAGTTCATCTCGATCGTCGGTCGTTCAGGCTCCGGCAAATCCACGCTGCTCGCCATGATCGGCGCGCTGACGCGACCCAGCGAAGGCGAGATCGTTCTCGCGGGAGAGAGCGTCTGGGCAGTGTCCGAATCTACGCGCTCCGATCTGCGCCGGCAGCAAATCGGCTTCGTTTTTCAGTTCTCGAGCCTGCTGCCGAGTCTGCGCGCGATCGACAATGTCGCGCTGCCGGCGCTGCTCGGCGCCGAGATCGCGCCGGAAACGGCCTATGCCCGCGCTCATGACCTGCTGACGCGCGTTGGGCTATCCCGCCGCGCTTCGGCCTTTCCGGGGGAGATGTCCGGCGGTGAGCAACGCCGTGTCGCCGTGGCCCGCGCCCTGATCAACGCGCCTCGGCTCCTGTTCGCCGACGAGCCCACGAGCGATCTCGATGAAGAGACAGAAGAGGAAATTGTCGCGCTACTGGAAGCCCTGCGGAGGGATGAAGGCTTCGCCCTGCTGCTCGTCACCCACAACCGCGATCTGGCGGCGCTCGCCGATCGCATGCTGGAGATGAAGCAAGGCCGGCTGCTCGCGCAAAGCTCGACGCAGATTGCGACGCGTCCGGTCCGTCCGGTTGTGCTGCCCGCGCCCCTGCCGCCTGAGGCGGCAGTCGTTGCAGCGGCTGAAGGCGCACTCGGCTTTCATCGACTGGGAGGAAACCTCTGGGCGACGGTCGGCCGCCTGGCGGCAGGCGCCGCGCTGATCTTCGGACTCGCCATCCTCGCCAATAACGGCGTGGCGCGCTTCCAGCGACATCAGAAGGAAGCGGAAGGGGAGCGGCTCACGGCGCTGGAGGAAATGGCCACCTCGACGCTGCGCAGCGACATCGCCGACATCACCAGTCTTGGCGATCACCGATATAATGTGACTTTCTATCTCGAAAACACGAAAGGCGAGCCGCCGATCTATGTCATGGCGCCCAGCATTCGAGCCTTCGTGCAGGTCGGCGCAGGCTGGCAGGAGGCGGCGCTGACGCCTGTCGCGGAGGCGACCGCGTCCGTGCTGAAAGTCACGGGTCGCCAGCTCTATCAATTCGTTCTCGAGGCGCGCGTGGAAAAGTTCACGGAGCTGCTGCCCCATTACATGCATGTGCGTTTTAGCAACGACATGCTCGTCAGTCCGCAGAGCGCGCCGAAGGACGAGCTGTTCCAGCGCAACGACAATTACTTTGTCTATCTGAGGCCCGACGGTCTGGACGACGCGACGATTCTAAAGGACGTGCATTTCCCTGGCGCGCCGCCGCTATGGATCTGGATGCCGCCCCATTGAAAGCCGGGATGGACCCGCGGAATCGCTTCTTAACCGCTTTTCCACAGCCACGCCGCGCCCCGCACGCCGCTGCTGTCCCCGTGGAGATTTTTTACAATCGGCGTCGCCAGCGCGTCGGTGAAGGCGTAGTCTCCGACGAGTCCCTCCAACCCCTCATAGAGGCGGTCAATATTGGAAACGCCGCCGCCGAGCACGATCACGTCAGGATCGAGGACATTGACGACCGAGGCGAGCGAACGCGCCAAGCGGTCTCTATAGGCGTCGATCGCCCCGAGCGCCGAAGGATCGCCGCTGTCGGCGCGCCCCGCCACCTCCTCCGCCGCGACTCTTTCGCCGCTTCGCTTTTCATAGTCCCCGGCGAGAGCGCCGCCGCAAAGAAAGGTCTCGATGCAGCCGTCGCGCCCGCAATAGCAACGGGGGCCGGGAAATTCGTCGGGCCGCATGCGCGGCAGTGGATTATGGCCCCATTCGCCGGCGAGCGCGTTGGCTCCCTTCAGCAGTCTGCCGCGAACCATCAGCCCGCCGCCGACGCCCGTGCCGAGAATGACCCCGAAGACGACCTCCCTGCCCTCGCCGGCCCCATCCGTCGCCTCAGACAACGCGAAGCAATTGGCGTCATTTTCGATCCGCGTCTCGCGGCCGAGCGCCCGCCCGAGGTCTGCGGCCAAAGGACGGCGGTTCAAGACGAGCGTATTGGCGTTTCTGATGACTCCGCTCTGCGGCGAGATCGAGCCCGGCACGCCGACCCCGACCCGCGCGTCCCCGCCGATCTCGGCTTCTATTGAGCGGACGAGAGCGGCGATAGCTTCAACGATGGCGGCGTAATCGGAAGCGGGCGTGGGAATCCGGCGGCGAAGGAGCGTCGCACCGGAGGCGTCGAGCGCGATCGCCTCGGTCTTCGTTCCGCCGAGGTCGACGCCGACGCGAATCCACCCTGATGTCATCGAGTCCGCGCGAGATCGAGATTCTTGGCGTCCTTTAAGGCCGGTTTGGCGGACTCGTCGATGCGCGCCTGGTCGAGATCGAGCTCCATCGCCTTCACGCCGTCCCATTTCGCTCCGGTGAAGTCGGCTCCCGATGCGTCCGCGTCCTCGAGCGCCGCTCCTGAGAAATTGGCGCGCGCCGCGTGCAGGAAGCGGAGGTCGGCGTAGCTCAGATTGGCGGCCGTGAAGTCGGCTTCCTCAGCGTTCGCGGTGCCGAGCACGGCACGCATCAACCCCATCGACTGATTCTTGATGTCCGAAGAGAGATCGGCCTCGACGAATTTCGCTCGGCGCAGGCTAGCGCCAGTGAGATCGCCGGTGACGCGGGCAAGCGAGAAGTCCGCGTCATCGGCGCGCATACGTTGCATTTGCGCGGAGAAAAGATGCGCGTCGACAAGGGACGCACGGCTGACGTCCGCCTCTAGCAGCCAAGCTTGATCGAGAATCGCATGGTCGAGCTTCGCGCCCACGAGCCGAGTCCTCACGAGGCGAGCCGCGTGGAGATTCGCGTTGGAGAGATCAAGGCCCGAGAGATCGAGGCCATTGAGGCTCTTTTCCGAAAGATCGAGCGGCGCGTCGCTCTTCCTCGCCTTGATGGCGGCTTCGATGTCTTCGCGCGTGAGTTCAGCTTGAGAATAGGCAGGCTGCGCAAGGTCCACCCCACGCAGCATCTCCTGAGCGCGAGACGGCGCTGTTGCGACGAACAGAGAAAGGATCGCGCTCGCCAGAGGGAGCCGCCAAAAAGCGGGAACCGGTTTTTGGCGCAGAACGCGCTCTATAATCATGAAATCCATCACGCTTTGGCGCTCTGTTGCTGGTGCGCGACGAGCTCCCGCGCTTGCTGAATCCATTTGCCGCGCTCGATGCGGCCTGGGCTGGCGAGCGCCGCGCCGATCCATCGCGCGTTGTCGAGACTCCAGTCCGCGATTTGATCGAGGTGGTAGACGCCCAGCGCGTTGAGCTTTTCCTCGCTCTTGGGCCCAATACCCTTGATCTTCTTGAGATCGTCCGCGCCAGCGGCGCGCGGCTCGGCCAGCGCCTCCGGCCGTTTGCCAGGCAGTCCTTTTTCGCCCGAGGACGCCGGAGAGGCATGGCCCGTCGTCGGCGCCGGCGCGACTCGCGCCGGTGGCGTATGGGTCGCGTCGGCGCGTCGGACCACTCCACCGCTATGGAACTGGAGGGTCGGGGCGGCCGCGTGTCGCGATTTCGGCTTTACCATCGGGTGCGCCGATGTCCCGGTGCTGATGGCGCCTCCGCCCAAAGCGCCCAGGAAATAGGACCAGCCCGCCAGAGCGGAAAACTCCAAGGTCAGCGCGTTTCGCCCCTGGAATTTCTCGGCCACGAGCGCCGCAGCGACTAGGACGAGGATCGCGGTTCCAAGCAGGGCGAAACCCTTGTTGGGAATTAGGCCGGCGCCCTGCGGCTTCGTCGCGACTCCGACGGCGAGGCCGAGCGCGACGGCGCTGATGAACCAGGGCCAGCCGAGTGTCAGCAGATAGAGCATGCGCCTTTCTCTCCCTCCCCCTCGCGTTGGCCAGGTTTGGCGTTGCTGGCCGGAATTTTCAGGGCGTTGCGGGTGCGGGCGTGGTCAGGTGCAAGACGAGACCGTAACCCTGCGGCAGCTTCAAAGCGAGCGATTCGCCTAGCTTGCTTGCCGACTTCGCCTCGCCGCTGAGGGTGACCAGCCGATCGGAGATGATCAGATCGCCCTGGCGAAGTTCGGCCAGGGTGCGAAGCCCGGCAGCGACCGCCGCCGAAAACTCCCGCGGAGCGCCGCCGGCCGGCGCCAGCGCGTCCGTGATAGCGGCTCCCTGACCGAGGCTCGGCGCCAGAGCCCGTATTTGCCCGAAATCTTTGTAGGGCACCGACCCTTCCAGCTTGAGCGAGCCCGAGCCGAATTTGGCCGAAAAGACGAAGGGCGACACGGCGGTCGGCGCGACGTCCAGCTCGACCGTCTTCGCGCCGGCAGGCGGAGCGGCCGCCGCAACCAGAAGTTTCCCGTAATCGACGCCCGGCCGGGCTTCGCCGCGCAGCGACAGGGTCGCGTCCGAGAGCACAGCGACGCCCGGGTCGAGCGCCCCGATTTGACTTGATGCGAAGTCGGCAAGGCTCGCGAAAACCGCGGGCGCGCCATTCGCCCATTCGGCGCGGTCCTCGACCTCAAGCCCGAGCTTGGCAAGCGCCTGCGTAATCTGCTCGCGGGCCTGCCCCGGGGGAGCGAAGCCCGTCACGACGACGCGCGGCCCCTCACGCTGAATGCTGAGCTCGAAAGGCTTTCGCGTCTCGAGCAAACGCGTCGCATCAATTGCCTTGCCGACGCCCGGGAGGCTCGAGACCGCCGCCATGACCCGATCCCGGTCGGCCTGCGAAACAGCAATGCCTTCGATCGTTACATCGCGACCCGAAGCCTGCGCCTTGGCGAAAATGATTCCGTCCCCAAGGCCTGAAAGGGCTTGGCCGGCGCTCTCGCCGAGATTGGCCTCGACCTTGGCGGCGAGCGACTGCGCCCCGAAGTAAATGATCGCGGCAAGGATTGGCAGCCCGATCAATCCTTTTAGCGTTTGTAGCATGTTCCTCGGATCTCTCTCGAGAAGGTCCTGGCGGGGGCGATGCGGGGCCCTGACGCGAGTGTCCCTCTAACGGAATCGCTTAGGGAATTCTGGTCGCAAAAGTCTGTCAACTTTTGGGCAAACTCGCATTCGGCTCGCGTGATCGCCTTCCGAACCAACAATTAACCAACGAGTCTCGCCTGCCAACCTTCAGCCATGCTTTCTCCACGATTATCGGGTTTCGTGGCGCCAGGTTCCCGCTGGCGTAGAGGTCTTCGCAAAGGCCGCATTCCCGGGGAACCCAAGATTTCGAGGAATCTTCGAGCGAAAGGCCGAGCGTGAGAGCGCTGTCCGCCCCGCGCGAAGGAAGGGAGAAAACTCCATGAAGAAGCTTATGGCGCTGGCGCTGGCTCTGGCTTTGGGCGGGTGCTACACCCCGCAGGATCGAGCCGCTGGCGGCGCCGCGATCGGCGGTGTGACCGGCGCGACGGTCGGTGCGCTGGCTTCCAACGGACGGGCAGGCCCAACGCTTGCCGGCGCAGCGCTCGGCGCGGCGACAGGCGCGATCGTAGGGGCCACCACCGCGCCCCCGCCGCCGCCTCCCCCGCCGCCGCGTTGCGCGCGTTGGGGCCGCGACTATTACGGCGAGCCCGTCTGCCTCGCCTTCTACTGATCGGGAACGCCCGCCAGCGGGCGCGCCGGCGCAGAGATTAGCGGCCCGGGCCCGAGGGCCCGGGCTTCCGCGATTCGCATGCCGCGCCCACGGATCAGGTCCGCGTCCACCGAGAGCTAAAATCCGGGCAGCCATAACTCCGCCCTCAGCCCTCCGCTGGGGCTGTCCGTCAATCGCAACGAGCCGCCATAGGCCGCAGCGAGATCAGCCACGATCGACAAGCCCAGTCCCGAACCGGGTTTTGTCACGTCCAGACGGCGCCCGCGTTGCGTGGCCGCCTCGCGCAGCTCCGCAGCAAGCCCGGGGCCATCGTCGTCGATCCAGAGACGAAGCGCGCGTCGGCCGTCCCCCGTTTCGTTCGCCACCAAGATGGCCTCGACACCCACCCTCTCCCGAGCCCATTTTCCGGCGTTGTCCAAGAGGTTGCCGACCATTTCATCGAAATCCTGCGGCTCGCCGGAGAACCACAGCGAATCGGGCGCGCGAGCCGCGAATTGAATTCCCCGGGCCTCGTAAAGCTTCGTGAAGGTGCGCAGCAGCGCCGAAAGAGCAGGCGCCACCGGGGTCGAGGAGCCCATGGCGCCGGCCCGCGCTGCGGCACGGGCCCGGTCCAGATAATAGGCAACCTGATGACGCATGACCTGCGCCTGCTCGCTCACCTTCTCAGAAAGAGGCGAAGGGGCGGCGTCTGCTTCATTGATGATCACGCTGAGCGGCGTCTTCAACGCGTGGGCGAGATTGCCAACCTGCGTTTTCGCGCGCTCGACGATTTCGCGGTTGGCGCCCATCAAGAGATTGAGCTCTTCCACGAGCGGCGCAACCTCGCTGGGATAGACCCCCTGAATGCGATCGCGGGCGCCACGCCGTATTTGACCGAGCTCCTTTCGTAAAATTCGCAAGGGCCTCAGTCCCACACGCACCTGAATCGCGGCCGCTGCGGCGAGAGCGACGCCCAGAAGCGTGAAGGCTCCGATTAGGACGAAGCGAAACCGTTCAATCCTCGGCTCGATCTCGTCGAGGCTCGCCGCGACCTGGAGGAGAAAAACGCCCGCGTCCCGGACGTTGGTCCTCGATTCGACCATGTAAAGCCGGTCGCCGCCCGGTCCTTCAACCTCTCCCTCATGGATTCCTGCGAGCTCGCTTCCCGACGGCGAGGGGGCGAGCCTTGGCAGTTGCTCGGTGAAGAGAGAGTGGGAAGTGACGATCTCATGGGGCGTCACGTCGGTTCTGGTCACTTGCCAGTACCACCCCTTGAGCGGGAGCTCGAATCTCGGCTCGGGGAGCTCGATCGAGATTTCTCGCCCCTCTTGAGCGGAATCTTCTACGTCCCTCCCCATTTTTTTCAGGTAGCCCTCGAGCTTCTGCTCGAAGTTCTCGACCTCGCTGCGGCGATAGAACTCAGTCAGCAGAATCGAGGCGACGAGAAGCAGCGGGAAGCTGAGCGCGGCGGCGGTCAGAAAAAGGCGACGCGCAATTGAACCCGCGGCGGGGAGCCAAACGCGCATCGTCGGCTAGCTTTTCCTTTGGTCGCCCGGGGGCGCCGCGATATAGCCCAGGCCCCGGACTGTCTGGATGAGGTCGACGCCCAGCTTCTTGCGCAGACGGCCAACGAAAACTTCGATTGTGTTCGAGTCTCGGTCGAAATCCTGATCGTAAAGGTGTTCAATGATCTCCGTGCGAGAAATGACCCGGCCGGCGTGGTGCAGAAGGTAGGCCAAGAGCCTGTATTCATGAGAGGTAAGCTTCACGGGCGCGCCGTCCACGATGACGCGGCCGGCTTTGGCGTCGAGGGTCACGGGCCCGCAAACGATCTCATTCGTGGCGCGGCCAGAAGCGCGTCGTAAAAGCGCACGCAGTCGCGCTAGCACCTCCTCCATATGGAACGGCTTAGCGACATAGTCGTCGGCGCCCGCATCGAACCCCTGCACCTTTTCGCTCCAGCGATCTCGGGCGGTGAGGATCAGCACGGGGGTGAGACGACCGGCCTTGCGCCATTCCTGCAGGACGCTGACGCCGTCCTTCCTGGGCAGGCCGACGTCCAACACAATCGCATCGTAAGGCTCGGTATCGCCTAAAAAATGTCCTTCCTCGCCGTCGAAGGCGCGATCCACCGCGTAACCAGCTTGCTGGAATGCTTCGACCAGCTGCCGATTTAAGTCCTTGTCGTCCTCCACGACCAGCAGGCGCAATTGCTTCTCCCTTGCCTTCGGGCCTAAGGGCGTTTCTCGCGCCCCGGATGAGGTTTGCCATCAGCGGCGTTTATGGGAACGCGCTCGATCCGCCCATCCCGACGCATGACGGTGATGTCGTAAATGAAAACCTCACCTTTTCGGCAGAGGCGCGCCGCCAGCGGCTCCCCCTGGTTTTCGGCGCCCGCCTTGCGGAGAAGCGGGACGGGATCAGCCAACCCGTGCTGCGCGATTTTTTCGCGGGTCTGCGCCACCGTATAGCATTCGGTAGGGGGCGCCGTTTCCGCGCCGCGAACGCTCGCGGAGCAGACGAGCGCGGCGCTTGCCGCCAATAGCGTTGCTCTGCGCTGGAACAGCACCACGAACACTCTCCCAGCGGACGCCTACAACCCGCCCCCTGAACTTGGGATGAACGGAGGTCAAAGCTAGCGCAAGCGGCCTTCGCGCGCCAACTCGTCCTCAGCGACCCCGCTTGGGCCAAGATTTGGGCCATCGGCGAATGAAACGCGGCAGATCCTCGATTTCGACCTCCTGCTCGTTCGCCTCCACACGCCCTCTAACGGAGATTCCAACCCTGTGGACGCTTTCCGGATCGCCCGTCAGCAGGGGGTGCCACGGGGGGAGCTCCTTGCCCTCGAACCGCAGACGATAAGAGCAGCTTGGCGGAAGCCACTGGATCTTGGCGAGCCTTGCGAGCGTCAACCGTACACAATCCGGTACGAGGCTCCTGCGACCTTCATACTGAGAGCAACGGCAACTGCGAGCATCCAGTAATCTGCAAGCGACGCTGGTATGATGAATTTCTCCAGAATCCTCATCCTCCAGCTTGACGAGGCAGCAACGCCCGCAGCCGTCGCAAAGCTTTTCCCACTCCGAGCGGGTCAGCGAGGAGAGGGGTTTTTCCCAGAATTGCCTCGAGTCAGCGCTCATGACCACGATCTCGGCGCCCTCCCCTGGCGCCGCTTAGGTAAAGCCTTATCTTCAAAGTGTGGGGGCCAGACCATCGTCAACAGGGCTCGAGAAGTGCTAAGATCGGCGTCCATGAGAGATCCATAGCGCGGGGACATTCCCATCTTGTGGCAAAAACTGAAAAACCTCCCCATCGTCAAGCGCGTCCAGCGAATGCTGCTCGCGATCGATGCTTCGATCGACTGGGGCATGTTCGACAGCGGCCGCCGGTCGCGGGAAAACTATGAGAAGTTCTCCAACTTCATGTCCCGCTTCCACGTGTCAGGTCCGGCGCGGCTCGTCGTGGAGTTGCTATGCGAGACGCTGACGTTGGGCTTCGCTGCGGGCCTTGTCGCGCTGACGCTCGCCCTCTCGGCCTTTCACCTGACGAGCGAACATGACTGGCTGAAACGCGCCGATCTCGCCGTCACGTTCTTCGACCGCTATGGGGTCGAGGTGGGAAACCGCGGCATCAGGCATGACGACGCCGTGCCGTTAGAGCAATATCCTCCCCATCTCATCAAGGCCGTGCTCGCGACGGAAGACAGGAGGTTTTACGAGCATTTCGGCATCGATGTGATTGGGACGGCGCGTGCATTAACGGTGAATGCGAAGTCTTCCGGCGTTGTCCAAGGAGGTTCCTCCATCACGCAGCAACTCGCCAAGAACCTCTTTCTTTCCAACGAGCGCACTGTCACGCGCAAAATCAATGAAGCTTTCCTCGCCCTCTGGCTCGAGCATCACCTGACGAAACGGGACATTCTTCAGCTTTATCTCGATCGCGTCTACATGGGCGGCGGCACTTTCGGCGTGCAGGCGGCTGCGGAATTCTACTTCGGCAAGTCCGTCAAGGACGTGACCGTGGCGGAGGCGGCGATGCTGGCCGGCCTTTTCAAGGCGCCAACCAAATACGCCCCTCACGTCAATCTGCCGGCCGCGCGCGCCAGGGCGAACGATGTCCTGAACAATCTCGTCGAATTCGGCTTCATGTCCGAAAGCGAGGTGGCACAGGCCAAACGCAATCCGGCGACCCCCGTCGCGAGACAGCAGGATTCGAGTCCCGATTGGTATCTGGACTACGCCTACGGCGAGGTGCAAAAGCTCGCCGAAACGGGCAAGCTCGGTGAGGAGCGCATTCTGAACGTACGCCTCGCCCTCGACTCGAACGTGCAGAAGCGGGCGGATTCCGTCATTGAGGACAATTTGCGCCTCAGCGGAAAATCATACCACGTCAAACAGGGGGCGATGGTCGTGCTGGAACCCGATGGCGCGCTGCGCGCGATCGTGGGCGGCCGTGACTATGGCGCAAGCCAATTCAATCGTGCGACGGAAGCGTTGCGGCAGCCCGGTTCCTCCTTCAAGCCTTATGTCTATCTGACCGCGCTAATGACCGGCAAGTTCAAGCCAACAACGATCGTCGTGGATTCGCCCGTCTGCATTGGCAACTGGTGCCCGCACAATTTCGGCGGCTCTTACGCTGGGTCTCTCCCTCTCGCCAATGCCCTGGCGCGATCGCTAAACACTGTCGCCGTCAAGCTTTCCATCGCGATCGGCAACGGCAACCCCAAGATCGGCCGCGCCAAGATCGTCGAAACGGCGCGCGCTCTGGGGATCACCGCGCCGTTGACGGATACGCCCTCCTTGCCGATCGGGGCCTGCGAGCTGACGGTGCTCGAGCATTCCGCCGCCTATGCCGCTTTTGTCAATGGCGGAAAGCGCACGACGCCCTATGCGGCGGTCGACATATCCAATCGGCGCGGGGACGTGCTTTACAAGCACGATCGGGACGCCCCAAAACAGGTGCAGGCCGTACCCTTCGACAAGGTCGTCGAGCTCGGTTCGATGATGCACAAAGTAGTCCTAGAAGGAACTGGAAGAGCCGCCGACCTTGGGCCGGGGATCGACGTGATCGGCAAGACCGGTACCACCAACGGGTTCAAGGACGCATGGTTCTGTGGCTATTCGGGCACGATGGGCGGCTGCATCTGGTATGGCAACGACGACGGCGAGCTGATGAACAACATGACGGGCGGTTCGCTGCCCGCGCACAGCTGGCACGATGTCATGGCCTATGCGCACCAGGGCGCGCAGCTCAAGCCGATCGTCGGCATGACGCCCTCCGCCCCGGCCCAGACGGCGGCCAATGACGCGGGCGCGAACAAGGCTGCCGATCCCGCAGCCCCGCAGCGTCCCGCGTCTCTCTCCAAGGGTGCAGCCGAGGCGCTTTCGGCAATCGCCGCCAAAGCAAGAAACCTTCCGCTCGGTAAAGGCGCTTCGACAGAGGTGCCCGCGTCGATAAGCCCCGCGCGAGCCGCGGCGCAGAATTTACCTTCTGGCAGTGGCGCCTTAGAATGAACTTCGCCGAATTCCGCCCGCGGCCAAGGGGTTGAAGCTTTGCTCCAGAGATCGTCGCATCCCGCCGGGACGCAAGAAAAGCTCGGCTCTGCGTCGCGGGACCCCCACCGGATTTATCTCAACGCCTTTTGGACCATGGCGTGCGGCCTGGCGCTCGGTCTCTTGGCGGCATGGGCGGCTCTCGACGCCGGTTACGGATTCGGGGCCCTCGTGGCGGGCCCCTGGGTTGCGTGGCCACAGACTGGCGTTCCGGACATTGATCCCTATGCGCGGGCGGCGCTGGCGCGACGAGGAGAAGCGCCGCTGGCGCGCGAGTTAGGGTTATCCTTTATCGCCCGGACCGATTCCAGCGGCGAGCCCCTCGACGGACGTTGTGATTATCGCATCAGTTCGCCTGCGCCGCCGGCCCGCTTCTGGTCGTTGGGTCTTTTCGACCTGAATGGCGCGCCGCTCGCAAATGATGCAAAGAGATACGGCTATACTTCGGGGGAGGTGCTAAGGCGCGAGGGCGGCCGCTTCGATATCGAGGTGGCGCGAAGCGCGCGTCCGGGTAACTGGCTTTCCCCGGGAAGGGCTCGTTCCTTCGTGATCGCATTGCGAATTTACGACACGTCGGTCGACGTCGCGGCTAAGCCCGATCCTTCAGCTTTCCCGAGCATTGTTCGGCGGGCCTGCACATGAACCTTCAGGACAGAATTCTCGACTTCCTGCCCTGGTCGATCGCGGCACTGCTGCTCGCAGGGGTCGTTCACATCGTCTCCATCCTGCTGATGCCTTTCGTCGCGCCGAGCGACGCCTATCATCGCCTCCTCGCGGCGGCAAAGTCACAGCCCCCGTCGTCTAATGGCGTCGTGCTGCTCGACGCTGCGGCGCCGGATAACCCGCTGCTGCCCTTCGAGGACCCGGCGGTAGCGGAAGGAGCGTGCGTTTACGATCTCTCCGGAGGATTGCTGCGCCTCACCGCTCCCATTGACGGCGAGAACTTCCTCGGGATTTCCTTCCACAATGCCGCCGGGCCGGTGTTTCACGCGGTGACCGACCGGGGCGCCACCAAAGGCAAGATTGAAATCGTGCTAGGACAGGCGCCGCAAATCGAGGACCTGGAAGAGGCGGACCCCGACGACGGCCCCCCACCGTCCGAGACGCGGGTGACGGCTCCAGCGCCACGCGGCTTCGTGCTCATTCGCGCCTTCGCTAAACGTGGTCCCGACGTCGACCGCGCGCGCGCCGCCGTAAACGCGGTGAAATGCGAATCGTTCGACGTCGCGGATTAACTCTGCTGCGCCATAAGATGTCGGGGCGTGGAAGCGTCAGTCATCGAGAGCGAGGCCATGCAATCGGAGGAGCAACGACAGTATGGTTTGTCGCCTTCCTGTAATTGGATGGGTCGACATTGTTCGCGCATGTGGCCGCAGGAATGCTTCGATTCGCTCGGAAAAACTTGTGGTGCAGTAGAGCAAACAAATGCCGGAAACCAAGAGTGGTTCACCAGCGGCCGCGCCACTCCGGCCCGAACGACCACCCGAATCCGACCGCGGGGGCAACGACGACCGGCGGCGGCGCGACATAGGCGCCAGGAGGCGGTGGGACAGGCCCCGAGGCTGGGAACGGTCGGGGATCTATCGCGCCCCTCGGAAGATAGCCGAAAATGTAGCGCCATGACACGTAACACCAGCCCCCTTGACAGCCGCGGACGTCAATTTCGGTGTAGGCGGGCACTTCCTGGACGACGGGGGCATTGGAGCTCGGTCCCTCGCGCATGCCTGCCGACACGCGGGTCAAGGCGGGAGCTGCAAGCGCGGTCGTCGAGAGTGCCAAAGCGCCGATTGAGACAAGGGCTACGCCGATTTTTTGACTCTTCCGCATGTCCGGCCTTTGCTGCTTCATCGCTGTGCTTGAGGATGCGAGGACCAACGGGGACCGCAATGCGCCTGCATCGAGCGCCCCGCCGCGGACGGCAACTATAACGGCGTCGCGCGCAGAGAGAAATATCGCCTGCCTCATATTCCCGAGATGCGCCCACGGAGCGAAACATGACCTTTAGGACGATCGAGATCGAACGCCATGGACGAGCGATGTCGCTGCGTTTAAACCGGCCCGAGGCGCTGAACGCTCTGAACGCCGAGCTCATCTCCGAACTCGACGTTGCTTTGAGCGATTCCGAAAAAAACCCCGAGATCGGCTGCGTGGTTCTGACCGGATCGGAAAAAGCCTTCGCCGCCGGCGCAGACATAAAAGAAATGCGGGACAAAAGCTTTGCGGAGGCTTTGTTGGAGGATTTTCTCGGGCGCTGGGACGCCGTCGCGCGCGCCCGCAAGCCCATCATCGCCGCGGTATCGGGTTTCGCGCTGGGCGGCGGCTGCGAGCTGGCCATGATGTGCGACTTCATTTTAGCGTCCGAGACGGCGCAGTTCGGCCAGCCGGAGATCAAGCTCGGGATCATGCCCGGGGCGGGCGGGACGCAACGTCTAACGCGCGCAGTGGGCAAGGCGAAGGCAATGGAACTCTGCCTTACGGGACGCATGATGGGCGCCGAGGAAGCCGAACGCGCAGGCCTTGTCGCGCGCGTTCTGCCGTCGGCGGAGCTTTTGCCCGAAGCGATCAAGATGGCGCAACGCATCGCGGCGATGTCCACTCCGGCTGTGCTTTCGGTTAAGGAGGCCATAAATCGGGCGTTCGAAACCTCGCTCGCCGAGGGAGTCCGATTCGAGAGGCGGGCCTTCCACGCGCTGTTTTCGACGGATGATCAAAAGGAGGGCATGGCCGCCTTCGTCGAAAAACGGCCGCCGAACTTCCAAAACCGCTAGAGCGCAAGGTCGGAAAATAGCGTTTTCGTGACTGGCGTATCGTGCTTCCGTCCAAACGTGGCGCGATCGAGCCAGCCGCTACACTCTACGGTAAATTCGTGCTGGAAGGGTTCCGTGAACACCGATTCGCGCCCACTGCTCTCTGTTGTCGCGCCGCTCTATAACGAAGAGCGCAATTTGCGCCCGTTGGTTGCGCGTCTCCTTCCCGTGTTAGAGGGAATCGGCTTGCCGTTCGAGGCGCTGTTCGTCGATGATGGCTCAACCGATGGGACCCTCAAATCACTGCGTGAGCTTTGCGCTGCGGACCCGCGCCTGACGGCCATCTCGTTTAGTCGAAATTTTGGGAAGGAAATCGCCATCGCCGCCGGCCTGGACTATTCGCGAGGCGCCGCCGTGGTGGTGATGGATTCCGATCTCCAACACCCACCGGAAATCATCCCTCACTTCGTGGAAAAATGGCGAGAGGGCTATGAGAACGTTTACGGAGAACGCGCCGATCGGGCGTCAGATCCCCGGCTTCGCGCGACGCTTACCAGACTTTTTTACACGCTGATTGATCACATCGGAGATGTCGCGATGCCAGCCGGCGCCGGCGATTTCCGATTGCTCGACCGCAAGGCTGTCGACGCGCTCTGCGCCATGCGCGAACGTGCTCGCTTCAACAAGGGCCTGTTTTCTTGGATCGGTTTCAAGACCGTCGGGGTGCCCTTTGTCGTTGAGCAGCGCGCGCACGGCGCTTCGACATTCAACTTCGCTCGACTGATTCGTTTTGCGCTCGACGGAGTGATGTCCTTTTCTTCAGTCCCCTTGCGGATGTGGACTTTCTTCGGAATGCTGATCTCCAGCGGCGCCCTCGCTATGGCTGTCTGGTTCTTCTTCAAGACCATGATCCTCGGCGTCGACACGCCCGGATTTGCGACCTTGATCGTGTCGATAGCCTTCTTTTCGGGCGTGCAGCTGATCTCGCTTGGAGTGATCGGCGAGTATATCGCCCGCATTTTTTCGGAAGTTAAAGGTAGACCGCTCTATCTCGTGGCCGAACGGGTTGGGGACCTCGACCAAGACAGGCGCCCGCAGAGGGCGCAAGGTCCGAGCGACAATTCATGATCAGAAATCTTGTCTCCGTGGGCGGATTTACCCTTTTTTCGAGGGTAACAGGCTTTCTCAGTCAGATGGTTCAAGCCGCGGTGCTCGGCGCTACAGAGGTTTCCGACGCTTTCATCATCGCACAGCGGCTACCCAATAGCTTTCGCAGTATATTTGGGGAAGGCGCGTTCAACACTGCTTACATCCCGTGCTACTCGGAGGCGCTCGAACACGAAGGCGCTGAAAGCGCTAAGGAGTTCGCCTCACAAATTTTCTCGCTGCTGCTCGCGACCCAAGCCTTGATATTGATCCTTGCATGGCTTTTCGCGCCACAGCTTGTTGCAATCATGGCGCCCGGTCTGAGCGATCGACCGGAAAAATTCGCGATCACGGTCACGCTGACGCGCATAGCTTTTCCTTATCTCGCCTGCATGGTGCTTTTCACGCTGCATCAGGGCACGCTCAACGCGCACGGGTATTTTGCTCTGCCAGCATTCGCGCCGAGCTTGATGAATGTCGGCGTGATATTGGGGCTCGCAATCGGCCTTTATTTTCCGAACACAGCCGTCGCCGCGACCATCGGCTTTGTATTGTCTGGATTTGTCCAGCTCGGTCTGTTGATGTGGTCGGCGCATAAGCACGGGCTTCTGGAGCGGCTCGCCCCGGTGCGCTGGAGTAGGGTGCGGGAATTCTTCCTGAGGCTCGGTCCCGCCGTCATCGGCTCGGCGAGCGGACAGATTGCCATCTTCGTCGATACGATCCTCGCGTCCCTCCTTCCGGATGGCGGAGTCTCGTCAATCCAATATGCGGACCGGCTCTATCAACTCCCCAACGGCCTCATCGGGGTCGCCGCCGGCACTGTGCTATTGCCAGAAATGAGCCGGCGCCTCGCGGCCGGCGACGAAACGGGCGCCAGGAGCACGCAAAACGCGACGATGGCGCTCACCATCATGGCGGCCGCCCCATTCTTCGTGGCGTTTGTCAGCCTGCCCGAGTTGATCGTCGCAGGAATCTACATGCATGGGAAATTCGGCGTCGCCGACAGTTACGCCTCGGCCGACGTGCTCGCGGCATACGGGGGCGGTCTCCTAGCCCTGGTGCTCGTAGCTTCCGCAAAGGCGAGCTTTCAAGCAAGAGGCGACACACGCACGCCGATGCTCATTGCGCTGGCTGCGCTCACCGTCAATATTGCATTGAAAGTCGCGCTGATTCATCCGCTAGGCGCGCCGGGGCTGGCTATCGCGACGGCGATCGGGCTTTGGATCAACCTCGGCGCGCTCGTGGGCATAGCCATATCGCGCGAAATCATGCGTTTCGATGCACTATTTGGAAAATGCCTGCTTTCCACATTCGTCGCCTCGACCGCGCTCATCGTCGTCGCGCAGTTGTGCCGAGGGCCGGCGTTAGTGCTCGGCGCGCATTTCGGGAGCCTCGCCAATCTCGTCGCGCTCATTACGCTCTCGATCCTGGGAGGCCTAGTCTATTTTGGCGCGCTTATAGGGGTTCTGAGGGTGCTGGGCCTTCGCCCCGCTGCCCTGCGCGGGACGGGAAGAGGCGTGGCGTCCCGATCATAGGTGGCGAATTCCTGCGGCATAGGCAAGGATCTTGCCTGCAAAGACGAGCGCGAGCACAAGCGATCCGCCGCGCATGATCGTGAGCAGCGCGTAAAATTGATCCGGTCTCAACATCTAATTTTGCTCCGTGAGAGACGAAGGTTCGGTTGCGCTGCAATGCAACACGGCGCGCCGCATGCACAAGCTTGGCAGCTCGCGGCCATTTGTCGCAATTTTCGGCAATCGTCGAGCGCGGCGCTCAGCGAACTTGTGCGACGCCGCCGGCCTTCGGCTTGTCTTCCGATGCTTTCGGCTGACCGGCGACGACGGACACCCCTGAGTCCTTTTCGGCTGCGGCAAGAGCCTCCGGCGTGTTCGAAAGAAATGCGGCGACGTCTTCTGCCCCCCGATCAGCGAAGGCTGCGAGAGACCTCTCATCGAGGGAGTCCCACGGGTTCGCGTCCGGCTTCAGCCCAGTTTCATCCGTGAGGCGCTGCACACGGCGTCCCTGGCGATCGTAAACGTCAAGCACGTAGGCGAGGCGCACCCCGCCCTGCGCCGGAGACGCGGTCAAGTATCCGCGAAGCCGGTATTGAGCCGCCTCAGGCTTGGCAAGCGCCACATCCCGGGACTGCGCAGCCTTGTCGAATTGCTCCCTGAACCTCTCCGCGACCGGTTGGGGCGGTCCGTCGAGACTGGCCAAGGCGAGGCTCGCGCCATGAGGGCTGACGCCGAGGCGCGCCGAGATCCGTAAAGGGGGAGCAACGGCGACAGGCGGCGCTCCTTTTTCGCCCGCTGTGTCGAGGCAGCCGCAAAGCAGCGAAGCTGCAAAAACGACCCCCGTACCTCCCAACGGCCGACGACTGGCTACCGTCTTGAGCGACAAGGTTCCTCCAACAAAGCGCGCGGGCGCGCTGCAGGGGCACGATAGACGCGAAGGCGCGCGGGGTCAAAACGAACCGCGAGGGAAGCATTCCCGCAGGAAACATCTTGCGCACGCCCCAATTATGGCAAAAACAGGAAAGCTCGCTTGCTTGCGCGGGCCGCCAACGAGGATCACGACATTGCAAATGGTCGAAGCCGACTCGCATGACGCGCCGCTGAGGCTCACCGCCGCCCGCTCCGGAGCGCTCACCGGTCGGCGTCGCCCCCCTGGCGACAAATCCATCTCGCATCGGGCGCTGCTCCTCGGCCTCCTCTGCGTCGGCGAAACGGCGATCGACGGCCTCCTCGAAGGGGAGGACGTGCTCCGCACGGCCGAAGCCTGCCGAGCGCTCGGCGCCGTCGTGACGCGCCGCGGAGAGGGCTGCTGGAGCGTGAGGGGCACGGGCCTCGGCTCCCTCCTCGAGCCTCGGGAAACGCTCGATTTCGGAAATGCGGGCACTGGAGCGCGGTTGATGATGGGGGTTGTCGCTGGTCATCCGATCGCCGCCCGTTTCGACGGCGACGCATCCTTGCGCAAGCGTCCGATGCGTCGCGTGCTTGTCCCACTCATCCAGCAGGGCGCCCGCGTGCTCGAGGAGCAGGAGGGCGGTCGCCTGCCGATCGTGCTGCAGGGAACGGGCGCACCGCTCCCCATTGAATATTCGACGCCTGTGGCCTCCGCGCAGATCAAGTCAGCCGTCTTGCTCGCCGGTCTAAATTCGCCGGGACGGACGGTCGTCATCGAGCGCGAGGCGTCGCGCGACCATACAGAGAAGATGCTCGCGCATTTCGGCGCGCGCGTATCCATCGAGCCTCACAACGGCGTGGGTCGCAGGATCATTCTCGAGGGACGCCCGAACCTCCAACCCGCCGAGGTTCGGGTGCCGGCGGATCCGTCTTCCGCCGCCTTTCCGCTCGCCGCGGCGTTGATCGTTCCCGGATCGGACGTGCTGATCGAGTCGGTGATGATCAATCCTCTGCGCTGCGGGCTGCTCGAAACTCTGCTCGAGATGGGCGCCGATATAACGCTCGAGGATCGACGAAGCGTGAGCGGGGAGGAGATCGCCGATCTGCGCGTCCGCCACTCGCCCGGTCTCCGGAGTGTTGACGTTCCGGCCAAGCGAGCACCCTCGATGATCGACGAATATCCGATACTCGCCGTGGTCGCTGCATTCGCCTCGGGCGGAACGACCATGAGGGGCCTCTCCGAGCTGCGAGTTAAGGAGTCCGATCGCCTTGCGGCGATCGCTGCAGGGCTCGAGGCGAACGGCGTCGATTGCGACATCCGCGGGGACGATCTCTGTGTTCGCGGCGCCGACGGCGCCGTCCGCGGCGGAGGACTGGTCGAGACCCATCTCGACCACCGCATCGCCATGAGCTTCCTCGTCATGGGCCTCGCTTCGAAGGAACCGGTGACGGTGGACGACGCCCGTATGATCGCGACGAGCTTCCCTGACTTTCGGGAACTCATGGAAGGTCTCGGCGCGAGGTTTGCGTGACCGGGCTCGTCATCGCCATTGACGGTCCTGCCGCCTCGGGGAAAGGAACCCTCGCCCGGCGCCTCGCCGAGCGGCTGGGCCTTCCGCACCTCGACACCGGCCTGCTGTACCGCGCGACGGCTTGCATGCTGCTGGACGAAGGACTGCCGCTGGACGACGTCGAAGCGGCCACCGCCGCCGCGCGCGGACTCTCGCTCGTGGATTTCGACGAAGTACGCCTCCGCTCACGAGAGATGGGAGAGGCGGCATCGGTCGTCGCGGCGCTTCCACCCGTGCGCGCGGCTCTCATCGATCTGCAGCGTCGCTTCGCCGGGTCCGAGAGAGGCGCCGTGCTCGACGGGCGCGACATCGGGACGGTCATTTGCCCGGACGCCCCGGTAAAAATATTCGTGACGGCCACGCCCGAGACACGGGCTCAACGGCGCGCGCTCGAGCTCGCGGCGCGCGGCGAGAAGGCGGACTACCAGAGCATCCTCGCAGATGTGAAAAAGCGCGACGCGCGCGACGGATCGCGCTTTGCGGCGCCGCTCAAGGCGGCAGCTGACGCGGTCATGCTCGATACGAGCGATCTGGATGTAGAAGAGGCCTTCCGCGCCGCGCTAGCGATCGTCGAGCGGGCCAAGAGGTAGTTGCGAGCCCTGGGCGGCAGACGGAAATCCGCCTGCGTCGCGGCGCTCGGGAAAGAAACATGGCCAAAGCCCGATCCATTTTCGTCTGCCAGAATTGCGGCGCGATCACCAACCGCTGGCAGGGTCGCTGCGATTCCTGCCAGGAATGGAACAGCATCGTCGAAGAGATCGCCGAGGCTTCCGGCCCCACGCGTTTGAAGCGTGGGCGCCTTGTGGCGCTCGAAGGCTTATCCGGCCAAGGCGACGAAGCGCCGCGCATCACGACGGGTCTCGCCGAATTCGATCGGGTCGTGGGCGGTGGCTTCGTTCGCGGATCCGTCACGCTGCTCGGCGGGGAACCCGGGATCGGCAAGTCGACCCTGCTGATTCAGGTCTGCGCCGCGCTCGCCCGGCGCGGTGCGCGGGTGATTTATATCTCCGGCGAGGAAGCGCTCGCACAGGTACGGCTTCGCGCGCGACGCCTCGGCCTGGCGGATGCGCGGGTCGAACTCGCCTGCATCACCGAGGTCGAGAACATCGTCGCCACATGCGCCGCCGGCGATCCGGCGGCGTTGATCGTCATCGACTCGATTCAAACGATGCAGAGCCAGACTGTCGACTTTCCGCCGGGCTCCGTGATGCAGGTGCGAGCCAGCGCTCAGGCGCTGCTGCGCTTCGCCAAGACGAGCGGCTCGGCGCTTTTCCTCGTCGGCCATGTGACCAAGGACGGTCAGGTCGCCGGCCCGCGCGTCGTGGAGCATATGGTCGACGCGGTGATGTCCTTCGAAGGTGACGCCGCTCATCATTTCCGCATGTTGCGCGCGTCGAAGAACCGATTCGGCGCGACCGGCGAGATCGGTATCTTTGAAATGACGGGGCTCGGGCTCGCTGAGGTAGCCAACCCCTCGGCGTTGTTTCTCGCGGGTCGTGATGCCGAAGCGCCGGGCGCGGCCGTGCTCGCCGGAATGGAAGGGCAGCGCCCGATGCTGATCGAAATTCAAGCGCTCGTAGCCCCGAGCGCGCTCGGGACGCCGCGTCGTGCCGTGGTCGGCTTCGACCAAAGCCGTCTCGCGATGATCCTTGCGGTTCTCGAAGCGCATGGCGGTGTAAAGCTATCGCTTCACGACGTTTATCTCAATGTTGCGGGCGGAATGCGCGCCGATGAGCCCGCAGCTGATCTCGCGGCGGCGGCCGCGCTGGTCTCCTCGCTCACCGGCGCGCCCCTGCCGGCCGACCGGGTCTATTTCGGGGAAATCGGCCTCTCCGGCGCCATCCGTCCCGTCATTCATACGGAAGCTCGCCTCAGGGAAGCAGGCAAGCTCGGCTTTCGAGCGGCCGCGCTCGCGCGCGCGCAGCAGATCGGAGACGAGATCTCTTCGGCCGGCGTCGTTCCCTGCGCAATCGCCGACGTGGCGAGCCTCGTCGCGATGGTCGCCCAGTCGGCGCCGGCAAAGCATTAGCGCTGCCGCACGTGGCGACGCCTCTTAGAAATTCAACCGACCACGTGGCCCTTGGGCGACGTGAGCCGCTCAGGGTCGCTGTAGCCGACCTCTGGGCGGCGGCTCGATCGACGCCATCGATCGGCGCCTTCCTGAATGTTTGCTCAACGTGGCGACGCCCGCGCCGCGTCGTGGTTACTCCGCCTTCGAGAGGGCATCGAAGAAGACCCCGCCGTAGGCTGCGAGCTTGCGCTCCCCCACCCCATAGACGTCGCGCAGCTCCGCAAGCGTCTTTGGCCGCTTCGCCGCCATGTCGATCAGCGTACGCTCCGGAAAGATCATGAAGACTGGAACGCCTTCGCGCGCCGCAACCTCTCGTCGCGTCTGCTTAAGTGCGGCCAGAAGGGGACCGTCGACTTGCTCTTCGCGCGGCGCAGATGCGAGCGCCGCCGATCGACGGGGCGGCGCAGCGACGAGGTCCTCGCGCAGAGAAAATTTCTCCTGCCCGTAAAGGATGGCCCGGCCGTGCTCGGTGAGCGCGAACCCGCCGTATTCCCCGCTCGCGACTTTCAAGCCCCCTGCGGCGAAAAGCTGTCGCACGATCGCCATCCAGGTTTTGCGAGAGTGTTCCTTGCCGACGCCAAAGGTCTTCAGCGCGGCGTGGCCGTTGCGTCGTACCGCCGCGCTCTCCTCGCCGGTCAAGAGATCCGCGAGATAGCCTGCGCCGAAACGCTGACCGGTACGCATCGCGGCCGAGAGCGCTTTTTGCGCTTCGATCGTGCCGTCGCGCATCTTGATCTTGCCGGCGCAATGATCGCAGCGCCCACAGGGCTGACTCGCCTCGTCGAAATAGGCGAGAAGCGTCTGCCGCCGGCAGCGCGGCGACTCGCACAAGAGCGCCATTGCGGAGAATTGGGCGTGCTCGATGCGGGCGCGCTCTTCGGGAAAGCCCTTCTCGTCGATTTGACGACGTCGGAAGGCCATGTCCTCGAGACCGTATAGAGTGAAGGCCTCCGCAGGCAAGCCGTCGCGACCGGCGCGACCGATCTCCTGATAGTAGGACTTGATCGAGGACGGCATGTCGGCGTGGGCGACGAATCTAACGTCCGGCTTGTTGACTCCCATGCCAAACGCGATTGTCGCGCAGACGACGACGCGATCTTCGCGCAGAAAGCGATCCTGATTGCGCATGCGCGCCGCGTGATCCATGCCGGCGTGGTAGGGGAGCGCATCGAAGCCGGCGGCCCGGAGCTCCGCGGCGAGGCTCTCGGTCCGCCGACGGGACGCGCAATAGATGATCCCGCTCTCGTCCTCTCGCCGTTCGAGAAACTGCAGAAGCTGCCGGACCGGTCGCTTCTTGGCGGCGAAGCTCATCTCCAAATTGGGGCGGTCGAAGCTGTGCAGGAACACGCGCGGCGGCGCGCTGAACAGGCGATCGACGATGTCATCGCGCGTCGTCTTGCCGGCCGTGGCCGTCAGAGCTATGACCGGCGCGCCGAAAGCCGAAGCCACGCGCCCAAGTTTGCGATACTCGGGACGAAAGTCATGGCCCCATTCGGAAACGCAATGGGCCTCGTCTATGGCGAGTTGTCTCGGCCGGGCCGAGCGAAGCTCGTCGATGCAGCCCTCCATGAGCAGACGTTCGGGCGCAACATAGAGAAGGTTCAGCGCGCCGGTGCGCAACGACTCGAAGATGCGCGCATTCTCTGCGGCGGTGTTCTGCGAGTTGAGCGCCGCCGCAGAGACTCCTACCGCCTGCATCTGCTGCACCTGATCGCGCATCAGCGCGATCAAGGGCGAGACGACGACGGTCAGGGCGTTTTCGACGATGGCTGGAAGCTGGAAGCACATGGATTTACCGCTGCCGGTCGGCATGACCGCGAGAACGGCCTCGCCCGCAAGCGTGGCGGCGACGATCTCGCCCTGGCCGGGACGGAAATCGTCGTAGCCGAAGACGGTCTTGAGCCTCTCTCTTGCTGCTGCGAGATCCCGGGGCATGGCGGCGCGGACTTGCTCCTCGCGAGCTTGGTTCTTAAGCGAGCTTCCGGCTCAAAGAAAGCTCTGCGGATCGACGTCAACCTGCACGCGCACTCCCCCGCGCGCTGGCGGCGCCGCGTCGAGGAGCGCGCGAAGGAAGCCTTGCATGTCCGCGCGGCGCGGAGCCTTGACCAGGAGGCGGAAGCGAAAACGCCCCCGCAACAGCGCGATGGGCGCTTCGGCTGGCCCGAGCACCGCGATTTCATCGGGCGCCGGCAGACCACCGACCGTCGCCATACGATAGCCGGAAGTTGCCGGCAGTGCATGAGCGGCGCGCGCCAGCCCTCGCGCATGAGCTTCGACCAAAGCCGCGTCCCGGCCCGATACGATCAATGCCGCGAGCCGGCCGAAAGGCGGAAGACCGGCCCGTTCCCGCAACGCGATCTCCTGGGCGTAGAACTCCTCCGAGTCGCCGCAGAGCAGCGCGCGCATGACCGGGTGTTCGGGTTGATAGGTCTGAATGAGGGCCGCGCCAGGCTTCTCGCCGCGACCCGCTCTGCCCGTCACCTGCGCGAGCAGCTGGAACGTGCGCTCTGCGGCGCGCGGATCGCCGCTTCCGAGCCCCAGATCCGCATCGACGACGCCGACAAGCGTCAAATGCGGGAAATTGTGACCCTTTGCGACAAGCTGCGTGCCGATGATGAGATCGAAGGACCCTTTCGCGATCTCATCCAGATCGCGGCGCAGCCGCTCCGTCCCACCAAAAAAGTCGGAGGAAAGCACGAGAATGCGTGCATCCGGGAAAAGCTTCGCGCTCTCTTCCGCGATGCGCTCGACCCCGGGACCGCAGGGAGAAAGTGAGTCTTCCGCTTCGCACTCCGGACAGACATTCGGCCGCTGCTCGAGGTGACCGCAGTGATGGCATATCAGCGCACGGCGAAATCGATGCTCGACGAGCCACGCGTCGCATTGCCGACAGCGAAAGCGATATCCGCAGCTGCGGCAGAGGGTGAGCGGCGCGTAGCCGCGGCGGTTGAGAAAAAGTAAGGCCTGCTCGCCGCGCGCCATGGTCTGCCCGATCGCCAGCGCGAGGCGTGGCGCGAGCCAGCGGCCCTGTCCTGGACCTTCCGCGCGCATGTCGATCGCATCAGCGCGCGGGAGGAGACGCCCGCCAGCACGCGCGCGCAGACGCAGATGCCCATAGCGCCCCGATTCGGCGTTGACACGCGTTTCGATCGACGGCGTCGCGGAGGACAGCACAAGCGTCACGCCTTCGATCCTCGCCCTCACGACCGCCATGTCGCGCGCGTGGTAGCAGACGCCGTCCTCTTGTTTGTAGGCGCCGTCGTGCTCTTCGTCGACGACGATGAGGCTGAGCCTGGTAAAGGGTAGGAACAGCGCCGAGCGCGCGCCGACGACCACCCTGACCTCGCCCGTCGCGCAACCGCACCAAATGCGCGAGCGCTTTCGTTCGGAGACCGCGGAATGCCATTCCGCCGGCTTGCCCCCGAAACGTTGAGCAAACCGCTCCAGAAACTGGCTTGTCAACGCGATCTCGGGCATCATCACGAGGGCTTGCTCGCCCTGTGCTAACGCCGCGGCGATCGCCTCGAAATAGACTTCCGTCTTTCCGGATCCGGTGACTCCCTCGAGCAGAAAGGGCTGATAGGCGCGGAGGGCCACGGAGCGCCGCAACGCCCCCGAAGCCTTTCCTTGCTCAGCCTCGAGCGTCGGCGGGGCGCAATCGGCGGTTAGGGAATCCACGACGGGGACTGCAGGCGCCACGATTGCCTCTAGGGCGCCGTCGTCGACGAGCGCGTCAATGACGGAGGGCGAGCAGCCCGCAGTCTCGGCAAGCGCCTTCTTCGAGAAGACGAGGCCGCCTTCCGCAACCGCGAGCACGCGCGCGCGGGTCCGCGTCGCGCGCCGAGGCTCGGCGCCCGTCCCGCGATAGACCAGACGCTCGGCCTCGGGCTCGGCGCCTTCGGCCGAGCGAGTCGCAAGGCGTAGCGCCATGCCGCGCGGGGTGAGAGTGTAATGCGCAAGCCAGTCGACGAATTCGCGCAACTTGCGCGGAAGAGGCGGGCGATCGTAACGCGAAGCGACGGTCTTCAGATTGCCGGGGACATCCACCGTCCCCCGAATCTCCCAAACGACGCCATAGGCCGATCGCCGGCCCAAGGGAATCTCGACGTGGTCGCCCGGCGAGAGCGCGAGGCCGGGCGGAGCGAAGTAGCTGTAGGTCTGGTCGACCGCCACGGGCGCCAGCACCTCGACAACCTGCCCAGCGGCATCGGCCTCGTTCATAAGGGAATTCTTAGCATTCTCAACCGATTGATGGCAGAAGAAAGTCACCCCCGACCATTTCCGAGATCAAGGCCTTGGTATTTGGGCAAAAATCTGGTTTTAAGCGGGATTGATCGGACTCGGCTAATGGGCAACGAAACCCTGCTGCCCCTTCACTTCTTCTACGTTGTCTCCCTTCGCTGCTCAGTGGCGCTCCGCATATGGCGACGCCATGGGCGGGGCAGGCCTGTTTCAATCAATTCCGTCGCCGCTTCAAACCTGCTATCTCCCGAAGCTATGCCTACAGACCCAGCCCCGCGCCATTACCCCCATCGTCATCTCCTCGGAATAGAGGGGCTTTCCCGCCCTGATATCCTCGCGCTGCTTGATATGGCCGAGGATGCGATCGAAGTCTCCCGCCAGATCGAAAAGAAAAGTTCCAAGCTTCGCGGCCGGACGCAGATTAATTTGTTTTATGAGGCCTCGACACGCACTCAGGCCTCATTTGAAATCGCAGGCAAGCGTCTCGGCGCCGACGTTATGAACATGTCTACGGCCAAGTCCTCCGAGAGCAAGGGTGAGACGTTGCTGGACACAGCCATTACCCTGAATGCGATGCGACCAGACATTATCGTCGTGCGCCATTCTCAGGCGGGCGCCGCACATCTGCTTGCTCGCAAGGTGGACTGCGCAGTGGTCAACGCCGGGGACGGCGCACACGAGCACCCAACTCAGGCTTTGCTCGACGCTCTGACCATTCGGCGGAATATGGGCCGCATCGAAGGATTGACCATTTCGATTTGCGGAGACGTGCTGCATTCGCGTGTCGCGCGCTCAAATATCTTGCTTCTTGGCGCTCTCGGCGCAAAGCTGCGAGCGGTAGGACCTGCCACCCTCGTTCCACGCGGTTTTGAAAAGATGGGCGTGACAGTGTTTCACGATATGGCCCGGGGCCTCGAAGGCGCCGATATTGTCATGATGCTTCGCCTGCAGCGAGAGCGCATGAATGGCGCGCTCGTGCCGAGTTCGCGAGAATATTTTCAGTTTTTTGGCCTGGATGAGGAGAAGCTGAAATGTGCCGCGGCCAATGCGCTTGTGATGCATCCGGGGCCGATGAACCGCGGCATTGAGATCGACTCCTTCGTGGCTGACGGCGCCCGCTCCCTCATTCGCGAGCAGGTCGAAATGGGAGTCGCCGTGCGCATGGCGGTTCTCGAGGCGTTGGCGCATCATCTCCCTAACGCCTAGCCGAGAGTGCGCGTTTCAGGGCCTCGGGCCCAGCCTTCTTTGGTCTCGGCGACGAAGTCGGCGAGGCGCCGCATGGCGATCGCCTCCCGCAATCCGGCCATGAGTTCCTGATAATAGGCGATATTCACCTGGGTGAGCAGCATCATACCCAATATTTCCCGCGCCTTAAAAAGATGATGCAAATATGCGCGAGAGTAGTCGCGCGCCGCCGGACAAGAGGATTGCGCGTCGAGGGGGGCGCGGTCGTCGGCATGCCGCGCGTTCATCAGATTCACCTTGCCGAAACGGGTATAAGCTAGTCCGTGACGCCCCGCGCGGGTTGGCATCACGCAGTCGAACATGTCCACGCCGCGCATCACGGACTGGACGATGTCGTCTGGCGTGCCCACGCCCATCAGGTAGCGCGGCTTATGCTCGGGCAAATGCGGAATCACAGTGTGTAGCATCTCGATCATCACATTTTGAGGTTCGCCGACGGCCAGCCCGCCGATCGCGAGGCCCTGGAAATCCATCTGGCTCAACGCCCTCGCGCTTTCGATCCGAAGAGGCTTCACCGCGCCGCCTTGCACAATCCCAAAAATTGCACGGCCCGGCGCCTCGACAAAGGATTTGCGTGAGCGTTCGGCCCAGCGCAGCGAAAGTCGCATCGCGCGCTCCGCCTCGGCCTCGCGGCAGGGCAGTCGCACGCATTCATCGAGCTGCATCTGGATGTCGGATCCAAGCAACGCCTGAATTTCCATGGATCGTTCCGGCGTTAGCAGATGTTTCGAACCGTCGAGGTGCGATTGAAAGGCGACACCCCGTTCATCGAGCTTACGGAGATTGGCGAGCGACATCACCTGGAAGCCGCCAGAATCGGTCAAAATCGGCCCCGGCCAGCACATGAATTCATGCAATCCACCGAGGCTGGCGATCCGCTCGGCCCCAGGCCGTAACATAAGATGGTACACGTTGCCGAGAACGATTTCGGCCCCTGCGGCGCGCACCTCCTGGGGCAATATCGCCTTGACCGTCGCCGCCGTGCCCACGGGCATGAAAGCCGGCGTGCGGACGACGCCACGCGCAGTGGTAATGCGGCCCTTGCGCGCGTCACCATCACAATTGTCAAGTTCAAAAGTGAACCGGCCGATCATGCACCTTCGTCCTTTAAACCAAGCCGTGCGACCTTCACGACTTCATATTCACCGGCGTCGGTCTCATTCCAAAAGATCTGGAACCGTGCGCCGATGCCAACGCGAATGGCACGAAGATTGGTTTGCCATCGATGCGGCGCGCTGACCCCAAAATCTATTTTTCCATCGCGCCTCAAGATAAAGGGGCGACTGTAATCGCCATCGAGATCGAAAGCGCCGAACAGATCCCAGGGCGCAGAGATCGATCTGGTTTGGGCGTCGAGACGCAGATCGATGGTCATCGACGCTTCGGTCGGATCATCGCGCCAAAGCGCCTTCATGCGCGCTTCATATGTGGTCATATCCGGAAAAGCAGAGTCGCATCCCCATAAGAATAGAATCTATAGCCGGATCGCACTGCATGAGCATAGGCCGCCTTCAGACGCCCAAGGCCACCAAACGCGCAAACCAGCATGAACAGAGTCGAGCGTGGCAGATGGAAATTGGTCATCAAGACGTCGACGACCCGAAAGCGATAGCCGGGCGTGATAAAAATGTCTGTCTTGGCATGGAAACCCTCAAGCCTGCCGTTCGAGCGCGCGGCGCTCTCAAGGCAACGCAGCGCAGTCGTGCCCACTGCAACAATGCGTCCGCCGCGTTGCTTGACGTCATTGAGCGCCTCTGCGGTTTCCCAAGACAGAAAACAGTGCTCGGCATGCATCACATGATCTCGCGTGTCTTGCACTCTCACGGGCAGGAATGTGCCGGCTCCGACTTGCAAGGTCAGTCGATGCAAGGATATCCCGGCCGCTTCGACGGCGCGCAACAGATCTCTCGTGAAATGCAGTCCGGCCGTGGGCGCTGCAACAGCGCCGGGGGTTGCCGCGAAGAGGGTTTGATAGTCGCTGTCGTCGCGAAAGTCGGCGGGGCGCCGGCTTGCGATATAGGGCGGCAGCGGAATGGAACCGCAGGCGTGGATGGCATGATCAAGCGCTGAGCCAGACCGATCGAATGCGAGTATGACTTCGCCGTCTTGCCCCCGAGCCTCGACCTCCGCCTCCAATGCAGGAAAGAAGCTTTGGCTGCTCCCCGGCGCAAGACCAAAGTTCAATAGGTCGCCAGCGACAAGTTTTTTGGCTGGCCGCGCCATGGCTCGCCAGGAACTCGGCGATTGTTGCTCGATCAGAGTCGCTTCGATATGCGCTTTGGCGCCCTGTCGGGATCTGTATCCATGAAGACGAGCGCGAATGACACGCGCATCATTGACTACGAGAGCATCGCCCGGTTTCAATAAGTGCGGCAAGTCGCGAACACGTCGATTGTCTGGGGGGCCCTTGTTTGCGGGGAGAACCATCAACCGCGCGTCATCTCTGGGTTCCGCAGGACGCAAGGCAATCGATTCGGCGGGCAGATCAAAGTCAAACAGGTCGACGCGCATGAATTTGACCAAACTCAGAAAACTACCCAAGGAACGCGAAGCTCATTCGCCTTCGCCGAAACGAGAGGCGACAAGCGCCTCCAGAGCATCGAGCGCCTCCTCGGCGTCTCGACCGATCGCAGTGACGCGCAGCGTTGCTCCCTTTGCTGCTCCCAGCGTCAGGATCGCCATGATGGAATTTCCGCCGACGGTCTCATCGTCCTTCGTTATGGTGATTATGGCCTCGTAAGCTTCGCAACATTGCACGAATTTGGCTGTAGCTCGCGCATGCAGCCCTTTCTTGTTGATAATCACAAGGTCACGGGTGACACTCCGCCCTGGGGATCTTGCATCCTGCTCAACCGCGTCCTGATTCACTTGCGAGCCTCACTCGAATCCTTTGCGGTGGAGCATCGGGGACTTAGGATCCGGCTAGCGACGTTTACATATTTGCGTCCGGCGTCCTGAGCCTGCAGAACAGCTTCCTCGAGCGAGTGGCCCTCTCTTACGGTGGCGAGCTTTATCAGCATCGGAAGGTTGACACCGGCCAGCACCTCGACATTGCTACCGTTCATGACTGAGATTGCGAGATTGGAGGGTGTGCCTCCAAACATGTCGGTGAGGAGGACGACACCCTCGCCGCTATCCGCACGCCTGACGGCTTCGAGTATGTCCAGTCGACGACGCTCCATATCGTCTTCAGGTCCGATAGAGATCGAAGCGATTTGCTTTTGAGGACCCACGACATGCTCCAGCGCAGCGAGGAACTCGGGCGCGAGATGTCCGTGGGCCACCAGGACAATTCCAATCATCCGGCATTACCGTTCGTTGCCATGTCACGCTCGACGGCGCAGCGACTGGCTGTCGTCCGAAGCGCCCGCTTGCGCATTGCCGTTCCCCTCGGCAGTCGGAGGCGAAGGATCGATCGCGTGGGGTGGTTCCGCAGCAAGGTCTATAGACATCCCGTCACGCAGGCGCTTCCGCTACCATATTTTGTGCAATGCGGCGAAATTGGCAAGGGAAAAGCGGCGGCGTGCGTCACAGTGCCTCAAGGTGTTGTAAAAAAAGGGCTATTCTTATCCAGCCCATCTGATCTCGCTGCTTGAGCACGAGCGTCGGCACCGATAGCCCGCAAATTTCCTCACGCGCCCAGCGTAGCTCAGTAGGGCGACCCGGATCAACTTCTTCCCTCGCAGCGAGCTCGACGACCCCTCGAATCACTGCGCCTCGCTCGAATGGAACGGAAACGATGCCTGCTCCGCGCACTTCGATCGAGCCTCTGATAGCAATGTGCGGCCAAGCTATCAGTCGCCCGCTGCGATTCTCCAGGGCGATCCGATCATCTCCGACGAGTGACGCAAACTCACCCCTCTTGCGTGCATCAGCGATAAGCTCCATGCTCAGCGCGCTTTTTCCGGTACCAGGGCCGCCGCGCAACAGCAAGCCCGTTTCGCGCAGCACGAGAGCGTTGGCGTGCATCCATTGCACCAGGCGGGCGCATCTCATGGGTGCGCTTTGAACCAAAGCGCAAAACGTGCGCCGAGCACGGGATCGCATTTGGGGAATTCACTCGGATTCGTCGGCTCGTCCGTGCCCTCCGGATGACGCGTCGTCCGGTTCAAGGCGCGTATGCGACCGCCGTGCGCCTCGACGATCTGCCGCGAAATCGAGAGACCAAGGCCGGAATTGTTGCCGAATCCATGGTCGGGGCGGTCCGTGTAGAATCTTTCGAACACCCTCTCGAAAGCTCCTTGCGGAATGCCTGGACCGTCGTCATCGATGAGGATCTCGTATCCCTCCCGCCTGTAACCTGACATATCGATGCCGCTCTCTGGCCGCAACAGGATCCGCACCCGCTCGCCCGCCGAGGAGAAAGACCGCGCATTTTCAATGATATTGTCGAATACTTGGGCGAGACGTGAGTCATGGCCGAGCACCCGCCAGCCGCGCCTCGCGCCCTCTCCGGCGGGATCCTGTTTCGTCAATTCGATCAAGACATGGTCCTCCCGCTCTAACGCGTTGCCGATGTCGACGACGGCTTCGAGCATCGCAGAGAGATCGAGGGGAACCATGTCAGCACGCGCGAGTTCGGCATCGAGGCGAGACGCGTCGGATATGTCGCTGATGAGCCGATCCAGGCGCGCCACATCGTGCTTGACGATTTCCAGTAGCCGATCTCGGGCGGTTTCGGTCTTGGCGATTGGCAAGGTCTCGACGGCGCTTCGCAGAGAAGTGAGCGGATTCTTGAGTTCGTGCGCGACATCTGCCGCGAAATTTTCGATCGCCTCGATACGGTTATAGAGGGCGCGGGTCATGTCGCGTAGAGCGCCTGAGAGGTGACCAATTTCGTCTTGGCGGTCAGAAAAGTCCGGAATTTCCTGCCGAGACTTCACGCCGCGCCGGACTTTGTCTGCAGCTTCCGCGAGACGACGCATTGGTTCCGCAATGGCGTTTGCAAAGAGCAGCGAGAGCAAAGCCATTACGCCGGCAGAAACAAGAAAGATCCTGATGATAGCCCAGCGCTCGTAACTGATGATGCGATCGATCTGCCCGCCAAGGGTCGTGAGCATCAGCGCGCCGAGAATATGCTGGTGTCCCTGGATCGGCACAGCGATGGAAACGATGGTCTCGCCCTTGGCGTTCGCCCGGATGGCCGGGATTGTAAAGTCCGGCGCCATCGCATCGCCAGTCAACGCCACCTTGACTTCATCGTAAGCTTTGCCGTTGCCTATGCCGACGTCTTCATATAGCTCAAGCTGCGGCCTCATCCAGCGGCGAAGAGTCGCCATGAACTCTTCGAACGCCGTCGGCTTTTCTTCGCCCAACCCTCCTGCGGCTGCGCGTCTGGCTTTTTCGATCAGGTCCTGCGAGTCCCACAATAGGTCGCCGGCTCGGTCATAGACGCGCGCCCTGGTATGGGTGACATTCACGAATTTGAAAAGAAGTGGGCCGATGCGCTCGGGATTGAGCGAGAACCGGGGCGCGCCATGTCCAGCTTCAGCTTGCCCTTGCCTCGCTTGAGGCGAGCGACCGGGCGACTCCTCGGGGATGACACTGAAGTCTTCGGCATCTTCCTGACTGGCGGAATCAGCCATCACTTGAGCAATTATTTTTCCCTGCGTTTCCAGACTTTCCAATCGCGCGCCGATCAAGTTTTTTTGATACTGACTGAGGTAAAGAAAGCCGCCGAGCAGAGCGACGAGCCCGCCCAAGTTCAATACTACGATACGTCGGGTAAGCGAGGAGGCGAAACGCGCTTGAACAACGCGGAGCAATCGCGCGGCGCGCACCGAAGCGGCGCGGCCAGACCGCCTCGTTGTCGTCCGCGACACCGACTGCGCCGTCCTCGGCACCTGCGCCCCGTCGGTCATGAATTCCGCAAGCTCCTGTGCCCGCAGCCCAAACTTAGCTCTCTCGGAAGCGATAGCCGACGCCATAGAGCGTTTCGATCATTTCAAAATCGGCATCGACCACTTTGAATTTTTTACGGAGTCGCTTGATGTGACTGTCAATCGTACGGTCGTCAACATATACTTGATCGTCATAGGCGGCGTCCATGAGCGCATTTCGGCTTTTCACCACGCCGGGACGCTGAGCCAGCGCATGCAAGATCAAAAACTCTGTAACAGTCAACACCACCGCATCCCCCCGCCAAGTGCAGGTGTGGCGTTCTGGATCCATGGTCAGCGCGCCACGCTCTAAAACCTTGGCTTCAGACTCCTTTTGGGCAGCAGCTTCCTTCGGGCTGGCGCGCCTGAGAATTGCCTTCACTCTTTCAACGAGCAGACGCTGGGAGAAGGGCTTGTGAATGAAGTCGTCGGCGCCCATCTTGAGCCCGAACAGTTCGTCTATTTCTTCGTCCTTTGAGGTGAGGAAGATCACGGGCAGATCGGACTTTTGGCGCAATCGACGCAAAAGCTCCATGCCGTCCATACGCGGCATCTTAATATCGAAGATCGCGAGATCCGGAGGATTAGCGCGCAAGCCATCGAGCGCCGCGGCTCCATCGGTATAGGTCTGCACGCGATAGCCTTCTCCCTCCAGCGCGATGGACACGGAGGTGAGAATGTTGCGATCGTCGTCAACGAGAGCGATGGTAGGCATCGTCAAACCTTGCTGTTGTTCCGCCAAGAATCTGCGCATCATCCAATCGAGTGGATGAGAGAATCCAGGCTGGTGCTATGAGCGCCCGCTTTGGAGAGAGCGTCCCACCATTCTAAGTCCGGCGCGCTCCCCGCACCCACATCGCGGCAATGCACAGCCGTGCCCGCTAATCGGGCTCACGAAATTCCTCTCTTGCGCAAATCGCGCGCCGATTCTTCCCGCACATGCCTATATAGGCCTTCTTTTCGCGTCTCGCGACCCCGAAACGCGCTGACGCGTCACGGAAGAACGCGAAGGTCGCCCCGCGGGATGGCTCCGCAGACGACGCGTCGTCGTCCGCCACCGAATATGGCCGTCGCAGCAGCGAACGCTCGGCTCGGAAAAGCGCTGCGAAATCGCGGGCCGACAGGCGGAGCGCCCCCTTGTTGTCCATGCAGCGACACCATAGTTTAAAAACACTGAGGGTTGTTTTTCTGCGCCGCAGCCTGCGACGCTGCCGAGCGCAGGGGGTGCGTCGCACACCTCAATACCGGAGATCGAGCTAAAGAACCGCGGGGTGTGTCGTGATCATAGGCTTAACTCAAGTGCGTGTCCAACTTTGCACGGACTTCCTTGAAACTTATGGCCTTAACCCCCTGAATAGCAGATCGGCCTAAAGCGGACCGTATGACAACAACTCCTTCATTTCACGCTCTTGTGGAAAGAATTGAGGGCTTCATCCCGGGAGAGGATGCACCTGAGGTAATATTGACGCTTATCACTCAGACATATGGGATATCCCACGCGGCCTATCTTGGACTTGATCTCCCAAATAACCCTATTAAAATGCAATCAATATTTTATGCGACTTATCCGAAGCCATGGATTGATCATTATATTGAAACTAACTACATCAGAAGAGATCCTACCGTAGCAATTACTTTGAGATCTACTCTGCCAATAGATTGGTCAAAACTGCCACCGAACGATAAGGAACTGAAACGCTTTTTCCGTGAAGCTCATGATTTTGGTATTGGAGAGCGAGGCATTACCGTGCCGATCATGGGAATGCACGGAGAAAAAGGATTGTTTACAGTAGTGGGCGATATGCCTCATGCAGACTGGGATATATTTACGAAAACTTTTATGCCGGATATTGTAACAATAGGATTATACGTGCATTGGATGTTCATGAAAAACATTATGTTATATGATAAGCAAAGCTATATTAGGCTTTCTCCGAGAGAAGTGCTTTGCCTTGAGTGGGCATCTAATGGAAAAACGTTCAACGACATAGCAGATATCCTCGGTATTTCGAATCACACAGTGAGAATGTATTTGGACACGGCTAGACAAAAGTTACAATGTTTAAACATTACACATGCGGTAGCTCGCGCCATCAAAATGGGGCTGATTCGAGTGCCCCGGTAATTTTTTTTCGTGTCAACACCCCAAATTTGGGGGATTTTGTGGATTTTGCGCCGGTTCTAAATTCTCCCTGTCGCAGCCCGGCTAGAGAAATCTCCAAGCAAATTTTTTCGAGTTCGAACTCGACCACCGTTCCGCCTTCGCCCGCGAAACTCTCAAAATGCACGTTTTGCGAAGTATTAAATCGAAGAGTTTGTTGCGGTGGCTCGCAATCGTTGAGAACGTTAAGAACATCGAGGTGTTCCGCGCCTCGGGTTCGACCGGTCTGCCGGTCGATCCGGATAGAGGCGGCGCGATGCCGGGCCTTGGTATACTACCGGCGATCAGCCCAATTATTTCGTCAGATGGAGGTTTGCGCCTTCATCGGGCGGCAGCTGAGACAGAGAGCGCTGTCGTTTGGCTCATATTGAAACCCATTACTTGTTACATTCAATCCGCGCATGGCGAGGAGCAATCCAAACCTTGGTCTCGGACTGGTCAGCGGCCACCCCGTCTCGAGATTGATCCAAGCCGGTATCACGACCCGGTGCTCCCACTTAACGCCTATTCACCGTCCGGGGACGACACGCCTTTCCAGGTTGGCGCTCAAGAGATTCATATCAGGCGGAACTGTTTGAAATCGGCGGCAGCATTTTTCGTACCGATTCCGAGCGTAAAGGCATCTGTTTTTCAATGGCTCGACACCGAGGCGTCGCCGCCCAAATTACGACCGAGCCATTTAGCGACCAGAGTGCCTTTAGAGGTTGAAACGGCCAATGTATTCACTGAGATCTTCCGACGAGTGGTACTCGCATGAATTTTATATTTCCGGATCGAGTCGCTTTAACGCGTGACCCTTTAGGGTTTTTGCTCAGCAGAACGAATCACGCATTGGCGCCGCTGACGCCACTCGCGCTGGGTTTTCATCGCGTTCACTTAATCAGCGACTTAGCTCTGATCAACGACAGGTCATTTGATTCAGGAACTCTTTGCGTCTCTGATTTTTCGTCAGCCGTTTTCACACCAATTACAATCGATGACTGTTGGGACGGGCATCCGATTGTACAGAATACAACAGAAGCCAGATCCATAGATTGCACTAGGGTTATCAATGATATGACTCATAATATACTTATTAATTCGAGGAAGAGCATCTTTTCTGCCTACCAACACGCATCGTTTGATTGCTGGCGCTTTTCATCTATCCTTGCCACAAAACTGACTTTGCCGCGCTTTTTGGATCAAAATCCATGGATGCTTTCGATCAACGAGCCTTCACGATTCATGCTGAACGTATTTATTCTTCGAGAGATTTGATTGCCTTAGACTTTATTTGTGAGCGCGAACGAGAGCGACTCAAGAGAGAACGGTTGTGTAAGCAATCTTTGCAGAAAGTTGGCTCAATGATACGAACCGCATTCAAGCATAGGCAACCTCAGAGCGTCTGCGACTATATGTATAAAACAGAAACTGAAACCTTCTGCTCTTTCAAAGAAATTTATCAATTAGTCCTAGCCGTTCACCAAGCGACGGCAGAAGCCTTCTTCTGGGTCATATTCGTGTTGGCGCGGGCAAAATTCATGAGAGCAGTTATTGAAAATGAGGCTGATGCATGCCTATTATCGAACGGAGATCTTGGTCTGAACAAGCTGTGCCTCGCAAAATCGACAAGAAACATATCGCTGGAGATTATTAGATTGGTACCAATACATAACATAATAGTATATATTGTTAAGTCATGCGCGCGTTTGGTTCCGCATGGAATTCGTAGCGGAGATAAGATTGTGATATGTCCACATGCTATCTTTAGATCTGGACGCTATTTTCCAAATGCCGATTCCCTGATTGTTGGTAGGGCTTATGATTTGAACTTATTAAAACTGCAATATTTAGCTAGTGGCGGCGGAGCCGTCTTCCATATAGTTTTGCTGAATCTTATGCTTTTTCTCTTGGACCTTGCCGCAGCGTTTGAGCTTGAAGTTGTCGAAGGTCCTCGCGAGTTCACGGCGCTCCCGAGCCTTCAGGCCGCGCGCCCAGATGTCAAAGTGCGTCTGAATCTCAGACGGTCGAGGTTGTTTCGATAATATGTTCAGATTCATCACGGTGCCGGCACTTTTCCCTGGACAAACTTTGGGCTACGAAACGATACCGGCGGTCGCAATTCCCCACACACAGCGTTCCCCCGTCGTTCAGCGGTGCGCGCAGGCCGAATCTGGCGAAAGCGATTCTTTGTCGGAAAGAGCTGCGCCAATCGCTCGGCGGCAAGCCTGCCCAACGCAAAATATGAAGCCGCGATGCAAGCCATCACACAAGTGGTCTGTTTCTCCCCGGAGTTAATCCCGGCTTAACTGTAAATTTCGTAGCCTGTCGCATAATCCCGCCCACCGGCGTTCAGCCAATGGCGGACGCTGCTTCGAGCATGGCGAAGAAGGCACATTCTTTCATGACGCGCGGCCAGAGCATCGCACCCGCCCCTGATTCTCTGCGCGACTTCGCACGCAATCGTGCGATTGAGCTCGCCGGGCTGCTTCTGCTTCTCTTGTGCGGAGCCTTGGCGCTCGCGCTCGCGACCTGGTCGACGCGAGACCCATCGATCAACCACGCAACCAATTCGCCCGTGCGCAACTGGCTCGGATCACCTGGAGCGATTGTAGCCGATCTGATCATGCAGACCATTGGTGTCGGCGCGGCGCCGGCCCTACTTCCGCTCGCGGGATTTGGCCTGCGTCTCATAGGGCGCCGTCGGTTTGACCGCGTGCACTGGCGTCTCGCACTTTGGATCTTGGGCGTTTTCTGCGCGGCGGCAACCGCCGCTCTGCTGCCGGTTACCGATCGTTGGCCGCTGCCGACGGGTCTTGGGGGCATGCTGGGAGACGCACTGTTCTCGCTGGGGCGACGCTCAGTTGGCGGCGGTTCCATCGGGACGGCCGTGGTTGGCCTCGCCGTGATCCTTGGAGCCATCCTTTCTTTGACTGGGGCAGCGGGCATGGGGCTCCACGGCGCAAGAGAAGGCATGGGTGACTCGATCGACAGAGCGCCGCGATCGAGACAGTCCGAGGAGTACGATGAGGAAGACGTCGCCGGCGAGCCGAGCGCCGCACTGGTTTGGCTCGGTGCGCTGCTTCATTATGTATCGACCATGTATGTAGGGATCAAATATATTCTTGAGGAGCGGCGTGCAAAGCGCGACGAGCGCACGTCCGAGTTCGAACCCTCTCCCCCGCCCCTCGACGAGCGACAAGAACCGATCTTTGAGAATGCTTCGAGCACGGATCACGGCCAGCAGCGCGAGGCCGCGCGCTCCCTGCGTCCGGTGAGCGAGCCTCGCCCGCGCGCCCAACACTCGGAGTCGGCCCCGGCACCGACGCCACGGCCGAGTCATGTTCCGGCGCAAAAGCTTCGATCCGCAGCAAAGGCGCGGACCCAGGCCTATGAGTTCCCGTCGCTCGAATTGCTCGTCGAGCCCAAGAAGCAGCCTGGCGCCGCGAAGCTCTCGCCGCAGGCCCTCTCCGTAAACGCGCAGAAGCTCGAGGGCGTGCTCGAGGACTTCGCGGTGCGCGGCGAGATCGTCAATGTACGTCCCGGTCCCGTCGTGACGCTCTATGAGCTCGAGCCGGCGCCAGGCGTCAAATCCTCGCGCGTGATCAACCTCGCCGACGACATCGCGCGCTCCATGTCGGCAGTCTCCGCACGCGTCGCTGTCGTACCGGGCCGGAACGCGATCGGCATCGAGCTACCCAATCAGCAGCGCGAGACGGTCTATCTTCGCGAACTTCTCGTGTGCCCTGATTTTAGCGAGACCAAGCATAGGCTGGCGATCGCGCTCGGCAAGTCGATAGGGGGCGAACCGGTCGTCGTCGACCTCGCGCGCATGCCCCACCTTTTGGTTGCCGGTACAACCGGCTCAGGTAAATCCGTCGCAATCAACACGATGATCCTGTCGCTGCTCTATCGGTTGAAGCCCGAGGAATGCCGGCTGATCCTCGTCGATCCGAAAATGCTCGAGCTCTCCGTCTACGACAATATCCCGCATCTCCTGACCCCCGTCGTGACCGATCCGAAAAAGGCGGTTGTCGCGCTGAAGTGGGCGGTGCGCGAGATGGAGGATCGCTACAGGAAAATGTCCAAGGTCGGTGTACGCAACATCGACGGATTTAACGCTCGCGTAATCGAAGCGCGAGTTGCCGGCGAGGTCATCACGCGCAGCGTGCAGACTGGCTTCGATCCAGAGACCGGCGAAGCAATCTACGAAATCGAGGAGATGGATCTCGCGCCGCTGGCCTACATTGTCGTAATCGTCGATGAGATGGCGGATCTGATGCTCGTCGCGGGAAAGGACATCGAAGGCGCAATCCAGCGCCTGGCGCAGATGGCGCGCGCAGCGGGCATCCATCTGATCATGGCGACGCAACGTCCCTCGGTCGACGTGATCACCGGCACGATCAAGGCGAACTTCCCGACGCGCATCTCCTTCCAGGTCACGAGCAAGATCGACAGCCGCACGATCCTGTCCGAGATGGGTGCTGAGCAGCTCCTGGGCCAAGGCGACATGCTCTACATGGCGGGCGGCGGCCGCATCTCCCGCGTGCACGGTCCCTTTGTCTCGGACGCCGAGGTCGAAAAGGTCGTGGCCTATCTGCGCACGCAAGGCCAGCCTGCCTATCTCGAAGCGATCACCTCGGAGGAGGAGAGCGGTGACGACGAAGATGCGCCGGCGCCCGGATCGATGGATGCGGAGGAGGGCGGCGATCTTTACGATCGCGCCGTGGCGATCGTGCTGCGCGACAAGAAATGCTCGACGAGTTACATCCAGCGGCGCCTCTCAGTCGGTTACAACAAGGCGGCCTCACTCGTCGAACAGATGGAGCAGGAAGGCGTCGTTAGCCCGCCCAACCATTCCGGCAAGCGCGAGATTCTCGTCGGCGGCGGCGTGGACCGCGGCGCCTTCGACATAGAGGCGGCGGAGTGAGGGGCCTTCAGGCTTGATGCGGCCCCACCATCTCCTGCAGGGCGTCTTCCTGCCGCCGCCACATCTTCGCTTGCTCCGTTTCGCTCTTCCAACCGCAGGCGGCGGCTCTCTGTGCGTCTCAGGCAATGGCTTTGTCGTCGCTAAGCTCGCGCTTGCGCTTGATAGGACGACCGCGAGCCAAGTCAGCTGCTTTGTCAGCGTCTATGCTAGGCTTGTCGCGCCCATCAGGGGTAGAGGACGCAGGCAACCCGCGTCTGTAGCGAGAAGAGAGACACGGATTGACCGCCTTCAACGCCATCCGCATCGACAAGGACGAGGCCGGGCGGCGCGCAACCTATGTCTCGATGACCGACGCCGAGCTGATGGACGGCGACGTCGAGATCGCGATCACCCATTCGACGCTGAACTATAAGGACGGGCTGGCGATCACCGGAATTGGCCCGGTCGTTCGCCGCTTTCCGATGATTCCCGGCGTCGACTTCGCTGGTCGCGTCACCGCCTCGACGCATCCCTGCTTCCGGCGGGGTGATAGCGTCGTCGCCGGAGGCTGTGGTCTCGGCGAAGCGCATTACGGCGGCCTAGCGCAAAGGGCCCGCGTTTCCGGGGACTGGCTGCTCCCATTGCCCGAGGGCCTCTCGCCGCAGGACGCGATGACGATCGGCACGGCCGGGGTCACCGCGATGTTCTGCGTGATGGCGCTAGAGCGCTTTGGCCTTAGCCCGTCGAGAGGCCCGGTGGTCGTGACGGGTGCGGCGGGCGGTGTCGGCTCGGTCGCGGTCGCTCTGCTCGCCCGCGCCGGCTGGCGCGTCGCAGCGGTCACCGGCCGGCCCGAGGAAGCCGCCTTCCTCACCAGCCTCGGCACGGCCGAAATCATCGACCGCAACGAATTCGCCGCCCCCGGCAAGCACTTGCAGCAACGTCGATTTGCGGCGGGCGTCGATACGGTCGGCTCCACGACGCTCGCCAATGTTCTCTCGCAAATCGATTACGACGGCGCCGTTGCGGCCTGCGGCAATGCGCGTGGCATGGACCTGCCGGCGAGCGTCGCCCCATTCATCCTGCGCGGCGTCTCGCTCATCGGCGTCGAGAGCGTGCGGCCGCGTCTCGAGATGCGGCGCGAGGCCTGGGCGCGTCTGGCGCGCGAACTCGACCATCACGCGCTCGCCGAGGTCCGGGAAGCGATCCCCTTTTCGGAGGCCTTGGCGCGCGCGAGAAATCTCGTCGAAGGCAAAGCGCGCGGCCGCATCGTCGTCGAAATCGGCTGAAAATACCGGGCCTTGCTCCTTTTCGAGGCGCCCGCTATAAGCGCGGCGTCTTCCATCCCCTTCACAAGAAGAGACGCGCGCCCATGGCGATCGAACACACTTTTTCAATCCTCAAGCCCGACGCGACGCGACGCAACATCACCGGCAAGGTCAATGCGCTGATCGAAGGCGCCGGGTTGCGCATCGTCGCGCAAAAGCGCGTGCACATGACGCGCGGTCAGGCCGAGACCTTCTACGCCGTGCACAAGGAGCGCCCTTTCTTCGGCGAACTCGTCGAGCAGATGTCTGCGGCCCCCGTCGTCGTTCAGGTGCTCAGAGGCGAGAACGCGATCGCGCGCTATCGCGAGGTGATGGGCGCGACCAATCCGGCCAACGCCGCGCCGGGAACGATCCGCAAGGAATTCGCGCTCAACGTCGGCGAGAACACGGTGCATGGCTCCGACGCGCCCGAGACCGCGAAGATCGAGATCGCCCAGTTCTTCTCCGGCAATGAGATCGTCGGCTAGGGCCGACGACCGCCCCCGCGAGCGGAGCGTCATTTTGGCGATGCGACGCAGCGCGCGAGCGCCTATAAGCTCGTCATGAGCGCCGCTCCTCCGCAGCAGACGCTGAAGCGAGGCTGGACCACGGGCGCCTGCGCCACGGCGGCGGCGCGCGCCGCTTTTCACGCTCTCTTCAGCCAGGCGGCGCGCCCCGATCCGATCACGATCTTTCTCCCCTCCGGTCAGCGGGTCGTCTTTTCGCTGTCCGGCCTCGAGCGCGGGCCCGATTTCGCGCGCGCCGGCGTCGTCAAGGACGCGGGGGACGATCCCGACGTGACCCATGGCGCGACGATTCTCGCCAAACTGACGCGCGCGCCGCTAGGCTCTGGCGTCAGCTTTCTCGCCGGAACCGGCGTCGGCACAGTGACGCGCCCGGGCCTGCCGCTCGCCGTCGGCGAGCCCGCGATCAACCCCGTTCCGCGCGCCATGATGCGCGATAATATTGCGGAGGTGGCGTGCGGGCTCGGCGCGACGATGGACGTTTTGATCGAAATCTCCATTCCCGGCGGCGAAGAGATCGCCAAACATACGCTGAACGGCAGGCTCGGCATCGTCGGCGGCCTGTCGATCCTCGGCACGACGGGGATCGTCGTGCCCTATTCCTGCGCCGCCTGGATCGACTCGATTCATCGCGGCGTGGATGTGGCAAGAACTTGCGGCGCGCGCCATCTCGCGGCGGCGACCGGCAGCGTCTCCGAAAAGGCTGTCCGCAGGCTCTATGATCTGCCCGACGAGGCGCTGGTCGAGATGGGAGACTTCGTCGGCGCGCTGCTCAAATATTTGCGCGCGCATCCGGTCGAGAAGCTCACGCTCGCCGGCGGCTTTGCAAAAATGGCGAAGCTCGCGCAAGGCGCGCTCGATCTTCACTCCGCCAGGTCGTCACTCGACCTCCCGGCGCTCGCGAGCCTTGCGGCTTCTGCCGGCGGCGATCCTGCGCTCGCGCAAGGTGTCGCCAGTGCAAACAGCGCGCTCGAGGCGCTTCAGCTCGCTTCGCTTGCCGGTGTGGATCTCGCGCTGCCCGTCGCCCATCGCGCGCTGGAGACCGCGTCACGCGCCTTAGGCAATCGAGAAATCGCGCTCGAGCTCCTCGTGTTCGATCGCGAGGGCCGGCTCTTGGCGCGAGCCCCCCCGTAAAGGAGGACGCGACCATGCCGGTCAATCCGCAACTCAGTCTCGTTCTCGGCGGCGCGCGCTCCGGCAAGAGCGCTTTCGCCGAAAGCCTGATCGCTGCGTCGCCGCCGCCCTGGATCTATTTGGCGACGGCGGAAGCGCTGGACGAAGAGATAACGGAGCGCATCGAGAAGCATCGAGCGCGACGCGACGCACGCTGGCGAACGATCGAGGCGCCACATCGGCTGGCGGAAGCGCTCACTGAGGCGCCTGGGGATGCGCCGCTGCTCATCGACTGTCTGTCGCTATGGCTCTCCAATCGTCTACTGGCCAAGGCCGATCTGAACGTCGAGACAGAGGCTCTCGTCGCGGCTCTGGCCGCACGAAAGGCCCTGACTATCGCCGTCTCTTCGGAGGTCGGTCTGACGGTCGTTCCCCAAAATGCGTTGGCGCGCGCCTTTCGCGACGCCGCCGGGGAATTGCATCAGGCCGTCGCGCGTGTCGCGGCGAGCGTGACGCTCACGATCGCGGGATGTCCGCTGAAGATTAAGGGACAGTAATTGACCAAGAAAGAAGTAACATGCTTGCCGTTAGAGCGCCTCATGCGGTCTTGGCCAAGGAGACCGGTCATCCTGGCCTCCATGAAAGCGCTTGAGTGCCCCTGGAAAGCATTGCGCCTAATTCCAATTTAGCGCCGCTCTGCTTCACAAGGGGGTCGACTGTTTCTCATATCGATCAGAGCCACTCAGCACCGATGCAACAAACAGCGTCCGTGAAGGAATGGGGGTTGAGGATCTGCGGTTTTCTCAAATGCCCGCGGAGAAGGCGTTGCGGAGTCGCGCGAGCTGTTGGCCGACTGGGCTAAGGTTTTCTGGCATGTGGTTCAATGGAGCGTAGATCAGCTGGTCAAGATGGATGACGCGCGCCTGAAGACGAATTGAGTGGATCGTCAATTGGCGGAGCTTTTCCGGCAGCGCGCCAAAAGCTTCAGTATTAGAGGCAAGATCCTGTCGTGAGAGCTTCACCCTGTGGCGCTCACTCGCCGCCTGCGAGCGCGTCATCTCGCCCTGACCGACCGCGCGCTGCAACAACAGCCAAGAGGCGATCTGCATCAGCCGAGTAGTCAATCGCATGCTCTCGGCGGCATAGGCGAGCGACGCGGCGCGTGGGAGCACCTTCGCTTCCTCCCGGCCCTCTCCATCGAGGTAAGCGGCTGCGTCTTCGACTAGCGACATGCCTTCGCGGAAAAGCATCGAGAAGCCTTCCGACGACGTCAACCGGTCGATGAACGAAATCGGTTGCGACCCGTTTTCAACTGTTTCGTCAACACGCATGCCACGCCCACGCAAAAGAGGAGCGAACTCACTCGCACCGATGCTCGACACGAACAGGCTAGCGTAAAAGCGAGCAGTTGGCGCGCTAGCCATTTGGTAACCTTAACACGGGAATTGAACGTCGGGGAGATGGGAATCAGAGAGCGGCTTGATCGGCGGCTCTTTCAGGCCTGTCGAGAGAGAACGGCGAAAAAAGGCTCAGCTCTTAGGCTACTCGCTGACGTCCTCAATGTGCTCGACCGACACCACGCGCTCGTCCTCGGCGGTGTCGAAGACGATCACCCCCTGCGTTCCGCGTCCGGCGATGCGGATTCCGTTTACCGGACAGCGGATGAGCTGCCCGCCGTCAGTCACCAGCATGATCTCGTCGTCCTGCGCCACCGAGAAAGACGCGACCAGCGGTCCGTTGCGCGGGTTGACGACCATCGCGACGATGCCTTTTCCGCCGCGCCCGGTGATGCGGTACTCATAGGAAGACGTTCGCTTGCCATAGCCGTTTTGCGAGACAGTCAGGATGATCTGCTCGGCCGCGCGCATTTCCTCGAACCGACGGTCGGAAAGCTCGACCGCCGCGGCCTCCTCGACCTCGGGCTCCTCGACGCTCTCCGCGCCCTGAGCGCGACGGAGCGCGATCGCGCGCTTCAGATAGGCGGCGCGCTCGTCGGCGTTCGCTTCGAAATGCTTCAGGATCGACAGAGAGATCACACAATCTCCCTCGGCCAGGCTGACGCCCCTGACGCCCATCGAGGTGCGTCCCTGGAACACGCGCACGTCGGTCGCAGGGAAGCGGATGCACTGGCCGTCGCGCGTGGTCAGCAACACGTCGTTGGTCTCGTCGGCGGTGGCGACGTCAACGATCTGCTCGCCCTCTTCGAGCTTCATCGCGATGACGCCGCTGCGGCGAATATCGACGAAATCCGATAGCTTGTTGCGCCTGACCGAGCCGCCGGTCGTGGCGAAGATCGCGTCGAGACGCGCCCAACTCGCTTCGTCCTCCGGGAGGGGCATGATCGTCGTGATCCGCTCGTCCGGCTCGAGCGGCAGCAGATTGACGAGCGCCTTGCCGCGCGCCTGAGGCGCCGCGAGCGGCAGACGCCAGACCTTTTGCTTATACGCCCGCCCAAGCGTCGAGAAGAAGAGCACGGGCGTGTGGGTGTTGGCGACGAAGAGGCGATAGACGAAATCCTCTTCCTTGGTCTGCATGCCGGCCCGGCCTTTGCCGCCGCGGCGCTGCGCGCGGTAGGTCGAGAGCGGCACGCGCTTGATATAGCCAGCGTGCGAGACGGTGACCACCATGTCCTCGCGCGCGACGAGATCCTCGTCCTCCACCTCTCCGTCGGCTTCGACGATCTGGGTGCGGCGCGGCGTGGCATGCAGGGCCCTCACCTGCAGCATCTCGTCCTTGACGATGCCGAAGAGCTTTTGGCGCGAGCTGAGGATTTCCAGATATTCGGCGATCTCGGCGGCGAGCTTCTCGAGCGCGGCGGAGATTTCGTCGCGACCGAGCGCGGTGAGGCGTTGCAGACGCAAGTCGAGAATGCCACGCGCCTGCGCTTCCGAAAGGCGACAGGTCCCGTCGGGGCTGAGCGCATGGCGCGGATCGGCGATCAGCGCGACGAGCGGCGCCATGTCCTTGGCGGGCCAGTCGCGCGCCATTAGCGCTTCCCGCGCCGCGGCCGCGTCGGGAGAGGTGCGGATGAGGCGGATGACCTCGTCGATATTGGCGACTGCGATGGCAAGGCCAACTTGTAGATGTGCGCTGTCGCGCGCCTTGCCCAAGCGGAACTTGGTGCGGCGCGTGACCACCGTCTCGCGAAAGTCGACGAAGGCGAGCAAGACGTCGCGAAGCGTCAGTAGCTCCGGCTTGCCGCCGTTCAATGCGATCATGTTGACAGGGAAATTTGTCTGCATCGCCGTGAATCGCCATAGCTGGTTGAGCACCACCTCGGCGACAGCCTCGCGGCGCAGCTCGATGACGATACGCATCCCGTCGCGGCTCGATTCGTCGCGTAGGTCGGAGATCCCCTCGATCTTCTTCTCGCGCACGAGCTCAGCGATCCGTTCGACGAGCGCGGCCTTGTTGACCTGATAGGGAATTTCGGTGACGATGATCGCTTCGCGATCCTTGCGGAGCGTCTCGATCTCAGTCTTGGCCCGCATGATGATGGAGCCACGCCCCGTCGCATAGGCATTGCGAATACCGCCGCGTCCCAAGATCGCGCCAGCCGTCGGTAGATCGGGCCCTGGCACGATCTCCATCAGCTCGGCGACGCTCATGTCGGGCTTTTCGATCAAGGCGATCGCCGCATCGATCACTTCCGCGAGATTGTGAGGCGGAATATTCGTGGCCATGCCGACGGCGATGCCGCCGGCGCCGTTGACCAAAAGATTGGGGAAACGCGCCGGGACGACGGTCGGTTCCCGCTCCTTGCCGTCGTAATTATCCTTGAAGTCGACGGCGCCCTGATCGAGGTCCTCGAGCAGAGCGAGAGAAATTCTGGCGAGACGCGCCTCGGTGTAGCGCTCGGCGGCGGGCGGATCGTCGTCGATCGAGCCAAAGTTGCCCTGCCCGTCGATGAGCGGCGCGCGCATCGAGAAATCCTGCGCCATGCGCACGAGCGCGTCATAGATCGCGAGATTGCCGTGCGGATGGTATTTGCCCATCACGTCGCCGACGATGCGCGCCGATTTCACATGCGGTTTGTCCGGCGTGTTGCCGTTTTCGTTCATCGAAAACAAGATGCGACGATGCACCGGCTTCAAGCCGTCGCGCACGTCGGGGAGCGCCCGGCTGACGATCACGCTCATCGCATAATCGAGATAGGATCGCTTCATTTCATCGGCGATCGAGACGGGGCGAATGTCGGAGTCCGGAGAGCCTGATCCGTCCTGAGCGTGCGTGTCGTCTGCCAAGGGCGGCGCCCGTTCCTACTTTTGATGGAAAGCTAATGTTTCTATAGGCGATTCGCGCTCTCCGCGCCAGTGCGATCGCCTCAAAAAAGCGTATAGAAATCAAGATCTTGACGGGTGTCGCCGCTTTCCTGGGGAAAGCAGACACAGCGGTGCGGCGCGGATCTATGGGCCGCCCGCCAAAGGCCATGGGAATCAGCCGGCGCAGGCGCTAACTCGCGGGCGCCTGCAGCTTTGATGCGACGGCCTTGGGCAAAGGAACGGCAATGAACCCGGCAATCAGCCGTGCGCCTTTTGCACGGCCTCATGCGCGGATACCGCCATCGACACTGCTTCCGCATCGCCTGGTTCGACGAGGTCGAAGAGATCGAAGCTTGGGCTCGTGGCCTCTGCGCTATTGTCCTCCTTGACCTTTCCATTGGACACTGCCGAATTCAGCGCAGCGATGCTCCGCGACCGCGGCAGCCTGCTCGCGTCCGCTGTCGGCATGGATTCCTCTGTCTTTTTGCGCATGAGCGACGCCAATCTATTCAGATTTTCGGCGCTCTTCGCGACCATCTCAGACTTTGCGCCAACGAAAGCTTCTTGAGCGGGGCTTGGTGTGGCGTCCTGTTCTCCATCGAGACGCCGAAGCACTGAGGTCGAAGTCGTTATGTCCCCTGGGCCGATGGCAGCTTGCTTGCCATCGCCGCTGCCCAACTTGCCGCCATTAGGCATAGGCTCGGGTCCAGGTTCGGGCTCGGCCTTCAGCTCGCCAAGGTTGCTTCTGCGTGACTTAAAGAGTCGTAAAACCGGGGCAAGCTTTTCCTGCCATGCGGCGAAGCCGACCTGCGTCCGTGCTGGCGTCTGCGCGGAATTTGGCTGATTCCCGACTGCGCTTGCATGCGCTTCCACAACGCGCGTCGGCGCCGCTTTTCTCTCGAACAGGCTCCGCAAGCCGGAACGCCCCGCCCATAACGCGGCTTTCCAAAGGGGCATTCGAGCCGTGTGGCGAGACGCCTCGCTCTCCTCCTCTTCCTCGGCTTGATTGCGGAGGAACCAGTAGACGCCGAACCCTATCGCGATCAGCGAAGCCAGCATCGCCTCCCAATAGTCGAGGAGCTTATAAAGGAGCAGAGCCTGAGCTTTGCCGGCGCCCGCGACGGCGACCGGCGCGGCGATATTTTTCAACCCGACCATGCCGCCCGCCAGCTCGACGAGACCGTAGCCAGCGTTTTCGTCCTCGTCCGGGACGTAGCGCTCGTAGCCGGCGGCTGAATCGTAAGCGATCTTCTCGGCCAGCGTCGCGGCCTCCCATTGAAAGGAAGCCAGATTGGAATGCGCGCCGGTCACTAGAATCTTGATGGCGCCGCGGCGGCCGAGCGCGAGCGACGCACAATTGACTAGGCGAGACTGGGGAGTGGACCCGATGCCATCGATGGCGCTGACGCAGGAATTCAGAATGTGCGTGGATGGGACATATTTCGGAGCCGCGACCCACCCGCTGACGGACAGAGGAGCTAGGCCGCTGCGCGCTCGTTCGACATTTTGAGCTGCTGACGCCTTCGTCAGGCCGGCCAGGAGCGCCGTGGCCTCGAGCACATTCGCGTCCTCCTCCTTGATGTGTCCCTGGTCGATCACATCAACATAGGCCATCCACGTTGGGGTGCGCCTCGCGGGCAAAATCACACCGAAATTAGCTTCGTCCAACACGCCCTCTTCACCGTCCATGAGCTCGCGCGCCTTCTCTGCGTCCAGAAAAACATATCCGAACGGAAGCCAGAGCGTCGCCCGATCGGCGATGCGAAGTCTCATGGGACCCCGGACTCCCTCCTCAAGCAAGGAGACGTAGGCGCGCGCCTCAGGCGTCTCCGGCTCCTCGTGGAGGAACCCCTTTATCAGTCGTAAGAACTTGAATTGGCTCGCCGAATCCGTCTCCTGCTCTTCGGCATTCTTCGACCTGCCTCCCGCCTGCGCCTTCGCCATGCGCTGCCAGAGCCGAGACTTGTGGTCCTGCTCGGCTTTGCGCGCCAATGGATTGTCCCCTTCGGTCGGGGGATCGCTCGCATTCGTCTCAGGCTCGGCGGCCGGGATCGCGGCTGGCGCGCCGGTCGGCAGAGCAGTGGGCTGGCTGAGCCAGGCGGAGGGCAATTGGAAGCCCGCTCGACCGGACTCCCCGGTTTGCTGACCGCCCAAAACAGCCGAGTTTTCTCCGCGATCCGCCGGTTTGGGGAGTTGCATCGGCGGGATCACATTCGAGACCCGCTGGACGTCTCTCGCGAAGGCGGAGAGCGCGGGAGCCCGCCTCGCCCCGCAAATCTCGCTGCGGGGAGCAATCGGATTGAGCGACGACGCGATTGCGCCGCCCGAGCCTGCGCTGGCCTCGGTGGAGGACTCGCGCGGAGCCAACTGCCCGGGAGCTGCTTGGGCCTCCGCGACATCGGCGGCGGGCGGCTTCGCCGCCGACAACCCCATAAACGGCGAGCTCGGCCGCTCGGCCCGTTCCGTTAAGTGATGAGTGCCACGCCGTAGCGAAAGTAAAGCTCGGTTTGGCGTCGAGATCGAGGCTAAGCCGTCCGGCCGAGGCCGAATCAAGAGCGACAGAATCAAACCAACCGCGCCTCGCCGTCGGAACCGAGGCCATCGAACTGTTCCCAGCCAAGGCCGGTGGTTGTTTGACCGCCTCCTCGGACTGCTCGCCAGTTGAACTGACACCGGTGGCGGCGGCGTTGACGCCTTGCGCCTCTCGTGGCGGAGAAGGCAGAGTGGCGACAGGTTCCGCAACGGCGAAAGTCTTCTCGACGCTCTCTCTTGCTCCGCCCTCGGCTTCGGAAAAACTCGTCGATCGCCCCGAGGAGCCGGCGATCTTGGCGGAGTCACCAAGGTGATCGGTCGCCGTCGAGGAAACGGCCGCCGTTGTCGGGTCACGCCGGTCGAGCGGTTGCAGAGGCGCGATGTCGACGACGACGCTTCGATGGGCGCGAGACGACGGGCGCGGCAAAGCTTCAATTGCAGCCGGCGGGGTGCGACTGCGACCGTCGCGAGCCTCGACGAGCCGAACCGATAAGCAAGAGCTGGTCAATAAAATACCGAGACTAGCGAGGAGGCGAGGATAGCGCAACCGGACAGGGGACATAAGCCTTCTCCGAAACACAGAGTGCCGGCCAGCTTGAAACCAGAGGTTGAACAAAGCTTTTAAGGTTGCAGCGACCTCCCCGCGCCGCAATTCAAGGTAAATGAATTGGCGCTGTCTCCGTCCCGCGCAGTTGAAGTTCCCGCAGCCGCCGGGACCGCGAAGGGCGAAAAACCGATCTCTCCGAGGCGTAAAACGCGCCCCCGGCGCTCATTCCATGCGACCCCCAGAGGGCGTTAGCGCGACGCTTTCTCCACAACCGCAGCTTGCGGTCTCGTTCGGATTTTCGAACACGAAGGACGACGAAAAACGATCCTTCTTCACATCCATTCGGGCTCCAAGAAGGTACAGCAAAGCCTTGGCGTCGATGATGACGCGAGCCCCGGCCTGCTCCACGATCTCGTCGCCCGGCTCCGGTCGGGCAAGCTCCATCGTGTAGCTCATCCCCGCGCACCCGCCCTTCTCGACGCTGACCCGCAAGCCGCTCTCGGGGCTCTCAACCTTAGCGAGGAGGCTGCGGATTCGATCGACGGCGGCATCGCTCAAGCTGATAACTGCGGGCGCGATGGAGTTCATCTTCTATCTCCTGGGTGGCGTGGCGGGGCCTCGGCAAAGCCGTCTGGCTCTTTATGTCGGGTGGCCGACATCCAGTTTGTAGGGTGCGCCCTGAGGGAAGCGCCCCCCGGCGGGCGGGCGGTGGACGGCGCCAGCTCAAATCTCGGCGCGCGCCATAGGTCCTTTTCATTTAATACTGACATGAGTCAAAGTCGCCTCGCCTCTGCGGTCGGAGTTGGAGTGGCGTGCCGATCTGGGAGTCGACGCAGTATGGCCGAACCGCGCGCCTATTTGGATTATAACGCCACGGCGCCCCTGCGGCCGGCGGCGCGAGACGCGACGATCGCGGCGATGGAGACGCTCGGCAATCCGTCTTCGATCCACGCCGAGGGCCGCGCTGCACGAATGCTGATGGAGGAGGCGCGCGCGCGCCTTGCGGCGGGGATTGGCGCGGCGCCTGAAAACATCGTGTTCACAAGCAGCGCTACAGAGGCGGCCAATCTTGCGCTGACGCCGGAGGCTTACGTCCGAGGGACGACGGAACCTTGCGAAGCGCTGCTTATCGCCGGAGGGGAGCACCCTTGCGTGCTCAAGGGATCCCGCTTCCCAGCCGAAGCTGTGCGTATGCTTCCGCTTGACTCCGAGGGGTCGCTGTCGCTCGAAATTCTCGCCAAGGCGCTGCAGAAGCAGGCGGGAAAGCGTGTCATGGTCGCGCTTCAGGCGGCAAATCATGAAACGGGAGTCCTGCAGCCCGTCAGGGAAGCGGCCGAACTGGTCCATGCTGCAGGAGGTTTGCTCGTCTGCGACGCATCTCAGGCGCTCGGCCGCGTTGAGGCGACCTTTGGGACATTAAACGCCGATCTTCTGTTCTTTTCCTCCCACAAGCTTGGCGGTCCGGCCGGCGCGGGCGCTCTGGCCTTCGCACGGGATGATATCCATATAAATAATGCTCTTTTGAGGGGAGGCGGGCAAGAGAGCGGACGACGCGCCGGCACCGAGAATGTTGCCGCCGTGGCGGGCTTCGTGGCAGCCTTCAGCGAAGCGCGGCAAGCAATTGCGGAAGAGGCGGCGCGCCTGGGTGCGCTGCGGGATGAAATCGAGCGCCGCATCGCGGAAACGTTGCCGGGAGCGCGATTTCTCGGCAAAGGTCGCGAAAGGCTTCCGAACACAACGGCGTGGATCGCCGATGGTTTCGACGCCCGCATGCTCGCGATGGCGATTGATCTCGAGGGCGTGGCGGTTTCCCCTGGCGCGGCCTGTTCGTCCGGCAAAACGTCCGCTTCGACCGTGCTCGCCGCGATGGGGCTGCCCGACGCCGCGAGCGTCAGAGTGAGCCTGGGTTGGCGCACCGACGCAAAGGATGTAGAATTGCTCGGCATCGCTCTTGCAAGGGTGGTCGCGCGAATGCGATCGCGAAGGCCCGCCGCCTGAGCAAGGCGTACGCCTCCACGAATCGGCCGACGGGCCTTGAACCCGTTGTGACGAGGAGAAAAAGAGATGGCGGCTCTCAAGGAGACCGTGGACGTCGTCGAGGTCGATCGACGTCGACGCTTATAAATATGGTTTCATCACCGACATCGAGTCGGAGAAGGCGCCGAAAGGGCTCTCGGAGGAGATCGTCCGCTTCATCTCGGCGAAGAAGAACGAGCCGGACTGGCTGACCGAATGGCGGCTCGCCGCCTATCGACGTTGGCTCACCATGGATGAGCCGCGCTGGGCGCGGGTCGAGCATCCGCCCATCGATTACCAGGATCTCTACTATTACTCCGCGCCGAAATCGACGCCGGGGCCCGCCTCGCTCGAGGAGGTCGATCCGGAACTGCTGCGCACCTACGAAAAGCTTGGCATCCCGCTGCGCGAGCAGGAAATTCTCGCGGGCGTCGAGACGCGCAAAGTCGCCGTCGACGCGGTCTTCGACAGCGTCTCGGTGGCGACGACCTTCAAGGAGGAGCTGGCGAAGGCGGGCGTGATCTTCTGTCCGATCTCGGAGGCGGTGCGAACGCATCCCGAACTCGTGCGCAGATATCTCGGCTCGGTCGTGCCGGTGACCGATAATTTCTTCGCGACGCTCAACTCCGCTGTGTTTTCCGACGGCTCCTTCGTCTATGTGCCGAAGGGCGTGCGCTGCCCGATGGAGCTCTCGACCTATTTCCGCATCAACGAGAAGAACACCGGCCAGTTCGAGCGCACGCTCCTTATCGCGGACGAAGGCTCCTATGTCAGCTATCTCGAGGGCTGCACGGCCCCCAAGCGCGACGAGAACCAGCTTCATGCGGCGGTCGTCGAGCTCGTCGCGCTGGACGACGCCGAGATCAAATACTCCACCGTGCAGAACTGGTATCCAGGCGACAGCGAAGGCAAGGGCGGCATCTATAATTTTGTTACAAAGCGAGGGGACTGCCGCGGCAGGAACTCGCATATCAGCTGGACGCAGGTCGAGACCGGCTCGGCGATCACCTGGAAATATCCGTCCTGCATCTTGCGCGGCGACGGCTCTCAGGGCGAGTTCTACTCGATCGCCGTCTCGAACGGCTACCAGCAAGTGGACAGCGGCACGAAGATGATCCACCTGGGCCGCAACACCAGGAGCCGCATCATCTCGAAAGGCATTTCGGCGGGCCGCTCGCAAAACACCTATCGCGGGCAGGTCTCGGCGCATCGCAAAGCCGAAGGCGCGCGCAACTTCACCAACTGCGACAGCCTGCTCATCGGCGACCGCTGCGGCGCGCACACCGTGCCCTATATCGAAAGCAAGAACCCGAGCGCGCAATTCGAGCATGAAGCGACGACCTCGAAGATCAGCGAGGACCAGCTTTTTTACGCCATGCAGCGCGGGCTCTCGGCGGAAGAGGCGACGGCGCTGATCGTCAATGGCTTTGTGCGCGACGTGCTGCAGCAGCTGCCGATGGAGTTCGCGGTCGAGGCGCAGAAGCTGATCTCGATTTCGCTCGAAGGAAGCGTGGGCTAGAGGCGCCCTCCCTGCTACGCATCATCAAGACGCGCGTTGTGCTTGTGCGCGCCTCAAGGCGCAGGATCCAGGAACGGAAACGCATATGCTGGAAATCAAGAACCTCCATGTCTCCATCGGCGAGCGCAAGATTCTGGAAGGTTTGAACCTTACCGTCCATGACGGCGAGGTCGCCGCCATCATGGGCCCGAACGGCACCGGAAAGTCGACCCTTTCCTACGTCATTTCCGGCCGCGAGGGTTACGAGGTCACGCAGGGCGAGATTTTGCTCGACGGCGAGAATCTCCTCACGCTTGAGCCCTGGGAACGTGCGGCCAAGGGCGTCTTTCTCGCCTTCCAATATCCGGTCGAGATTCCGGGCGTCGCGACGATGACCTTTCTCAAGGCCGCGCTCAATGCGCAACGACGCGCGCGCGGCGAGGACGAATTACAAACTCCCGAGCTGATGAAGCGCGTCAACGACGCCGCTGCGAAGCTCGGCGTGGCGAAGGAGATGCTTCGCCGCGCCTTGAACAGCGGCTTCTCGGGCGGCGAGAAGAAGCGCATGGACATTTTGCAGATGGCGCTGCTCGAGCCTACGCTCGGGATATTGGACGAAACCGACTTCGGCCTCGACATCGACGCGCTGCGCGTCGTCGCGGAGGGCGTCAACTCGCTGCGCGACAAGAAGCGCAGCTTCCTCGTCATCACCCATTACCAGCGCCTGCTCGATTACATCAAACCGGATACGGTGCACGTGATGGCGAAGGGCCGCATCCAGCGCAGCGGCGGTCCGGATCTCGCTCTTGAATTGGAGGAGAGCGGATATAAGGACTATATCGGCGAGGCGGCGTGAACATGTCGAACCCGGCCCTTTCCGCCACAGAGGCAACCTTCGCTGCGTTTTTCGAGCACAGGAAAAACGACGGCGCGCGGGATCTGCGCGAGAGGAGCTGGCTCGCCTTCCTGCGGGACGGACTGCCCAATCGGCGCCTCGAGAGCTGGCACTACACGGATCTTCGCGGCGCGCTGCGCGACTTTGCGCCTTCCGCGAGCGAAGCCGCGGGCCACGTCGAGAGCGAGACGCCGCCCGCGGGCGTGACGCGCCAATCGCTTCGCGAAGCCTTGCAGCAGCTCGACGCGGGCGCGCTCGCGGCGCTTGCGCCCAAGATCGACGATCCCGCCGTCGCGCTCAACGGCGCCTTGATGACGGATGGCGTCGCGCTCTTCGTCCCGCCCGGGGCCGAGATCGAGGCGCCGCTCTCGCTTTTCCGGCGCTTTTCGGGAGCCGGTCTTTCGGTGACGCGCTCGCTGATCGTGGTCGGCGCCGGCGCCCGGATTTCCATCATCGAGCATGCGGAGGCCGGCGAGAAAAAAGGCGGCTTCGAAAACGACGTCTTGATCATGGCGCTCGGCGAAGGCGCGAAGGTTGAGCACTGTCTCATCAGTCAGGCGCGGGCGGAAGGCGCAGCCAGCGTCATGAGCCTCGTCGCCACGCTGGAGGAAGGCGCTTCGCTCGACTCCTTCGCGCTCATCGAGGGCGGAGGGCTGTTGCGCCGGCAGATTTTCGCGAAGCTCGCCGGCGCGAAGGCGCGGGTTCGCTTCAACGGCGCCTCCCTCCTGCGGGGCGCGAGCTTCGCCGACACGACGCTGCTCGTCGAGCATCTCGCGCCGCAGGGCGAGAGCCGGGAGGCGTTCCGCTCGATCGTCGACGATACGGCGACGTGCGTGTTCCAGGGCAAGATCAGCGTCGCGCGCGAGGCGCAGAAAACGGACGGGACGATGCAGTCCAGGGCGCTGCTGCTCTCGGACGCCGCCACGATGAACAACAAGCCGGAGCTCGAGATCTTCGCCGACGACGTCGCCTGCGGCCATGGCGCGACCTGTGGGCGGCTCGACGCCGATCAGCTGTTCTATCTCGCGACCCGCGGCATCCCCAAGGCGCAAGCCGAGGCGCTGCTGATCGAAGGCTTCGCCAATGAGGCTTTCGCCGAGTTGGAGCAGGAGTCGCTTCGAGAAGCGCTGGCAGCGCGGGTTTCGGCCTGGCTCGCCCAACGCGGGTCTCCGACAGGCGGGAGCGCGCAATGAACAAGCCCCTTGGCGCGGTCGCGGGCGCGACGATCTTCGACATCGAGGCCATCCGCCGGGACTTCCCGATCCTCGAGGAGCGGCCTTACGGGAAGCCCCTCGTTTATCTCGATAACGCCGCTTCCGCACAGAAGCCGCGTCAGGTGACCGATCGGCTGACGCGCTTTTACGAGCATGAATACGCCAATGTGCATCGCGGCCTGCACTATCTCGCCAATGCGTCGACGGAAGCCTATGAGGGCGCGCGCGAGAGCGTGCGTCGCTTCCTCAACGCAGAGTTGGTCGACGAGATCGTCTTCACACGGGGCGCGACGGAGGCGATCAATCTGGTCGCGGCTTCCTATGGGCTGGCGCATGTGGGCGAGGGCGACGAAATCATCCTGTCAGTGATGGAGCATCACTCCAACATTGTGCCCTGGCATTTTCTGCGCGAGCGCAAAGGCGCGGTGCTGAAGTGGATCGAGGTCGACAATGACGGCCGCTTCTCGCTCGAAGACTTCGAAAAGCTCTTCACCGCGCGCACAAAAATCGTAGCGCTGACGCATATGTCGAATGTGGTCGCCGCTCCGACGCCGATCACCGAGGTCACGCGGATCGCCCATGCGCATGGCGTTCCCGTTCTCGTCGACGGCTCGCAAGGCGCCGTTCATCTCGATGTCGACGTCCAGGCGCTGGACGTGGATTTTTACGTCGTCACCGGCCACAAGCTCTATGGCCCGACCGGCATTGGCGTGCTCTACGGCAAGAGGAAGTGGCTCGAGACCTTGCCGCCCTTCTGCGGCGGCGGCGAGATGATCGAGACCGTCACCCGCGATAGCGTCAGCTACAACACGCCGCCGCAGCGCTTCGAGGCCGGCACGCCGCCCATCGCGCAGGCGGTGGGACTGGGCGCGGCGCTGGACTATATGGAGAGCGTCGGCCGCGCGGCGATCCGCGCCCATGAGGCGGATCTCACCCATTACGCCCATGAGGTTCTCTCAGGCATAGAGGGACTTCACATTTACGGGTGCGCGCCCGACAAGGGGCCGATCGTCGCTTTCAATCTCGACAACGCGCATGCGCATGACGTCGCCACGGTGATCGATCGCTCCGGCGTCGCCGTGCGCGCCGGGACGCATTGCGCCATGCCGCTCCTCGCGCAGTTCGGCCAGACCTCGAGTTGCCGCGCATCCTTCGCTCTTTATAATACGCGCGGCGAAATCGATCGCCTCGCCGAGGTTCTCGTCCGCGCCCGCGGGCTTTTCTCGTAGGGAGGCGAAGGTGGAGAAAGTCGACACGGTCGAGAAGCCCGCCCCCACAGGCAACGTCCCGCGGATCGAGACGGCGCCAGCCCGCGATCCGGAAGAGATGGAGCGTCTCTCCGGCGAGATCGTCAAGGCGCTGAAGACCGTCTACGATCCGGAAATTCCTGCCGATATTTATGAGCTCGGCCTGATCTACAAAGTGGAGATCGGCGACGACGGCTGCGTCGAAATCGACATGACATTGACCGCGCCCGGATGCCCCGTGGCGGGCGAGATGCCGGTCTGGGTGCAGAACGCGGTCAACGCCGTTCCGGGCGTCTCCGAGACGAAGGTCAATATGGTGTTCACCCCGCCCTGGGATCAGAGTCGCATGTCCGACGAAGCGCGCATCGCCCTGGACCTGTGGTGACAGGCGCAACTCCGTTCTGCGGTTGAGCTGCGGTCGCCGCCAGGAGCGGGCTGGCGCGAGGCCGCCCAACGAAGGGTGGGCTCGGCCAATCCCGAAAAAGCCAAGGACAAGCCGCGCGTGGGAAAAAGCCCCCATTGTCGTCGGGAGCGACGATAGTCCGTCGGATGGCGCGGTGGAACGGATCGCCTGATCGGGGCCGAAGCGCAAGCGGTCTCAAAATTTCGTGCCGCCCCCTACCCGCGTCCCAAATTTGACAGCGCCCCCCGGCTTGCCCATGTTCCCGGCCCGCCGCCGGCTCCGTCCCAGCGCCCCCCTCTACGGGGCGGAGCGCCGGGCGCCATTGCGTCGCGTTTGAAGGCAGGAGAGCATGAACGTCGTCATCGTCGAGTTGGCCGCCAAGGCCAAGACGATCAACAAATATCTCGGCAAAGACTTCAGCGTGATCCCCTGCTACGGGCATGTGCGAGACCTGCCGCCCAAGGACGGCTCCGTCGACCCGGATGACGACTTTGCGATGGTCTGGGAGATGGACGCCAAGGGCGCCAAGCGCATCTCGGCCATCGCCGAGGAGGTCAAGAACGCCAAGAAGGTCATTCTCGCCACCGACCCTGATCGCGAAGGCGAGGCGATCTCTTGGCACCTCCTGGACATTCTGAACAAGAAGCGCGCGCTCAAAGACAAGCAGATCGAGCGCGTGGTCTTCAACGCGGTGACCAAGGACGCGATCCGCGAGGCGATGGCGCATCCGCGGGCTATCGACCAGGCGCTCGTCGACGCCTATCTCGCCCGCCGGGCGCTCGACTATCTCGTCGGCTTCACGCTCTCCCCAGTGTTGTGGCGAAAGCTTCCCGGAGCGCGTTCCGCTGGCCGAGTGCAATCCGTGGCGCTGCGCCTCGTCTGCGACAGGGAACTCGAGATCGAGAAATTTGTCCCGCGCGAATATTGGTCGCTCGTCGCCCATCTCAAAACCAAGGCCGATGAGCCCTTCATCGCCCGCCTCGTCGGCGCCGACGGCAATAAGATCACAAGGCTCGACATTGGCGCAGGTGAAGAGGCCGAGGCCTTCAAGAAGGCGCTGGATCAGGCCACATTCACGGTGCGCTCGGTCGAGGCGAAGCCCGTCAAGCGCCACCCTTACGCACCCTTCACAACCTCGACACTGCAGCAGGAGGCCTCGCGCAAGCTCGGCCTCGCCCCAGCCTCGACCATGCGCATCGCGCAAAGGCTCTATGAAGGCGTCGATATCGGCGGCGAGACGACGGGCCTCATCACCTATATGCGAACCGACGGCGTCGACCTCGCACCCGAGGCGGTGACGTCGCTGCGCAAGGTGATCGCCAAGCTATATGGCGAGCGCTTCGTGCCGCAGGCGCCGCGCAAATACACCACCAAGGCGAAGAACGCCCAGGAGGCGCATGAGGCGATCCGCCCGACCGACGCGATGCGTCTGCCCAAGGAGATGGCGAAATATTTGGAGCCCGAGCAGGCCAGGCTCTACGAGCTGATCTGGACGCGCGCGATCGCGAGCCAGATGGAATCGGCCGAGCTCGAGCGCACGACGGTCGAGATAGACGGGAAAGCCGGCGGCCGCACCTTGGACCTCCGGGCAACCGGCCAGGTCGTGCGATTCTCGGGCTTTCTCGAGCTCTACCAGGAAGGGCGCGACGACGAGGAGGACGAAGAGAGCGGGCGCCTCCCCGCCATGGCGCCGGGCGAGCCAGTCACGCGCGAGAAGATCGAGGCGACGCAGCATTTCACCGAGCCGCCGCCGCGCTTCACCGAGGCGACGCTCGTCAAGCGCATGGAGGAGCTCGGCATCGGCCGCCCCTCGACCTACGCCTCGACTCTCGCCGTGCTGCGCGAACGCGACTATGTGCGGCTCGACAAGAAGCGCCTCGTTCCCGAGGACAAGGGTCGGCTCGTTGTGGCCTTCCTCGAGAGCTTTTTTGCGCGCTACGTCGAATATGACTTCACCGCCGATCTCGAGGAGAAGCTCGATCTCGTCTCGAACAATGAGATCGACTGGAAGACGCTGCTGCGCGACTTCTGGCGCGATTTCTCGGCCGCCGTCGACGGCACCAAGGACCTGCGCACCTCGCAAGTGCTCGACAGCCTCAATGACCTTTTGGGCCCGCATGTTTTTCCGCCGAAAGGCGACGGCTCCGATCCCCGCGCCTGTCCCGCCTGCGGCGAGGGGCGTCTGTCGCTGAAGCTCGGCAAGTTTGGCGCCTTCATCGGCTGCTCGAACTATCCCCAATGCCGCTTCACGCGCACGCTTTCGCCCCCCACTGGCGAGGCGACGGAGGGCGCGAGGCCAGGCGTCAAGGTGCTGGGGCAGGACCCCGAAAGCGGCGCCGAGATCACGCTGCGCGACGGCCGCTTCGGCGCCTACGTGCAGGAGGGCGAGGGAGGCGAAGGCGAGAAGCCGAAGCGCGCCTCCGTTCCGAAGACCCTCAAATCGGACGAGCTGCGGCTGGAGCAGGCCATCGCGCTTTTGTCGTTGCCTCGCCAGGTGGCGAAGCACCCGAACACTGGCGAGCCGATCGTGGCGGGGATCGGGCGCTTCGGCCCTTACGTGCAGCACGGCAAAACCTATGCGAATTTGAGCCGCGACGACGACGTGCTGACGATCGGCGCCAATCGGGCCATCGATCTGATCGTCGAGAAGGAGTCGGGCGGCGGCGGGTCACGCTTCGGCCGCGCTTCCGAGCCCGGACGCGCGCTCGGCGAGCACCCGGAAGCCGGCGCGGTGACGGTGAAGTCCGGCCGCTTCGGCCCGTATGTGAACTGGGGTAAGGTCAATGCGACGATCCCCAAGGGGACCGATCCGGCTGCGCTGACGCTGGACGAAGCCGTGGCCCTGCTCGCCACCAAGGCCGCAGGTGGAGGCGGAGGCGCTCGCGCCCTCGGCGACCATCCGAAGGGCGGCGCGATCACACTGCGCGAGGGACGCTTTGGCCCCTATGTGGCCTGGGGCAAGGTCAATGCGACGCTGCCCAGGGGCATGAGCCTGGAGGAGATCTCGCTCGACGAAGCGATCCCGCTCATCGACGCGAAGGCGGCGGCCGGAGGTGGCAAGGCGCCGGCCAAGAGGGCCGCGGCGAAAAAGGCGCCCGCCAAGGCGGCCGGCGCGGCCAAGTCCAAGAAGATCGAGGAGAGCGACGAGCCGCCTTTCGAGGGCGGAAAGCCCGCGAAGGCCGCGGCGACGAAAAAGGCGGCGCGCAAATAGGTTTCGCGCACCGCGAAATTCATGGGATCTCCAAAAGGGCCGGAAACATATTGATGCCGCGCCCACCTGGCGCCAAAAGAGCGTGAAATGCGCGGGTCGTTCAGCCCCGCGCTATTGACAAAGCTGCTGGCCGCCTATTCCCTTTCAAGTTAAGATGACTCAAACGGCTCTGCCGCGGCGGCGGCGCTTACGCCATGCGCTGGCCCTGCCAAATCTCCTGACGTACGGACGGCTCGTCGCCGTACCGGTGGTGGTCTATCTGTTGCAAAGCCCCAGCACGCCCTGGGCGCATTGGGCGGCGCTCGGCGTCTACACGATCGCCTGCGTTACGGATTTTCTCGATGGTTATCTCGCCCGGATTTGGCAGCAGCAGTCGCCGCTCGGGAGGATGCTGGATCCCATAGCTGACAAGCTCTTGGTAGCGGCGACATTGCTCGCCGTCACTGCCAATGGGACGCTTGTCGGCTGGACGGTCTGGGCCGCGATTATCATTCTCTGTCGCGAGCTGTTGGTCTCGGGCCTGCGCGAGTATCTCGCCGACGTAAAGGTCCCTTTGCCGGTGAGCGCCATCGCCAAATGGAAAACGACGGCGCAGATGCTCGCGCTCGGCTTTTTCATCGTCGGCCCGGCGGGAGAGAGAGTGTTGCCGGGAACCGTCAGGATCGGCGACGCGCTATTGTGGGTTGCGGCGGCGCTGACGCTCTATACGGCCGTCGATTATGCGCTTGCTGGCTGGCCGCATATGGGCGAGGAGGAGGACGCGTGAAGGCTCTTTATTTCGCTTCTGTGCGCGAGCGCATCGGCCTCGCCGAAGAAGAGATCGCTCCCCCGAGCGAGGTTGCGACCGTCGCAGATCTGATCTCTTGGCTTTCCCGCCGCGGCGAGAACTACGCGTCGGCCTTCACCGACGCGGTGAAGGTGCGCGCGGCGCTCGATCAGATTCATGCGCGCCTCGACGCGCCGCTCGGCGACGCCCGGGAGGTCGCTTTTTTTCCGCCGATGACCGGCGGATAACGCTGAAGTTTTCACGCGGCGTCAGCTCACGCGTCGCGAAGCCGCAGGATGCGGCAGGGTTGACCCGCCTTCGCGGGTCCTTCACCGATTTCCCGAACGATGAGCGCCTGTGACCGGGCAAGTTCTGTCAGGAGAGAGGAATCCTGCAAGGGCTGCGGCGTCGCGACGATCAACCCGTCAGAATTCCAAGTCAGCCTCGCGCGAAGATAGTCGCGGCGCGCCTTGTTGGTCGCAAGGTCCGAGCCGAGCAGCACGATCTCCGTGCGATCGGCCTCCGCCTCGGGATCGCCCTGCAACGCACGTAGCAGCGGCTTCAGAAATAGTAGGCCGCAGACGAAGGCGGCGACGGGATTGCCGGGCAGGCCCAATACCAGCGCGTCGCCCAATCGCCCAAAGATCAGCGGTTTTCCTGGCCGCATCGCGATTCGCCAGAAGTCGAGCGTCATGCCCTCTTTCTCGAGCGCCGGACGCAAGAGATCGCGATCGCCAACCGAAGCGCCGCCGAGCGTGACGATTACATCGGCCTTGGCTTGCCGCGCGAGGCCGAGCGCGCGCTGGAGATCGGCGAGGTCATCGCGGAAAATGCCGAGATCAATCGGCGCGCCGCCCGCCTCCGTGACAAGCGCGGCGGCCGTGAAATTATTCGTGCTGACGATCTGCGCCGGCCCGAGCTCGGAGCCGGGGGGTGCGAGTTCGTCGCCGCTCGCGACGATCGCGACGCGGGGCCGGCGCGCGACGCTCACCGTCGCCGTGTTTGTCGAAGCCGTCAGCGCCAATTCGGTGGCGCCTAGCCGTGTTCCGGCTGATAGCGCCGTCTCTCCCTCGATGAAGTCGAGGCCCTTTTTACGGATGTGCGGACCGGGCGGCGCCTTGGCGGCGAGCCATCCATCCTCGACGCGAGCATCCTCCTGCAACAAGATCGCGTCGGCGCCCTGCGGGACCGGCGCGCCGGTGAAGATGCGCACACTTTCGCCGCTGGCGAGCGGCGCGTCATGTCCCTTGCCGGCGGCGCTCTCGCCTACAAGTTTGAGGCGCGCACCGGGAGTGGCGAGATCGGCGAGGCGCACTGCGTAGCCGTCCATCGCCGAGACGTCGACGGGCGGCTGCGTTCGCTTCGCTACGACGTCGGCCGCGAGCGTGCGGCCAAGCGCATCCGCGAGCGGCAGATTTTCGCTTTCAAGGGGCGCCGTCACGTTCGCCAATATGCGCGCGAGCGCCTCGTCGACGCCGAGCAGCGCCTTCTCACCCGCCATCGCTTTGTCCGTCCTGCCGCCAAACCCCGCTTCGACCTCCTCGCTTTTCAACGAGTGCGACGCGCTCAATACGCATTCCGCGATCGGCGGCCTTTAGCATGTCATAAATTGTGAGGCAGGCGATAGCTGCGGCGGTTAGCGCCTCCATCTCGACACCCGTTTTGCCCACGAGACTCGCCTGCGCCGTAACAAGGAAGCCCGGGAGCGCCTCATCCGGCTCGATCTCGACGGAAACCTTGGAGAGCGCAAGGGGGTGGCAGAGCGGAATCAGCTCATGCGTTCTCTTCGCCGCCATGATTCCTGCGACCCGGGCGACGGCAAGCACGTCACCTTTCTTCGCGTCCCCTGACAGCGCGAGCCGAAGCGTCTCGGGCGCCATGACAATCCGCCCCTCGGCAATAGCCGAACGCGCGCTGTCAGGCTTTCCCGCCACGTCGACCATTCGCGCTTCACCAGACCGCGAGATGTGGGTGAGCCGGCTCATTTGCAAACCCTTGCCGCTTGGTCCTTGCGGGGCGCAGGGCCCGCTACGCCCTGAGCTTCGCAGGCGCGCCGTGCAGCAACTCGCGCGTCGCGGCTTCGACATTGGCCTTGCGCATGAGAACTCTCGCCGACGAGGAAGGTGAAAATGCGCGATCTCTCGAGGCGCAGGCAGTCTTCATGCGTCTCGATGCCGCTTTCGGATACGAGAATTTTGTCCTTGGGCGCAAGCTCCGCGAGCCTCTCGCTTGTCTCGAGCGACACCTTGAAATCATGGAGGTTGCGATTGTTGAAGCCGATGAGCCGAGTCTCCAGCGCCAGCGCCCGATCGAGCTCGCGCTCGTCATGCACTTCAACGAGCACGTCCATTCTCAAATCGTGAGCGGCGGTGTTCAAAGCTCTCGCCTCCGAATCGCTGACCGCCGCCATAATGATCAAGATGCAGTCGGCGCCGAAAGCGCGCGCCTCATAAACCTGATAAGGGTCGAACATGAAGTCCTTGCGCAGCGCCGGCAGATGCGTCGCTTTGCGGGCGTTCTCGAGATAGTCGAGGCTCCCCTGAAAGGAGGGGCCGTCGGTAAGGACCGAGAGGCAGGCAGCGCCTCCGGCCTGAAATGCCTTGGCGAGCGCCGGCGGGTCGAAATCAGACCGGATGACGCCCTTCGACGGGCTCGCCTTCTTGATCTCGCCGATCAGCGCGATTCGACGCTCGTTAAGCTTTTGCTCGATCGCATGGACGAAGCCGCGGGGCGGATCATGGTCCTTGATCTTGCGCTCGAGCGCCGAACGCGGCATGCGCACCTTGGCCTCGGAGATTTCGGTGCGCTTGTAGGTTTCGATCTTGTGCAGAATGTCGGTCATCTTTCCAGCCCGGAGAGCCGCCGTCCGTCCAATTGGAAGCCGATGCTAGCATGAATCGCGCTGGCTTGGGCAAGACCCCGGAGGCGCGGCTTTTGGCCCTGGCCGCGCGGCTTATCGAGGAGGCCCGTCTCGCGCGGGGGCCGCGCGGTCACGTCGAAAGCGTCGGGTAATCCGTGTAGCCGTTCGGACCTTGGGCATAAAAAGTCGGAGGGGCGGCCTCGTTCAGCGGGGCGGCGCCACGGCGGATTCGTTCCACCAGATCGGGATTGGCGATGAAGGCTTTGCCGAAGGCTACGGCGTCTGCCTCGCCTCTCTCAATCGCCTCTTCCGCCGATTGTGGCGTGTAGCCCTCATTGACGACATAAGCGCCGCCGAACTGCTTCTTGAGCTCTGGCCCAAGCGCATCCCGCGCTGCATGCTCGCGCGCGCAGAGGAAGGCGATTTTGCGCTCGCCGAGCGCGAGCGCGACACAGCCGAAGGTCGCCGCGGGATTCGAGTCGCCCATCGAATGCGCATCGCCGCGCGGCGCGAGATGCATGCCGACGCGCCCGGCGCCCCAGACGCCGATGACGGCGTCAGTGACCTCGAGCAGCAGCCGCGCGCGATTTTCGACTTCTCCGCCATAGCGATCCGTGCGCTTGTTCGAGGCGTCCTGCAGGAACTGATCGAGCAGATAGCCGTTGGCGCCGTGAATCTCGACCCCGTCGAAGCCAGCGAGCCGCGCGTTTTCCGCTCCCTGGCGAAAGGCCTCGACGACCGCCGGAATCTCCCCGACGGCGAGGGCGCGGGATACGACTGCTTGGGCCGAAGCAGGCTGACGTGACCATCCGCCGCGATAGCGCTCGGCGCGACGGGCGAGGCGCCGTCGAGATAGATTGAATGCGAGATGCGGCCGACGTGCCAGAGCTGCAACAGCATGCGCCCGCCCGTCGCATGCACGGCGCGGGTAATCTTAAGCCATCCCGCGATCTGCTCCTTCGACCATATGCCTGGCGTGTCGGGATAGCCGACACCCATCGGCGTAACGGAGGTCGCCTCGGAAATGATGAGGCCGGCCGAGGCGCGTTGAACGTAATAGTCCCGCATCAATTCGTTCGGGACGCGACCAGCGCCTGCCCGGCAGCGGGTCAAAGGCGCCATCAGGACGCGATTGGGGAGAGAGAATTCGCCGAGTTGGACGGGTTCGAGGAGTCTTGGCAAGGGTCGGCTCCGTACTGGCCGTTTGGAATCGAACCGTCAGCGTCTTATTGGCGTTCGCATTGTTTCGAGTTTGGCGCCCAGCGCCTCCATCAGCGTTCAGCCCGACTCTGGGGTTTCTTTCTCACCTTCGCCCACCGCGGCGATCGCTTCGTGCAGTTTTGCGAATATGGCGGCTTCTCCGAGGACCGCGGCGACGCCATGCCGCTCCATGTCCGAGCGCAGATAAGGACTGACGCGGGCGAACCACACCCGCGTTCCTTGACGGCGCAAATCATCGAGCAAGGTGCGGATCGACTGGGCGGCGGAATAATCGAGATCCGTGATGGCGCCGGCGTCAACGATGAACCGTCGCACCTTCGATGGCGCGCGCTCGACGAGCGCTCTGACCTCGCTCACGAAGCGCTCTTCGTTGGCATAAAAGAGATCGGCGCCGAATCGATAGATGATCAGTCCCGGCGCCGTCTCCAAGCCGGGGGTCGCCGGCGCCGGCGTCCAGCGGCCGGATTGGTCCGGCGCAAGTATATGCGTATGCGGCTCGTAGCTGTGCTTCACATGCCGAATGAGCGAGAGGACGATCGCCATCAGAATGCCCTGCTCGACGCCGATGAAAACGACGGCCGCCGCGGTGAAGATGGCGAGATAAAACTCGCCGTGGCTCTCGCGGAAGATTGATCGCAGGCCTTCAACGTCCACCATGCCAACCGCGATCATGAAGACGATGCTCGCCAGAACGCAGCGCGGCAGATATTGCAGGGGCCCGGTGAGAAACAAAAGCACCACGAGAACGACGCCAGAGAAGACGAGCTGCGCCAGCTGGCTGCGCGCACCTGCGCTGGCGGCCATAGCCGTTTGGGTCGGACTGCCGTTCACGACGAAAGCGCCGCTTAGGGCGGCCGCGGCGTTCGCCGCGGAGATTCCAAGGACATCCGCGTCTTCGTTGAGACTTTCGTGATAGCGCACTGCATAGACCTTCGAGGTCGCTGCGCTCTGCGCGATGATCATCACAAAGCATGAGCCAGCGACCGGTAGCAGCGCAAGGATCTCCTTGAGTGACGCCTGAGGCCATTTGATTGACGGCAGGCCGCCCGGCACCTCGCCAATGACCGCGATCCCGCGCGCCTCAAAATGAAATTCGGCGCTCGCCACGATCGTCCCGATGACGGCGACGAGCGCGACGGGAAAATGTGGGGCGAACCGATGCCCAAGCAGGATGGCGCTCACGACGAGGAGCGACAGTCCGAACGTTTGAAGGTCGAATTGCCATCTGTTGTCGAAAAGCTCCATGACTTGCTGCAGCGTGCGATGGGCGGGCGTGTCTATTCCCAGCATGCCGCCGAGCATCGCGATTCCGACCTGAAAGCCGACGCCCGTTAAGAATCCGATCAAGACCGTGCGCGAGAGGAAATTGGCGAGAAATCCGAGCTTGAATATCCGGGCTATCAGGAGGAGCCCCGCCGTCAGAAGCGCCAGCATGGCGACGAGCCCGACATACTTTTCGCTTTCGGCCGGCGCCATCTGAGAGAGTGAGCTGGAAAAGATGGCCGCGGTCGCCGAGTCCGCGGCGACGACGAGATGCCGCGACGAGCCGAAAATTGCGAAGGCGACGAGAGGCAGCAGTACGGTATAGAGGCCGGTGACGACGGGCATCGCGGCGATACGCGTATAACCCAGCACTTGGGGCACGTTCATCGACGCGAGAGTGAGCCCCGCCACGGCGTCGCGCCCGCTTTCACGGAGGTTCCACGGCCGAAACCCAGAAAAAATCTCCACTCGCATGAACGCGCCCTTCGCCTTCTCCTCGTGATCGAACGCTTTCCTCGCGCGCCGCGTCTGCTTGGGAAGAGTGCGGGTCCTGAACGCCAAGTGGAAGCCCAGTCGTTAGGAGACTGAGCCGAGACGGCTTGCCGCTCCCGGGCCGGCGCTCGCCGCGAGCTGGATTCACTCTGATATCGCGCGCAGCTTCAGTCCCAAGGCGATAATTGAGCCGCCTTTGAGCATCAAGTCGACGCCAAGGAACAGCCCGATCGCAAAAATGCCGGACAACGGCCAGCCCACAAGTAGCAACGCCCCAAGGAACACACTCGCGAGGCCCTGGAAAACATAGAGCCACAAGCTCTCGATATGGGCGGAAAAGGCAAAGCCGATGCCGAGTAAGCCCGTCGCGATCAAGTAAAGCGCGATCATCAATGTGATGGCTTCAGCGCTGATTCCCGGTCGCGTCACCAAAATCAGGCCGACGATGGCGAGCAGAACCGCCCACAGCACGTGGACAAAAAAGTCGGTCCAGTATCCGGTGAGTGAAAACGCGAAGATCAGCACGGCGACGGCGCTCACGAGGAGCAACACCCCGATGAAGCCTACATAGAGTAGCGTCGCAGTTCTGGCTCGCCAGATCGCCACGAGGCCGAGCACGCCGACGAGCAAGCCAAGCGCGACCACCCATCCCCAATGGACCGCAAGAACATCTGGCGCCTCGTTGACGAAGATGTCGAATTGCCGTTGCATGTAATTCCTCCTTCAACGAGCGAACGCTTCCGTGTCTGGGCCAAACTCCGGATTGGGCGTTTACCGGCCGAGACGACGCCCCCTTCGAGGATGGTTGGGGATCTTGACCGAAACGAAGTCTCGCGTGCGCAGCCCCGCGCCCCAGCACCGATGCGGGTTCAAAACTTTATTGAACTGCTTCTCTTTCAAGAAGGCCGCATTGCTCGGAACGCCGCTGATGGGCGCCATGCGGCAGCATCTCAGCAATTGATTTCCCTCCTTTATGGTGGCGCCAGCTCGCACCTCCTTACCGGAGTAAGCATCGATGCAATAGTTTTGCTGCGCATTGACAGATGCTGCGGAGGCCACAAACAGGAGGCCGGTGAGCGCTAAGATTCTCAAGGTATGTGTACTCGCGGAGAAACCCAATAAGAAACCACACGTGTCGAGCCGGAGTCGTTTCGCCTCGCGTTCCTTGTTCATTTTAAGACTCATTGTAAGACGCTCTTTCGATCTGAGATAGCATTCGTCAGGTTTGGACCTGGCGCGTTCTGCTTGAGTCTCGCTAAAGAAATGATAATTTTTGATCGGTCAAAATTGCAGAATTTAAATAAAGACCGCGGGAGCAGTGGCCTTCAGTGCAAAGGCGTGACGGCCGGAGACATGCGCATGAAGAAATCAATCCTGTTTTGCGCTTGACCCAGTCGGGCCTAGGACGGCAGACCGAGCGAGGCGCGATCTGCCAGTAGTAGTAAGCGGTGATTAGACGGGGGCTACGACCCCGCCCCTCAAAGCATCACTGAGCTGGCGCCTCGTGCGGCTGCGGACTTCCTGTCCGCCTGACGCGCGCGACACGACGATGGCGACGAGCGCCGCGCGTCGGGCTGCGCGGGCGTGAGACACGGGGCTCATGATGGAAGGAGGTAAACTGCCGCTCCTGCGCCTCGGCTTCCGATGATTGCCCAGCGGCAAACACCGCCATGGATGCTCCCGCAAGGATCGCCGCCAAGAACGACCGGCGTGAAACCTTGTTTTCTTCAGGGATGGTTTCATTTGTCATTTTGTAATTCCTCCCACAGCCGAACATTTGGCTGGTTAAGCTTATGGCTCGGTCTTGTTCGAGTCAATACGTTTGTGCCGGTTTAGCGCAAGTGTCCGTTAGAGATTGTCCATCGGTGAGCGACCCTCCGCACTCACCCCCCCAAGGAATGGTCCGGGTCGAATGTTAGGTCCAAGGCGCGCTGAAGCGCTTGGCTTTGGTGGTCCAGATCCAGCGTTAGTTTCCGACGGCGTTGAAGCGCCGGCCAGCACCACCGCCAACATTGCGCGATGCGGCCCCAATGCGCGCGTCATGAATCCGGCCACCGCAGTAACGGAGCCGCTGTCGTTCATCAACTTGCCGAACAGGGCGCCGAGCAAAAAAATGGGGAAGAACTGCGCGACGAAGCGAGCGGCGCTGCCCATGAAGGTCTGCGTCCAATGCGCGAGAAGCGGCTCCCCAGCGAAAGCCACGGCGATCAGCGAAGCCGCCGGCGCGAGCAGTAGCACGCTCCACCCGCGATACGCCAAGAAGATCAGAACGCTCAGCGAAACGAGAACCCCGAGAAGTCCCATCTCTTCATACCCTCTCAAGCAGCTGGTCCAAATCGTAAGAAGATTTGACACCGATGTCGTCTGCGTGTCGTTCCAAGAACTCCTGCGCGCAGCGGCGCCCCTCGTCGCGGAGCATGCACAGGAACTCCCACTCCGCGAGGAGCTTGGAAGAGGCGTGCAGCTTGACCATCATGTCGCTTGCGATGCGATGGATACGCATCTGCGCCCATTTCTCGCTTTCACCGCACCCGGGGTTTGCGACCTGGCGCAGCAGCGCGATCATGCGCAGTTCCTTGAGGAGCACCGCGTTGAAGGACACTTCGTTCAGCCGGTTCAAGATGTCGGCCGCCAATCGTGGCGTGCCGGGACGCTCGACCGGATTGATCTGCACCAGGATCGTGTCTTTCGAGTTGCATTCACGCACCAGAGGCGTCATGGTGGGGTTGCCGGAGTAGCCGCCGTCCCAATAGGCGTCTCCGTTTATCTCTATCGCCTGAAACATGGTGGGCAGGCAGGCCGAAGCGAGCAAAGCGTCGATGGTGAGGTCCGCATTGCTGAAGACGCGTCCGCGGCCTGTTGAAACGCTTGTCGCCGTCACGAAGAGCTTGATCGGCGATTTGGCGAGACGCTCGAAATCAATCAGCTCGGACAGTATTTCACGAAGCGGGTTGGCGCCCTTGGGGTTGAGGTCGTAGGGCGATAACACGCGCGACAGCATGTCCGTGGCGATGAACGCCGGCGAAGATTCGAGCGTCCACCTGCCCATGAGAATATCCAGGGGATGACGCTGCAGAGGGCTGAAACGCGCAGCGTCTGCGACGCGACGCCAAAAGCTCTGCAATGCGGCGCGCGCCCCCTCCGCGCCGCTCCGCGCATAACCCTGAACGAAGATCGCGGCGTTCATCGCGCCTGCGGAAGTTCCGGAAATGCCGTCGATCTTGAGCCACGGCTCTTCAAGCAAGCGATCGAGCACGCCCCAGGTGAAAGCCCCATGAGCGCCGCCGCCCTGCAAGGCCAAATCCACTAAAACTTCGTCGCGAGTCATGGCGCCGAGGCCTCCACTATTTTTGAGCGACTCCGAAGCTGTTGCAAAGGCGGTTTTTCAAGCTTCGACACCTTCGCTGGCTACGAAATTGGCAGTGTGGTTCAACTGTCGAGAATCCGTTGTCCTAGATTTTCGAGGGCGTCGAAATGCGCCGCGCTGTGGGGAACGGTCCACATAAAAAAGGCATGAAAGCGCAGGCCCGCGAGTTGAGGCCTTCCGCGCTCGGCAACGGCGACCGCCTGAAAATTCAAGGCGACGCCGTCCGATCCGTGTCCAAGTCAGGATCAGGTCTGGGCGGAGATCGCCTCGCGCAACGCCTTTTCCTTGCTGTCGTCGAGAGACGTCTTGAGAATCGTTCCTCCCGTGCCCTTCAGGGCTTCAAGGACCTTGTCGGCCGTGAATTTCTTAATCAGGAGAAACAAGGCCGCATTTCCGGGTTGCAAGGACCCGGAAAGCTGCTTCATAAATTCGTCGTTGATGCCATAGTCAGACATTGCGCCTGCGAGGGCGCCCGAAGCGGCGCCGAGCGCGACGCCCAATATCGGGTTCAGGAAGACCAGACCAACAAGAAGCCCCCACAAGCCTCCGGTTGCGGTTCCCGCCGCCGTGGTGCTGAAAAGCTGATTGAGCTTGACCGTGCCGTCGGCGTGCTTAACGGCGATAACGGCGTCTCCGACCTCAATCAAATATTCCTTCTGGAGGCCGAGTATCTTTTGACGCATCTCCTCGGCTTTGGCTTCGGTCGGATAGACTATGACGACCAGATCGGACATCGCTGCGCACTCCTCAAGAGATACTCTGGCTTGTTCATTTATCCTTCCAGAACACATGCGGCGCACGTGCTTTGATGAAATAACGCGTCGCACAAGAGAAAGCAAGGTCGAACGGCCGACGCTTGATGCGTTTTCTCGCATTTAACCGAACTGTTGTTGCGGCCGTTGTCGCCTCATCGTCGATCCGGCCTGGACGCGATCGCGTTGTCAGAAGCGCGCCAGAGACTTCTGGCGGCTGCATCAACATCTCTTCGACGGTGACGAGTTCGCCATCCAGCGCCTATACGGGGAATGTGCGTCGCTTTTCTATTGCCCGCGGATGGGAAAGATTTCCGCGTCGACGGCTAGGTTTGGCGTCAAAAGCCCGTCGGGATCGGCTACGTCGACGACGACTTCGGAACGGTTTGAACCATCGGGCGAGGGCGAGACGTCGCGGACGGCGCCCGAGAACTTTTGCCCCAGACCTCGTACGGTCATGGCGATCGCGTCGCCCACCGTGAGCGGTGACGCGTCGTTGGAGTTCGCCTCGATCTTCACTCGAGAGATCCCGCTCTTCGGCGCGATGACGAAAAGCGCCGCAGTTGTATTCGTGTCCACGCGCATGCCGGGTGACGCCTTCGCAACGACGATGCGTCCGTCAACCGGCGCAATGATCTGAGCATGTTGGAGTTCCGCTTCCGCTGCTTCCGTTTCCCCGCGTCGCCGTTCGACAGTCTCCCGGTCCGAGCCGACGCGCCCTTCCCGCTTCCCCCACATCAACGCGAGTCCTGCGCGAGGGAGGCCGCGCCGACTCTTCCGCGCTTCTGCGCCTCTTGCTTGCGTACGAACGCTTCTTGCGCCGTCGCGAGCGCCGCTGAACTCTTGTCCAGTTGCCGCTGCGCAGTTGACAGCATGTTCCTCGCACGCTCGACCGCGTCATCGAGATGCGGTGCGGCGATCGTCGCGCAGTGACGCCCAGCCGTCACTTCCTCGCCCTCTTTGCAGTCGACGGATTTGATCACGCCGGAAACATTCGCCCTGAGATCGGACGTCTCGCGGTCCTGGACGACGCCCGTTGCACGGAACATGCGGCGAATAACGTCGTGGTGGACCTTTTCGGTCGCATAGTCGGCTGGCTTCTGACGCATGAGCGTATAGACCTCGCCACCGATTAGTCCCAATACAGCAAGTCCTCCGAGCGTCGCGGGCCACACGTTGGAGCTCTGCAACAGCCCGCGAGGCGGTTCCTCGCGCAACCGAGGTGCGATGAGCGGCTTCGGCGTGTCTTCGGCCTTCATGACGGGCCGGTTCAGCCGCAGCGATCGAACGATGAATTTCTCTGCTTCGACCACCAGGAAGAAGACTGCTCCTCCCAAAAGCAGCCAGGGCCAAACCGCTAAAGGAATCGGGGCGACGTCGAACATGCGCTGAAACGGCGGCGCATAGGTGAAAAGGAGCTGCAGCACGGCCACGGCGCCAACGCCCAAGGGCAGATAGCGATTGCCCATGTGAGCGGCGAAGGAAAGCGAGGAATCCGTCTTGAATCGGCTGTTTAGTAAATAAAAGACCTGTCCGATGACGAGAGTGTTGACGGCGACCGCCCGCGCCAGCTCATCCGAAGCATCCTTCGACTTCATCCAGAAGAACGCCGCCATCGTGATCGCGAGCAGCGCGACGCCGACAAAGAAGATGCGCCAGATTGCAAAGCCGTCCAGCAAGGGATGGGACACGGCGCGCGGCGGTCGCGCCATCACGTCGCGCTCATGCGGCTCAAAGGAAATGACGAGGCCCAGAGCGACCGAGGTCACCATGTTCACCCACAGGATTTGAGGGGCTGTAATGGGCAACGCAAAACCCGCGATGATCGCGACGAGAATGACGAGCGCCTGCGCCACATTCGTCGGCAGCAGGAAAAGGAGGGCCTTCTCGATGTTGTTGTATACTGTGCGTCCTTCGCGAACCGCCGCGGTGATCGAGGCGAAATTGTCGTCGGCGAGCACCATGGCCGCCGCTTCCTTCGTGACCTCAGTGCCTTTCACGCCCATGGCGACGCCGATGTCGGCGCGCTTCAAGGCCGGGGCGTCGTTCACGCCGTCGCCCGTCATCGCCACGACCTGACCATTGGCCTGGATGGCTTTCACAAGACGCAATTTATGCTCGGGACTGGCGCGTGCGAACACGTCGATGCTCCGCACCGTCTGCTGCAATGCGCCGTCGTTCATCTCCTCGATCTCGACGCCGGTGACCGCCGACCTGCCGTCGCCAATGCCGAGCATTTTCGCGATGGCCGCCGCAGTGATCTTGTGATCGCCCGTGATCATCGTGACGCGAATGCCGCCTGCGTGACATTCGTCGACCGCTTCCACCGCTTCTTTGCGCGGCGGGTCCATGAGCCCGACGAGCCCCAGCAATATGAGCGTTTTCGGCAGATCGCCGGGCGTGAGGTTCGTCGTGCCGAGTTGCGGCGTGGGCAGCCAGGCGAGACCGAGGACACGTTCGCCTTTCGCCGCGAGCCGATCGGACGCCTCATCCCAATAGAGGCGTTTCAATGGCTCTGGCCCCGCCTCAGTCTCCTGACGATCGCAGTGCGCAAGAATTACTTCCGGCGCGCCCTTAACGAGAAGCATGCGTGTTCCGTCCGCACCCTCATGCAAGGCTGCCATGAACTTGTGCTCTGACTCGAAGGGAATGGCGTCGACCCGTCGATACAAAGCCTTCTCGCTCTGACGGTCGAGCCCAATCTTTTCAGCAAATGGATAGAGCGCCGCTTCCGTCGGATCGCCCTCGACCTTCCATAGCCCTTCAGCCTGCCGTAACTCCGAATCGTTGCACAATACGCAGACGGAGCCCATTTGCTTCAACACCCGGCTTGTCGCGGCAGGGGCGTCGTTGCGCAGAACTTGTCCCTCTGAGGCATAGCCGTTCCCCGTCACTCGATATTGCGACCCCGCCGTGACGGCGGAGGCGACCATCATTTCCATGAGCGTCAAGGTGCCGGTCTTGTCGGAGCAGATGCGTGACACCGATCCCAGCGTCTCCACGGCCGGGAGCCTGCGGATGATCGCATTCCGCCGCGCCATGCGCTGCACGCCGATCGCGAGCGTGATGGTGATAAGCGATGGCAGCCCTTCCGGGATCGCCGAGACCGCGATGCCAACGATGGACTGGAACGCTTCAACGAATGGCAACTCCCGCACCCAGCGGGCGTATGCGAAGACCACGACGCTGACGAAGCCGATCACTTTCGCTATCGTGTGTCCGAATTCCTTGATTTGGCGCAGGAGCGGCGTCTCGAGCACGCTCACCGATGAGAGCATCTGATTGATGCGGCCGAGCTCGGTTTGCGCGCCCGTCGCCACGACGAGGCCCACGGCTCGGCCCGAGATGACGAGCGTGCCGGAGAAGGCCATGTTTTCGCGATCGCCGACGGTCGAGTTCTCGGCGACAGGATCGCTCGACTTGTCCGCCGGAACGGACTCTCCCGTGAGAGCGGCTTCCTCGGTGCGCAGGTTCTTCACCTCGATCAGGCGCAAATCCGCAGGCACGCGGTCGCCCGACTCGAGCAGCACGATGTCGCCAGGGACCAATTGGTCAGCGGGGGCGATCTGAATTTCGCCGTCACGCCTGACGCGCGCCTCCGCCGAAAGCATGTTGCGGATTGAATCCAACGCCTTCTCGGCTTTGCCTTCCTGAAGAAATCCGAGAATTGCATTGATTACGACGACGCCTGTGATGATCGACGCGTCCAGCCACAGCCCGAGCATCAGCTTCACGAAGCCGGCGGCGAGCAGGATATAGACAAGGATATTGTCGAACTGCTGCAGAAAGCGCATCAGCGGTCCTCGCTTTGCGCCCTCCGGCAACCGGTTCGGACCGTAGGTCGCGAAGCGTCGCGCGGCCTCCCGCAAGTCGAGCCCCCTCGCCGCATCGCCGCCGAGTTCGACGAAGCGCCTCCTCCGCGCTGATCGCATGCCAAATCGGAGTTTGGTTCGTGTCTTGAGCCGCCATTTCAAACCCTGCATTTTCGCATTACGCGATGCGCGATTGGAAAGTCGCGCAAATGGACGTCCCTGCCGGGGAGAGACGATCGCTGGCTTGCGCTGTCGTCCTCGCTCAGCTCAGGCGGAAAGGCGAGCGGGTTTGGAATCCTTCGTTGATTCCCCCGAAAAGATCTCCGAGATCCAACGCGTCGAGGGAAACTTGTCGCATAAGGTGAGCGTCGCGATGGCCAGAGGCACGCCCAGAAACGCGCCGAGCATGCCCCATATGAAGGTCCAAAGCAGCACGGAGAACATCACCACGGACGGAGAAATGGCGAGCGCCGAGCCTGAGAACACGGGCTCGAGATAGCTCCCGATGAAAAATTGAACGAGCATGAGGCCGACCAGCACCAAGAGAGCCGTCTCCGGCGATCCTGTCTCGATAAAGGCCGTAACAGCAGGCAGCACAGTCACGATCAGAGAACCGATGTAGGGCAGATAATTCAGAGCGAAAGCCAATACGCCCCAGGCGGCCGCAAGCTGCAATCCTAACAGCTTGATGAAGGCCCAGGTGGCGACGCCCGTCGCGATGCTAGCGATGGTCCGCACCAGCATATATTTCTGAAACTTGTCGCATATCTCCTTGCCCGCCTCCAGCAAGCGGCGGGTCGTGTCTTGATCGAGACTCGCCGCAATTTTCTCCCGCGTTGCGGGCGTCTCGGCCAGTCCCATGACGACGAAAAGCAATACGATGAAGGAGAAGGCCAAAGCCGTATTGACTCTGAGGGCGATCGCGTGCAGCAGCCCGATCATCGCCGAGGGGCTGACGTTTTCTTTGATCATCGACATCACATAGATATCATGCACTTCGAGCCACGAGGTCGATGAGACGAGCACTTCTTCAGCGCGATCGAGATTTGCGGTGATCCACTCGGCGACTTGATGACCGCCCCAACCAATCATCCAAAACAATGCAGAAACGCTTATAAGGCTGATCGCGACGGTGAGCAGCAACGCCGCCCATCCCGGTATCTTCTTCTGGAGGGCGCTAGCAAGCGGCCAGACGATGGCGATTATGAAGAGAGCGAAGACGACCGGCTCAATGACGGACTGCCCCAGCTTACACGCAGCCAGCACGACGAAAATGGAGAGCAGCGCCGACGCGCTGCTGAACTGAGCCTTCTCTTCCACGAGCCCCCCTGCACGTCTCAGATCGATCCGCCGACACTGTTTCCCTTGAATTTTCTGAAGCTCGCTCTATCGCCGGCTGCTTCCAAAATGTCCCCGGCGTTGCGCTTCCTCAAAACTGTGCGCTCATTCGTTAGCACCCGATAAACTATAGTCAACTCGAAGGATTAGGCAAGCCTTCGCATTTCGGCGCCGTTTGATTCGTCTGGGGTTGATTCATCCGGTGACGGAGCCCTTTGCACCATTTTGCGCCGGTCCGGGAGCATTCGCGGAATTGACCGTCCGCCGTTATGACCGGAAGTCCTTTAGTCGGCGCCAGATCGAATATGGTAACGATTGCTGGCGTCAACCCGCGGCCCTGCTTGAACGCGCGACTTGCAGTCTCGTTGTGGCGGCAAGCCTTTCCCGCGCAAGGCCGTCAATCGGACGACCGGCGCGGATGCAACGGTGCGTCCCTGGGTCACATCGCTCGCACCATGCGCGTTACAAACAAGTCGTCTTTCGCCGAAGGCCCAGTTGCGTTCCAGATTTTTTCCAGGCACGCCGGCTCCATCCGTTCAATAGCAAAGCGACCGCGACCGCACGATGACGGTCCTGTCACAATTTCTGCCCGACGGAAGGCCACGCGCTTTATTGGTCCGGGAAGTATCCTCTGGAGGGATTGTAAGAGTGGAACCATGCCTCTATGTTTCCTTTGCGGCGCAAGCGCCGCTTCAGTTCGTAGAGCGAAAGACATGGGGGACAATATGAGCTGGCTTAAGGCGATCATTGGCGGGGTGATAGGCGCCGAGGCGTTGAATCTGATCAAGGAGTACGTCGAGAAGCAGGGCGGCATCGAGGCCGTCGTCAAGGACTTCCGGTCTTCGGGTTTCGGTCGCCAAGTCAACTCCTGGGTGTCCACCGGCAAGAACGAGGCGATCAGCGCCATCGAGGTCGGTCAAGCGGTTGGCGTTAGCAAGCTGAAAGAGCTCGCTCAGGCGACCGGCGTGGATTTTGATAAGGCGCGCGACCTCCTTGCGGAATATCTGCCGATTGCGATCGACAAGGCGACCCCGGAGGGCAAGCTGCCGCCCGCAGAACCAGAGTCGTCGAAAAAATCGTTCTACTGAGCGACGCGGATTGAGAGATTCGAGCCGCCGGCGGCAGCCGGCGGTTCTCCCTTCGGGTCGGCATGTGATTTCAGTTAAGGTTGGAAACGGTCGGTTCGACGCACCATGATTGAGAGTGGCGGAATGGAGGTCTTGGCGAGGATAGCGGAAGCTCGTCCTCCCGCGACAAGTCTCGTCGTGGCCCGCCTGATTCATAACGCCCCGAGCGGGCGCCAAACCAGCTTGCGTCAAACTTTTTGCGCCTGCGAATCTTTGCTCACTTTAATCGGACAGCGGTCCTCCAACTCGCAAATGGCTCCCTCAGCTCCCTCTCCTCGATCTGAGATGCGGCGTATACGCGAGCCCTCGGCGAGGGGTTTTAACCTTGGAACTGGTCAATAGCGAAGCCAGCGGCGCGGGTTGACGGGTCCGAGCGGATCAATTTTCTTGATTGCGTGAATTACGTAAAGTGCATATTATATGCATCACCTCCGGTCATAGGGGCCACGCGAATAGACAGGGGTTGGCGTCGCGAAACCGGCGCAACGTCGACCTTTGCGGTTCAGCGGAGGATGGAGAGATCGAAATGGACGGCGAGTTCCGCCAAGACGGCGACGTAATTGAAACAGAAGCCGCTCACTTGGCTCCCTTCAGCGAATCCCGCAAGACGATCGTCATCATCGAACCAAGGACGCTCATGCGGGAATGCCTGGCGCGTTGCCTCGCCGCGGAACTCGATCATCCTGTCGCGACTTTCGCCGACCGAGAGAGCTGGAGACGGCAAAGAGCCAAGTTTCAGCCCAGCCTCATCATCCTTGGCGAATTGGAAGCCAGCGCGGAAAGCGAAACGGACGAAGCCATCCGCGACCTCGTCAAGAGTGAGGCTGGCGTCCCGGTGGTCATCATCTCCGACGCGGTGGACACGGATCGCTGTACGCGCCGGAGCGAAAATCCCTCAATGAAGCAACCGAGATGGTTGGTTGCGCCGGAGTAAAAATCCGGCATTTGAGCAGCCCTTTGCTGTTTTTGGCGAGGGCGGGGGATGAAGCAGGTGGAGCTTTATTTTCAGGTCCGGCATGCAGTCCGGATAGAGGGATTAAGCGAGCGGGCGGCGGCGCGGCGGTTTGGGATCGACCCGAGAACGGTCTCGAAAATGTTGAAGTTCTCGATCCCGCCTGGCTATCGGCGGTTGAAGCCGCCGATCAGGCCGAAGCTGGACCCGTTTGTTGCGATCATCGACCGCATTCTCGAAGAGGACAAAAGCCGGCCCAAGAAGCAGCAGCATACGTCGAAGCGGATCTTCGAGCGGTTGCGGGACGAGCATGGCTTCACCGGGCGCATCACGATCGTAAAGGATTACGTGGCGAGCTGGCGGCAACGCTCGCAAGAGATGTTTGTGCCGCTAGGGCATCCGCCGGGTCACGCTCAGGTGGATTTTGGCGAGGCCCTCGGCGTCATCGGCGGCGTGGAGCGCAAGATCCACTTTTTCGCTTTCCACTTGCCGCACTCGGACGCCAGCTTCGTGGTGGCCTATCCGGCGGAAACGACCGAGGCGTTCTGCGACGGCCACGTGAAGGCGTTCGCGTTTTTCGGTGGCGTGCCCAAGTCGATTCTCTATGACAATACGAAGATCGCGGTTGCACGGATCCTGGGGGACGGCAGACGGCAACGAACGCGGGTCTTTACGGAACTCCAGTCGCACTACCTGTTCGAGGACCGCTTCGGCCGGCCTGGCAGGGGCAACGACAAAGGCAAAGTCGAGGGGCTCGTTGGCTTTGCGCGGCGCAATTTCCTGGTGCCGATCCCGGTGTTCGACAGCTTCGAAGCTCTCAACATCCACCTGCTGGAGTGCTGCCGCCGTCGCATGAACGATCGCTTGCGCGGCCATGATCAGACGATCGGCGAGCGTCTGGAGCGCGACTTGGCTGCATTTCAAACTCCGCTACCGCCCGCCTATGACGCCTGCGAGAAAATCGGCACGACGGTTTCATCGTTGTCGTTGGTGCGGTATCGGCTCAACGATTATTCCGTGCCGACATCCTACGGTCACCGCGAGGTGTTTGTGCGCGGCTATGTGCACGAGGTCGTCATCAGCTGCGGCGCCGAGATAATCGCGCGTCATCCCCGCTCCTATGAGCGGGAAGATTTCGTGTTCGACCCGTTGCATTATCTCGCGCTGATCGAGCGGAAGATCAACGCGCTCGACCAGGCCGCTCCGCTCGTTGGCTGGAGGTTGCCGGAAGAGTTCGCGACATTGCGGCGTCTTCTGGAGGCCCGCATGGGCAAGCAGGGCAAGCGTGAGTTTGTCCAGGTTCTGCGCCTCATGGAAGCATTCAAGATCGAGGACGTGACCGCCGCCGTCCGCGACGCGATCGAGCGCGGGGCCATCGGTTTCGACGCTATCAAGCATCTCGTGCTGTGTCGGATCGAGCGGCGACCGCCGCGCCTCGACATGACAGTTTATCCGTATCTGCCGCGAGCAACGGTCGCGACGACCTCGGCGAGCTCGTATATGGCCCTCCTGGCGGGAGGCGCGGCATGACTGACACACCGCAAATTTTGCTGGCTCACTATCTGAAAGCCCTCAAGCTTCCAACGTTCCTCCGCGAATATGACAAGCTCGCCCGTCAATGCGCCGCCGAGGGCGTCGACCATATCCGTTACCTACTGCGGCTTGCCGAACTGGAACTGATCGAGCGGGAGCGGCGGATGGTCGAGCGACGGATCAAGGAAGCGAAGTTCCCAGCCGTCAAAAGCCTCGATAGCTTCGACTTCCAGGCTTTGCCGTCCCTCAATAAACCCCTGGTGCTGGAACTCGCCCGCTCGGAGTATGTCGCTCGTCGTGAGAACATCATCGCTGTCGGCAACAGCGGCACGGGCAAGACGCATATCGCCTTGGGATTGGGGCTGGCCGCCTGTCAGAAGGGCCTGTCGGTCGGCTTCGTCACCGCCGCGGCCCTGGTCCACGAGTTGATCGAGGCCAGAGATGAAAAACGGCTTCTGCGTCTGCAACGCTCGCTCGCGATGCATAAGCTGCTCATCATTGATGAACTCGGTTATGTGCCTCTGTCGCAAACCGGAGCCGAACTGTTGTTCGAGGTCTTCAGCCAGCGCTACGAGCGAGGCGCGATGATCGTCACCAGCAATCTGCCGTTCGACGAGTGGACGAGCCTGTTCGGCTCCGAGCGTCTGACCGGCGCTCTGCTCGACCGATTGACCCACCACGTGCATATCTTGGAGATGAACGGAGAGAGCTACCGCCTCGCCCATTCCAAGAAACGCGTCCGTCGCGAAAAACCGCAACCCCCGTCAAAGCCCAGTCCTGACGAATAACGCGGTGCGACATGAAGCCCAAGGCCGGCACATTCGTTTGTTCAAGCGTGATGCATTTTTGCTCCGGCCCGACGATGCAAAATCACTCCGGCGT
>CAWHHH010000016.1:0-176646 GCA_963829075.1 uncultured Alphaproteobacteria bacterium | reverse complement strand
CCTCGGCCTGATCGAACTTGCCTTCGAGCGCCAGCACCAGCGCCAGATTCTGGCGCACGCGCATGTCGGCGCCGGGCTGCGTCGCCGCTTCCTTCAAGGTTTCCTCGGCGCGCGGCAATTGTCGCGACAGCGCGTAGGAAAGGCCGAGATTCGAAAGCACGCCCGGATCGTTCGGGCGCATTTTCAGCGCCTCATCATAAAAATGGCGGGCCGCGTCGTGATCGCCGAGCTCGTCGGCGATCGTCCCCTGCGCCGAGACGACGGACCAGTCGGGCTTTTCCGGCGTATGGGCGTGCGAGAGAACATCGGCCGCCTGATTGAGCTGGCCGGCGCTCGCGAGCCCCTTGCCATAGGCGGCGAGGACCGACATGTCCTGTGGATATTGAATCGCGAGCCCCTGTAGGATCGCCACCGCCTGCGACGTCTGCTTGAGCGCGAGCAGCGCCCGCGCGTAGGCGATCGCCGTGGTCTTGTCCTTGGGATTCTTCTCGTAGCGGGCGCCCCATTCCTCGGCGAAACGCCGCAGCCCCGCCTCATCCGACGGCAGCTTCGCCGGCGGCGGGCTGCATTTGATCGACGCCGTCACGTCGTTGAGCGTGCTCGAGCAGCCGGAGAGGCCCAGCGCCGAGCCGAAAAGCAGAAAGACGAGGCCGCGCGCGAGGTGATTGCGCTTCGCCTCGCCTTGCGCCAAGAAAAGGGGCTGCGCGGGGCAGCGACGGCAAGCCTTGATCACGTCGATGTTCCAGGACGATGAAGATCGAAGTTCCAGCGATAAATCGTTAACCTTACGCGCGGCTTGAGGAGTCGAGATGGCGGACGCGGAGCGTTTTGCGGAAAGCGAGGAGCCGGCGATTCCGATCGATTGCGTCGACACGGAGAGCTTCGCGCAATATCTCGAGGCGGCGCCGGGGTCGATCTGCGCCTATGTCGGCGCCGTGGGCTTCGAGCCGAAGCCCGGCGCGACGCTTCTCGCGCCCTCGCCCGAGGGCGCGCTGGCGCGCGTGCTCTTCGGCGTCGAGCCCCCTGGCGCGAGCGGCGCCGATCCCTTTCTTGCCGGCAAGCTCGCCGCTCTCCCGCGCGGCGTCTACGCCTTCGAGCGCGCGCCGAGCGATCCTGGCACCGCGGCGCTCGCCTTTCTCCTCTCCTCCTATCAGTTCGTCCGCTATCGCGCGAAGACCGCTGAGAGGCCGCGGCTTCGCGCGCCGACGGGCGTCGACGCCGTCCGCCTCGAGCGGATCGCCGCAGCGATCGCGATGGGGCGCGATCTGATCAACACGCCGGCCAACGATATGGGGCCGCAGGCTTTGGCCAATGCGGCGCTCGCGACTGCCGAGCGTCATGGCGCCGCGGCGCGCGCCGTCGTCGGCGAGGATCTGCTGCGCGAAAACTTTCCGCTGATCCATGCGGTCGGCCGCGCCGCCGCCGAGGCGCCGCGGCTCGTGGAGTTTTCGCGCGGGCCCGCGGACGGCTTCAAGGTCACGCTCGTTGGCAAAGGGGTCTGTTACGACACGGGCGGACTCGACATAAAGCCCTCGAGCGCGATGGCGCTGATGAAGAAGGACATGGGCGGCGCTGCGGTTGCGCTCGCTTTGGCCGAGATGCTGCTTTCCGTCGATCTGCCTTTGCGTCTGCGGGTGATTTTGCCCATCGTCGAGAATTCGGTCTCCGCCGCCTCTTTTCGCACGGGCGACGTGTATAAGAGCCGCAAAGGGGTGACCGTCGAGATCGGCAACACGGACGCCGAGGGGCGGCTCATCCTCGCCGACGCTTTGGCGCTCGCCGCCGAGGACGAGCCCGATCTTCTCTTCGACTTTGCGACGCTGACCGGCGCGGCGCGCGTCGCGCTCGGTCCCGACGTGCCGCCCTTCTACACGCGTTCCGACGCGCTCGCCGAGGAGATCGCTCGCTCGAGCGCCGCGGCGAACGATCCCGTCTGGCGACTGCCGCTCTGGGAAGGCTACCAGAGCGGACTCGACAGCAAGATCGCCGATGTGTCGAGCACGACGAGTTACAGCTTCGCGGGCTCGATCACCGCGGCGCTCTTTCTTGGCCGCTTCGTCGCCAATCCCGAGCGCTGGGCGCATTTCGACGTCTATTGCTGGAACCCCTCGGCGAAGCCCGGTCGCCCGGAAGGCGGCGACATTCAGGCTGCGCGCTTGCTTTATGATCTGATCCAGACGCGCGTCGCCTCCGGGAGCGGAACGCGATGAGCCAGAACTTCGACAGACGGCTGACGCCCGCTCGCCCCGATCTTGCGGCGAAGCATCTCGAGGGCCGCGTCGTCTCCACGCGCTTCGTCGAGGGCGTCGCGATGCAGGTCAAGGAAGGCGTCGTGGACGTGAAGCGTGAGCCGCGCCCCGACGCGCCGCTCGACACCCAGGCGCTCTACGGAGACTGCGTGACCGTCTATGACGAGGAGGAGGGCTGGTGCTGGGGCCAGCTCGCAAGCGACGGCTATGTCGGCTGGATCGCGGCCAACGCGCTGTGGAGCCGCGTCGATCAGCCGACTCATGTCGTCCGCGTGGCGCGCAGCTTCGTCTATCCTGCGGCCAATATGAAGACGCCGACGATCCTGGCGCTTCCGCTCGGCGCGGCCGTCTGTGTCATCGAACGGCAGGGCGACTTCCTGGCGACGAGCGACGGCGGCTTCATCTATGCGAAGCATCTCTTGACCGTAGGCGACTATGCCGACGATTTCGTCACGGTGGCCGAGACGCTGCTCGGCGTCCCTTATCTGTGGGGCGGCAAGAGTCCGCTCGGGATCGACTGCTCGGGCCTCGTGCAATGCGCGCTGGCGCGTGCCGGGATCGTGGCGCCACGCGACAGCGATTTGCAGCAAGCGGGGCTCGGGAGTCCGGTAGCGCCAGAGGAGCCGTTGCAGCGCGGCGATCTCGTCTTTTGGAAGGGCCACGTCGGGATCATGCGCGACGCCTCGACGCTGCTTCACGCGAACGCCACGCATATGCTGGTCGCGTCCGAGCCGCTCGAGGAGGTCCGCGCGCGCAATCTAGCCGGTGGCGCTGGCGATGTGACGGCGATCAAGAGGCTTCTTCTAGATCAGGACCAAAGGAACGCATGACGCTCTATCTTGAAGACCTCTCCGTCGGCCAAGTTTTTCGCTCCGAGCCGCGCGTCGTGACGCGCGAAGAGATGATCGCTTTCGCGCGCGACAACGATCCGCAATATTTCCACGTCGATGCGGAGGCCGCAAAGGCGAGCCTCTTCGGCGAGCTCATCGCGAGCGGCTGGCAGACGGCCGCGCTGTCGATGCGGCTCCTCGTCGAAGGTCCTGCGCCTTTCGCCGGGGGCCTCATCGGCGTCGGGGCGGAAATCACTTGGCCGAAGCCCGTGCGGCCGGGCGATTCTATCCGCATCGAAGGCGAGGTGACGGACATTAACCGCTCGCGCTCACGCCCCGACCGCGGAATCGTCACCGTCCGGCTCACGACGTACAACCAGCGCGACGAGTCGGTGCAAAGGATCATCGCGCGCGCTGTGGTCTTCGCTCGCGGAGACGGCGGGTAGGGCGGGAAAAAGCGCAAGGCGCGATTTTCTGGTCGCCGCGCGTTAAGTAGAATTGCTGCCGCGACGCGCCGTCGCGAGCCCGCCAAGGAGGCGCCCCATGCAAAAACGCAGGCTTGGACGCAATGGTCCTGAAGTCTCGTCGATCGGTCTCGGCTGCATGGGCATGTCGGACTTTTACGCCGGCGGCGACGAGGCCGAGTCGATCGCGACGATCCATCACGCGCTCGATTGCGGCGTGAGTTTTCTCGACACGGCCGACATGTATGGCGTGGGCGAGAACGAGAAGCTCATCGGCCGGGCGATCGCCAAGCGGTGCGACGAGGTCTTTCTCGCCACGAAATTCGGAAACGTGCGCGCGCCGGACGGCGCCTTTCTCGGCGTCGACGGGCGCCCCGACTATGTGCGCGCGGCCTGCGACGCGAGCCTGAAGCGCCTCGGCGTCGAGACGATCGATCTCTATTATCAGCACCGCGTCGATCCCAAGACGCCGATCGAGGAAACCGTTGGCGCGATGGCCGAGCTCGTGCAGGCCGGGAAGGTGCGCTATCTCGGCCTTTCCGAGGCCGCGCCGGCGACGCTGCGCAAGGCCTGCGCCGTGCATCCGATTGCCGCGCTGCAGACCGAATATTCGCTGTGGAGCCGCGAGCCCGAGCAGGAGATTCTCGCCGCCTGCCGCGAGCTCGGCGTCGGCTTCGTACCCTATAGCCCGCTCGGGCGCGGCTTTCTCACGGGGCGTTTCAAGTCGAGCGCCGACCTGCCGCAAGACGACTATCGGCGGCAGACGCCGCGCTTCCAGGGTGAGAATTTCGACAAGAATCTCGCGCTGCTCGATCGAGTGGAAGCCTTTGCGCGCGAGAAGCGTTGCACGGCGGCGCAGCTCGCGCTGGCCTGGGTTCTCGCGCAAGGCGAAGACATCGTGCCCATTCCCGGCACGAAGCGGCGCAAATATTTCGACGAAAATTTGGGGGCACTGGAGATTTCTCTCTCCGCCGATGAAATCGCGCGCATTGGCGAGGCGCTGCCCGCGGGCGCCGCCGCGGGAGCGCGCTATGTCGAGCAGCACATGAGGGCGCTGAATTTGTGAGGCCGCTGATCTGATCGTACGAGTCCGCGCCCCCTCCGCCGCGCCGCGGCCATTCGTCCTCCTTATTGTGGGACGGCTTTGACGAGACCGCTCGGACAGCCGGAATCGCTGACCGGCGGCGCGGCGGCGATGAGCGGCGCCAAGTCGGGCGTTTCGTCGACCTGCCCCTGGAGTCCGATCGTGATCTCCATGATCATGCGGTTTTCATGAGAGCCTTTGCAGCTCACCTTGATGCGGTCTCCCGCGCCGGCGCCGAAGCTGTCGTTCATCGCCTTCTGGATTTGCGCCGTTGTGATCTGGGCGCCGACGTTATTCGCGAACAAAGCCCCGACTTCTGACGCGTTCAATTGCCCCATCAACGCGCTTGCCGCGGTGAAATAAGCGTCCGGCGTCGCGCCCGCGGCGCAGGTGCCATGCTTGACCCATTCGTGACGCTCCAGCGCAGACTTCGTGCCGGGCATGACTTGGTCCAAAGCGTCCCGAACCTGCTCGGACAGGTCGACGGCCGGCAGATCGCGGAATCGGCTCTGCTTGTCGAGAGCCACGACGTCGCTCGGAACATTGCAGTATTCATCGGGGTCCGGCCACAGACCATGCAGGGAGAGACGGCTTGCGTCGGCGCTGCTCGGCGTTTCGATCTGGCATTCGGGCTTTCCCGGCTCCGTCGCGCAGAAGGAGGGCTCCCAGCTCACAGCAAGCACATAGAAGGGTTGCTTGCTTGCCGGGGATGGACCGGCGGCGGCGTCCGTCGAAAGGTCGCCGCAACTGACTGCGACCCAGCGGCGCACGGGGTCGGCTCCCGGCACTTCGAGGAGATAATGCGTCGCGTCGTCCTTGTTCTTGGCTAGTAGCTTGTAGGAACGCTTGGCTTCCAGGCTTATGCCGCCGGGATTGGCGCTGCTGTGGATTGACGGCGTTGCCGGGCAGGCTTGCCGCGCCGTGAAGGAGCCGGTCATCGAGACCTCCGCCTTGGCCGCGCCGAGCATAAGCGTAGAGAGGGAAATCGTTGCAGCAAGGAATAGGCGCCTCATCGGAGCGGACTCCATCGAACGGTAACGAAGACATCGAAGGTAACAGAAATTCGTTACGGGACAAGGCGCAACCGCCGCCGTGGAAAGCTCTCTCGGAAAGAAGGCGGCGGATGACCGTCCGCAGCCGCTGTTGTTGCAATGGCAGTTAAGAAAATTGCCCGTCACTTGGCTCCGACCAGTCCGAGCCGCCGCAGCAGCAGCGGCATGGTGAGGCCCTGCACGACGATGGAGAAGCCGACGACTCCGAATGCCGCGACCCGGATCTCGTGGCGAAGCGGCAGATCGTCGGGGAGCGAGAGCGCCAATGCGAGCGCCAGCGCGCCGCGAAGGCCGCCCCACCACAAAACATGCTGCTCGGAAAAGGTGATGGCCCAGCGCGTCGGCGCGAAGAGCAGGCTCAAGGGATAGATCGTCACCGCGCGGCCGAGCAGCACAACGACGATCGCAACGAAGATCGCAAAAGCCCCGCTCGCGCCGAAGGGCAGCGCAGCCAGATCGATGCCGATGAGGAGGAAGACCACGGAGTTTGCGAGGAATGCGACGAACTCCCACAAGGCGACGGCGAACTCCCGTCCCCTATTCGTGAGATAGGACCTCTCGTCATCGGCGAGCACGCCGAGATTGCCCATCACGAGGCCGGCCGCGACGGTCGCGAGCACGCCGGAGGCGTGGACATATTCGGCGAAGAGAAAGGCGCCAAAGGCGGTGATCGTCGTCAGCGCCGCTTCGACCACGTGCTCGGAGGTCCGTCCCGCGACGAGGATCGCCGCGCCGCCGCAGAGGCCGCCGATCGCGACGCCGCCAACCACGACGCCGAGAAGGCCCAGGATCGTGCGCCAATCGGCCGGGGTCGCGGCGCCCGACTGCGCCCAGGCGAGGCTCGCGACGAAAATGACCGCCGCCGCCCCGTCGTTCATGAGGCTTTCGCTCTCGACGAGGAGGCGCAGCCGGCCGTGAATGGCGTTGTCCTTGAACATGGCGATCGTCGCGACCGGGTCGGTCGCGGCGATCAGCGCGCCGAAGACGAGCGCCGAGGTGAATGGCCAGCCCATCAGGACCGTCATGCCCTCTGCGACGAAGAAGGTCGCGGCGAGGGCGCCGACCGTCGAGAAGACGAGGATTGGAACGAGATCGCGCTTCAACTCGCGCCAGGAAAGCGCCAGCGCCGCCTCGAACAGCAGCGGCGGCAGGATGAGGTCGAAGACGAGATCATGCGTCAGATGCTCGCCCAAATCGAGGCGGACGAATTTCAGCGCCGCGCCGACGACGACGAGCCCGACGGTATAGGGGAGCTTGAGCCGGCGCGCGGCGATCGCCACCAGCATGGCGACCGCAAGCAGGGCGACGAAATGTCCGATGCTTGCATCCATTCGTCGCCCTTGGCGCCGATCCGCTGAGCTGGCAAGCTCAAAGGCGGCTCACGGAATACGCTCTTGGCCCGCTCGAAAGATGTGTTGCGCGCGAACCTCCCCTTGGGCAGGAACATCGGGCGGACGGCGGGCTTCGCCGATCTCGACCTGCTTCCCGGATTTCGTCGTGTCGATCGACGAGAACCTTGGCGAGCAGCCCCATGCGCTGGTCTATGGCGGAGCCGGCGATCAGGCCGCAACCAACGCGCCTCAGCCATTCGCTCGGCTCAATTGGCTCCGGTCCGACGACGACGGCCGTCAGAAAGCCGTCGATGTTCGACATCAGCTCGCGCGCGAGGCGCATCTCCTCGGCGTCGGGGGCAAGAAGGAATTCGCCGGGTTTTTCCTTGAAGACGGAAAGCGCCATTTTTGCCCCCCTGAGACGTCCGGCAGGCGATTCCTGCGGGCGTCAGCGTCGCCGATTCGCAGCGGGCAAAAAATGGGAGAACCGCCGATAGTTGGGGAAAGGCGCGGATGGAAATTGGGACGCCCGCCCATCTCTTGGGGATCTTGTGGGAAAGGCGGATGGAAAGGTCTCGCTGCGACCCTTGGTCCGCCGGGCGGCGCTCCCTTTCGTCTTGCCATCGCGCCCGGCAGGTGGTTCGATCCCGCATAACGGAGCCGCGCCTTTCCCATAAGGCTCCGACGAAGGGAGCAGGCGATGAGCGGGAAGGATCACAGTCAGGGCGCAAGGATCGGAGGGCCGCGGCTCATTGCGATCCTCGGCCCTTTCCAGACCGGCAAGACCAAGCTTTTCGAGGCGCTGCTCGTGCGCGCCGGGGCGGCGAGGGAGGGCGCCGCGCTCGGCGATCTCTCCCCTGAGGCGCGCGCTCATCAGATGAGCGTCGAGGCCAACGTCGGTCACGCCGACTATCTCGGCGATCAATACACTTTCATCGACGTCCCGGGCTCCTTCGAATTCTCCCACGAAGCGCGCCAGGCGCTGCCGCTCGTCGACGCCGCGATCGTCGTCTGCGAGGCGGATCCGCGCAAGATATTCCCGCTCCAACTCGTGCTGCGCGAGCTCGAGGAGCTGGACGTGCCGCGCTTTCTGTTCCTCAACAAGATCGATTCGACGGCCACCGGCGTGCGCGAGGCGCTCGCCATGCTGCAGCCGGCTTCGCGCACGCCCTTGATCGCGAGGCAAATGCCGTTGTGGAAGAACGACGTCGCGATCGGATTCATCGATCTCGCGCTCGAGCGCGCCTATGTCTATCGCGAGCACTCCACCTCGGAGGTCATCGAGATTCCAGCGGGCGAGAGCGCGCATGAGAAGGAAGAACGCTACTCGATGCTCGAGCGTCTCGCGGATTACGACGACGAGCTGATGGAGGAGCTCATTTCCGACATCGAGCCGCCGCGCGATCAGGTTTTCGACGATCTCGCCAAGGAATTGCGTGCCGGCCTCGTCGTGCCCCTATTTTTTGGCTCGGCCGAACGCGGCGCCGGCGTGACGCGCCTCCTGAAGGCGCTGCGCCACGAGGCGCCGGGCGTCGCGACCACCCGCGAAAGATTGGGCGTCGCCCAGGAGGGCGCGCCGCTCGCGCAGGTGATCCGCACGATCCACACCTCGCATGGCGGCAAGCTCTCGCTGGCGCGCGTCCTGCGCGGGAATTTCGCCGACGGCCAGCCCGTGCTCTCGCCGGGCGGCGAGGAAAAGATCTCGGGCCTCTCCCGGCTCCTCGGCGGCGCGCTGTCGAAGCAGGGCGAAGCGAAGGAGGGCGACACGCTCGCCTTCGGGCGGCTGGAGCACGCGAGGACCGGCGATCGTCTCTCGGGCGACACGCGTTCGGGAGCGAAGGAGGCGACGGAGAGCGAGACGGTCGCGCCGGCGCCTGTGCACGCGCTGGCGCTCAAGGCGAAGGACCGCAAGGACGAGATGAAGCTCGCGGGCGCCTTGGCGAAGCTGATGGACGAGGACCTCGCGCTCCAATGCGTCAACGACCAGAGTCTCTCGGAGACGCGACTTTTAGGGCAGGGCGAGATGCACCTGCGCGTCGCGCTCGAGCGGCTGGCCTCGCGCTTCGGCGTTACGGTGGAGACGCACAGGCCCACGGTCGCTTACAAGGAAACGATCCGCAAGCGCGTGCAGGCGCGCGGACGCCACAAGAAGCAATCTGGCGGCCATGGCCAGTTCGGCGACGTGCTCCTGGCGGTGGGGCCGCGCGAGCGCGGCGAGGGCTTCCAGTTTTCAGAGCAGGTCCACGGCGGCTCCGTGCCGAAGCAATATTTCTCCTCGGTCGAAGCGGGCTGCGTCGACGCGATGGGGGAGGGGCCGCTCGGATTCCCGGTCGTCGACGTCGAGGCGGTGCTGCTCGATGGGTCCTATCACACGGTCGATTCCTCCGACATGGCCTTCCGCACCGCCGGCCGCATCGGCATGAGCGAGGCGCTGGCGCAGGCCGATTCCGTGCTGCTCGAGCCCGTGCTCGCCGTGACCGTCTATGCGCCGAGCGAGGACATTTCGCGCGCCTCGGCGATCGTTTCGGGCCGGCGCGGACAGATCCTGGGCTTCGGCCCGCGCGACGGCTGGGACGGCTGGGACAAGATGGAGGCGCTGATGCCCGAGGCCGAGATGGACAATCTCATCGTCGAATTGCGCTCGGCGACCTCGGGCGCGGGCTTTTACGAAGCCCGCTTCGACCATCTCGCCGAGCTGACCGGAAGGCTCGCGCGCGATGTGACGGCGGCGCGCGCCAGCGCCAAGGGCAACGGGGCCGGGTGAAGCTTGCCGGGGCGACCCCGCCGATTTCCGGTTCGGAATGGTCTGCGGATACGTTATATTCGCCGCATGAGCGCTCTCGCCAACGCCGCGGCCTCGATGACTCTGCGGGACTTCCTCGCCTGGGAGGAGCCCCATGAGGCGCGTTGGGAACTCGTCGAAGGGCAGCCTATGGCCATGGCGCCGGCGACGCGGACCCATGCCGCGATTCAGGCGGAGGTCGGGCGGCTAATTTCGAACGCTCTTGTCGAAAAAGGCAGTCCTTGCTCGGTTCTCACCAATCCGGGCGTCGTGCCGCGCGTTCGCTCCGACGCCAATTTCCGCGTCCCCGATCTCGGCGTCGTCTGCGGAGGTTACGAAGCAGAGGAGCTGTACGTCGCGGAGCCGATCCTGCTGATCGAGGTCCTGTCGCCCGGCAATGAGTCCCGAACGCGCTCCAACGTGTGGACCTATACGACGATCCCGAGCGTGAAGGAGATCGCAATCTTCCGGACCGAGACAATCGGGGTCGAGCTTCTGCGGCGCGGGGAAGACGGGAATTGGCCGGCGGCGGCGGAAGTAGTCGAGGCGGGCGAGCTGGTTTTCCAAAGCATAGGCGTCCAATTCCCGCTCGAAGCCGTCTATCGAACGACTCGGCTCGCCAAAGGGTGAAAGCCTGAGGGTTCCCTTTTGGCCGCCGATCCTGTATAGGCGCCGCATCGCAACATCGCCGACCCTTTCGTCCTCCGTTCGCCGCGTTGCAGGCCCCGGAGCCGGCGCCGGTCGTTCCCAAGGCCGCCTTCCCCATGAAGCTGCGCAATATCGCCATCATCGCCCACGTCGACCACGGCAAGACCACGCTGGTCGACCGGCTCCTGCAGCAGTCGGGCGCCTTTCGGGAGAACCAGCGCGTCGCCGAACGCGTGATGGACTCAAACGATCTCGAGAAAGAGCGCGGCATCACGATCATGGCGAAAGCCACCTCGATCGTCTGGAAGGACACGCGCATCAACATCGTCGACACGCCGGGCCACGCCGATTTCGGGGGCGAGGTCGAGCGCATCCTCTCCATGGTCGACAGCGCCATCGTGCTCGTCGACGCGGCAGAAGGCCCGATGCCGCAAACGAAATTCGTCGTGGGCAAGGCGCTCAAGATCGGCCTGAAGCCGATCGTCTGCATCAACAAGGTGGATAAGCCAGACGCGCGCCCGAGCGAGGTCATCAACGAGGTGTTCGACCTCTTCGCGGCGCTCGACGCCAGCGACGAGCAGCTCGACTTTCCGATCATCTACGGCTCGGCGAAGCAGGGCTGGATGGCCGAGGAGCCGGACGGTCCCAAGGACGGCATGGGGCCGCTCTTCGACCTCATCGTGAAGCATACGCCCGAGCCGAAGGTCGAGGAGGGCGGCTTCCGCATGCTCGGAACGCTCCTCGAGGCCAATCCCTATCTCGGGCGCATCATCACCGGCCGCGTCTTCGCGGGCTCCGTGAAACCCAATCAGCCGGTCAAGGTTTTGGCGCGCGACGGCTCCGTCGTCGAGCAGGGCCGCGTCTCGAAAATCCTGGCCTTCCGGGGCATCGAGCGTCAGCCGATCGACGAGGCTGAAGCTGGCGACATCGTTGCGATCGCGGGGCTGGAAAAATTCAACGTCGCCGACACGCTCTGCGCGCTCGAAGTCAGCGAGCCGCTGCAGGCGCAGCCGATCGATCCGCCGACGCTGTCCATGACCTTCCTCGTCAACGACTCGCCGCTCGCCGGGACGGAGGGCGACAAGGTCACGAGCCGCATGATCCGCGCGCGGCTCTATAAGGAGGCCGAGGGCAACGTCGCGCTGCGCGTCGAGGACTCAGCCCAGGGCGACGCCTATATCGTCTCGGGCCGTGGCGAGTTGCAGCTCGGCATATTGATCGAGACCATGCGCCGCGAGGGCTTCGAGCTCGGCGTCTCGCGTCCTCAGGTCGTCTTCAAGAAGGACGAAAGCGGCGAGATTCTCGAGCCCATCGAGGAGGTCGTCATCGACGTCGACGAGGAGCATTCCGGCGTCGTCGTGCAGAAAATGTCGGAGCGCAAGGCCGACATGATCGAGATGAAGCCGTCCGGCGGCGGCCGTCTACGCCTTGTGTTTTACGCGCCGACGCGCGGGCTCATCGGCTATCAGGGCGAGCTTCTGACCGACACACGCGGCACGGCGATCATGAACCGGCTTTTCCACGAATACGCGCCGCATCGGGGCGAGATCCAGGGCCGCCGCAACGGCGTCTTGATCTCCAACGATCAGGGCGAAGCGGTCGCTTACGCCATGTGGAAGCTCGAGGACCGCGGTCCGATGATGATCGAGCCGGGCTGGAAGGTCTATCGCGGCATGATCGTCGGCGAGCACACGCGCGACAACGACCTCGAGATCAATGTGCTGAAGGGCAAGCAGCTCACCAACATCCGCACCCAGTCCAAGGACGAGGCCGTGCGCCTGACGCCCCCGATCCAGATGACGCTGGAGAAGGCGCTGGCCTATATCGAGGACGACGAGCGCGTCGAGGTGACGCCGAAGTCGATCCGGCTGCGCAAGGTGTATCTGGACCCCAACGATCGCAAGAAGTTTGGGAAGAGCAAGGCGGCGGCGGTGGCAGTGGCGTGAGCGTAGTCGTGAGTCTTCATGCTCCGGCCAGCTCAACTTCACGCTCTTCCGCCCGCCAGGCGGCATAGCGCAAGGCTTGGAGCACGTCCTCACGCTCAAGGTAAGGGTAATCGGCGAGGATCTGCTCGATCCCGTGGCCGGCCGCGATTTGGCCGACGATCACGCCGACCGTGACCCGCATGCCGCGAATGCAGGCTTTTCCTCCCATCACCTCGGGGCGTTGGGTTATGCGATCGAGTTCGTGCATGGAACTATTTCGGATTGATAGAAGCCTGCTTTTCCTGGACAAGCATAGAGTTTCGGAGGCCGCCGGTGAAGAGACCTTCGAGCATGCCCCGGCTCGGCCGAACCACGGCCTTTGCAAATCGCTAACCCCAAATCTCTACGGATCTTTCAAGAACAGTCCCGCCCGTTAAGAATTCTTTACGTCGAGCCGCGCGGGCGAGCCAATCCGGCACATGAATTTAACGTTGGGTTGTCGAAGAGCGGGTGTAAATCCCTGGCCTGCTTAGGTGAATCTTAAAACCGAATGCATATAGAGGACTCGCGTGTGTCGGTTCCAGTAAGCGAGTTACAGCATGACAGAGACGTATCGTCCCCGCGTCAAATATGTCATCGGCCCCGACGGGAGTCCGCTGACGATCGCGGATTTGCCGCCGCCGACCACGCGGCGCTGGGTTATCCGGCGCAAGGCGGAAGTCGTCGCGGCGGTGCGCGGCGGATTGCTCTCGCTCGACGACGCCTGCAGCCGCTATACGCTCACCGTCGACGAATTCTTGAGCTGGCAGGCCTCGATCGACCAGCATGGCCTCGCGGGCCTCCGCACGACGCGCCTGCAACAGTATCGCGCCTGACCGCCGCACGTCGAACGAGAAAAACCGGTCCCCGAATGGAGGCCGGTTTTTTTGCGCGTCGGAGCGAACGATGGCTCCTCGGCCCGCACGAACCGCGAGGTTTGGCGTTGCAACCGTGAGAGCCCTTTTTTGGAAGTGTGTCTTTCGCGCAACAGGTTAAAGAAATTTTAACCCGTGCCTAGAAGCCACGTTTACAAACGCTGCGAAGAGGAAGATTTTTAGCGCGGCAATGCCCTATCGCCTCATGCAGCATCGAGGCGAGAAATTCATTTTGGCCTTCTACCGAACGGCTGTGGCAAAAAAGTAGAGCATTCCTCGAAGGCTTGCCGAATGACTCGATGGAGAAGTGTGATGAAGTTCAAAAGCTCTATACTGAAATTCAAAATGCTGAACTTTGTGGCGCCGGCGACGGCTCTCGCCATGGTCTTGGGGGTAGTTTCGTCGGCTCCGGCGCGAGCCGACACGCTCCTTCTCGGCGCAGGGGGCGGCGGCGGCGCGGGATGCTGCGGCAATGTCGGCGGCAACGGGGACAACGGGCAAACCGGAATCAACGGCGACAATGGCTCGGGAGTTACTGGCGGCGCTGGCGGCGTCGGCGGCGGCGGCGGCCAGGGCGGGACGAATGGCTCTGCGGATGGCGCGGGCGGCGCCGGCTGGCTAGGCAATGGCGGCAATGGCACTCCTTTCGCCAGTCAACTTCCCACCAGCGGTATACCTTTCGGCGGCTCCAGCTCTCCTACTTTCGCCGGCGGCCAGGGCAGCTCGGTCGGCTTTGACGTTGGGAACGACGGCGGCGGCTTCGGCGGCGGCGGCGGCGGCAGCTTTCACGGCGGCGGCGGCGGCGACGACTTTTTTGGCGGCGGCGGCGGTGGCTCCTTTATCGCTCCCGGCTTCGCGAATCTGGTGTCGGTCTCCGGCGCGAACGGCGTTGTGAACGGCGTTCCGACTGTTGGAGGCGGGAACGGCGCCGGATTGGACGGCTATGTCACGATCAACGGCGTAAACCTGCCTGACACTGGAACCGTCCAAAGCTTCATCGTTCCGACCACGGGCCTGTACACCATTCTCGCGGCTGGAGCTCAGGGAGGCTCCGGCTACGTCGGGTTCCAAAACCCAGAGACTGGCATCGGCGGCTTCGGCGCTCTGGTCGGCGGCCAAATGCTTCTGACGGCCGGGACAGATCTGTCGATCGTCGTCGGCCAGGCTGGCATGACCGGCGGTTTCGGCGAGGGGTGGGGCGGCGGCGGCGGCGGCGGCAGCTTCGTCTGGGAGGTCTCGGCCGGAGCCCCCGGGCCGGTTCCCGGCGCAGGCCTGGCGAGCCTGGCCGCTTTGACGCTGGCAGCCGTCTCCGTCAGCCTCCGTCGTTCTGGCGATTGAGGGCTCTCAACGTCTTCTTGATGGAATCGGGGCAGAGCGGCGGCTTGGCACGCCGCTCTTTTTTCGCCGCGGGGCCGGCCCCGGCTACAGGAGGGCGCCCCGTAGCCCTTTCCGCAACAAGCCGCTATAGCTCTTCCGTCTCTCCCCATTCAGCGAGTATGCGATGACCACGGCCCCTGCCGATCAGGAAGAATCCACCCATTTCGGCTATGAGGAGGTGCGCCTCGCCGAGAAGCAGGAGCGCGTCGACGACGTCTTCCATAAGGTCGCGCATCGCTACGACGTGATGAACGACCTGATGTCCGGCGGGCTTCACCGGCTCTGGAAGGATCAGCTCGCGGCCAAGGTCAACGCCGGCGCAAGGCCGGGCTTTCGCCATTTGGACGTCGCCGGCGGGACGGGCGACGTTGCGTTCCGTATCGCGGCGAAGGCTAGGGCCGACGCGAAGATCGTCGTGCTCGACATCAACGCCGACATGCTCGAGGTGGGCCGCGACCGCGCGCAAAAGCGCGGGCTCGAGGAGAGGCTCGAGTTCGTTGAGGCGAACGCCGAGAGCCTCCCTTTCCCCGACGCCGATTTCGACGCCTACACGATCGCTTTCGGCATCCGCAACGTGCCGCGCATCGAGCTCGCGCTCGCCGAGGCCTTTCGCGTGCTCAAGCCCGGCGGCCGGTTTCTATGCCTCGAGTTCTCCCAGGTCACGCTGCCGGGGCTCGACAAGATCTATGACGCCTATTCCTTCAACGTCATTCCGCTCGTCGGCAAGTTCGTCGCCGGCGACGGCGAGCCCTACCGCTATCTCGTCGAGTTGATCCGCCGCTTTCCTAAGGCCGACGAATTCGAGGGCATGATCCGCAAGGCGGGCTTTCGCCGCACCGGCTGCGAGCGCCTCACGGGCGGCGTGGTGGCGATCCACTCGGGGTGGAAACCCTAGTCCGATTCTTCCTGTGCGCTGCCGCAATTCTTTCCGCTCCGCCTCCGTTTAGGCTCCGTTGAGTTCGAACGAAATGAGGACGCGGAAATGATTTTCGGTTTCGGACATTCGTCGTGTTTCGGCCTAACGCTGCTGGCGCTGCTGGCGCTGCTGGCGGCGACGGCGCGCGCGGCGCCGGCTGGGGAGCTCTCCTCCGCCTATCGCGAGATCAACCTGGAGAAGCACTGCGCCTATGAGCCGGAAAGCGGCGGCGCGGAGCAGCGCGGCTGGCGCTGCGCGGGCTATCGCGGCGTCCCCGTTGAGATCGGCGCCCAGGACGGGCGCACACACCTGAGCTTCGGCCCAAAGCCTTGGGACGAGAAGGCGGGACAGCAGACGCTCTCCCGTCCGAACAAATTCGACGGCGGAGTTGTCGAATGGCGCCTCGACGGCGAGCGGAGAGCCTTCGCGGCGATCACGCTCTGGAAAGCCCAGAGGCCGTCCGACAAGCCCTTCGAGTCTTACACTGGCGCCATTTTGGTGGTGACCCGTCTCGGTCCCGGCGGCGTTTGCCACGTCGGCTATGTCGACGCTCGCGTTAACTCCGGAGCCGAAGCACTGGCGAGAGAGATCGCGGACAGGAGTGCCCGCTCCTTTCAATGCGACAAGGACACGGCGGTCGTCGCGGGCAAGCGCGAGCCGGGCTTCGATTTCGTGGCGCAGTAGATCGCGCTCTGTTCAGGCGCAGTCGCCTGAACAAAGAAATCGTGGTCGATTAAAAAGTTAAGAGCGCGCTTTCCAGGAGAAACCAGTTCTGCCTTTTGCGGCCAGCCTCGTTCTCACAGCCGGCCGCGCGCATTGACTTTTCCCCTGCGCCTCGGCTTAGGCTCCCGCAACGCAATACGAAAACGGCGGGCCTCGCGTGATCTTGGGCTTTGGACATATTTGGCGCCTCGCACGCGCGGCTTACGTTCTCGCCCATGAAGGCGTGTTCACGAAACTCGACCCCGTGTTGTTGCCTCCGCCGGCGGGGACTCTCGTTCGTATCGCAAATCTCTTTGCGCGCAGCGACCGCGAAGGCGGCGCGAAGGCGCTGGCGCGCGCGCTGGCGCAACTCGGTCCCTCCTACGTCAAGCTCGGCCAGTTTCTCGCAACGCGGCCCGACGTGGTCGGCGGCGAGATCGCCAATGAGCTGACGGCGCTTCAGGACCGGATGGAGCCCTTCGGGAACGAGCCGGCGGTGGCGATCATCGAAAAAGCGTTGGGCAAGCCGATCGACGAGCTGTTTTTGAGCTTCAGCGAGCCGATCGCGGCGGCCTCCATCGCCCAGGTTCACCTCGCCCGGGCGCGCTACGCCGAGGGCGAACGGAAGGTGGCGGTCAAGGTTCTGCGGCCGGGCGTCGAGCGCCAATTCGCCCGAGACCTTTCGGATATGTATCTCATCGCGCGCATCGCCGAGCGCTACTCGGCGGAGGGGCGGAGGCTGCGCGCGATCGAGGTCGTCGACACGCTGGCGCGCACAGTCAAGCTCGAGACCGATTTCCGCCTCGAGGCCGCCGCGGCTTCCGAATTTCGCGACAATGTCGCCAAGGACCCGGATTTCCATGCGCCGGAGGTCGATTGGGAGCGCACCGCCAAGGAGGTGCTGACGCTCGAATGGATCGACGGCGTTCCGCTCTCCGACCTGCCCCGCGTCGCGGCGGCGGGTCACGATCTGAAGGAAATCGGGCGCTGCGTGCTGCAGTCCTTTTTGCGTCATGCGATGCGCGACGGCTTCTTTCACGCCGACATGCATCAGGGCAATCTCTTCGTCGACTCGAGCGGGCGCATCGTCGCGATCGACTTCGGCATCATGGGGCGGCTGGGGCACAAGGAGCGCCGCTTCCTCGCCGAAATCCTGCACGGCTTCATCACGCGCGACTATCGGCGCGTCGCCCAGGTGCATTTCGAGGCGGGCTACGTGCCGCTGGCGCATTCGGTCGAGGAATTCTCGCAGGCCCTGCGGGCGATCGGCGAGCCGCTGCACACGGTCAACGCCTCCGACATCTCCATGGCGCGCCTGCTCACCTTGCTCTTCGAAGTCACCGCGCTCTTCGACATGCGCACGCGCACCGAGCTCGTCCTGCTGCAAAAGACCATGGTTGTCGCGGAGGGCGTCGCGCGCATGCTCGATCCAAAGCTCAATATTTGGAAGACGTCGGAACCCGTCGTGCGCGATTGGATCGAGGCCAATCTCGGACCCAAGGCCAAGATCGAGGACACTGGCCGCGGATTGGTCGAGCTTGCAAAAATGGCCGGGCGAATTCCCGCCGTCCTCAGCGAAGCCGAAATGACGCTTTCGCGCATCAGCGAACAAAGCGTCACGGGCGTCGAGCTTTCGCCCCGCTCGCTGGAGACGCTCGCCCGCGCGCGGAGCGCGTCGGATCGGGCGCTGCTCATCGGAATGGCGACGATCCTCGCAGCGGCGTACTGGTTCTCGAAGAGATGAATTAGCATCGCGCGGCGTTCCCCGGCCTCGTCGCGGGTTGCTGCGGCGCAATCGATCCCCTGCGCCGACTATTCGAATCAGCGCAATTAAAACAAGAGCGAAACACATTTAAAACATAAAGCGGCGAGTCTGGAGAAATTGGGCTTGATCATTTGACCTCGGCCCTGTGCTCCTGTTAGTCTGGCTTTGAGAGGGTGCCGACACCCTTTCGCGATCAACAGCATCTTGGGCCCCTTCGTGCTTTTTCTCGGGGTCGTGCTTTGGGCGAAGGCGCAAACGGCCGTCGAGGTGAGCGCGATATTTGCGCATCCGCTCTGGGGCATGACCGCAGAAGTGCTGCAAAGGCCGGTCAACGCCAGCATATCCCTCAACAGGGGCGAAACCGGGATCGCTTTGATTCGATTACTGACGGCGGCCTCGGTCTTCTGGGTGTCTCTTGAGCTTTGCAGAGAGCGAGAGCGCGTTTTCTTGCTTCTCTGGTGGATCGTGGCTATTGTCGCTGCCTATTCGATATACGGCTTGGTGTCCGCCGCGGTTTTTTCTGGCCGGATGCCATTCTTTCCGGACGTCCTGCCGGCGCCCATCGTTCGATCCGCGTTTGTCGGGCGCAACAATTTCGCAACCTATGCGGGAATGGGGTTGATCGTGAACATCGCGCTCATCTTCCGCCTTTATAGAGATGCGATGCCGGAGGACGACGACGCCCCTGCGGCTTACCGGGCGAGTCGCTTTTTGGAAGTGACGGGCGAGCAGGGAATGTTCCTCATTGGCACCGCGATCGCGATCGCTGTGGCGTTGCTGGGCAGCATATCGCGGGGAGGAATTCTTTCGACGGCGCTGGGGATTTTCGTGTTGTACTCAATGATTTTCTCGCGTCGGCGGCGCGCGGGCAGGGAGCGTCTCGAGTCCATGGCGTTCGTGACGATCGCGCTCGTCGCATGTTTTGCTTTCTTCGGCGATCTGATCGTCGGACGCATCGCGACCGAAGGCATCGGCGACCAGAGCCGGCTCTCCCTCTACGCCCTCACCGTTCATGCGATTCTCGACGCCCCCTTGCTTGGCTTCGGCTATGGGACGTTTCAGGACGTGTTCCCGATGTACCGCGAGCCCTCGTTCGGCACCTGGGAGCTATGGGACAAGGCCCATAATGCTTACCTGGAGACGTTGCTTGGACTGGGAGTCGTGTTCGGAACGATGCTCATAGGATGTCTGGTCTGGCTCACCGCCTTATGCTTCAGGGGCGCGATGAAGCGGGAGCGTGACGCCACCGCCGCAATCGTCGCGACGGTGGCTGCAGTGGTGGTCGGCGTCCATGCTCTCGTCGATTTCAGCGTTCAAATCGAAGGTGTAGCGATAACGTTCATGGCGGTGCTCGGCGCCGGCGTCGCGCAATCGCAAAGCTCGCGTGTATCGACTTCGGATTAGCGCTGGCGCTGATCGAACCCAAACAGGCAAAGGACGATAGATGCTGAATCGTCTCAACGTCGCGAAAGAATCTCCCGCTTCCAGCGCTGAAGGCGGCGGCTTCGACCTGCGCGATGTCGTCAACTTCCTTTGGCGGCAATGGAAGCTCATTGGCGGCATGGCTGCGCTCTTCGTCTTCCTTGCGGCTCTCTATCTCGCAAGGGCGACGCCGCTTTACACGGCGACCGCGCAGTTGTTGCTCGACCCGCGCAAGGAACGCGCGGCCGGGCAGGACGTCTTCATGTCGGATGCGATTCTCGATCAGCAGATGGTCGAGAACCAGATGATGATCATCAGGTCCACGACGCTCCTGCGACGCGTCGTGGAGAAGATGCAGCTCACGCGCGATCAGGAATTCGGCGGCACCGCGCTCAGCGGCGCGGGCGCGGTGAGCATCTTGGCGCCGATCCGCGCCTTTTTCTCGCGGCCGGCTCCAGCGCCCTCTGCCGACGACGTTTCGGCTAAAGACCAGAACGGTCAGGACTTTGGAAATATTTCCTCGGAAACGATCAGCACGATTGAAAATCTACGGTCTGCAATGGTCGTCGCCCGCGGGATGGGCCAGGGGCTCGTCATCACGATCTCCGTCACATCGGTAGATCCGATCAAGGCGGCCAGACTGACGAACGCCGTGGCGGACGCCTACGTCGTCGACAAGCTCGATGCCCGCCTCGATTCGGCCAAGCGCGCTTCGGGCTGGCTCAGCGATCGAGTGGTGGAGTTGCGCCAGCAGCTGCGCGAATCGGAAGAGGCCGTTAACCGCTTCCGAGCGGAGAACAATCTGCCGGCGGCGGGGGCCAACCGCGGGACGCTCAACCAGGAGCAGCTTGGTTCATTGAACCAGCGTCTCGTCACCGCGCGAACCACGGCGGCTGAGATGAAGGCGAAGCTCGAGGTTTTGGAAAAGATCGAGTCGCGCGGAGCCAATCTCTCTTCACTGCCCGATACTTTGAATGCGGGACTGCTGGCGGATCTGCGCAAGCAGTTGTCGGAATTGTCTCGCCAGGAAGCGGATCTGCTCGCACGTTACAATTCGGTCCATCCCGCCGTCGTCAATTTGCGAGCGCAAATAGCGGACGTCAATCGCGCCATCCGCTCCGAGCTGCAGCGCATGCTCGTGACGGTGCGCTCCGAATACGACTTGGCCAAAGCCTCAGCGAATGCGGTCGAGAAGGCGCTTCGAGACGTCACCGGAGAGAGCGATCTCGACAGCGCCAAGGCTGTAACCTTGCGCGAGCTCGAGCGTACCCAGGCCGTGAACTCCACGTTGTTCCAAGATTTTTTGCAGCGCGCGAAAATCACTCAGGAGCAATCGACCTTCGAGGCGCGCGAATCGCGGATCATAACGCCGGCGTTGCCGCCTGAGGTGCCATCCTATCCCCGGAAGACCCTGTTCTTCGCCGTCGCCTTGGCGCTCGGGCTCGCCGCGGGCCTTGGGAGCGCTTTCGCCGTCGAGGCGCTCAACGCCGGCTTCACGACGCCCCGTCAGGTCGAAGAGACATTGGATCTTCCTGTTCTCGGTTCGATCTCAAAAGTCGAAACGCGCGAGCTCATGCTGGATGGCGCGCCGCGGACGGTTCCGGAGTTCCCGCTCACCAAGCCCCTTTCGAGATTGAGCGAGAGCTTCCGATCGTTGCGCAGCGCCGTTCAAATGAGCGATGTCGATCATCCCCCTAAAGTATTGCTGTTGACCTCGGCGATGCCGAGCGAGGGAAAGACGACTGTCGCGCTCTCCATCGCCGCTTCGGCGACGCAGTCCGGCCACAGGGTGCTCGTCATCGACTCCGACTTGCGTCATCCGTCTGCGTCCCGCTATTTCAAAGCGGAAAAGAGTATCGGGCTCGTCGAATACCTGGTTGGCGAGGCCGAACTGCAGAATGTGTTGATCCTCGACGAAAAGCTCGGGATTTGGGTGCTGCCTGCTGGGGGCAAGACGCAAAATCCCATGGACCTTCTCGGTTCGGAGCGGTTCAAGGCGCTCATCCTGGCCTTGCGCGAAAAATTCGATCTGATCATCGTGGATTCCCCGCCGGTGGGGCCCGTCATCGACGCCGCGATCATTTGCCCCAACGTGGACAAGGTTCTCTTCGTCGTGAGGTGGGCTTCCACTCCTCGCGAGCTCGTCTCGAACACGCTGAAACGACTGGCGGGCGAGAGGAAGGTCGCCGGGATCGTCTTTAACTACGTCGTTGACTCGCAGGCGCAGAAATACGGGAAATACGCCAGCTCCGACCACTACGGCCATCGGTACTATCGCCGGTACTATACCGAATGACGCGCAAATCCCGCCTCCGCAACGCTCACTTCGCTAGTCATCATTGGCGCTTGCGCCTACACCATGTCGGGAGCGTTCACGCTCCTGCGCTACTCGCTGGCGAACGCCTCCCCGGCGAACGCCGAAGGTGCGAAGACTCTCCATAGTTTTGTCAACGTCTTTCCTGTCGGCTATCTCGCCCGCCAGCGGCTCGCGCAATGGGCGTCGCATGGGCAGCCGGCCCAGATGATCGAACCCTTCGCGTCGCTCCTTTCAGAGGCGCCGGCCGACGGAGCCGCCTGGTTGACACTGGCTGAGGCGGACGCCTTCGCCGGCAAACCCACGGATCAGGTTGTGAGGGCGTTGGCGATGTCGAGCCTCACCGCGCCCAGCGAATCGCGAGTGATGACCGCCAGAGCGGTGTTCACCGCGCAAATATGGAACTCTGTGCCGCCGGAGGCTCAGACGGTTTTTATTTCCGATCTCGTTTGGGACTTCGACAACATGTCGAAAGAGCAGGTCGCGTCTCTTCGCGCGACCTTGGCGAAGCTCCCCGAGGATGCTCGCCGGCGGATCGTCGCCGACTTGCGAGCCGCGGGCAAGAGAGCCGATAGAGCCCTGCACGAATTGAACCTGCAGACTTCCGCCGCCTCCCAATAAGGGCCGCAGTCACTCTCGCGATTCCTGCGCCTCGTCGCGCCCCGCAGAGCGCGGGGAATCGACGACGCCTCGGCGCAACCTTCATGGCTTCGATGCGCGCAACGCTTCGGAGCGCATTAGCCCAGAAACTCAACAAGCGCCTTTAGAGGAATTTCATGCCGCAATCGACGCCTGTGACGAAGCTGTCTGATATCAAACTCGCAATCATCGGGCTCGGATATGTGGGTCTCCCGCTCGCCACCGAATTCGCGAAGCGCCGCGATGTGGTCGGTTTCGACATCAACGCGGAGCGCGTGGAGGCGCTGAAGCAAGGCAAGGATACGACGCTCGAAGTCTCTGAGGAGGAGCTCGAGGAAGCGAAAGGCCTCGCCTACACGACCAATCCCGCCGATCTCGCCAAGTGCAACGTCTTCGTCGTGACGGTGCCCACGCCGATCGACGAGCACAAGCAGCCCGATCTCACGCCCCTGATCAAAGCTTCCGAGACGCTCGGAAAAATTCTCAAGAAGGGGGACATCGTCATTTTCGAGTCCACGGTGTATCCCGGGGCCACCGAGGAAGACTGCGCGCCGGTGCTCGAACGCTTCTCGAAGCTCAAGTTCAATCAGGATTTCTTCCTCGGCTATAGTCCGGAGCGGGTCAATCCGGGCGACAAGCAGCACCGCGTTCCGACGATCAAGAAGGTCACCGCCGGCTCGACGCCCGAGGTCGCGGAGCTCGTTGACAAGCTTTACGGCGAGATCATCGTCGCCGGCACCCACAAGGCTTCGAGCATCAAGGTCGCCGAGGCCGCCAAGGTGATCGAGAACACGCAGCGCGATCTCAACATCGCGCTCATCAACGAGCTGGCGATCATCTTCAATCGCATGGAGATCGACACGGAGGAGGTGCTGCTCGCCGCGGGCACGAAATGGAATTTCCTTCCCTTCCGCCCCGGGCTGGTCGGCGGCCATTGCATCGGCGTCGATCCCTATTACCTCACGCACAAGGCGATGGCGATCGGCTACCATCCCGAGATCATCCTCGCCGGTCGCCGCCTCAATGACGGGATGGGCGCTTATGTCGTCTCTCAGCTGGTCAAGGCGATGATCAAGAGGCGCATCCATGTCGACAACGCCCGCATTCTCATCCTGGGACTGACCTTCAAGGAAAATTGTCCCGATTTGCGCAACACGCGCGTCGTGGACATCGTGCGCGAGCTCGCCGATTATCGCGTCACCGTCGACATCTATGATCCCTGGGCGAGCAGCGCGGAGGCGGAGCACGAATACGGCTTGTCGCTCGTCGACGCTCCGACGCGGGGGAGCTACGACGGGATCATCCTCGCCGTGGCCCATCACCAGTTCCGCGAGATGGGCACGAAGGCTATCCGCGGCCTCGGGAAGAGCGAGCACGTGCTCTATGATCTGAAATACGTTCTTCCCGCGGCCGATGTCGATTTGCGGCTGTGAGGAGGCGATAATGACGGCATACAAGCGCTTGACCGAAGAGCTGCGTCGAGCCCCGCGAGGCTGGCTCGTTACGGGCGCGGCGGGGTTCATCGGCTCAAATCTGCTCGAGACTCTGCTGAAGTTGGATCAGCGGGTCATAGGCCTCGACAATTTCGCCACCGGCCGCCGATCGAATCTCGAGGATGTGAAGCGTCTCGTCACGCCGGAGCAGTGGGCGAGGCACGAGTTTATCGAAGGCGACATATGCAATCTGGAAGATTGCCGCCGCGGCTGCGAGGGCGTCGACTTCGTTCTGCATCAGGCGGCGCTCGGCTCCGTGCCGCGCAGCCTCGCCGACCCGATCGCGACAAACGCCGCGAACGTCACCGGCTTCGTCAATATGCTGGTCGCCGCGCGCGACGCCAAGGTCAAGCGCTTCGTTTACGCGGCCAGCAGCTCAACCTATGGAGATCATCCCGGTCTGCCGAAGGTCGAGGACGTCATTGGACGCCCGTTGAGTCCCTACGCGGTGACGAAGCTCGTCAATGAGATCTACGCCGACGTTTTTGGACGCTGCTACGGCCTGCCGTCGATCGGGCTGCGCTATTTCAACGTCTTCGGGCCGAGACAGGATCCCAATGGCGCCTATGCGGCCGTCATCCCGAAATGGATCGCCGCCTTGATCGCGGGTGAGACCGTCATCGTCAACGGCGATGGCGAGACGAGCCGCGACTTCTGCTATGTAGACAATGCCGTGCAGGCCAACCTGCTGGCCGCTCTGGCGGAGGAGCCGGCTGCGATCAACCAGGTCTATAATGTCGCGGTCGGCGATCGAACGACGCTCAACAACCTCCATTCCCTGACCCGACAGCTGCTCATCGACGCGGCGCCCGCAGCCGCCGCGGCAAGGGTCGAGCATCGCGACTTCAGGCCGGGAGACGTGCGTCACAGCCAGGCGGACATCTCCAAAGGGAGACGATTGTTGGGCTACGATCCGACGCATCGGTTCGCGGAAGGATTAAAAGCTACCATTGACTGGCACGTCGCTCAGCTCCAGCAGGAGGAAGGTCGACCCGCGGCGTAAGTCTCGCGGCGTGGACTTTTGCGAGCCCCTCTCCCGCGCCGAGATGGGACGGGAGGCAGGGCTTCGCGCTTTTTCGTCAACCTTGAGATGGGGCTGCCGGCCGCGGTGAAGGCTCAAAAGTGACTGATAACGCCGCGACGGTTGAACGCAACGCGACGGGGATCCTTCTCCGGGCGCTTTCGGCCCTGCGCGCTCCGAGCGATCGCCTCGTGCTGGCGCTCTTTTTTCTCTCGCTGTTTTGTCTCGACTACCTACCGAATTTGTTTGGAGGCCAGCCTTTTCCGACGATCGAGCTGATCGCCTTCTTCGCCATCGCCTCCACGCTGCGCAGATTGGGCGCCGACGCCGTCTTGTCGGGGACGGACTACGCGCTGCTCGGGGTGGCGGGATTGGCGCTGGCGCATCCCTGGCGCCATGTGGGCGGGCTGGTCCTGACGCTGGTCGGCTTATGGTTCTGCATGCGGCGCGATGTGCGACTGGCGGCGATCGGCCAGCTTAGCCTCGGACTCGCCTGTGTCGACGTATGGGGGCCCGTGCTTCAATCCGGTATCGAGGAGTTCCTGCTGCCCCTCGAAACCTCCCTCGCTTTTTTGATCCTGTCGCATCTCGGAAACTTCGCGCTGATCGGCAACGCGATCTCGGGCGCGGGCGAGCACACGATCGTCGTCGAGGCGTCGTGCTCGGCGTTTCTCAATGTCGTTGCGACGACCCTGCTCTGGCTCTCCTTCCTGAAGATCCAGGGGCAGGCCGCAGGTCGGCGCCAATGGATCGTCCTGCTGCTCGGCGTGACCTGGGTCGTGCTGGTCAACACCGTGCGGCTGAATTTGTGCGCCTGGTCGATGGAAAGCTACCTATTCTGGCATGAGGGCGCGGGCGTCACGATTCTGGAGTGGTTGCTGCTCGGCGGCCTGCTGACCCTCTTCTATTTCGGCCTCCATGATGAAGAACGCCCGCGCCTTCTATGAAGAAACGTCAGGCGGCCCTTGCGACCATCTATGTGACGGGTGGGCCGCGCTCGCTCAAACCGCAAGATTTGTTGTGGTCCGACGCTATGCCGTTCGGTGCGATCGCGTGGAAGGTCTACGGCGACTCGCCATCGAAGCAGACTGTGATTGCAGCCAACTCTTATGCGTCGGCGGGTATCTCTGCGGTTGCCACGCACAGCCGTGGCTCGGGTAAATTGTGGGTCTTGCCAGCGGGGTTGACGCGCACCCAACAAGGGAACTCCTACGGGAATTTCATCTATGGGTTCCCGCTCGGGATCAATATGGCCTGCATGCAGTCCGAGTATCCCGAAACAGGTTGCGGGCGCAGTCGGGACAGCGACAACACGATTTTCTATGGTCTCGTCGGCCGATATGTCGTCGGCAACAATTCTGGTGGCAGTGCGTCGACCTATAACGAGTACGATCACAATTTCGTGTGCGACGTGTGTGAATTTGCCGGCATTGGCTCGCTCTATATCGGGGAGATGCTTCAAGGGCAGGACGAAAGCTCCAACACGCAAGTGGTGACTATCGCAAACTGTTCTATGAACGCTTCGTCATTCATAAGCAGCTACGCCAGCGGCTCCGAGTGGGAAGCGACTTGTTTGCCGGTTTTCGTCAACATGCTTGGGACGACGCCAATATACACGACCTCGGCGCCGGCGTGGTTAACCCCTATGTATCAATATCCTTATGATGCAACCTTAATCGGGAACGGCGGAGTGACATGTTCGGGCGCGCCAACTCCGTCGTTTGCGACGAAGGGCGGCGTCGTCACGCATTGCTAATGGACAAAAATACTGCTTGAGATCCACGGCTGCTCGATCGTGAATTGGCATGATTACTGTGTGTATTTCTACACCGACAAGCAGGGTCAGGGTCCCGACGGCTGGCGCATTTCGAACAGCAATATCAGCCTCTGCGCGGGCACGGGCTTTTACGTCACGGGCCACAACAGCAACGTCGGGACGATGCTAAACTGCTTCGTGACGCGCTGCGCCAGCGGCCGCGCCATCCACGACGGCTCCTTCCTCGGCAACACCTACATCGCCGTCATGTGTTCCTATGGCGGCATTCTGACGACCGGCGATGCAGCGAACGGCGGCAACACAAATCTTCGTTGGCTGCTATGTCGAGAGCGGTAATCCCAGCTACATCGCCGCTCCTTCGGTCGTGATCGGCGGCGAGCTGGCGTCTCTCGGCAACGCGGACATACCGATGGGCTCCGCTTTCTTTTTGGACAGCAGCGAGATCTCCAACGGTCTGAGATATTTTGCCGCAGATTCCACCGGCGCCTTTTTCGACGGAAAGCACACCGTCGAAAACCCGCCGAAAAGACGTCGCACGGCGCACATCACCTTCGGAGGCCCTCACGGAGGGAATGATCCGCATACGCTGATGAGCTTTGGCGAAGAGCAGGACAACACGGGGTGGGGTTTCAGATGGGCGAGGCCGGGGCATTTCGGCTGGAACTACGCCGGGGCTTCTGTCGATTACTACTGTCTGAACCACTATACGAAGTTGGCGACGCCGGAGCGTGGCTTCAGCCGCGATCTCTCGAACGAAGGCCTTGGGGGGATCGGATTCAACCTGGGATTTTTTCTCGGCGGCCGCCATCAGAAAATCACGAGCGACGTGGCTGCTCCCAGGCGCGGACCCCACCTGGCTGGCGACATTTGCTTCAATCAGGATTTCAAGCCGTTCGGCGTCAGCCATTGGCGCTGCGTCGCCTCGGGAACACCGGGCAGCTGGGAACCGGTTTTCGAGGTCTCCGGCAAGCCCTACACGGTCGCGACCCTCCCGAAAGCCGGACCGAATCTGCAAGGCGCGCGCGCTCACGTCACCGACGCGCGGAACCCGAGTTTCCTCGCGCCGCTCGTCGGCGGCGGTTCCACTGTCTGCCCCGCCTTTTGCAACGGCGCGGCCTGGATCGCGGGCTAGAACGAATTCCGCAACAGTTGACAGGCTTTTTGCGATCAGAATTCTTTTCAGCTTCTTGATCTGGCGTGATTTCTTTTCACTGGAGTGATTCCGTTCGAGGGACAGCCGCGCTACGAAAGCGCATTCCCAGATGGGCGAAGCGGTTTTCGGAAAAGAACACGCTCAATCAACGACATTTAGAGCGCTCCCGGAATTCTCCGAACGCGCTCTAAAGCACTTTCATCTTTGCTGGACCCGCAGATTCATCGCTGACAAGGGGAGTTTTTTCCCAGCTGCGATGTCTTCTGACTGATTCCTCTAGCTTTGCGATGGCTCGCAGGTTTCTCTCGCTTGCGAAAGCTCCCGAGAGCCATCTTGCTTGGGGATAACGCACCCAACGATTCTATCAGGCCCACCGTTGCGGGCCGATGACGACTGCAGCAGCAATGATGAATTCTAGGCAGGTTCTCAGTCGCTCTTTCATATTCTCGGTTCCTGGCTACCTTTGGCGATTCGGACGCAGTTTGAATATAAACAGGGCATCTTAACAAAGGATTATCCCTAATTTTTAGACATGGATTCCGCCCATTCCCGCACGGTTGGCTTATGCGTCCTTCGGGGGGCCGTTTTTGGCTTGATATCAGGCAGGTTTGGCGTCGCCCGACGCACTCTTGACGAGGCTCTGTCGACCGCCGCGCCGCATCCGTCGGCGCGCGCTCGCGCACCTGTTCTGACAGGAGAACTGTCGGGCCGAATCGGAGCAGCGCGTTCGAGGGATGATTCCCCGAACGCGCTCCCATCATGATTTTTTTAAAGTCTAGCCAGTCCCTGTGGACGCCGGTTGGGAGGGGGGCAGGGGAGCAGCCTTCACCCTCGCCGCCAGCTCGGCCATCAGGAAGGAAAGCGCCAGATAGCTCAAGGCGATGATCGCCCTGCCGCCGCCGTCGTGCCAGAAGACGTAGCTGTCATGAGACAGCGCCGTCAGGGCGAGCCGCACCCAGTTGATCAGCATCACGCCAACGAGCAGCAGGAGGCCGCAGAGCACCAGCCGTCTGCCCATGGCTGCGTGCAGCCACGCGGCGAATACGGCAAAGGCCGCAAGGGACTTCGAACGCTGGCCCCGCAGTCGCACAAGAGGGAATCACCTTGATCCCATGAAGCGCGCCCACGAGCCGTATGGTGGCGCCGTCGATGGGCTTCACCGCATAGCGTGCCAGGCTCAGGAAGCTGTGCGCTCCGAAGACGTCGAGAGGCACCATTAGGGCGGAGAGCGAATATCCCCAAAACTCCTTGCTCGGCACGTCCTGAATGCTGACCAGGGCGAGCGGAATGGCGAGCGGCCAAGTCTGCCGCGAGACGCGCGCGAGCTTGATCGCGATCCAAAAGCCCAGGATCGCGGTGAAAACATGCGATTGCGGCGTCGCGAGAAACCCCGCAAAGAAAGCGAACGCCAGTCCTGCGAGCGTCTCGAGCCTTGGCGCGCGAACCCCCGACCAGTCGATGCGCCTTGCGATTTCGAACAGGCAGAACCACTGGGCGAAAACAAGAAAATTGACTTCGTCAAAGATCCGGGAGATGCCGTCGTCGTGGCTGCGCGCCACTGCGACCGCGATGACCCGGCGCAGACGAACAGCAAGGGATAGCCGCCATGCGCGAGGAGGCGCTCGATCCAAACCGGAAAGCCGCGCAGCGATGAGGCGTTGACGTCGATTTCGCTTCGCATGTCTCTTCCCAAATTGACTAGTACATCAATTCCGTAGCGGTTGTCATTTGTGCGGGATTCATTCTGGCGCCGCTGCGGTATAGCGTTCTGCTTGATTCGTAATGGGGTTGACGAAGATGGCGGCATGGCGACAAGCGTTGGCGTTGGTGATCGAAGATGAGGATTTGGTTCAGCTCACGACGATTGCGCGCTCGCGCACGGAGCCGGCGAGGCGTGTGGAGCGCGCGCGGATCTTGCTGGCCTATCGCGAAGAACCGTCGTTTTTCGCCGTCGGCCGGGCGCTGGGATTGCACCATCAGACCGTGCAGCGCTGCGTCGAACGGGCGGTGGCCCTCGGCCCGCTGGCGGCGCTCGACGAGCGTCCGCGGCCAGGCAAGGCGCCCCTCATCACGACCGAGGCCAAGGCTTGGGTGGTGTCGCTGGCCTGCCGCAAGGCCAAGGAACTCGGCTATCCGCATGAAGTTTGGACGACGCGTCTGCTGGCGCGCCATGCGCGCGAGCATGGGCCGGCGGCAGGCCATGTCTGTCTTGCCCAGCTGGCGCAAGGCACTGTGTGCAAGATCCTCGATCAGCATGAGGTGAAGCCGCACAAGGTGCGCTACTACCTGGAGCGCCGCGACGCCGACTTCGAGGCGAAGATGGCCGAAGTGCTGTGCGTCTATCGTGAAGTGGCCCTTCTCAAGGAAGCCGCTGAGGCAGGCGAAGGCGACGGGAGCGTCGTGATCGTCTCCTACGATGAAAAGCCTGGGGTGCAGGCGATCGGAACGACGGCGCCGGATTTGCCGCCCAAGCCTCATGAGCACGAGGCCTTTGGGCGCGATCACGAGTATGTCCGACACGGAACGCTGAGCCTGCTCGCCGGCATTGATCTGATGACCGGCAAGGTTCACGCCCTGGTCAGAGATCGTCATCGCAGTCGAGAATTCATCGAGTTCCTCGAGCTGCTCGACGCGGCCTATCCGACGAACGCGGCGATCAAGGTGATCCTCGACAATCATTCGGCGCATGTCTCCAAGGAAACCAAAGCCTGGCTCGCCAGGCAGCCGGTGGGCCGCTTCACGTTCACCTTCACGCCCAAGCATGGCTCCTGGCTCAATCTCATCGAAGGCTTCTTCTCCAAGCTGGCTCGCTCCGTGCTGCGTCATATCCGCGTCGCGTCAAAGCAAGAGCTGAAAGAACGCCTCATCGGCGCCATCGACGACGTCAACCAACATCCCGTAGTCCATTCATGGACTTACAAACTCGACGCAGCCTGATATGATTCGAACTTCCGAAACGCTGTACTAGTTTAGCGATCAGCTTGAGCGCTACCTCGCTCGGCGACTTCGAGCTTACTTAACCGAGAAGACAAGGGTTGACAATCTCGCGCCCCGTAGGAACGCCGAGATCTCGCGGCCGACTGCTTGGAGCGCCGGAGGCAGCGATCAGAAAATCCCTCACAGCTTCCTCAACGCCACCTCGGAAACGAGATGGTCCGCGCCCTTGGTCAGGATCAGGCTCGCGCGCGGGCGCGTCGGCGCGATGTTCAGGTGAAGGTTCTCCAGATTGATGCGACGCCATATGTCCCTCGAGACCGTGTCGGCTTCCTTTTCGTCGAGCGCCGCATAGGCGCGAAAATAGGAGCGCGGATCGCGGAAGGCCGTTTGACGCAGGCGTTGAAAACGCTCGACGTACCATTCCTCGAGCGCATTCTCGTCGGCGTCCAGATAGACGGAAAAATCGAAGAAATCGGAGACGAACGGCCGTGCGCGTCCGTCGCGCGGCGGGCGCGGCGCGAGCAGCACGTTGACGCCCTCGACGATCAGAATGTCCGGCCGATCGACGACGATCTTCTCGTCGGGCAGAACGTCGTAGACGAGATGCGAATAGACCGGCGCCTCGACCTTGTGCCGTCCCGCCTTCACCTCGGAGAGAAAGCGCACGAGCGCACGATTGTCGTAGCTTTCCGGAAAGCCCTTCTTGTCCATGAGGCCGGCTTCTTCCAGCGCCCTGTTCGGCAAGAGGAAGCCGTCGGTCGTGATGAGCTCGACTTTCGGCGTGTTCGGCCAGCGCGACAGCAGCGCCTTCAGCACGCGCGAGGTCGTCGATTTGCCGACGGCGACCGAGCCTGCGACCCCGATGATGTAGGGGACCTTGCCGTCCTCGGCGCCGAGAAACCGCTGCGTCGCCTTGAAGAGCCCCTGCGTCGCCGCGACATACAGCGCGAGCAGGCGCGAGAGCGGCAGATAGATCTCGATGACCTCTTCGAGCGAGATCGGCTCGTGCAGCGATTTGAGGCGCGTCAAATCCTCATGCGTCAGCGTCAGTGGCGTGTCGGCGCGAAGCTGCGCCCATTCGGCGCGCGCGAAGTGACGATAGGGGGAGGCGATCTCCGATTCGCGGCTCGGCGTCGCCATGACGGCCTCCAGGCTCATGGGGCGGCGCTCCTCGAGGCTTTTTCCGCAAGGCCCGATTGCGCGGTGCGGCGCTCCAACTCCGCGAGCACGCTGGAAAGCGCGATCCCGCGCGCCTCCATTAGCACGAGCAAATGATAGAGCACGTCAGCGATCTCGCTCGCCAGCGCCGCCTTGTCCTCGCCGAGCGCGGCGATGACGGTCTCGATCGCCTCTTCGCCGAACTTCTTGGCGATGCGCGGCGCGCCCGCCGTCAGCAGGCTTTTCGTGTAGGACGCCCCTTCCGGCGCCTCGCTCCGCGCGCGGATGATTTTTGCGAGATCGTCCAGGGAGAAGCTCATGGCGCCTCCACGCCGTCGAGACGCATGGCGAGCCCGGCCTGCGCCATGTGACGCTTCGCCTCGCCGATCGTGAATTCGCCGAAGTGGAAGATCGAGGCGGCGAGCACGGCGCTGGCGCGACCCTCCCGCACCCCCTCGACGAGATGGTCGAGGTCGCCGACGCCGCCCGAGGCGATCACCGGGATCGTCACCGCGTCGGCGACCGCGCGCGTCAAGGCGAGGTCGAAGCCACTTTTCGCACCGTCGCGATCCATTGAGGTCAAAAGGATTTCCCCGGCGCCCAGCGCCGCGACTTCTTTTGCATATTCGACCGCGTCAATGCCGGTCGGCCTTCTGCCGCCATGGGTGAAGATTTCCCATCGGCCTTCGCCGCTCTGCTTGGCGTCGATCGCGACGACGATGCATTGCGCGCCGAATTTCTCGGAGGCCTCGCGCACGAACCCACGGTTGGCGACGGCGGCCGAATTGATCGAGACCTTGTCGGCGCCGGCGAGCAGGAGATTGCGAATATCGTCGAGCGTGCGCACGCCGCCGCCGACCGTCAGCGGCATGAAGCACGCTTCCGCCGTGCGCCGGACCACGTCGAGCAAGATGCCGCGATTTTCGTGGCTCGCCGTGATGTCGAGAAAGCACAGCTCATCGGCGCCGGCGGCGTCATAAGCCTTGGCGCATTCGACCGGATCGCCGGCGTCGCGCAGATTTACGAAATTGACTCCCTTCACGACGCGGCCGTCTTTCACATCGAGACAGGGGATGAGACGGGATTTGAGCATCAGGCGTCCGTCTCCTTCGTGCGCGCCTCGCGAATCATCTCCAGCGCCGCCGCGGCGGCGAGCCGCCCGTCATAGAGCGCGCGGCCGGCGACAGCGCCGGCGATCTTGGCGCAATCGGGCTGCAGCAGCCGCTTGACATCGTCGAGCGAGGCCAATCCGCCCGATGCGATGACCGGGATCGCCACTGTTTCGGCGAGCGCCAGCGTCGCCTCGACGTTGAGGCCCTGCAGCAAGCCGTCGCGGGCGATGTCGGTGTGGATGATCGCCGCGACGCCGGCGTCCTCGAAGCTCTTGCCGAGGTCGAGCGCCGACATCGTTGTCGTCTTGGCCCAGCCGTCCACCGCGACCATGCCGTCCCGGGCGTCGATCCCGACCGCGACTCGCCCCGGATAATGCCGCGCCGCGTCGCGCACGAAACCGGGATTCTTGACGGCCGCCGTGCCCAGAATGACGCGCGTCACGCCGCGGTCGAGCCAATAGGCGACGGCGTTCATGTCGCGAATGCCGCCGCCAAGCTGCGCCGGGATCTGGATCGAGGACAAGATGATCTCCACGGCTGCGCTATTGCGCGCCTGGCCGGCGAAGGCGCCGTCGAGATCGACGATGTGCAGATATTCGAAGCCCTTCGCCTCGAAAATGCGCGCCTGCTCGCCCGGATCGTTGTTGAACACGGTCGCGCGCGCCATGTCGCCCTGGGCGAGGCGCACGCATTGGCCCTGCTTCAAATCGATTGCGGGATAGAGGATCACGGGCGCCACCTCAGAAAATTGGCGATGAGGGCTAATCCGAGCTTCTGGCTCTTCTCGGGATGGAACTGAACGCCGGCCAGATTGTCCTTGGCCACGGCGGCTGTGATCGGCCCGCCGTAGGACGTCGTGGCCAGCACGTCCTCCGCGCGTGCGGTCCGGAAGTGATACGAGTGAACGAAATAGGCGTGAAGCCCCCTTTCTCCGGTTGGAACTTTTGCAAAGAGCGGATGCGCGCGCGTCAGATCGAGCGTGTTCCACCCCATGTGAGGGATCTTGAGCGCGGGGTCGTCGGGCTCGATCGCTTCGACATCGCCCTTAATCCAGTCGAACCCGGGAGTCTCGCCATGTTCGAGGCCGCGTGTCGCCAAGAGCTGCATGCCGACGCAAATGCCGAGGAACGGGCGCCCGCGCGCGCGCGCCGTTTCGCTCAGCGCATCGATCAAGCCAGGTATGCGCTCCAATCCGGCGCGGCAGTCGGCGAAGGCGCCGACCCCCGGGAGCACGAGGCGATCCGCGCCGCGCACGATCTCGGGATCGTCGGTGACGCAGATCGCCTCGTTGAGCCCCGACTCGCGCGCGGCTCGCTCGAAGGCCTTCACCGCGGAGTGCAGATTGCCCGAGCCATAGTCGATGATCGCTGTGGTCAAGCCTCTTCCTTACTGTAAGGCCGCGAAGAGGGATAGGCGGCGCGCCGGTTGTGGAAGAACACTTCCTCCGCCTCCTGCGCGTTGTCGCATGCGATGATTCCGCTCTGGCGAAAGCCCCGCCGTTCGAGCGTCCAGATGATGAAGCGCACGCCCTCGAAGCCGAGCGCGAGGGAAAGCGCGAAATTGATCAGAGCCGTCGCCTCCGGCCGGACGCCGAGCGCCGTTCCGCCGACGGCGAGCGCCGTCATCAAGGCGAGCCAGAGGCCCGCAGCCAGATAGGCTCGGTTCCAAAAGAGCCAGAACGGTCCGAAGACGAAGGCGGCGAGGGAGAAGCCGTCGCGAAGGAACACAACCTTCTCCGGGGCCTCGTCTTCGCCAGCAGGCGCCATCGCCAGGTAAATCGCCATCAGGCTACCCTTACTTCGTCAAGGCGCCCTTGGTCGAAGGAACGCCCAGGCGACGCGGATCGAGCGCCACGGCCTTGCCGAAGGCCCGTGCGAATCCCTTGAAGGCGCTTTCGGCGACGTGATGGCTGTTGGCGCCGGCAAGGCTATCGATGTGCAACCCTATCCCCGCGTGGACCGCGACGGCCTGGAAGAACTCGCGCACGAGCTCGGTGTCGAAGTCACCGATCTTCTGACTGGGGAATTTCAAGCCATAAACGAGATAGGGCCGGCCCGAAACGTCGACGACGACTCGCGTCAAGGCTTCGTCCAGCGGCACATGCGCGTCGCCGTAGCGCGCGATGCCCTTGCGTTCGCCGAGCGCCTTGTCGGCCGCCTGGCCGAACGTGATGCCCACGTCCTCGACCGTGTGATGCGCGTCGATGTGAAGATCGCCGGCGGCGGCGATTTCGAGGTCGAGAGGCGCATGGCGGGCGATCTGCTCGAGCATGTGGTCGAAAAAGCCGACGCCGGTGGAGACCCGCGCCGCGCCGAATCCATCCAGGTCGAGCGCGACGGAGATCTTCGTCTCGGAGGTGTTGCGCTCGATCGCGCTGGCGCGCATGGACTTAGGTTCCTTGCAAGGAAATGGGAGGCGCGCGGGTTGTATCAATTTCGGCGATGCGGCGCCACCCGAGCAAAATCGAAGGGAGCGCCCGAGAGAACTCGGAGGGCCGTCGAGCATCGCCGGCCTTCGGCCCAGCGGTAAGGCGTTGAGCCGCTTTCCGCCTGCAAAGAGGCGCGATTCAAAAAGAGAAAGCCCGGCGCGGGGCCGGGCTTTCTGCTGGTTTGGCTTTTGCAGCAGATCAGTATTTGGCGAGAACCGGGGCGGGCTCGGCCCAGTTGAAGTGATAGTTCACGCCGGCGCGGACGATGTTGATCTGCGGGTGGAAGCGATAGCCCCAGTTCCAGCCGAAGCCGCCGGTCGTTCCGCCGCTGTCGAGATCGGCATAGAGATATTCGACCTTCGCCGACCAGCGGGGGGCGAACATCCACTCCAGGCCGCCGCCGGCGGTCCAGCCCGTGCGGCTGTTGTTGTAGCTCCAGGCCTGGACGCCGCCGTAGGCGAAGCCCGCAGTGCCGTAAACCAGCAGCGAAGGCGTGAAGAGCCAGCCGGCGCGGCCGCGCACCGTGCCGATCCAGTTCAGGCCCAAGTTGCTGCCGTTGATCGCCGCGACCGGAACCAAGATGCTCGGATTGACGAACCCGCGGCCGGGGACAAACTGCGTGCTGAAGGGCGACGGGAAGAACTGAAGGCTGTTGTTGTCGTTGCCGCTGATGCTCGAGCCCTGGAAGTCGGCCTCGGCGCCGATCACGATCGACGGGTTGAACTGGAAGTTGTAGCCGACCTGCAAGCCGCCGATGACGCCGCCGGCCGTGCCCCGTTGATTGCCGTTCGGCAGGAAGAACAGGTTCGGGACGACGCCCTGGCCCGGCGCAAAGAAGTTGTTGGCGAACCCGAAGTTCGGATCCCAGTAGGCGGAGACCTCGTTGCTGCCGTTGTTGGCGTTCCAGCCGCCGCCAATGTTCAGACCGGCGTAGAAGCCAGTCCAGACGAGCGGGGGCGGCGGGGGGATATAGACCGGCGGGGCCTTGCGAGAGGGGAGATCGGCGGCGAGCGCCGAGCCCATGCCCATCGCCAGCGCGAGGGCGGAGATAGCAGCTACCTTTTTCATATTCGCCTCCATTGGAAGGGCGGGTAATTTGGGTGCGTATCGGAGGGGTCCCCGCGACGACTTTCGCAGGAACCATGCTCCCGAATTTTGGTTAAACGCAACCTGCAAATTGCGTAAAAACGCATAATCTCTAAGGGTGTGCTATTTTTGCAACACTTCTTGTCTGGTTTGTGTGAATGCCTTCATGCGGCATGAAGCTTCTTCTTAATATAAACTTTCAGAACTTTCTTAATATAAACTTTCAGGACCGCTGGCTGGGGGCCCGGCCTCGAAACGAGGCCAGGCCTTTTCAGCGACCCGGGAGCAGCGTCGCCCGGCAGAGCCGATCAGTATTTGGCGAGCACGGGGACGGGCTGCGCCCAGTTGAAGTGATAGTTCACGCCGACGCGGACGACGTTGAGCGGCTGGCGGTTGTTCCAACCCCCGTTCCAGCCAAAGCCCCAACCCGAATTGTTATTGTTGCGGTTGCCGCTAAGCTCAACGAAGAGATATTCGACCTTTGCCGACCAGTTGGGGGCGAACATCCACTCCAGGCCGCCGCCGGCAGTCCAGCCGGGATTGATGTTGTCAAAAAAGCCGGAGGAGCCGCCATAAGCGAAGCCGCCAGTGCCGTAGACGAGCAGCGACGGCGTAAACAGCCAGCCGAGGCGGCCGCGCACCGTGCCGAAGTAGCTGACGCCGTGGTTGTTCCAATTGTTGCCCGATGCGACTGGAACCAAGATGCTCGGATTGACGAACCCGCGGCCGGGGACAAACTGCGTGTTGAAGGGCGACGGGAAGAACAGGAAGTTGTTGTTGTTGTTGTTGCCGCTGAGGCTCGTGCCCTGGAAGTCGGTCTCGACGCCGACGACGATCGACGGATTGAACTGGTAATTGTAGCCGATCTGTCCGCCGCCGACGACGCCGCCGTTCGACCCGTTATTGTTGTTGTTGACGGGCAGGAAGAACAGGTTCGGGATGACGCCCTGGCCCGGCGCAAAGAAGTTGTTGGCGAACCTGAAGTTCGGATCCCAGAAAACACCCAACTTGTTGTTGTTATTGTTGTTTTCCCAGCCGCTAGAAGCCGGTCCAGACGAGTGGGGGCGGAGGCGGCGGGACGATGACGGGAGCCTTACGAGAGGGCAGATCGGCCGCGAGCGCGGAGCCCATGCCCATCGCCAGCGCGATTGCGGAAACGCTTAGCCTTTTCATGTTCATCTCCTTTTCGATGGGGACAAATCAATTCAGAAGCCCTGGAGTGTCCATACTCCTTAGAGAGCTTTCGAAGAGACCATGAATGGGGAGCGTCCCAAAGCATATTCGTAGAACTACGTATGCATTTGCGTTTCTTGTCTTGTGTTGTATTTGTACAACAGTTTTTGCTGATGGCATTAGTCTATCATTGAAAGCTTAAAACTGTTCATAGTTCTGGTAAGCACTGGGCTATAAGCGCTAGCAATCGGCGCCGCAATGCAGATTTACAAGTCACAATTTTTATCAACTCGCAGTTAACTTTAGATATCTGCCGAAGCCTGAGCGCCTTTGGCTTCTTTCGGCAGCAGGCGCGAAGCCCATGCCTAGAGTCAGCAGCGAACTACGAAGAAACTATGCGGCGAAATCGTGTGTACCTTCTATCGTAGAAATACGTACCGGTCACTTTTTTGGCCGACTGTGCCATTTTTGCAACATTTTTCGCTAGCTATCTGATTTTCAGAGGAATTCAAAGCTTCACAGGCCTCCACTGGCGGCCGCCGGTCTCCGCAGGTTCGCAGTCGCCGCCTCCGCCAGGCGGCCCTATGGTTTCGCCTTCTCTTTCAACTCGTAGAGAACAGCGAGCGCCTCGCGGGGCGTCAGCGTGTCGGGCTCGACCGCCGCCAAGGCCTCGAGCAGCGGGTCCTTGCGCTCCGGGCTCGCAGGGCGGTGCGAGAACAGGGGCAGATCGTCGATCATCTTCTCGATCGGCGCGCGTCGATCCTGCGCCTCGAGCTCGCTGAGGATGTCATGCGCGCGCGCGACGACGCTCTTCGGCAGGCCGGCGAGCTCGGCGACATGCACGCCATAGGAACGATCCGCGGCGCCGGCGACGACCTCGTGCAGAAAGACGATCTCGCCTGCGCGCTCCGAAACCTTCATCGTCAGATTGACGAGGCTCGGCAGGCGCTTTGCGAGCCGCGTGAGCTCGTGAAAGTGGGTGGCGAAGAGCGCGCGCGAGCGATTAACCGCGCAAAGATGCTCGATCGTCGCCCAGGCGATCGACAGTCCGTCGAAGGTCGCCGTGCCGCGCCCGATCTCGTCGAGGATGACGAGCGCGCGCGGGCCGGCGCTGTTCAAGATCGCCGCCGTCTCGACCATCTCGACCATGAAGGTCGAGCGCCCGCGCGCGAGATCGTCGGAGGCGCCGACGCGGGAGAAGAGCCGATCGACGACGCCGATGCGCGCTGTCGCCGCCGGGACATAGGAGCCCGCCTGGGCGAGCAGCGCGATGAGCGCGTTCTGACGCAGAAAGGTCGATTTGCCGGCCATGTTGGGCCCGGTGACGACAGCGATCCTGCCACCCGAAAGCGCGCAGTCATTGGGGGCGAAGACTTTGCCCTCAGCCTTCAGCGCGGCCTCCACGACCGGATGGCGTCCCGCCTCGATTTCGAAGTCGAGCGAGGAGTCGACCTTGGGACGCACCCAGTCGCGCCGCGCCGCGATCTCGGCGAGCGCGGCGATGACGTCCAGCGCGGCGAAGCCCTGAGCGATGCGACGCATTTCGGCCGATTGCGTGAGGATTGCTTCGCTCATGGCTGCAAAGAGCGCTTCCTCGCGCGCCTGCGCTCGCTCGCTCGCCTGCGCGATCTTCTGATCGAGCTCGACGAGCTCGCGCGTCGCAAAGCGCATGGCGTCCGCCATGGTCTGGCGATGCGTGAACAGCTGATCGAGCGGCGGCTTCAACAGGCGCTCGCCTTGCGCCTGCGGGACTTCGACGAAGAAGCCTAGAAAATTATTGTGCTTGACCTTGAGCTGCCTGACGCCCGCGGCTTCCGCATATTTGGATTGAAATCCCGCGACCACACGGCGGCTTTCGTCGCGCAGGCTTCGCGCTTCGTCGAGCTCGGCGTCGAGCCCTTGAGCGATGAAGCCGCCGGCGCGCCGATCGGCGGGCGGTTCGGGAACGAGGCTCTCCTTCAAGCGACGTTCGAGCGAAGCGTCGGCGGCGGCGAGCGCCGCAAGCTCGCGCGTCACATGTTCCGGCGACGCAAACGTCGCGTCCGTGTCGAAGAGGAACGCGGCGATCTCCCGGGCGACGGAAAGGCCGGCGGCAATCCCTAAAAGATCGCGCGGACCGCCGCGTTGCAGCGAAAGCCGCGCTAGCGCGCGGACGAGGTCCGGCGCGCGCGAAAGTCGCTCCCGCAACCCCTCACGCGCGCCGGGCGCCTCCAGGAAAAAGGCCACCGCATCGAGTCGCGCGCCGATCTCGGCCGGCTCCGTGGAGGGCGCGCCGAGCCGCTCGGCGAAAGCCCGTCTGCCGGCGGGCGTCACGGTCAGATCGATCGCGCCGATGAGCGAGCCCTCGCGGTTCCCGGAGAGCGTCTGCGCGATCTCGAGATTGGCGCGCGTCGCCGCGTCGATCTCCAGCGTCGGGCTTTCGCGCAGGCTCGTCGGCGGCGCCAGCGCCGGACGTTCGCCGCGCTGCGTGCGCTCGACGTAATGGACGGCGAGCGCGGCCGCAGCGATTTCCGCCGCGGAAAGCGCCCCGAATCCTTCGAGCGTCGAGACGCGGAAGAACTCCGTGAGACGCCGCTCGGCGCTCGCGCCGTCCTCGCGGCCGATGGGGCTGATCGGCGCTGCGCAGCCCTCGAGGAGCGCGCGCAGGCGAGGCTCGCGCGAGAACTCTTCCGCGACGACGATCTCGCGCGGCTCGAGGCGCCCGAGCGCGGAGGCGAGCTCGGCTTCGGCGCGTTCCCCCACCGTGAAGGCGCCTGTCGAGATGTCCACGCAGGCGATGCCGAAGCTCCAGCCGCCGTCTTTGGCGCGAAGCCGCGCCAGCGCTGCGAAGGCGTTGGGCCTGCCCGGATCGAGCAGGGCGTCCTCGGTGATCGTGCCGGGCGTGACGAGACGCACGACGTCGCGGCGCACGACGGCTTTCGCCCCGCGCTTCCTGGCCTCGGCCGGGTCTTCGAGCTGCTCGCAAACCGCGACGCGGTGGCCGAGCGCGATGAGCTTTTGCAGATAGTCGTTGGCGCGCTCGACCGGCACGCCGCACATGGGGATGTCCTCGCCGAGGTGCTTGCCGCGTTTCGTCAGCATGATGCCGAGGGCGCGCGAGGCGGTGGCGGCGTCCTCGAAGAACAGCTCGTAGAAGTCGCCCATGCGATAAAAGAGCAGGCAATCGGGATTGGCCGCCTTTATCTCGACGTATTGCGAGATCATCGGCGTCACCGCCTTGACCGATGCGCCCTCGCGGCTAGCGCCGATCTCGCCATCCTGCGGACATTTTGCGGGCCGAACCATAATATTCACGCTAGCAAGCTTCGCCGTGCGACGCCACTTGGCTCGATTTCTGCTCGAACGTTCAGGGGCGGAAGGGGATTTTCTGGACAGGCTCGCGACCGGGATCGTAGCATGAGGGCCATGAGCCAAAGCTTGGCAACAGAGGGTTTTTCAGCCGCGCCGGAAGACAGTCCGACGCGTCGGCGCCTCTCTCGGTCGCTCAAGCGGCAGGCGAAATTATTCGCCGCCGTCCTGCTCCTCCATGTGGTTCTTTTGGCCGGACTCGTGACGGCCGACTGGGCCGCGCGGCCGCTGACGCTGGTCGAGGAGGAAATCCCGGTCGAGGTCGTCACCGAGCAGCCGCCCCCTCCCGAGGCGGAGCAGCCGCCGCCGCAACAGGCCCAGGAGGAGCAAAAGCCTCCCGCGCCGCAGCGCCAGCAGGAGCAGATCAAGCAGAAGCTCACGCTCGACGAAAAGCCGGCCTTCGACGCGCCGCGGGCCGAAAACAAAGAGAAGGTCGAGCGCGAGGCGCCGGACGAGGAAACGCGGGCCCAAAGACAGGCGCGACCTGACGAGCACACCGCCGAGAAGCCCGAGGAGCGTCAGCAGAAGCCCCAGCAGGAGATGCAGCAGGATCCGGGCGAGCAGCAGGGGGCTTCCGACCCCGCCGAGGAGGACAAGCGCGACGCGGAGGTCACCCAGCAGGCGGCGGCGCGGCCGACCGAAAAGCCCGAGCAGAAGGTCGGCAAGCCGGACCCGAAGGCGGCGATCGGGCCGAAGCAGAAATCCATGTCGGACCTGCTCGCCTCGCTCGAGCCGACCCCGCATTATCGGCTGGGCGGCGCGGCCAAAGTTGCGCCGGTCTCAGGCGGCACGGCCGCGCCGACCTATTTTTCGGTCGTGCTGGGCTACATCCTGCGCAAATTCCACCCCAGCGGCGGCCGCCAGGACGTGGGGAGCATCGTCTTTTTCGTCGATCCCAACGGCAATCTGATGCATCAGGCGCTGCGCAAATCCAGCGGCTCCTCGGCGCGAGACCAGGAGGCCCTGGCGGCCCTGCATCGCGCCCAGCCATTCCCGCCGCCGCCGACGGGAACCAGCATCGGCATGGTCTGGAACTACTGACGCCGACCGTCAGGACCGAACGGGTTTAGGCGACTCGCTTGACGCTGTCCTTTCGCGCTGGCAAAGGACATTCGCTCCGGCAAACGGGCCGGGTGGAAGAAATTCGACGCGGACGGAGGATTTACGTGGCGCGCAAGAACTATCTCTTTACGAGCGAATCCGTTTCCGAGGGCCATCCGGACAAGGTTTGCGACCGCATTTCCGACGAGATCGTGGACGCCTTCTTTCGTGACGGCGCGAAGGCCGGCATCGATCCTTACGCGATCCGCGTCGCCGCCGAGACGCTCTGCACGACGAACCGCGTCGTGATCGCCGGCGAGGTGCGCGGGCCGGATCTCGCCTTCGAGCACGTCGAGGACATCGCCCGCGAGGCGATCAAGGCGATCGGCTATGAGCAGGATGGCTTCCACTGGAAGAACGCCAAGGTCGAGGTTCTGCTGCACGCGCAGTCCGCCGACATCGCGCAGGGCGTCGACGCCGCCGGGAACAAGGACGAGGGTGCCGGCGACCAGGGCATCATGTTCGGCTACGCCGTGCGCGAAACCCCGGAGCTGATGCCGGCGCCGCTCTACTACGCCCACAAGATTCTGGAAGACCTCGCCACGGCCCGTCACAGCGGCAAGGAGAAGGGCCTCGGCCCCGACGCCAAGAGCCAGGTCACGCTGCGCTATGAGAACGGCAAGCCGGTCGAGGCGACGCAGATCGTGCTCTCGCATCAGCACACTGACGAGAACCTCTCGCCGCAGGACGTGCGCAAGATCGTCGAGCCCTATATCCGCGCGGTTTTGCCGTCCGATTTCGTGACGCCGAAGACGGTCTGGCACGTCAATCCGACCGGCAAGTTCTTCATCGGCGGCCCAGACGGCGACGCCGGCCTCACGGGCCGCAAGATCATCGTCGACACCTATGGCGGCGCGGCGCCGCATGGCGGCGGCGCCTTCTCGGGCAAGGACCCGACGAAGGTCGACCGCTCGGCGGCCTACGCCGCGCGCTATCTCGCCAAGAACATCGTCGCGGCGGGCCTCGCAGACCGCGCGACGATCCAGCTCGCCTATGCGATCGGCGTCGCCGAGCCGCTGTCGATCTATGTCGATCTCCACGGCACGGGGCAGGTCGCCGAGGACAACCTCGAGGCGGTTCTGCCGCAGGTCATGCGGCTCACGCCGCGCGGCATCCGCGAGCATCTCAAGCTCAACCAGCCGATCTACGCGCGCACCTCGTCCTACGGCCATTTCGGCCGCAAGCCCGACGCCGACGGCGGCTTCTCCTGGGAGAAGACCGATCTCGCCGACGCGCTGAAGGCGCATTTTAGATAAAGAAAGGGCGGCGCCACGCGCTTGATCACGCGAGGCGCCGCACCTCCTAGCCCGGTCTGTTACGCGCTACGCTTATGATGCGTCGTGTCTGTGATCAGACTAACGAACGGGTCGTACGGTCCGTGGGTCAAAGGAATGGACCCGAAGCTCCATTCGCGCTGCACCTCATGCACGTGAACGTCACGCGCCCCCAGCTTTTTCAATATCTGCGTCGCCCGCCTTTCGGTATCCGCATTGGGCGTGTTCACCCAGAGAATGAGGCCGCCGAGCTTCAACTGCTCCCGGATGCGCTGGACATGCCTGTGATGGATGGCTAGCGCCAAGATCGCGCCGATGCCCGCGCCTACGCCCCCGAGCGCGACGGCCGAGGCAAGCGCGAATGCGAGCGAGCCTCCCGCTGCAGATACCGCCCAGACTCCGGCGACTCCGCCGATGTAGAGAGGAGCGCCAATCAGCATGGCCGTTCCTTCCACGCGCGAGTCGCTGGAGACGAATTCCGTCTGCGGAGCGTCGCTGCTGTCCTCGATCTCCGTCACGTTGCGAAAGATGCGGCTCAGGCCGGCCTTTGTTTTCCCACCGGTCGCAAGCACCGAGATCGCGGCCTCTCTGAAGCCGGCGACATTGAGTTCGTCCACCGCCGCCTCGAGCGTCTCCTCGTCGTCGAAAACGCCCACGGTTTCGCGCACCCAATATTTCTGTGTGTCCGCCTCCGCGTCCCCGCCGGAAGAGGATGCGATGGCGCCCTTCGTTTGTGGCGCGTCTGCGATCGACACAATTTTTGGCGTCGCCATCGTCGACTGTGTTTCATCGCTGGTCCGCAGCGTCGGCGCAGGCAAGATTTCCCGGATTTCACGGGCGCCCGCCACGCCGATCAGATCCTCGGCGCGAGAAAGGGTCGCAGCATCGAGAAGCCTCCTGATCTGCTTTTCGTCGAGTCCGAGCCCGATCAACTTGCCGAGGAGGATGTTGACGTCGGCTCGGCCGTGACCCATGAAGCCCGTCAGTCCTTCGATGATTTGCGTGAGACGGCCGTCTTCGTTCGCCTCTGCGGCCGCTATGGCTTGCTGAGCTTGCGGCGTCTTCGAGACATATTCCGCAACCTGCCCTTGCGGCGCCTTGTCGCGCAGGAACAGCAGCACATGGCCAGCCGCCGCGTTCGCGATGGAAGCATCCAGCCCCGTCGCGGCGATGAGGCTGTCGGTGAAGTCTTGCATGGGAGCGTCTCCCTGTTTTTCGCTCCCTGTGCACATATCGTGAGACGACGGAGGTTCAACCGTGGCGCCTGCGATCAAGGCGCCTTGACGCGTGGCTGGCGGCCTAGGTCGATCTCCACGGCACGGGATAGATGGCCGAGGATAAGCTCGAGGCGGTTCTATGCGCGCGCCTCGTCCTACGCCCATTTCGGCCGTAAGCCCGTCGCCGACAGCGGCTTCTCCTGGGAGAAGACCGACCTCTCCTGGGAGAAGACCGACCTCGTCGACGCGCTGAAGGCACGCTTCAAATAAGCCGCAAGGCTCCGCCCGCGGTCGCAAGGCCCGCAGGCGAAACCTTCAGGCCGCCTTGCCGGCCTTGGTCGCGCCGGGAACTTCGACGAGGCGGCCAGACTTCACGTCGTAGATATAGCCGTAGATCGGGATGTTGCGCGGCGCGAGCGGATGTTCGCGGATGCGGCGCACGTCGTCCTCGACGCTTTGCTCCTGCGTCTTGATCGTGTGCCATTTGATGAAGCGGCCGGCGACGCAGCCGCCGCCATGCTGCGGGTTCGACCAGTTTTTGCCGTCGAAGGCGGCGGTCGCGAGACTGTCGGCGAGAAGCTCGCCCATGACCTCGTCGCAGAAGAGCTCCATGCCGCAATTGGTGTGGTGGATCACGAACCACTCCATCGTGCCGAGCAGCTTGTGGGAGATCACGAGCGAGCGGATCGCGTCGTCGGTCGCGCGTCCGCCGGCGTTGCGGATCACATGCGCGTCGCCTTCTGAAAGCCCCGCGTATTTGGCGGGATCGAGCCTCGCGTCCATGCAGGTCAGGATCGCGAAACGGCGCGCCGGGGGCAGGGCGAGCTCGCCCTTCTTGCCGAATTCGGCGACATATTTGGCGTTGGCGGCAAGCACTTCGGTCAAGATGGTCATTTTTGTCCTCCCTTGCATCGCGTCTTATCGGCCCACATTCTTGTCAGCCCGAGAAGATTTAACGTCGCCCTGGCGTTTGCCTATCGGAAGCGACCCGATCAACTCAGATCGCGGATCACGTGATGGAGCGCCCCAAGGGCTGAATGGGCAGTGGCGCGATCACAAGTTTGATTTAAGCGAGCCGCCCGACCAGGATGGATTAGGTTCCTGAAATTCTGGGCCAATCTGGCTGCACTTGGGGTTTCGCCTTTAATCACGCCCAGGTGCGCCGCTACTTCAATGTATTGATGCAATTTCCACCTGTCTAAACTAGGCTCTTTGGCAAGTCGCATTTTCCTGCCGATGCAACAGCATTCGCAGCCGCCTGGACGGCGATGTCGTCTAGTTCTTGGAGCTTCCATAGTAATATAGCTTCTATCGCCCCCGCCAATACCGTGGCCGCTTTCCACTCGGCGTTGTCAAAGGCTCGGGTCGCCGCTCCGAGGTCGCTGCGGATGCTTTCCCGCAGTTTCAGGTTCACTAATAAATAACAGTTCCGTCGTCGCTGATGGAGGAAATTCGTCTGGACACTCAGCTAAAACCCGCCGGATTACAGAAATGGCATCGCTTCCTTTCACTGGGGCCATGCCCCCGACATTCCCGCGTGCTGCCCACACGCCCAAATGATATTCTATTGTGCTCGTGGCCAGCACAAAATCTGCGTAATTGTTCGACGACACACTAATTAGTTCGAGAGGTATGGCCTTTACCAAACTGATTATCCCCGTCAGCGCCGGGCTATGACCGGCCTGTAATTGCCCATCACCGCCTCCTCGGGCCGCGTGAGGAAAGAGTTCGTCTATGGTCTGCACGACTTGGCTTGGCATCACGCGAGACATGGTAAGCTTGCGGCCCTTGACCGTCTTTCGAGAGGTAACACTATGACAAAAGCTCCACAGGGGAAGGTAGGAAAAACACAGCCTGTGATGTTTGGCGTAGGCGCGCGTCGTGGATTTGGCTTTTCTGTGCAGGACCTGCGCGGCGCACCGCTTCTTTCGATCGCCTATGACACGGAGGAAGAGGCAAAGGAAGCCGAAGTGATCATTCGAAGGGTCCTCGAAAACGCGATTGATATCGCGAAGCATTAAGGCGTGCCGGCGGAAGGTCGCATGGAGCCGCAATCCCCAAGGGTTACGCCGGAACCGTCAATCGTGCACTCGACGCGGTCACGGTGACGCTGATATCTCTGGAATGCCTTGCATCTCATGGCGGCGACGTGGCGAGCGGTCGGCCGTAGTCAAGGATGCGAGCTCCGCTCGCACCGCGTTGCGCGGCGCGAAGCGCCGTCCTTGACAACGGCCGATCCGTCTCGCCGAGAATGCTCCGCCAAGAGATACAAGGCGAATTGCGAGCCTGTGGGTTGCTCGGGCGGTCGGCACCTAAGGTAATCTTCACCCGTATTCGAGTGAACGCCTTAAACCCGCAAACGCCGAATAGCGCCCGCAAAACGAAACCGCCGCCCGAAAGGGCGGCGGCCGAGAGCATTGGATAAAGCGCTGTGCTTAGGCGCGGCGCGTCCGCGCATAGAGGCCGGCAAGCGCCAGAGCGGCGAGACCGGCGAGGCCCATGCCTGGAACCGGACCCGGAACCGGAACCACGCCGATAATCTGCGTTCCGGTGTCATCCGGCGAATGCGAGTTAAAAGGCGCGAGGCCGAAGGCTGCTATCGCCCGCTCGCTCCCGCGCGCTAGAATAGGCTGGGATGAATCGCGGCGGCCCGAGCACGAGCGAAACTCTGACGACCCGCTGCTGCGTCGCCGGCGGCGGGCCGGCCGGCATGATGGCGGCCTTTCTGCTGGCGCGCGCCGGCGTCGATGTCGTCCTGCTCGAGGAGCACGCGGATTTCTTCCGCGACTTTCGCGGCGACACGATCCACCCGTCGACCCTCGAGCTTTTCCACGAGCTCGGGCTTCTCGACGAGTTTCTGGCGCTTCCGCATAACGCAACGCGCGAGATCTCGGGCTGGGTCGGCGACGAGAAGTTTACGGTCGCGGATTTCTCGCATCTGCCGACGCGTTGCAAGTTCGTCGCCCTCATGCCGCAATGGGACTTCCTGAATTTCCTGGCCGAGAAGGCGAAAGCCTATCCCTCGTTCCGCCTGCTCATGGGCGCCGAGGCGTCGGAACTGATCGTTCAAGGCGAGCGCGTCGTGGGCGTGATCGCGAAGCAAGGCGCGAAATGGCTCGAGATTCGCGCGGACTTGACGATCGGCGCCGACGGGCGTCATTCGATCCTGCGCGAGCGCGCCGGACTGGAGCGCATCGTGCTCGGCGCGCCGATGGACGTGCTCTGGTTCAAGCTCCCGCACCGGGAAGGGGACCCGAAAGATCCCTTCGGGCGTTTCGCGACGGGCCGTATCATGGTGATGCTCGACCGCGGCGACTACTGGCAATGCGGCTTCGTCATCCCCAAGGGCGGCCGCGAGGCGCGCGAGCATCTGGGCCTCGCCGCTTTTCGCAAGGAGATCGCGGAGCTCGCGCCGTTCCTGGCCGATCGCGTCGATACGCTCAAGCGCTGGGACGACATAAGATTGCTGTCCGTAGCGCTCGATCGGCTGAAGAGCTGGAGCCGGCCAGGCCTTCTCTTCATCGGCGATGCGGCCCATGCGATGTCGCCAATCGGCGGCGTCGGCGTGAACCTTGCGGTCCAGGACGCAGTGGCGAGCGCGAATATTCTGGCCGAGCCCTTGCGGCGCGGGCCGGTCGCGCCCGAGCTGCTCGCGGCGGTGCAGCGGCGGCGCGAATGGCCGGCCAGCGCGACGCAGGCCGTCCAACGCTTCATCCAAAATCGGGTCATCGGCAATGTGCTGGCGGGCGCGGCCGTGACGAAACTGCCCTTCCCGCTGCGGCTCCTGCGCGACTTCCCCATCTTGCGCCGCCTGCCGGCGCGGCTTGTCGGAATGGGCTTTCGCCCCGAGCACATTCGTTCGCCTGAGGCGGCGCCTCAAGGCCTTGCGGCGATTCACCCGACGCATTAAGCGACTCCTCAGCTTGATGCATTTTGGGGCGTCACATGCGGCTTGCTTGGATCTTTAGGGGCCTGATCGTTGCGTTTTCCGCGCTTCTCGCTCCAATTGTCGCGCACGCGGACGAGCGGGATTGCCAAGGCGTCGAGCACCTATCGGACAATCCGAAAATCTCCTTAGGCGCCATCGGCCCCACGGCCGCCCGAGCTTATTTTTTTCGTAACGGCGTTGACGGGAAAGATTGCCCGAATCCATCCGACAAATGCCGGGCGAGCTCCTACCTGGTTCCGGGAGACCAGATCGCCTTGAGCCGCACGAACGGCGCCTTCGTTTGCGCGGAGTTCATTGACGTCAAAGGCGTTTCCCATGCTGGCTGGTTGCTCGCAAGCAACGTCGTTTCGCCATCGCCGGTCGCGCTCGCCGATTGGACCGGCTCCTGGTCGCGCGAGGAAGCGACAATTACGATCAAGCCAGCGAGCAAGGCCGGCGCCCTCTCGATCAAGGGGCAGGCGACCTTCGGCGCCTTGGATCCCGACAGGATCAAGCGCGGCAGCGTCGCGACCGGCGAGATCGAAGGCGTCGCAATCCCCAGTGGCGCCGATTTGAGCTTCACCATGGGCGACGACGGCGCCACGCCGCCCGGCGATCAGACAGCCTGCAAGGTTTGGATGGCCCGACTCGGGCGTTATCTTCTGGTCAGCGACAACTTCAACTGCGGCGGATTGAACGTCAGCTTCCTTGGCGTTTACGCCCGGAAATGAACTGCCGCCGCCCCTCGGCGTAATTTAAGCACGTTTCTTCGAAGGTTTTCGCGCGCCCCTTAAGCAATTTCGCGCGAGCGCCTATACTCTCTCTATGTCGTACCCCTTCTTCAGCCTGCACACGCACGGCTTCCTGCGCGTAGCCGTCGCCGCGCCGCGCGTCGCGGTAGCCAATCCGGCCGCCAATGCGGCGCAAACGCTCGCGATGGCGAAAAGGGCCGCGGAGCAGGGCGCCTCGCTCGCCCTCTTTCCGGAGCTCGGCCTCTCCGCCTATGCGATCGACGATCTCTTGCAACAGGACGCGTTGCTGAACGCCGTCGAGGCGGCGCTCGCAGACCTTCTTGACGCCTCCAAAAGTCTCGACCTCATCCTCGTCGTCGGCGCGCCGCTGCGCCACAGGGGGCGGCTCTATAATTGCGCGGTTTTGCTGCTGCGCGGAAAAATCCTCGGCGTCGCGCCGAAGAGCTATCTGCCGAGCTACCGGGAGTTCTACGAGAAGCGCCATTTCTCGCCGGGCATTCACGTCGCGGGCGAGGAGATCGACGTTTCAGGCGTTCGCGCGCCCTTCGGCTCGGACCTCGTTTTCGTCGCGGAGGACTTTCCGAACCTCGCGCTCCATGCCGAGATTTGCGAGGATCTGTGGACGCCGATCCCGCCCTCCGCGCGCGCGGCCATGGCCGGGGCGAGCGTGCTGCTCAACCTCTCGGCGAGCAACGCCATCATCGGCAAGTCGGACATCCGCCAGACGCTCTGCGCTTCCCATTCGGCGCGCTGTCTTTCCGCCTATCTCTATTCGGCGGCCGGGGAGGGGGAGTCCACGACCGATCTCGCCTGGGACGGCGAGGCCTTGATCTACGAGCTTGGCGCGCCACTCGCCAAAGCCACGCGCTTCGCCAGCGAGCCACAGCTCGTCACTAGCCGACATCGATCTCGGGCGGATCGCGGCCGAGCGGCTGCGCCAGACGAGCTTCGGCGACTGCGCCGACGCGGAGCGCGGCGCGAAATCTTTTCGCGAAATCCGTTTCGCGATGCATGCGCAAACGAAGGATTTTGGTTTCGCGCGCGAAATCCCGCGCTTCCCTTTCGTGCCGGACGACGAGGCGCGCCTCTCGGAGCTCTGCTTCGAGGCCTTCAACATCCAGGCGCATGGGCTCGCCCAGAGGCTGCGGGCGACAGGCTTGAAAAAACTGGTGATCGGGGTCTCGGGCGGCCTCGATTTCAACTCAAGCGCTGCTCGTCGCGGTAACCGCGACGGATCGCCTCGGCCTGCCGCGCGAAAATGTGCTCGCCTACACGCTTCCGGCCTTCGCAACGAGCGCGCGCACGCGCGAAAACGCCTGGGCGCTGATGCGGGCGCTCGGCGTCTCGGCCCAGGAGATCGATGTCACGCCCGCCTGTCAGCGGATGCTCGAGGACATCGGCCATCCGGCTGCGCAGGGCGAGGCGGTCTACGATGTGACTTACGAGAACGTGCAGGCCGGCGCGCGCACCTCGCTGCTCTTCCGCCTCGCCAATCGCCACGATGCCCTCGTTCTCGGCACGGGCGACCTCTCCGAGCTCGCGCTCGGCTGGTGCACCTATGGCGTCGGCGATCAGATGTCGCATTACAATGTCAACGCCTCCGTGCCCAAGACGCTGATTCAGCATCTGATCCGCTGGTGCGCGCGCGAGGCGCGCTTCGGCGCGGGGACCGTCGCGGCGCTCCGCGACATATTGGCGACCGAAATCTCGCCCGAGCTCGTGCCTGCCGGAGAGGGCGCGCCGCAGCGCACCGAGGATTTCGTCGGTCCCTATGCGCTGCAGGATTTCAATCTGTTCTATGCGACGCGCTACGGTTTTGCGCCCGCAAAAATCGCCTTCCTCGCCTATCACGCCTGGCGCGACGCGGGCGCGGGACGCTGGCCTGAGGGCATCGCGGCCGATAAGCGCGTCGCCTATGATCTGCCCGAGATCAAGCGCTGGCTCGGCGTGTTCCTGCGCCGCTTCTTTCAGACGAGCCAGTTCAAGCGCAGCGCCTTGCCGAACGGCCCGAAAGTGAGTTCCGGCGGGTCGCTCTCGCCGCGCGGCGACTGGCGCGCGCCGAGCGACTCCGAGGCCGCCGCCTGGCTCGCCGATCTTGAGCGCATCCCGTGACCGGCGGCAAAGGGCTCGACTTCGGCGCCCACGCCGAAACGGTCGCGGAAGTCTGGCTGAGGCTGAAGCTCTACAAGATTTTGGCGCGGCGCTATCGCGTGAAGGGCGGCGAGATCGACATCGTCGCGCGGCGGGGCGACGTCGTCGCCTTCGTGGAGGTGAAGGCGCGCGCCGAGATGGATGCGGCGCTCATCGCGATCACGCCGCAAAAACAGCGCCGTCTGCGCATCGCCGCGGCGCGCTGGCTCGTCCAGAACCCTTGGGCCGCGAGCTGCACGCTGCGCGCCGACGCCATCTTCGTCGCGCCGCGGCGCCTGCCGCAGCATGTCGAGGATGTGATGGGCCTCGAGCGGGGGTGAGGCGCAGGGCGACCGCGCTCCTCATCCTGAGCGCCGCCCGTAGGGCTCGTCTCGAAGGATGGAGGCTCTGCATACGCGCGAGCCTGGTGGTGAAAATCAAAGGGAAGAGTCCGGCCAGTGTCGCCAGACTGCCGGCGCTGGGTTCGCTCGCGCGCGCGTCTTAGTTCTTCTCTCCGAAGTTCAGTAAAACTCCTTTTTCGTTACCGCACCGATTCACCAATGACCACTTGCTGAACGAAAAAAAATCGTCAATAGGTTCCCCGAGGGAGCCAGTCCGAATATCAATGTATAGCGGGCTTTCTGTGCTGATGCGGTCGACTTTTATAAAGGTTCCATTTTGTGCGACGCATACAGCACCGTTGACTGGTTTAACATTGCCGTATTCTAGATTAACAGTAAAACGCAGACTCTTTGCATCTGGTATAATCTCGCAGCGCTCAGGCTCGTACACGGATATAAACTCATGATCTGAAACAATAGAAGCGCTAGTATCTTCCACTCGGAGAATTAGTATGCTTTGCCCAGTTTTTATTACCATGCACGCTATTGCCTTGCCGTCGCGAATTCCCAGGTACCATTTCCCTGGGAGCCTGTCGGTCACGCATACAATTTTTCCTGAACTCATGGCGGTTCTCCAGCTATGGCGTGAGCGACCCCCTGCGGTGTTCATGTGCCCGCTTGACAACGTAAAATGACGTCGGCCACGTGGGAAACAAGCTCGTCAATCGGCGGCCGACCGAATGGTGAAAATAAAAGGGAAGAGTCCGGCCGGCGCCGCCAGACTACCGGGCGGTTTGGCCGCAGCGATGGGATCCAAACGTCAGATTCTCACCACGAGCTGCTTGCTCATCCTTCGAGACGCCCACTCCGCGGGCCCTCAGGATGAGGATTCGGGAGGCGCCCGCTTCGCGCTCCTTTGAAGGAATTGGGAGACGTGCAAGCGCTTGGCGTCTCGCCATCAGGCTCTATCTGCGCAGGCTATCCCGTTCCTGCAAAGGAGACGTCCTTGCCGCTCCGCGCCCTGATCCTCGCGCTGTTCCTCGCGCTTGGCCCCGCCGCTGCGCTAGCCGCGCTCAAAGCCGGCGACGCCGCGCCGGATTTCTCTATTCAAGCGGCCGAGGGCGGCAAGGATTTCACCTTCAGTCTCGCCGAAGTGCTCAAGAAGGGGCCGGTCGTTCTCTATTTCTACCCCAAATCCTTCACCTCGGTCTGCACGGTGGAAGCGCATGAATTCGCCGAGGCGATGGAGGATTTTGCGGCCGCCGGCGCGAGCGTGATCGGCGTCTCGAGCGACGCAATCGAGACGCAGCGCGAGTTCTCGAAGAAGGAATGCCGCGACAAGTTCCCGGTCGGCGCCGATCCGGACTTCCACGTCATCAAGGCCTATGACGCCGCCTTCAGCATCCCGATCAAAGGCCCGGTCTTCGCCGACCGCCTGACCTATGTGATCACGCCGGACGGCAAGATTCTTTACGCCTATTCGGACGCGAGCGCGCACAATCACATCGTGAACGCGCTCGCCGTCATGCGAAAGTGGCGGGAGAGCCACCCGAAATGACGCGGCGAACTGCCCTGTTCTTTGCGCTGCCCGCGCCGGCGGCGCCTGGACCGGGGGTTGACGCCGTTGGCTATGCCCGCAGCATGACCACCTTCGTCTTGATCGGCGTTCGTGAATAGAGGTGGATCATGTCCTGACTGAGGAGGCCGGTACAGCCGCTCGTAATGGCGGTCCCGATCGTCTCGGGGTCGCTGGTGCTGTAGATCGTGCAGACCGTGTAGACCCCGTTCTTGTACAGATAGAGCGTGCGGGCGCCGAGCGGATTCTCCAGACCTCCCGGCATGCCGCCGGCATATTTGCGCGCCTCTGGCTGGCGCGCGATCATCTCCTTGGGCGGCGTCCATGTGGGCCATTCGGCCTTGCGGCCGACATAAGCTTCACCGCTCCACAGGAACCCGGGACGGCTGACATTGGCGCCATAGCGGGTGGCGTTTCCATCACCTTCGATGCGGTAAACATAGTAATTGGCGGGATCGATGATGATCGTGCCGGGCGCTTCTTTGCTGTCGTAGCGCACTGTCTGGCGCCAATATTTCGGATCTACCTTTCTGAGATCGACCGCCGGGATCGGGAATTTCTCGTTCGGCGCCGGCCCGTAAAGCGCCGCCACCTCGGCTGGGATCATGTCGGTCGTCGCGCAACCGGCGAGCCCCAGCGCGCCGAGACTGGCGGCGGAGCCGAGCAAAAACGACCGGCGGTCGAGACGCCCCGATTGAAGCCCGAGCAGAGCTTCCTCGTTTCTTTCGCCGGCATCGGCAATCGTATCGTCCATCATCATGATTTTGAGGTCCCATGTCGAATTGGCGCGACCAGAGAAGACTCCGGCATGAACCCGCTGAACGCCTGTGCTGAGCTGAGATTGCCGTCACACGGCTCGATTTGCCGGCTCGGAGCGCCGCCGCGCGGCGCTTGCCCTGCATCAAAGTCGGTCACGTCCACGCGGTCTCGCAGTCTCACTTGGCGCTGGTTTCGAAAACAATAATATGTAGATTACGGCATTGGTGAGGTCGGCGCCTTGGCTCATCCGCCCGGCTTTCTGTGGCCGAGAGCGGAGGGTACGCTCTAGAGAACGTCGGCTTTGACTGGGCGAGGGGAGTGGGCGCCGCGACCGAAGTGATCAGTCGGATTTCGCACCGGTCAGTGCGCGCGCCTAGACAGGCCCTCGATCTCCTGAATCCGGCGATCGATGGCGACCGTTCTTTTCGCCTGAGCCAGATGGATCGGCGCCTCGAGCATCCCGCCCCAGGGCGCCGCGACGACGCCCTTGCCGATATTTGCTGGCAGGTCGAAGATGTCGATGATTTGTTGATCGCGCGCGACTTCATTGGCGGAGGGACGGAATATCTCGTTGGTGATATGGATCTGAGTCGGATGGATTAGCGTTTTTCCATCGAATCCGAAAGAATGTCCTTGCTTGCACTCCGCCTCGAACTCTGCGGCGATGGCCTTGTTTTCCTCTTCGCTTTTGTCCTTGCCGACGAATTTGTTGAAGACTCCGTCAAGCGCGTGCAAGTTATTGTCGCGTGCGGCGATGACCGTCTGAGCCAGAGCATATTGAAGCGGCTCGCGTCGCGGCGCGTCGAGCGCCCGCATTTCCTTTCTGATGTCATTGGCGCCGAAGACCAAGGTCGAGAGACGCGATGAGGGCTCGCTGCCTATGGCGGCGATCCTGGGGAGGTTTCCATTGAAGCAAGCTACGGTTTCCGCCATCACCCAGAGCTCGGTATGCGGGGGCGCGGTATTCATAGCGGCGAGATAAGCGCGGACGTCCCGCTCCGTATTGACTTTCGGGGCTAAAATCGCGTGGGGGCCGGCGCCCGCCACTTGCCGCAAATCCTCCGGACCCCATTCGGTGCCGAGAGCGTTGCAGCGAACGATGATGGTGTGATGTCCGAAATTACCTCGGTTGATGGCTTCCACCACATGACCGCGCGCCGGCACCTTGCTCATGGGCGCCGTCGAGTCTTCGAGATCGAGAATGATGCCGTCCGCCTCGCTCAAAAGCGCCTTCAGGATTTTCTGGGGGTCGGTGCCCGGCACGTACATAACGCTTCGCAGGATGGGAAAATTCTCGCTCATGGCTCACGTCCTTTCACCACAGGGAAGTTCCGGCCAGTGAAATTAGGTGTGTCCCGATAAGCATAAGACAAGGGCCTATTGTTCAGGCCAAGGTATTGCTTGGCAATCGCTGGCGTTTCAGTTGGTCTGCCGAGTATTGGGGAGCCCGAAGCGTGAACGGCGGCGTGCGCGCCGATAAGTCCCGCCGTTGTGCAAAGCCTGCATAATGCAGCGCTTTAACCGCTGCCTGCTGGCCACGTTTACAATATTCCTCTCTCACGCTGGCGTTAGCCGATGGTGAATGGCATGTTGCTCCTTGAATGATAACTCGCCGCATCTTCGCGCCACCCCTTCGGCGGGTTGCGGTTTGCAAACTCCTCAAGAGAGGCTTCCACGCAGACTAAGTTCATCAATCTGACAAGCGCCTGCAAAGCTTACTGGGGGGCTTCTTCTCATCGAGGACAACGGGGAGGAACCAGGATGCCACGCAAGCTCTCTACAATCGTCGCCACGCTCGTCTTTACCGCAGTCGCGCCGGCGCCGGCGGGGGCGTTCACCGCGCTCTATGCGTTCGGCGACAGCCTTTCCGATGCGGGCAATGTCTTCATCGGGAGCATCCTCGCAGGCAAGGCGCCCTACCCAGCTCCACCCTACTTCCTCGGCGAGTTTTCGAACGGCCCGAATTGGGTCGAGGACCTGTCGGGGAAGCTGGGGCTCGGAACCGTCTTTCCGTCACTGCTCGGCGGCAATGATTACGCCTTCGGCGGCGCCACGACAGGGTCCCCGCTCACCAATAGTTCCGCGGTGCCGAATTGCGTTCAGCAGGTCGGGACATTCCTGGCCGCGCACGGCAACTCCGCGCCTTCGACCGGGCTCTACACGGTTTGGTTCGGCACCAATGATTTGGCCCTTATTCTCGCAAGCGGCGCATCGGCGCCGATTGCGCAGAGCGAAGCGCAGGCCGCAGCGGCCTATGAGGCGGGGGAGATAACCGTCCTAGCCCTCACCGGCGCCAAGACGTTTATCGTTCCTCTGGTTCCTGACCTGGGCAAGATTCCCGCCTTTCTTGCGCAGGGCCCGGCGGCGGAGGCGGCCGCAACGTCGCTGGCGTCCACATACAACACCGCGTTGGAAAATGACCTGAGGACAAGCCCCTACGCATCGCTTCTCGGCGGAGTGCATTTGCTGGATACCTTTGGCCTGCTCGACGACGCCGTGGCGCATCCCGCAGCCTATGGGCTCACAGACGTCTCCGACCCCTGCTACGTCGCGGCCACCGGCAAGGTTTGCGCTACGCCGAATGCCTATCTGTCCTGGGACGGCGTGCATCCGACGGCCAAGGTGGACGCGATCATCGCCGCCGACGCGGCGGCGCTGCTGGCGCCCCCTCGGTTCGCGATTGCGGCGATTGTGGACCCGCCCGCTGCTCCGTCGCCGACGCCGGGCGCTGGTCTCCTTTCTTTCAGCGTGCTGATCCTTATGAGCCTGACGAAAAAGGGGCCCTGAATTCCTGGCGCGGTTCTCGCGACTTTGGCCTTTATATTCCGCGCCGCTGTCTGCGGCGCGGCGACTGCTCATAACCGCGGGGCTAATCGGTCTCGCCGCCCGACGAGAAGGGCGGGAGCTGCGGCGAACAGGCTCACCGAGGCGGAGAGCCCGCCGCTAGCCTAGCTTACGGCGAATTGGAGACAATGCGCAGGGCGGAGGCGATCGGGGCCGGCTATCCTTCGGCCCTGCGGCGATCTCCCATACGGCTTCGCATCATGAGAGCCAAGTTGCTTCCCTGTCATGCTTATCCGGCGAATCCCGATCGATTTGATCTTTGTTCCGCGACGGGGAAACGAGCGAATCCGCAGTCGTGGCGGTTTATTCTTTCAGGAAGGTGGTGTGGCAAAGATGTCACACCGCAATTATATTTTAACTCGATATTCTAGTCCGCGTTCCTCGACTTTTGATTCGATGGTAGACAAATATTGCCCGTCCGTTAACGCTTGTGACTCTGGCCGGGCGCATCGATGCAGCAACGAGGCGTGACCGTGGCCCGCGCGGGCTCTCTGGTGGCTCCTCCAAATATGGAGTATCTCAATGAAAAGGCTGGGTATTGCGGACAGAGTCCGCGTGATGGCCACCGCAGCGATTGGGGGCGCCGCTAACGGCTCAAGGCATCGCGGATGGCTTCCAACTCTCGACATTCGCGACAACCAATCCGGGGAACACGGGTTGTTGCGCCGGACCGTTTGGCATCGGCGTCAATAGCGCGGGCAACGTGCTCGTCGGCACGGGCTCCGGATCTTTGTATGTGTTCAAGGACGTCGATGGCCAGACTCCAGGTTCTGCGCTTTTCACGCAAACCAACTCCACCTTCGTGGGGGCATATACGTCGTCGGGCGGTGTCGTTTATGGCGCGACCTATTTTGGAAATTATGTGTCGTTCAACCCGGACGGCACGGTCGCCAACCCCAATGTATTCCCGTTGCTTGCCGGGCAAGGCTACCTCGGCATGTGGACGAACCCGGCGAACGGCCATATCATTTCCAACAGCACGAACGGAATGATCGATATCGATCCAACGACCGGAAATTTTAGAACGATCACGCCCTCCAGCGGCGATGGCGTCTCCGTCTCGCCGGACGGGAAGACCGCCTACTCCGAACAAGGCTCGATCAACGGATATGATATCGCAACGGGCAACCATGTGTATACCTCGCCCTCTATCTCGGGTGCGGATGGCACCGGGGTGATCAGCGGCGGAACATTCAATGGCGATATCATCGTCAATACGAACTTTGGCGAAATCTACCTGCTGGATCCCACCACAAACACCTCGACCCTGATCGCCACGGGAGGGACCCGCGGCGACTATACGCAGGTCGACCCCACCAACGGCAGCTTGTTTCTTGATTACGCTGACGAGGTTGATCGCCTGACCTGTCCGAACTGCTCCTTTGCGCCTCCCGCTCCCGCCCCGGTCCCGGGCACGGGGCTCCTGGCCTTGGCTTTCCTGAGCCTCGCTGGAGCAGCGACGCAGGCGCGCCGCTGGTTCAAGGCATAAAGCTGGCGCGCACGACGACAGTTCCGCAAAAGCCGCGCCGCCCGGGAAATTTCCAGGCGGCGCGACCGTTCTTGGCGATTGCAGTGACTCTTATGAGCCGTCAATCGCCCGAAGCCTTTCCTCTATTTCGACAGTGAGCCTGACAACCCCCCGGGAAGACCGGCCGGCGAGCCGTTCGGGGCGGGCGTCGCGCGCGCGAGAGACAGGGCGGCGAACAAAGCAAACGCAGCGGAGGCTAGCAACGCTTTTCGGAGCAGGGAGTGGGTCATCATGGGCGCACATCCTGTTTCATCGCATGTGTTTTGAGCGCTCGGGCATGAGACCAAAAAAGCGGCGTAGCGCATGTGCGTCGGCGCAACATCGAAGGAGCAAGAAACGGCTTTTCGAGCCCAGCGTTAGCGCGCGCTCAAAAAAGCCTCCCGACTTCGATGGCTCGCATTCGTCAATCATTTGCGAAGCGCCCGCCGAACCCCAGTTTGGCGACGCGCTTTGCGAGCCGGCTTAACCGGCCTTTCAGTTCTGCACGCAACGCTCCCTGCGCGCGGAGAAGCGTTCATGCGGGTCGGATTCTGCAATAAGGCGCAATGGCGCCTCTCTCGGCGTAGCCTCTTCGTTCAAGTGGCGCTGGGTTTGGCGGCCGCGAAGCAGGCAGCCCGCGCGGAGACCGAGCAGCTCATCGGAGCCTTGCGCGAACAGCAGCGCAAGGGCGCTCCGGTCCAGTTACCCGCGGGCGTAACCCATCTGCGATCGCTCGAGCTTCCCTCTGGCGCGCGGCTTCTCGGCGCGCCTCAGGGATCGACGCTGCGGCTCGTCGGTCCCGGCCCGCTGCTCTACGCCAAGGGCGCGCGCGACATCGCGATCGAGTCCGTCACTTTCGAAGGAGGCGGGGCGCTTGCGCGTTCGCGTGGCCTCCTGGAATTCGAGGAGGCGGCAAATCTCTCGATCCGAGGCTGCGCCTTCCGTGAATCTCCGGCGAACGGCGTCAGGCTCCTGCGCTGCGGCGGCGTTCTCGCCCAAAATCGATTCGAGAATATGCGCGAAGCAGCGATTTTCTCTCTCGACGGGCTCGGCCTCGACATCGACGGCAACATGATCTCTGCCTGCGGCGACAATGGCGTGCTGGTCTGGACGAGCAGCGTGGGGGCCTATGAGGGCTCGCGCGTCCGCAACAATCGAATTGAGGACATCGGCAATCTCTCGGGCGGCGATGGACCCAACGGCAATGGCGTCGGTGTGTTTCGCGCCGGCTCGGTGCGGGTCGAGAACAATCGCATCCGCCGCTGCGCCTACACGGCCGTGCGCAACAACGCGGGCTCCGACGTGGAGGTGATCGGCAATGATTGCAGGACCCTCGGCGAGAGGGCGATGTATGCGGAATTCGGCGCCAAACGCGCGATCTTCCGCGACAATCGGATCGAGGACGCCGGCGCGGGCATCTCGATAACCAATGCTCGGGACGGCACCGATGGCGGGGCCGCGATCGGCAATACGATCGTCGGCCTCTTTGAGCGCCATCCCGACCCCATGTTCGGTCCGCGCATGTTCTGGCAAACGGGGATCGCCGGCGAGCGCAACTGTGAAATCTCCGGAAACACCATCGTGGGTCCGGCCTGGATCGGCGTGATGGTCGCAGGCCCACGCGACCATGTGTCGGTCGAGGACAACAGGATCGCGGGCGCGGACTTTGGGATCGGTTTCCTTGCCGGTCGCGATCTCGGCGAGAGCCGCATCATCCGCAACCGGATCGAAGGGGCGCGGAAGGCCGCGATCGCAGCTTTCGAAGGACCCACGCCGCTCCCGGGCGATATTCTCTCGCCCGCTGGGGCGGCGCGGAGCGTTCCGGGCATGAGGATCGAGGGGAACGAGTCGCGCTGATCCAAAGACCAACCTTCTTCGCGCGACGCTCAAGCCCTGCCGCGTCGCCCAGGGCTCGGAGCGCCAAAAAGCCTTGCTCCCGCGCTCCGCCCGGGGCAAAACGCGCTTCAAGAGCCGCATTTTGCGGCGCAAGCTTCACAGGACGCAATATGACCAAGCCCAATGGAGCCGGCGACGGCGCGGCGGCGCTCTATGCGCGCTACCGGCGCGACGACCTGCCCAAGCCGCCGGAATGGAACGACACGCTCGAGCTCATTCTCACGCATCGCTCTCACCGCTGCTTTTTGCCGCAAAAGCTCCCCGAGGGGGCGCTCGAAACCATCATCGCGGCGGCGCAGTCGGCTTCGACCTCGTCTAATCTGCAAGTCTGGAGCGTCGTCGCCGTCCAGGATCAGGACCGCAAGAACCGTCTCGCCGAGCTCGCCGGCGGCCAGCAGCATGTGCGCGACTGCGCCGTGTTCCTGATCTGGCTCTCCGACCTTTCCAGGCTCGAGCGCATTGCTGAGATCAACGGGCGCGAGGCGGGGGCGCTTCCCTATCTCGAGCTTTTCCTCACCGGCGCGGTGGACGCCGCGCTCGCCGCGCAGAACGCCGTCGTCGCGCTCGAATTGCTCGGGCTCGGCTCGGTCTTCATTGGCGCGATGCGCAACCATCCGGAGGAGGTCGCCAGAGAGCTGAACCTGCCGCCGAACGTCTTCGCCGTGTTCGGCATGGCGGTCGGCGTCCCCGATCCGGCCGCGCCGACCGGAGTGAAGCCGCGCCTCGGCCAGGCCGCGGTGCTGCATCGAGAGCAGTATCAATGGGGCGAGGCGCAGCTCGAGGCGGTCCAGACGCTCGACGCCAAATTCCGCGATTTCCAGAAGGAGCAGGGCTTGCCCGAGCAGGGCTGGGTGCGCCAGGTGCTGTCGCGCGTGCGCGGGCCCGACGCGATGAGCGGGCGCGCCCGGCTGAGGGAGGCCTTGGAGGCGCTGGGCGTCGGACTGAAATAGTCTCGAAGCTTTTTCTTTCCAGCACTGGTCGAAGCGGCCGCGACCGATAACTGTACGCAATCTCCGGATTTGCGCTCATCTGCAGTTCCGAGGTATGCCTAAGTTTCGGTTTGCGGCCGGGCGCGACGCAAGAAATAGCGCCCCTACTGGAGAGAAGCTTTGACGGCGTCGCCCAAGCCCCTTTTGGATCAGGTCGCGACCCCTGACGATTTGAGGAAGCTCAGCCCCTCCCAGCTGCCGCAGCTTGCGGACGAATTACGTCGAGAGACGATTGAAGCCGTCTCGGTGACCGGCGGTCATCTCGGCGCCGGCCTCGGCGTCGTGGAGCTCACGGTCGCCCTGCACTATGTGTTCGACACGCCGCGCGACCGAATCATCTGGGACGTGGGTCATCAGACCTATCCCCACAAGATTTTGACCGGCCGGCGCGACCGCATCCGAACGCTGCGCCAGGGCGGGGGGCTCTCGGGCTTCACCAAGCGCGGTGAGAGCGAATACGACGCCTTCGGCGCCGGCCACTCCTCGACCTCGATCTCGGCGGGACTCGGCATGGCGATCGCCCGCGATCTCTCGGGTGGCGACAACCACGTCATCGCGGTGATCGGCGACAGCGCCATGTCCGCCGGCATGGCCTATGAGGCGCTCAACAACGCCGGCGCGCTCGATTCGCGCCTGATCGTCATCTTGAACGACAACGACATGTCGATCGCGCCGCCGACCGGCGCGCTCTCGGCCTATCTCGCCCGCCTCGTGTCGGGCAGCGCCTATCGCTCGATGCGCGTGGCCGCCCGCGAAATCGCGAGCCGCCTGCCGCGCGTCTTCTACGACAAGGCGCGCAAGGCCGAGGAGTTTTCGAGGAGCTTCCTCACCGGCGGCACCATGTTCGAGGAGCTCGGCTTCTATTACGTCGGACCGATCGACGGACATAATCTCGACCATCTGCTGCCGGTGCTGATCAATCTGCGCGAGAAGGACGAGGGGCCGGTCCTCGTCCATGTCATCACCAAGAAAGGCAAGGGCTACAAGCCCGCCGAGGATTCCGACGACCGCTATCACGGCGTCAACAAGTTCGACGTCGCGACGGGCGTGCAGGTGAAGCCCAAGCCCAACGCGCCCTCCTATACCGGCGTCTTCGCGCGTTCGCTCGTCGCCGAGGCCGAGCGCGACGAGAAGATCGTCGCGATCACCGCGGCGATGCCCGGCGGCACGGGCCTCGACATTTTCGGCAAGGCGTTCCCGGAGCGCACCTTCGACGTGGCGATCGCCGAGCAGCACGCCGTCACCTTCGCGGCGGGCCTCGCCGCCGAGGGCTACAAGCCCTTCTGCGCGCTCTATTCGACCTTCCTGCAGCGCGGCTACGACCAGGTCGTCCACGACGTCGCCGTGCAGCATCTGCCCGTGCGCTTCGCGATCGACCGGGCCGGCCTCGTCGGCGCCGACGGGCCGACCCATGCCGGCGCCTTCGACCTCTCCTATCTCTGCTGCCTGCCCGGCATGGTCGTGATGGCGCCCTCCGACGAGGCGGAGCTCGTCCATATGGTCGCGACCGCCGTCGCACATGATTCCGGCCCGATCGCCTTCCGCTTTCCGCGCGGCGAGGGCGTCGGCGTCGAGCTGCCCGAGCGCGGCGAGATCTTGGAGATCGGCAAGGGCCGCATTGTCCGCGAGGGCAGGGACGTCGCGCTGCTCTCGCTCGGCACGCGACTCTCCGAGACCTTAAAGGCGGCCGAGGAGCTCGAGCGGCAGGGGATTTCCGCGACCGTCGCCGACGCGCGCTTCGCTAAGCCCATCGACAAGGATCTCGTGCGCGCGCTCGCGCAGAGCCACAAGGCGCTGATCACGGTCGAGGAGGGTTCTGTTGGCGGTTTCGGCGCGCAGGTCGCGCAGTTCCTCTCGGACGAAGGCCTGCTCGACGGCGCGCGCGGGCCTTTCCGCTTCCGCCAGATGACGCTGCCTGACGGCTTCATCGACCAGGACGGCTACGACAAGATGATCGCCAGGGCGAAGCTCGACGCGGGCTCGATCGTCGCGCTCGTGACGCGCATGCTTGGCCGCGGCGAGTTGCCGAAGGCGCGGCTGGCGTAAGAGGCCCGCGCGAGACCTGTGACGTACGGCCGGTCGCTCGACATCGGATCGTCTTGAAATTCCGTCTCCGTCAGCGGCTTGTCGAGGATGGCCGAAATTCGCGCCTCTCGCAGCTGATGAGAAAGAAGGGTTAAGACTCCGGCCGTTTGGTCCCTGCGTCGGCGGACTTGGCGAGCGTTCAAGCCATCGATCACAGCCGGCGATTGATTTAAGGGCCGCCGACGCTATCTCAGCCGTGAGCAGATCCGACAATCCATAACAAATTTTGAGAGACGACCATGGCGGTCTTCCCCCTAATAAGCCGGGTCAAGGGCTATGCCGTGAAGTTGCTCAATGCGCTTTATGGGGCCTCAGTGGCTTCTGTCCTTGCTCTCTGCGTGGTGATTTTCTTGGCCGCGGTCTGGGCGATGGCGATTTCGGTCAGACTGATTGATGCTCCCCTCGTGCATCCGCCTCAATAGAACCAAACGAAGAGAAATCGTCAGAACGGCCTTCGCGGCGGCAGCGGCGTCGCTTCATAGGCGCTGAGCGGCGGGACGCGATCCTCGTTCTCGAAGGCCGCGGGCGGGGGCGCTCCGCCCGGCTCCATGTCCTCATCCTCGACCGGCGCCCGGCCTGCGTTCGAGCCCGCTCTGGCGATCGAGCCGGTCGGGAAGGACGGCGGGAGGGGCGCCCGGCTTGCGCTGGCGACCGCCGCCGGGAAGGCGGGGGCGACGGTTTCTTCCGGCGTCGGCTTGCAGATGATCCCGCCACTGCGGCCATGCATCGCCAGATCGACGTGGATGTGGTTGTAATGGAAGGCGTTCGAGCCCGGCGACAGCACGGTGGAAAAATGCCGGCAGGAGCCGGCGTGCACATCTTTCAGAAAAGCGCGCGTCTGCTCGTCGCCGCGCGTCCAGTCGCGTACGATGGCGATCTCGCGGCCATCGGCGAGCACGAAGCCGCCGATGTCGATCGCATTGCCGAAGGAATGCTCGGAGAGCGGCGCGCCATATTGCCCGTTCATGCCGCGGCAGCTGTAGGAGCCCATCGAATTGATCTGCGCGACCCCTTGGCCGAAGCGCATTTGCGCGGCCGGCTGGACGACGTCGGCGAGCCAGTCCTCGAGCTCGGCGACCATGGGGCAGTCGAGCGTCGCGGTCGAGTTGAAGGCGACGGCGCCGTCCTGTAGCGCTGCGACCTTGAAGGGGCGGGTCATGCCGCAGATGCCGGGCCCGTCCATCTCGTTGACGGGTTGCACAGAGGCGGAGGCGCGCACGCGCTGCTGCGCGAGGCAGGCGTTCTCCTGCTGCGCGCGCCAGGCCGGACGCTGCGGTCTCGAGAACAGGCCGCAGCTCGAGAGCCCTAAGCCCGCGAAGGCAAGCAGGCCAAAAGTCACGAAGGGCGATACGCGACGCGCCATGGCGCGAGCATTCTCACCGCCCGGTTAAAGCGGCGTCGAAAATTTGAGTTAACGGGCCGCGAAACAGCTTGAAAGTCTTTCCGGTCGGAGAACTTCGCATCTCGCCGGCGGCCCGGGCGCATCCCCTCCGACTCATCGGTGGAGACGGGCTCGGGGGGGCGCTCCTCGCTGTGTCGGAGCGATCGTCTTCTGCTGTCCGGGTGCTGCGGACGGGAGCGCCGCGCCCTTGTCGAGATTGTAAATGTCGGGACGAAAATAAGTCGCTCCGTCCGGCGAGGCCCAGCCGGTCATATAGACCCATGCGACGGGCGTCGGGCGCCGCAGCTTAATCGTCTCGGTCTTTCCCTCGTCGACCTTGCTACGCAGCGCCGCCCGATCCCATTGTCCGGGTTGACCCGGCTCCCGAAGCAGCCAGGACGCGAGGTCGTATATGCCTTCGACGCGCACGCAGCCATGAGAAAGAAAGCGGTAGTCTCGCTCGAAGAGGACTTTGTTGGGGGTATCGTGCATGTAAACCTCGTCTTTGTTGGGCATATCCAGGTGAATGGAGCCGAGCGAATTTTTTGGGCCTGGGTCCTGGCGGAAGGTGAACATTGCGACGCGCTCCACGGATAGCCCGCGCAGATGGCGCAGGTCGATCTCGCGCCCGCGACCGTCGAGGACGCGGATACGCTCGCGCGCCAGATAGTTCGGGTTGCGGCGCAATGCCGGCGCGAGCTCCCGCTTGACGATCGAGGCCGGAACCGTCCAGGCCGGGTTAATCAGGACGGAAGCGATATTTGCGGCAATCTGCGGCGAAGGATGCTTTGGCTCCCCGACGACGGCGGTGTAGCGTTCGATCCTTCGGCCGTTTTCCACCGACTCGACCGCTGCCGCCGGAATATTTACGGCGACATAGCGCTCGCCAAAGCCGAATTTCATTTTCGAGAGCCGCTCCGCAGTGGCCTCGAGCGCGCGCGCGCGTTCGGCTGCGGGTACGTTCAATTCGCGCAGCGTCGCGGGAGAAACCGTTCCCGTTTCCTTCAGTCCCACGCGTGACTGGAAACGCTTCAGGGCGACTGTGAGCTTCGCGTCCCAGACCGGCGCATCCGCATCCTCGCGCGCAAGAATATTTTCGGCGGCCAGTCTGCGGCGCAGATCGATGACCGGCTTTCCTTTGGCCGCCGGGCCGACCGGCCTGGCGATGCGCGGCCAACCGCCCGAAGCTGCGATCTCGGCGTAGCGACGGGCGGCCTCAGCGGTGGCCTGCGCGGTCTGCGGCCCGAAGTCGGGCGGCGAGGGCGCTTCTTCAGGCTTCGAAGCCTGGATTTGCTGCGTGTCGTTCTGTGTGTCTTTCGGAGACGCGTCGTTCTTCTGCGTGTCGCCCTGCCGCGTGTCGCTCTGAGGCGTATTGCTGTGCGGCGTATTGCTCTGAGGCGTGCCACGCTCTTCTGCGTGTCGGTCTGCGGCGTATCGCTCTGCGCCGTGACGGGCGTCGAAGCAAGAGACAGGCAAAAGGCGATCGCCGCCATGCTGAACATGAGGCGGGGGTATATTGGGCCTATCATCGGGAGGATCTCGTTTCTGGAAAGCGTCAAGAGCGGCCTTCGCCCCCATCCATCTAGCGCCCATTCGCTCCGTCCAAAGTCCCGCTTTGGGCGCCCTTCGGCGAGAATTTGGGTCCCCGCTCGCGCCAACGCCCTGCCGAACGAAGCGGTCGGCTTGCCGCTTGACGGCGGCGCGGCTGCAGCTTTCATCATGCGCTTTTCGCCTCAGGAGGGTCGCGCCATGCCCGGTTCCTTCGCTTCGTCCTGATCGCGCTTGTCGCCGCGGCGTTCGCCTCTCCGGCGCGCGCCCAGACGCTCGACCTCGCCGCGTCGAACATCGTCGATCTCACGCACGCCTTCGACGCCGACACGATCTACTGGCCGACCTCGCCCTCGGGCTTCGAGCTGAAGCCCCTGCACCGCGGCCTGACCGAACGCGGCTTCTTTTACGCCGCGAACGCCTTCTGCTCGCCCGAGCACGGCGGCACGCATCTCGACGCGCCCTTGCATTTCGCCGAAGGCAAGTGGACGAGCGCCGACATTCCCGCCGACCGCTTCATCGGCCCGGCCGTCGTGATCGACATCGCCGCGAAGGCGCAAGCCGATCCCGACTATCTGCTCACGCCCGCCGACATCCTGGCCTTCGAGGCCGCGCACGGACCGATCAAGGAGGGGACGATCGTGCTGCTGCGCACGGGCTGGAGCGCGCGCTGGCCGAACAAGAGGGCCTATCTCGGCGACGATACGCCGGGCGACGCGTCCCATCTGCATTTTCCATCCTTTAGCCCCGAAGCCGCCGCATTGCTCGTCAATGAACGTCATGTGCGGCTCATTGGCGTCGACACGGCGAGCGTCGACGGCGGGACCTCGAAGGATTTCCTCGTGCATCGCATCGTCGCCGCGGCCAATGTGAGCGGAATCGAAAACCTGACCAATCTCGATCGATTGCCGCCGACCGGCGCGATCGTCATCGCCTTGCCGATGAAGATCGCACAGGGCTCGGGCGGCCCGGCGCGGGTCGTGGCGATCGTCGCAAAGGAGGGGCTTTAAGATGCACAGCGGCGGCCTCACGGCGGTAGATCGGCGCTTCAAGCGCAGGGGAGCGCATCGAACCATCCACGGCTTGCGGGATCGCTGGGGCGACAAGCTCTTGACCGTGCTGACGGTGCTGCTCCTCATCATGATGTTCGTCATCGCGCCGCTGCAGGCCGTGTTCGACGGCGGCTTCGCCTATTTCGCGGGAGGCGTTGCGCTGCTGATGATCGCCAGCGCGCTGATCCTTTCCGGCAGCTGGTTCGTGATGCTGCTGATGGCTGCAGCCTTCGCGCTGAACATCGGCGTGGTGCTCAACCGGTTCCGCGGCGCGCAGGGCGATTATGACCTTCATGTTCTGTCGGTGGGCTGGCTCGCGCTGTCGATCACGCTCGGGATCGTCGTCGCGCGCGCGGTCTTCGCCGGGGGAGAGGTTTCCTATCACCGCATCATCGGCGCGATTTTGCTTTACATCCTCGCCGCGCTCGTTTTTGTCGCCCTCTATCTGATCGTGGGTCTGACCTGGCCCGACGCCTTCACGAACATGGTCTTCGACGACGCTCGCGAGCTGACGAGCCAGCTCATTTATTTCAGCTGCTCGACGCTCACGACGCTCGGCTATGGCGACATCGTGCCGGTCAATCCTTTCGCGCGCAGCCTCGCCAATCTGGAGGCGATCGTCGGCCAGCTCTATCCGGCGATATTGATCGGGCGTCTCGTGACGCTGCAGCTGCAGGGGCGTGGATGAACGAGGGTCGCGCAAGAAGATCGTGAGGCGTGTCCTTCTCGCAAGCGAAAATGCGCCAACGAAGGCGACGGAAGAGGGGAAGGAAGCTCAGCAAAGCGGAAACTTGACGTTCGCGTGAACGCCAGACCATAAATCCCGGACGGTCGCTTCTCAATGAAAAGCCGGTCACGTTTCGGCCGAAGCAAAGCGCAACCGGCAGCGAAAACAATATGTGCGACATATTTATTAGTCACTCCAACAAGGATCGGCCACGGGCGCAGATTTTTGCGCAAGTGCTCGGAACCTACGGCTGGTCGGTGTTTTGGGACCGGGCAATACGAGCTGGCGGCACATGGCGCGAGATTGTCGGAAAAGAACTGCAAAGCACCCGCTGTGTCATCGTGCTCTGGTCCAACGCATCCATCGAGTTGGATTGGGTTCAGGAAGAAGCTGATGAAGCGAAGCAGCGACATATTCTCATTCCCGTCATGATCAACCATAATTTGCCTCCCATCGGTTTTCGCAGCGTGCAGTGCGCCGATCTCTCGGACTGGGACGGAACGCAGGAAACGCCTGCGTTCCGGCGGTTGATTGCAGATATCGTCGCGCTTATCGGGCCGCCGCCCAAACAACTGGAAGAAGCAAGCCGCCTCCAGGATGCCGTCCAGGGCACCCGACAGCCCATCGCCGGAGAAGAGCGGAGACGACACGGGGAACAGGAGTTTAGCGAGCCATTGGATGCGATGGGCTTTTTAGCCGCGGACGAGGCCGACCTGTCGCTAGCGGCGCCGGTGGAAGCGGAAACTTCACAAGAGCTGATCGGTGAAAAGAAACCCTCCTCGCCGTCCATATTGGAAAAGAGCAGGTGGTTCGTCCCGGCGTTCATTGCTGTTATGGCGTTCGCAGGAGCAGCCGTGCTCGCTCTGATGATTTCAGTTGAGCCGTCTGTTCCGCCGCCGCTTTTCGAAAAGAGTGCATCCGAAAAGACCGAGAATTCGCAATCAAAAGTCATCCCTCTCAAAAGAACGGCTGACGAGGTCAACGCCGGCGCGCAGGTAAGCTCCGAGACAGCGCGGCCCCAGAAGCTTTCGGCTGATCAGGGCAACGCTCAGGGGCAAGCCAATCTAGGCGTTCTCTATGAGAAGGGGTTGGGGGGGCTGGCGAAGGACGAACGGGAAGCGGCGCGGCTATACAAACTTTCGGCGGATCAGGGCAACGCTCGGGGGCAAGTCAATCTCGGCGTTTTCTATCACAAGGGTTTGGGCGGTCTCGCGAAGGACGAGCGCGAGGCGGCGCGACTCTATAAGCTTGCGGCGGATCAGGGAGACGCCCAGGGGCAAGTCAATCTCGGCGTTTTCTATCAGAAGGGGTTGGGCGGTCTCGCGAAGGACGAGCGCGAGGCGGCGCGGCTCTATAAGCTTGCGGCGGACCATGGCAACGCCCACGGGCAAGCCCATCTCGGCGTTTTCTATCAGAAGGGCTTGGGCGGTCTTGCGAAGGACGAGCGCGAGGCGGCGCGGCTCTATAAGCTCTCGGCGGATCAGGGCGACGCTCAGGGGCAAGTCAATCTAGGCTTTTTTTATGAGAGGGGCTTGGGCGGTCTTGCGAAGGACGAGCGCGAGGCGGCGCGGCTCTACAAGCTTTCGGCGGATCAGGGCAACGCCCAGGCGCAAGCCAATCTTGGCTTTTTCCATCAGAAGGGCTTGGGCGGTCTTTCGAAAGACAAACGGTAAGCGCGCGGCTCTATAGCTCTACGCCAGTCACGGCGACGCTCACGGGCAACTCCACATCGGCGATTTTACCAGAGAGGCGCCGGCGGCCTTCCCAAGGATGCAAAGCAAGCGAAGCGCCTCCGTGCACTCGCCGCGCAGCAGGGCCTCAAAGGGGCCATGAAAAGCGTCAAGAAAATGTGAGCGATGCTCCCGATGCGCGGCCTATCGGAGGGCGCGATACCCGGCGTCGCTTCCCCAGCCCCACGGCCATCCGCTAAAACGCCCGCCCCTCAAAAAAACCGAATCGGAACAGCCCATGACCGCCATCATCGACACCCTTGCCGCCGAGCTTTCCGCGAAGCCCTGGCAGGTCGAGGCGGCGGTCGGATTGCTCGACGGCGGCTCGACCGTGCCCTTCATCGCGCGCTACCGCAAGGAGGCGACCGGCCAGCTCGACGACACGCAGCTGCGCAAGCTCGAGGAGCGGCTCGCCTATCTGCGCGAGCTGGAAGACCGCAAGAAAGCCATCCTCGAGTTCGATCGATGGTCAAGGCAAGCTCACCGACGCGCTGCGCGCCTCGATTGTTACCGCCGACAACAAGGCGCGGCTCGAGGATATTTATCTGCCCTATAAGCCCAAGCGCCGCACCAAAGCGCAAATCGCGATCGAAGCGGGGCTGCTGCCGCTCGCCGACATGCTGCTGGCTGACCCGCGCAAAGATCCCGAAGAAAGCCGCGGAGCCTTTCGTCAATGCGGAAAAGAATGTCGCGACGAGTCGAGGCCGCGCTCGACGGCGCGCGGGCCATTCTCACCGAGCGCTTTGCCGAGGACGCCGATCTGATCGGCGGGCTGCGCGAGGTCTACTGGGCCCAGGGCGCGCTGAAATCGAAGCTGCGCGAGGGCAAGGAGACGGCGGGCGCGAAATTCTCCGACTATTTCGATTTTTCCGAGCCGCTGACGAAGCTCCCCTCGCATCGCATCCTCGCGATGTTTCGCGGCGAGAAGGAGGAGGCGCTCGATCTCGAGCTCGTCGCGGAAAAAGAGCCAGGGCTCGGGGGCTATGAAAGCCGCATCGCGCGCCGCTTCGCGATCGAGGACAGGGGGAGGCCGGGCGACCGCTGGCTGCTCGACACGGTGCGCTGGGCCTGGCGCACCAAGATCGAATTGCATCTTTCCGTCGACGCGCGCGTGCGCCTCTTTCGGCAGGCCGAGGAGGAGGCGATCAAGGTCTTCGCCGGCAATCTGCGCGATCTGCTGCTCGCCGCGCCCGCCGGCGCGCGCGCGACGCTCGGGCTCGATCCTGGCTTCCGCACCGGCGTCAAGGTCGCGGTGGTGGACGCGACCGGCAAGATCACGGCGACCGCGACGATCTATCCGCACGAGCCGCAGCGGCGCTGGGACGACGCGCTCGATACGCTGGCAAAGCTCGCGCGCGTCCACAAGGTCGATCTCGTCGCGATCGGCAATGGCACGGCCTCGCGCGAGACCGACAGGCTCGCGGCCGAGCTGATCGCTAGAAATCCCGAGCTGAAGCTCACGAAGATCGTCGTCTCGGAGGCCGGCGCCTCGGTCTATTCGGCCTCCGAATATGCCTCGAAGGAACTGCCCGAGCTCGACGTATCGTTGCGCGGCGCGGTCTCCATCGCGCGGCGCCTGCAGGACCCCTTGGCCGAGCTCGTGAAGATCGACCCCAAGTCGATCGGCGTCGGCCAATATCAGCATGACGTCTCGGAAACCAAGCTTTCGCGCTCGCTCGACGCGGTCGTCGAGGATTGCGTCAATGCGGTTGGCGTCGACGTGAACACGGCCTCGGCGCCGCTGCTCGCGCGCGTTTCTGGCGTCGGCGATCTGCTCGCGCAAAACATCGTCGCGCATCGCGACGCGAACGGGCCGTTCAAGACGCGTGCGGGTTTGAAAGGCGTGCCGCGGCTCGGCCCCAAGGCTTTCGAGCAAAGCGCCGGCTTCCTGCGCATCATCGACGGCGACGATCCGCTCGACCGCTCCGGCGTGCACCCGGAATCCTATCCACTGGTGCGCAAAATCCTCGCCGCGACGGGCAAGGACATCAGAACGTTGATCGGCGACGCGACGACGCTGCGGGGCTTGAAGCCCCAAAGCTTCGTCGACGAGGCGCATGGGCTGCCCACCGTCGCCGACGTCATCGGCGAGCTCGAGAAACCTGGCCGCGACCCGCGTCCCGCCTTCAAGACCGCGAGCTTTGCGGAGGGCGTCGAGAAGATCAGCGATCTCAAGCCGGGCATGGTGCTCGAGGGCGTCGTGACCAATGTCGCGGCCTTCGGCGCGTTCGTCGACATCGGCGTTCATCAGGACGGGCTCGTGCATATTTCCGCGATGTCGAAGAGCTTCGTGAAGGACCCGAGGAGCGTCGCGAAGCCCGGAGACGTCGTGCGCGTGAAGGTGCTGGAGGTCGATGCGCCGAGAAAGCGCATCTCGCTGTCGATGCGCCTCGACGACGAGGCGGCGCTGCGCTCGCAGCGCGAGCAGAAAAGCGCGCAGCCGCAACGCCGCGACGCCCCGTCGCGCGCGGCGCAGCCTGCCGGCGGCGCGCTCGGCGACGCGCTGATGCGGGCGATGCGGGAGTCGCACGGGAGAGGGCGCTAGCACGGATCGCCGAGGAGGCCCTCTCCCTGTCCCTCCCCCGCTATCGCGGGAGAGGGGACCCTCACGATCGGCGTTGCGCGAAATTTGAATAAAGCCCCGGCTCTGCTCCCTCTCCCGCTTGCGGGAGAGGGTCGGGGAGGAGGCCGGCTCGCCCTTCCACAACCCGCCCGTTTCGCCTAGATGTTTGCAAAGCAATCCCTCACGGAGCCCCAAAGGAAATGATTGGACGCCTCAATCACGTCGCCATCGCCGTCGCGGATCTCGAGAAGGCGACAGAGACTTACGCCGGCACGCTCGGCGCGAAGGTCTCGAAGCCGGAGGTCGTCGCCGAGCACGGGGTCAAGGTCGTCTTCGTCGAATTGCCGAACACCAAGATCGAGCTGCTCGAGCCCTATGGCGACAAATCTCCGATCGCAGGCTTCGTCGAGAAGAATCCCGCGGGCGGCATTCACCACCTCTGCTACGAGGTCGAGGACATCATCGCCGCGCGCGACAAGCTGAAGGCGGAGGGCGCGCGCGTGCTCGGCGACGGCGAGCCGAAGATCGGCGCCCATGGCAAGCCGGTGCTTTTCCTGCATCCGAAGGATTTTTGCGGGGCGCTCGTCGAACTCGAGCAGGCGTGACCGAAGAGCTGCACAAGGCGCAAGACGAGGGCGCAGGCTTCGACGCGGGCGCCGTCCGGGGCGAAGCGTCGAGCCTCGCGCGCGGGTTCTCGCCGCGCGTCGCGCTCTTCACCGACAAGATCGACTGGCATGTCGAAGCCTTCGCACGCGCGCTGAAGCGGCTGGGGGCGGCGCCCATTCCGGTGCGGCTCTCGGCCTGCAAGATCGACACAACGCGGCCGCAGGGTCTGGCGATTCCGGGCTTTCATGGGAAGCTCCCGGACCTTGCAATCGTACGCGCGATCGGCGACGGTTCGCTCGAAGAGATCACGATGCGGCTCGGCGTGCTGCATGCGCTGCAGGCTTTGAGCGTTCCGGTCGTCAATGACGCGCGCGCGATCGAGCGCTGCACCGATAAATCCCTGGCGAGCTTTCTTCTCTCGCGCGCGGGACTGAAAACGCCCGCGACCTTCGTCGCGCAGACGCTGACCGAAGCGCGCGCGATCGCGGCGCGCGAATGCGCCAAGGGGCCGCTGGTGCTGAAACCCCTCTTCGGCGCGCAAGGATGGGGACTGCGCCTCATTCGCGGTCCGGCGGAACTGCCGAAGCCCTATGAGGCGCGCTTTGTCTATTATTTGCAGCGATTCGTCGCGCCGCGTCCGGGCGCGCAGGGTTTTGAGGACATGCGCGTGCTGGTCTCGCGTGGCCAGGTCGTCGGCGCGATGCGTCGGCGCTCGGCAAGCTGGATCACCAATGTGCGTCAGGGCGCGAAGCCGATTGCGGCGACGCCCCCGGCTGAAGAGGAAAGAATAGCGCTCGCCGCGGCTGGCGCGCTCGGCGCCGATTGCGCCGGCGTCGATCTGATCTGGGACGAGACCGGCGCGCCCTTGGTGCTCGAGGTCAACAGCATGGCGGGCTGGAGCGGCTTGCAGCGCGTGACGAATTTCTCCATCGCCGAACGCCTCGCGCGCGACGCGCTGGCGATGATTGCGCCCGCGCAAAGCGCCGTGTCGTGAGCCCTTCGGCGCGGGTTGCGAAGGCTTTTCGCGCCGCCTGCCGCGACGAGCTCGAATCGCCAAAGCCCGGCAATGTGCACCTCTTTGCGCCAGGACATCGCATGGAGGCGCAGGATTTTCTCGACAGCGCCGAGGCCGCGGCGCCGGCGATCGCAGCAGGCGATCTCGGCGTCGGCGCGCGCATCCTCGCCGCGGTCGAAGCGACGAAAGCGCGCGTCGGCCAGAACACCAACCTCGGCATCCTGCTGCTCTGCGCGCCGCTCGCCCATGCGGCGCTGCGCTTTCCCGTCGCCCCCCTGCGCGAGGCGCTGGAGCGCACGCTCGCGGGCCTCACGCAGGAGGACGCGGAGCTCGCCTTTCGCGCGATCGCGCTCGCGAGTCCCGCCGGGCTCGGCTCTTCCGCCGAGCACGACGTGAACGCGCCCGCGCGCGTGACGCTTTTGGAGGCGATGCGCGTGGCGGCGCCGCGCGACCGGATCGCCTTTCAATACGCCAATGGCTTTGACGACATTTTCGGCCCGGGGCTCTCGGAGCTCGCCGCGGCGCGCGAAGCGGGAGCCGAGCCTTGGCTCGTGACGCTGCGCGTCTATCTGCGCTTCTTTTCCGCTTTTGCGGATAGCCACATTCTGCGGAAATACGGAACCGAGGCGGCCGAGCGGACGCGCCAGGAGGCTTGGGAATTCGTCAGGAAGCAAGGAGATTGGGGCGACCCCGAGATGGTTTGCGCCGACGCGCTCGCCTTCGACGCGGCGCTGAAGTCGCGGGGCCTGAACCCCGGGACGAGCGCCGATCTGACCGTTGCGACCCTCTTCGCCGCGCGCCTGGGGGAGGCCTGAAGGAAGCGCGCCGATCTCGGCGCCGCCGCGCCGCTCCGCCTTGACAAAGGCCAGCGGCTCGCCAGAGTGGCCGACATGCGACGCAAGCTCCGACTCCTCGCGCTTTTCTTGGGCCTTCCGCTGTGCGCGCTCCTTGCGGATGCGGCCTTCTGCGCCTTCGCCTTCGCCGAGGCCGTCCACGCCGAGGATAATGTTCCTCCCTCCTTCTGGGATCCGGCGCGGCGGCTGCAAAAACCCGATCTCGGAGGTTTGAAGCAGCTGCGCTTCGTGACCGAGGACGATTATCCGCCGTTCAATTTCGCGCTTCCCGACGGGGAGCTCGCCGGCTTCAACGTCGAGCTCGCGCGGGCGATTTGCGAGGAGCTGGAGATCCCCTGCACGATCCAGCGCCGAAAATGGGAGCTGCTGATCCCGGCCCTGAATGAAAACGCCGCCGATGCGATCGTCGCCTCGATGGCCTCCACGCCTGAGAACCGCGCGCAAGTCGACTTCACCGAGCCTTATTATCTGACCCCCGGGCGCTTCGTGGCGCTTTCGAGCGCGGTCTTGCCCGAGGCGACGCCTGAGGCTCTGGCGGATCGGAAGGTCGCGGTCGTCGCCGGCTCGACCCACGAGGCCTATTTGAAGACCTTTTTCCCGCAGACGGAGATCGTGCCCTTCGAGACGGCCGAGGCGGCGCGCGCGGCGCTGAAGACCGGCCGCGTCAACGCGCTCTTTGGAGACGCGATCTCGCTCGCCTTTTGGCTCAATGGCGCGGACGCCAACGGCTGCTGCGTGTTCAAGAGCGGCCCCTACGTCGACTCGCGCTTCTTTGGCGAGGGCGTTGGTATAGCCGTCAAGAAGGGCGCCGATCCGCTGCGGCGCGCCCTGGACTATGCCCTCGCCCGCCTTGCGCGAAAGGGCGTCTACAGCGAGCTCTATCTCAAATATTTCCCGATCGGGCCGTTTTAGCGCCCTTTCGTCGGAATAACCTGGGCAATCCTTTTTATGCAGGACCTAACAGCGGGAACGGCTCCGCTTGGTTCTCCCTCCTCGAAGCTTGGCCGGCGCCCGCGCCGACGCCGGGGACTGGGACTCCCTTCTTTCGCCCTCCTGATCCTCATGGGCGTCATGAGCAGGGCGCTGCACTCCTGACGCCATCGCCCCGTTGGCGGCGACGAACGCGAGGGACGGCGACTTAAAGCAGTTGCGTGGCGGCGAGCCTCGCGTCCTCGAGCGCCTCGGCGAGGCGGCGGGCCTTGGACGCCACATCCTCTGCGCCGGCGCGCAGCGCGTCTTCATAGGCTTCCGCCGCCGCGGCGAGCGGAAAAGCGCCGATCGCCCGCGCCGAACCTTTGAGGCGATGGGTGAGGTCCGCCCGCTTCAGAACGTCGTCTGGAGCGAAGGATTCTTCGAGCCAAGCGGCGTATTGCTGCGCCTGAACGAAGAAGAGGCGCAGCAACTCGTTCTCCAGCCCGGCGTCGCCGAGCGTCTGACGGGAGAGATGCACGAGATCGATGATCGGGGCCTGCGCTCCCGCGACGGGCCTGACCTCCTCCTCCAGCGTCACGGCGCAACTCATCGGCATCCGTTTCTCCTGCTTATGAAATGGAAAAGGCTGCGTTGTCCCGCAAGCCCCACCGCGGTTAGGCGGCGCTCGCGCCGGGCAGGGGGACGTCTGCGGCCGGCCGAGCCTCGCGCGACATGGTTAAGGCTGCGTTAACGACGTTTATCTTTCGCGCTCGACCCTAGGTTTTCTTAGAGGTGAAAGGGATGTAACATTTGGTTAATGACGGGCGCCCTTGCGCCTTAACGGTGAGCGGCGTGGTGTCGACGGCGGCGAGCGCCGCCGGGAGTGGAGTGACAATGACGGGGAAAGCCCAGGAAACGGCGACCGCGGCGCGCTCGGCGACCGAAGAAGTGACGAATGGCTCGACCGCCTCGGACGCCGCGCCGAAGGACGCGGCTCCGGCTGCGCAAGACGCCGCCAAGACCGAGAGCGCCTCGAGCTCGGCTTCAACGACCGCTGCGCCGGAGAAGCCCAAGTTCAATCTGCCGATGCCCTCGCGCATCAAGGCTCCGGAAAAGCCGGAGGCCGATAAGGCGCGCGCCGCAGCGCCCGCTTCGCCGCCGGCCGCGCCGCAGCAAAATCAGCGCGCCGTTCCGGCGCCCAAGTCGCCGCCCGCCAACGACGACAAGCGCACGATCGGCGAATTGCGCCAGTCGTTGAACATCGCGCCGAGCCGCGCGATCCCCCTGGTCACCGCGCTCTCGATCATGGCCTGGGCGGTCCTGTGGGTCGCGTTCGTCTATTTCAACCGCGACTCCATCGTCGACGAGTCTGGCAGCTTGATCGCGCCGAAGCCGGTGCTCGCGCTGATTAGTCTCTTTGCGCCGATCCTGTTTTTTTTCGTCACCGGCCTTTTGGCGCGCCGCGCCTATGAAATGCGCCAGATCGCCAAGTCGATGACCGAAGTCGCGATCCGGCTGATCGAGCCGGAATCGGTCGCAGCGGAGCAGGTCACCACTCTCTCGCAAGCGATCCGCCGCGAGTCCGCCTCTATGAGCGACGGGATCGAGCGCGCCCTGGCGCGCGCCGGCGAGCTCGAGGTGATCGTCCGCACGGAGATCACCAATCTCGAGCGGTCCTATTCGGAAAACGAACGGCGCATCCGCGCGCTCATCGACGAGCTGGCGCGGGAGCGCGAGGCGATCGTCGTCAACGCCGATAGCGCCCGCACCGCGCTTTACGGCGCGCGCGATCAGCTCGCTCAGGAGTTCTCCTCGGCCTCGGCGGTTCTCGCCGAGCAGGTCAGCGACGCCGGGAACCGCGTGGTCGCGGCGCTCGGCGCGAAGGGCGAGGAGCTGAAGATTTCCTTGGCGCGCGCCGGCGACGACGCGGTGCGCCACATCGGCTCCACGACCGATCTCGTCGCCACGCAATTGTCGACCGGCGTTAACGAAATCGACGAAAGGCTCGGCTCGCGCGGCGTCGCCTTGATCGACGATTTCGGCGCGCGCAACGCCTCGCTCCTCGAGCAGATTGCCGGCATAAACGAGCAGTTGCGCACGAGCCTCGACGAGGGCGCGCGCGCAGTCGCCGAACGCTTCGCCGGCGGCATAGCCGACGTCGACGGACGTCTGAGCTCGGCGAGCGCCGCCATCATCGAGAATTTCGGGAGTCGCCATGCAAATCTCGTCGAGCAGATCGACGAGCTGAGCACACGCCTCACTCAATCCCTCGATCAGGCGACCCGCCAGGTGGGCGACCGCTTCGCGAGCGGCGTCGCCGACGTCGACAGCCGGCTTCAGACGACGGGCTCGGCGTTGATCGAGAATTTCGGCTCGCGTCACGAGGGTCTCATCGAGCAGATCGACCACGTCGGGACGCGTCTGACGCACTCTGTCAACGAGGCGAGCGAGCGCTTTGCGAACAGCGTCGCCGACGTCGACAGCCGGCTTCAGGCGACGGGCTCGGCGCTGGTCGAGAATTTCGGCTCGCGTCACGAGGGTCTCATCGAGCAGATCGACCACATCGGGATGCGTCTGACGCACTCTGTCAACGAGGCGAGCGAGCGCTTCGCGAACAGCGTCGCCGATGTCGACAGCCGCCTACAGGCGACGGGTTCGGCGTTGATCGAGAATTTCGGCTCGCGTCATGAGGGTCTCGTCGAGCAGATCGACCACATCGGGATGCGTCTGACGCACTCTATCGACGGAGCGAGCGAGCGCTTCGCGGGCAGCGTGGCCGAGGTGGACAGCCGGCTTCAGGCGACGGGCGCGGCGCTGGTCGAGAATTTCGGCTCGCGTCACGAGGGTCTCGTCGAGCAGATCGACCACATCGGGATGCGTCTGACGCACTCTATCGACGGGGCGAGCGAGCGCTTCGCGAGCAGTGTGGCGGATGTGGACGCCAGGCTGCAGGCGACGGGCGCGACGCTGATCGAGAATTTCGGTTCGCGTCACGAGGGCCTTGTGGAGCATATCGATCAGATCGGCGCGCGTCTGACGCACTCGCTGGACGAGGCGACCCGCGAGGTGGGCGAGCGCTTCACGGCCGGCATAGCCGACGTCGACAGCAAGTTGCAGGCGACGGGCTCGGCGCTGATCGAGAATTTCGGCTCGCGTCACGAGGGTCTCGTCGAGCAGATTGGCGAGATCGGCGCGCGCCTCACGCAGTCTTTGGACGAAGCGACCCGCGAGGTGGGCGAGCGTTTGGCGAGCGGCGCCGCTGAAGTCGATCACAGACTGCATGCCACAGGCTCGGCGCTGATCCATGATCTGGGATCTCGCCACGAGATCCTCGTCGAGCAGATCGACCAGGTCGGCGCGCGCCTGACGCAGTCCCTGGACGAAGCGACCCGCGAGGTCGGGGAACGCTTCGCCAGCGGCATCGTAGATGTCGATAATCGGCTGCAGGCGGCGGGCTCGGCGCTGATCCAGGAGTTCGGTTCTCGTCACGAGGGCATGGTCGAGCAGATCGACCACATCGGGGCGCGTCTGACGCAATCGATCGACGAGGCAAGCGAACGTTTCGCGAGCGGCGTGGTTGACGCCGACAGCAGATTGCAGGCGACGGGATCGGCGCTGGTCGAGAATTTCGGCTCGCGTCACGAGGGTCTCGTCGAGCAGATCGACCAGATCGGCGCGCGCCTGACGGAATCTATCGACGAGGCGAGCGAGCGTTTTGCGAGCGGCGTCGCCGGCGTCGACAGCAAGCTGCAGGCGACGGGCTCGGCGCTGATCGAGAATTTCGGCTCGCGTCACGAGGGTCTCGTCGAGCAGATCGAACAGATCGGCGCGCGCCTGACGGAATCTATCGACGAGGCGAGCGAGCGTTTCGCGAGTGGCGTCGCCGGCGTCGACAGCAAGCTGCAGGCGACGGGCTCGGCGTTGATCGAGAATTTCGGCTCGCGTCACGAGGGTCTCGTCGAGCAGATCGATCAGATCGGCGCGCGCCTGACGGAATCTATCGACGAGGCGAGCGAGCGTTTCGCGAGTGGCGTCGCCGGCGTCGACAGCAAGCTGCAGGCGACGGGCTCGGCGTTGATCGAGAATTTCGGTTCGCGTCATGAGGGGCTCGTCGAGCAGATCGAACAGATCGGGACGCGCCTGACGCAATCTCTCGAGGGAGCGACTCGCGAGGTGGGCGAGCGTTTTGCGAGCGGCGTGGCCGACGTCGACGGCAGGCTGCGGGAGACCGGCTCGGCGCTGATCCAGGAGTTCGAGACGCGTCACGCGACGCTCGCCTCCTCCTTGGAGCAGACTCTCTCGACGCATGGAGGCGTTCTTGGCGCCTCCCACGAGCGTCTCGTCTCGCTTCTCGACGCGCAACGTGGACAGACGGAAGCCGATATCGCAGCGCAATCGGAAGCGCTGCGCGCCTCCTTGCAGGGCGCGATCGAGGACACGACGTCGGCGCTGTCGGCTCACTCGGCGGCGCTGCAAGATCGCTTTGCGACGACGGCCGGCGAAGCCGTCGTGGCGATCGCCGTGCAAGGCGAACGCATCACCGAGAATTTGCTCGAGCGCCTTACGCAGTTCGAGACCGCCGTCGAAGCCCACAGCAGGGATGCCTCCGACGCGCTGACGCAGCGCGGCGACGCCATCGCCAAGAACCTCGAGACGCATCTCGGATTCCTGGAGCAGTCGCTTTCTCAGGGCGGCGATCGCGTCACCGAGCGCATCGCCGAGCATTCTCAGGCGCTCGAGGCGCACACGCAAGCGCTCGACCAACACGTCCAGCAGGCGACGGCGTCGCTCGCAGAGCACACCCAAAACGTCACGAATGTCTTCCAGGAACGCTTCGGAGCGATCGGCTCGACGCTGCGCGAGGAAGGCGGCGCGCTCCTTGAACAGGTCACCGCCGAAGCGCAACGCCTCTCCGAATCCTCTCAGGCTCTCGTTGCGGAAATCGGTCAAAGCCTCGAAGCCGTGGACGGCGTCCTTTCGTCGCGCGGCGGCGCTCTGACCGAGCGGCTCGACTCGGCCCTCGACAAGCTTTCGACCGAGGTTCACCAGCGCTTCGAGGAGCTTGACGGCTTCCTCGAAGGACGCAACCGGCAGCTCATCGAGAAGCTCGACGAACGCGCCGAGTCGATGTCGGCCGCGCTCGAGAAGAAGATTGAGACCTTCACGGAGACGGCTTCCAATCGCGCGAAGGAGGCGGGCGACCGCTTCGACGATCTCGCCGCGCGAATCGACGCCGGCCTCACGCTCGGCGGCGAGAGGCTGCAGCAGACCCTCACCCGGCATGGGCTGGAGGTGCTGCGCGCCTTCGCCACGGGCTCGGAGCAGGCGACGGCCGCGCTCGACGAAAAACTCAAGGAGTTCGACGCCGTCGTCGCCGCCAAGGCCGGCGACCTCACGGGCGCGCTCGGCGAGCGGATCGAAGAATTGTCGGCCAGCGTCGGCAAGCTCGATCGGGTCAACTCCGAGATCGTCGAACGCGGCGGCGGGATGGCGCGCGACTTGAACAATGTCGGCGAGCTCGTCGCTCAGGCGATCGAGAGCCGCGGGCGCGCAATCCTGCAGCATCTCGGCGAGCAGCGCGACCAGCTCGTCGGGGCGATGGACCAATCGACGCAGGCGCTCTCGACGGCGCTCGATTCGGCGAGCAACAGCTCGATTGCGGCGCTCGTCTCCACGAGCGACAAGCTCAGGGCCGAGCTGCCTCAGGTCGTCGACCATCTCGGCCGCACCAACGAGTCGCTACAGCGGATCATCGAGCAGGCGGGCGCCGATCTCTCGGCGGTCGACGAGCGGCTGGGCGCGAGGCTGCAGGAGTTCCGGGGCGCGATGACGAGCGTCTTTGATCAGCTCTCCTCGTTCGAAACGGTGACCGGCGGCGCGCTCGGCGGCGCCGAATCCGTGGCCGCGCGCATCGAAGAGGCGCAAACCACGCTCGCTCAGAGAGTGGCCGAGCTCGCCAGCAGCCAGCGGGACCTCGACGCGACGGTCGAAGCGCGCCGAAATTCGCTGGTCTCTCTCGTCTCGCTGATCGAGGAGAAACGGGGCGAGTTCCTGAACGCGCTGAGCTCCTTCTCGGGAACGATGGAGGAAAGCTTCCGTCACGTGGAGTCTCGCGCGCAGGACGTCGGCCAGCTCTTGACGCAAGCCACGCAGGAGACGGCGGGTGTCGTCGACGAGCGCTTCGCTCAGATTCGCGAGGCGACCGAAAGGGAGCGCGAACGCACGGCCGCGACGATGCAGGCCGCCTATGAGCAGGCGACGCAAGAGCTGTCTCAGGTGCTCAATCAGGCGAGCGAGCGCTTCAACGTGGCGGCGGGCGAGATTCGCGGGCTCTCCCAGGAGGTGGCGCGCGATCTCGAAGCGACACGGGCGGAGCTGCGCCGCGGGGCCGAAGAGCTTCCGCGCGAGACCGCCGAGCAAGCGTCGGCGCTGCGCCGTGTCGTCGGCGATCAAGTCAAGGCGCTCAACGAACTGACGGACCTCGTCGCGCGCTCGGGCCGCGTCTTCGACATTGCTGAAAAGAGCCCGCCGCCGCGGCCGGAAGCCCCGGCGCAGGCCCTCCCGGCCGAGCCGCCTGTCCCTGAGTCCGCGCCGCGCGCGAGACCTGGGCCGCCACCCCCGCCGCCGCGCATGCCCGTGGCGCCGGCTCAAAAGGCCGCTGGCCGCGGCCAAGGCTGGCTCTCCGACGTCTTGGCGCGCGCCTCGCAGGACGATGAGGGCGAGCCGGCGGCCGCGTCGCCCGCTCCCGCCGCCGAGCGGGGCGCGCGCCGTCCTGCGGCGCCAAACGGCGGGGCTCTGGGCAATCTCTCGGTCGAAATTGCGCGAATGGTCGACAACATCGCGCTGGCCGAGGCCTGGCGGCGCTTTCAGCGCGGCGAGCGCGACGGTCTCTTCACCCGCCAGCTTTACACTTCGGCGGGCCGGCAGGCGTTCGAGGAGATGCGGCGTCGTTATCGCAACGAGCCGGACTTCCGGGCGACGATCGACACCTATGTTCGCAATTTCGAGGAGCTGCTCGCCGAGACGGGCCGTAACGACCGAGACGGCGAGCAGTCGCTCGATCTTCTGACCGGAGAGGCGGGGAAGGTCTACACCATGCTGGCTCACGCCTCGGGTCGGCTGGCCTGACGCGTGCGCGCCGGGCCCTGGGAGCGACGAGCGGCGCAGGGGCCGATCGTCAAGATCTGCGGGTTGAAGACGATTGACGCGCTGGAGGCCTCAATCGAGGCCGGCGCCGATCTCGCGGGCTTCGTCTTTTTCGAGAAGAGCCCGCGCCATCTGACGCTCGAGGCGGCGAAAGGCCTCGCCGCGCGGGCGGCGGGGCGGATCGCTACGGTCGCGCTCACGGTTGACGCGGGCGACGAGGCGCTGGCCGAGATCATTGACGCCATCCGGCCGAGCTTTCTGCAATTTCACGGCGCGGAGAGCCCCGAGCGGGTGCGCGAGGCGAAGGCGCGCTTCAAGCTTCCGGTGATCAAGGCGATCGGCGTCGGCGCCGCGGAGGATCTCGTCGTGGCCAAGGCCTACGCCGAGGCCGATATGCTGCTCTATGACGCCAAGCCCTCGCCCGGCGCCGCGCGGCCGGGAGGCCTCGGCCTCGCCTTCGACTGGAGCCTGTTGAACGGGGCGCCGAGGGAGAGGCCCTGGCTCCTCTCCGGAGGCCTCACGCCCGAGACCGTCGCTGAGGCCATGCGCCTGACCGGCGCCCCAGGCGTCGATGTCTCCTCGGGCGTCGAAAGCGCGCCGGGGGAAAAGGATGAAAGCCGTATCGCGGCCTTCCTCCGGGCCGCGCGCGGCGCGGCGGCGGGCGGGGAGCCGAGATGACGCAGCCGGGCCAGCTAGGCCGCGAGGCGGGGCAGGGCGCGCGCTTGCTGCTCGTCGTCGCGGCGGCGCTGATTGACGCCGACAAGCGCATCCTGCTCGCGCGCCGGCCGGAGGGGAAGGCGCTCGCGGGCCTTTGGGAGTTTCCCGGCGGCAAGCTGCATCCGGGCGAACGCCCCGAGCAAGGGCTCGCGCGCGAGCTTGCGGAAGAGCTCGGCGTCGACGCCTGCGTGTCCTGCATGCAGCCGCTCGCCTTCGCGAGCCACGCCTATGCGGACTTCCATTTGCTGATGCCGCTTTTCGTCTGCCGGCGCTGGGACGGGATCGTGACGCCGCGCGAGGGCCAGACCCTCGCCTGGGCCTTCGCACGAGATTTGCGCAAATATCCGATGCCGCCCGCCGATTCGCCGCTCATCGATCCGCTGGTCGCGCTACTGGGATGACAGGGCGAGCTTTTGCGCGCGAGGCGGCCTACTAACCCCGCATGCCCTGCTTGGCGATTGGCTGGTCCGGGTCGAGGGTCAGCGCGCGCTGGTAGGCTTCCCGCGCCTTGGCGCGATTTCCGGAGCGCTCGTAGGCGAGCCCGAGCCAGGCCCAGGACATGGGGTTCTTGGCGTCGACGTTGAGCGCCGCGTTGAAGTCCTCGATCGCCTTGTCATATTTGCCGAGGTTGACGAGGCTCTCGCCGCGCGCCTGATAAGGCGCCGCCGCGAAGGGATCGCGGTCGATCGCATTGTCGAAATCGCTGACCGCGCGCTCGTTGTCGCCGAGCTTTTGGTGAATGAGGCCGCGCGCGTGAAACGCCTGGGCGTTCTCGGGATTGAGCCTGATGGCGGTGTCGAGATCGGCCTTGGCCTGCTCGAGATTGCCTTGCGCGCGCAGGAGATTCGCGCGGCCGATGAGCGCGGGGGCGTGATTGGGATTGGCGGAAAGCGCCCGATCGAAGTCGATGCGCGCCAGATCATTGTGGTTGGCCTGGCGATAGGCCAGCGCGCGATTGGTGTAGGCCGCGAAATTATTCGGATCGAGGCGGATCGCCGCCGTGAAGTCCTCCACCGCCTCCTGGAAGCGGCCGATGCGCGCGTAGGCTACGCCGCGCGTGTTGTAAGCGTCCGCGCTCGAGGGATTGCGCTTGATCACGTCCGTGAGCGACGCGATGTTCGTGTCGGCGGCGCGGGCGTCGGTTTCGGTCGTCTCGGCGATCCCGCGTCCGGCCGGACGGATGATGCCGTCGCCGGTCGCGCAGCCGCCGAGCATGGCCATCGCGAGCGCCGCTGCGGCGGGCGCCGCCCATCCGCGGCGTGGGGGTAGAGCGCGGCTCGCGAATGAAGGGGAAGCCGGTATTTCGCGTGAAGCGCGCTCTCGTTTGCGAGCATCGATCACGTTTTCTGCATTCAGGCGATCCCGCCTGAACGCAGCGTGATCGAGAGCCGAACTCTCGCGCATTCGCCCGGATCCTCCCAAAGGCGCTCCAGCGCGCTTAAATCGCGCCAGATCAGAAAGCTGGAGTGAATTCGAAGCGCAAAAGCCCGTCAACTTTTGCGTCAATCCGCTCTTCCCGCTCCGCCGCCGACGGAGCCCAAACCATGGGCTAATGGGTCGCTGTGGCGATAATTGGTCGCGCCGCCGTCAAGGCAAGCTCAACGGCCGCCGCCCGGGCCGGTCTTCGCCTTGACCGGAAGCAGGCCCTCGCGCTGCAGCTTCTTGCGGGCGAGCTTGCGGGCCCGGCGGACCGCCTCGGCCTTCTCTCTCGCGCGCTTTTCGGAGGGCTTCTCATAGTGCCCACGCAACTTCATTTCTCGGAAAATGCCTTCGCGCTGCATCTTCTTCTTCAGCGCTTTAAGAGCCTGGTCGACGTTGTTGTCGCGAACGAGAACTTGCACGTAGCGGTCCTTGCTTTGCGCCCTCCAGTCGCGCGGGAGGGGTGGTTTAGGGAACAGCGAATCGGGCGCTGACGGAGCGCCTTATCCGTGGCCTGGGGATATCAGAGTCTCACGCCCCTGTCCACGACGAAACGCCCGTTATCAGGGGTGAGCGTCCAACTCCGGCCCAATTTGTTGGAGATTCTGCGAAGGCGAGGTAAGGCAGTTCCGCCTGAGGCCGCGCGGAGACGCCATGCCCTTTCTCTTGTCGCAGATGATCGAAGCCTATCGCTGGATCGGCGCGCTAATTGTCATCTCAGTCCATGCGACGAACTCGTTCCTGAACCTCGGCGACATCATGACGGCGCCGCATGCGCCGCCGGTCTACGCCTGGTGGTTCGTCGCAAATTTCGCGCTCGGCCATGAGATGGTGCTCGGCTTCTTCGTGCTCTCGGGCTATCTGGTCGGCGGCGCCGTGCTGGCGAGCATCCGCAAGCGCAAGGATTTTCTGCGCGAATATTTTATCCACCGATTCGCGCGCATCTATATCGTCACCGTGCCGACGCTCGTTCTGACGTTGGTCCTCGATGGCGTCGGCCGCAGCCTTCCCAAGTCGTCCTTCTATGACATCCCGGTCTTTCAGGGCCACTCGACGGCGACGATCTTCCTCGGCAACATCCTGAATTTTCAGGAAATATTTGTGCCGCCGTTCGGCACGAACTCGCCCTTGTGGTCGCTCGCCTGCGAGTTCTGGTATTACATCTGCTTCCCGCTGCTCGCCCTTCCGCTGGCGGCGAACTACTCGAAGGCCCTGCGCTACGGCGGCTTTGCGCTCGGCGTGGCGATCTTCCTTTACCTCGGCATGGCCTCGGCCTGGTTTCGCTTCGGCTTTCTGCTCTGGGTCATCGGGGCGCTGGCCAGCCTGCCGGCCCGCCCGCTGATCGCCTCGCGCTGGGCGTCGCTGGCGCTTTACGTCGCGGCGCTGGTTCTTTTCCGCTTTCTCGTGCGCGGGCCCGTGCTCGAGGCGCATCCCTGGCTCCAGGACATCGCGGATCTCATTGCGGCCTTGCTGCTTTCCAATCTCCTGCTCACCGTGCGCTACAGCTCATCGGAGGGCTGGAACTGGCTGCGCCTCCCGTTTCATCACGCTTTCGCGAATTTCTCCTTCTCGATTTACAGCATTCACATGCCAATCCTGGTGCTCTGCCGGGTCATCGTCAATTCGATCCTTGGCCCGGCCTATGCGTTGCAGCCCGCGACGCCCGCAAATTGGGCCATCCTTTTTGGGGTGCTGGGGATCGTTCTTCTCGCTTCCTACAACTTCGCTCGCGTGACGGAGGCGCATACCGGCGCGGCGCGGCGTTTCTTGAGCGCCTCGCTTCCCCGATTCGCGCTGCCCGCGAGCAAGGCGCAAGAGTTGCAATCGTGAAAGAATCGTCCCATCTTCGGGAGCGTGGGCTGGCCCGACGAAGGGAGCTTCGACGCTGACCAAGAAAGCCGTTTCGACCTTGAGCGAAGCCAAGGCGCGGGAAGCGCCAGCGACGCCGTCGTTCAACGAATTGCTTGCCGCGGTTCATCGCAGCCTCGAAGACTCCAAGGCTGAAGACAGCGCCTTCATTGATCTTAAAGGCAAGACCGCGCTCGCGGATGCGATGATCGTTGCGACCGGCCGCTCCACCGTCCATGTCGGCGCGATCGCCGATCGGGTGATCAAGGCTTGCAAGGCCGCGGGCCAAGCGGCGCCGCGCGTCGAGGGCCTGCCGCAATGCGATTGGGTGCTGGTCGATGCGGGCGACCTCATCATCCATATTTTCCGGCCCGAAGTGCGCCAGTTCTATAATCTCGAGAAAATGTGGGGCGGCGACCGGCCGCGCGAAATGCGCACGGTTTAGTCAGGATTTTTAAGAAGTGGGAATGCGCCTCGGCCTCCTTTGCGTCGGCCGCATGAGGGCGGGCCCCGAGCGCGAGCTCTTCCAGCGTTACGCCCAAAGGATCGCTGAATTCCGCAACCTCGGCCTGCAGGGACTCGAGGTGAAGGAAATCCCGGAGAGCCGCGCCCGCGCCATCGCCGCGGGGGTCAGCGAGGAGGGCGCGGCGCTGCTCGCGGCGCTTCCGTCGGAGGCGACGCTCGCGGTTTTCGACGAGCGCGGCGAGGCGGCGAGCAGCGCGGAGTTCGCAGGCTTCATTGAGAGAGAGCGCGATCGCGGCCGCGCGAACCTGTGGTTTGCGATCGGCGGCGCGGAGGGGCTCGACGCGACGCTGCGTGGGAGGGCTGCCGCGGCCTATAGTTTTGGGAGAATGACGCTGCCGCATCAGCTCGTGCGGATTCTCGCAGCCGAGCAGATCTATCGCGCGCTGACGATTCTGGCGGGCCATCCCTATCATCGGGAGTGAGGGCGGGCGTCGCGCCAACCTGCTTTGCAAGTTGTCACTCGAGAGGGCGCCGCGCTTACTCGCCGGAAGTCGCACTCATTCCGCAAGGTTGAGCGCCGATCTCGATCGCCGTCAAGCAAGGCAGCCGCACAACGAAGCGGGCGCCGCGCCCTTCGCCTTCGCTCTGCGCTTCTATGGTTCCTTCATGCAGCTCGACCAGACCGCGGACGAGCGTGAGACCAATTCCCACACCGTCCTTGAGGCGAGTGTGCGTGTCGCCGGCTTGCGAAAAGAGGTCGAACACGCGGGGCAGCATATCCTTGGCGATGCCGACGCCTGTATCCGCCACGCTCACCACCACGTGATCATGGGCGCGCTTCGCCTCGACGTCGATGCGCCCGCCCGCGTCCGTGTATTTGGCGGCGTTGTTAAGCAGGTTGGCGAAAACCTGAGTAAGACGGACCCCATCGGCGTCGAGCAGCACCGGCTCATCGGGCAGGATGACGCGAAGCTTCGGCCCGGCTCCTTCGATCAGCTCGCGGTTCATGTTCAGGGCGTCGCCAATGACGGCGGCGAGGTACACCCTTTCCTTGACAAGCTCGACTATGCCGTGGCTAAGGCGCGAAACATCGAGCAGCTCGTCGACAACGCGCATAAGATGCTCGGCTTGGCGCTCCATTATCGCGATAATGCGATCGGCGCCCTCTGCGGTCTTTGTCCCTAGCTTTAGCCCGGCGATGCCATTGCTGATCGGCGCGAGCGGATTGCGCAGCTCATGCGCGAGAGTCGCAATGAATTCGTCTTTCCTGCGGTCAGCATCCTGCAATGCGAGCTCCGCGCGCTTGCGCTCGGTGATGTCTTGGGCGACGCCAACCAGTCGCACAGGCCTGTCATAGGCGTCTCGCTCCACTCGGCCCCGCTCGAGATACCAAGCGATTTCGCCGTCTGGACGAACCACGCGGACTTCGGTTTCGTAGCGCCCATCCTTGCTCGCCAACGCGGCATGCACATTTGCAAGAAATCTTTCGCGATCCTCTGAATGCACGGCTTCAAGGACAGCAGCGAAATTTTTAAATCTTTCCAGTCGCGGCGACGGGCCCGCATCGGTCAGCTCGAACCTGCGCACCTCGTCGCGCGAGATGTCCCAATCGAACGAGATCATCGAAGCCGCGTCTAACGCGAGTTGCAAACGCAGATCATTGCGCCGTGCGCATTGCTCCGCATCTTTGCGTGCGGTGATCTCCTCCGAAAAAATGATGGCGCCGCCGACTTCGCCGTCGGCCCCGCGCCACGGCCGTGCTTTCCAGCGTAGCCATGCCTCTGTCCCATCGGGACGCTCAAAATGATCTTCCGCCGCCTCAAGCAATTCGCCGCGCAGCACGCAGCGATGAAGCTCTTTCCATCGCTCGGACATCTCCGGGAAGACCTCGGAGTGGCGCCGGCCGATCACGCGGGAATCCAGTCGATAGTCCTTCAGCCAAGGGCCGCTTGCGCCGAGATAGCGCATGTCGCGGTCGAACATGGCGACAGCTATGGGCGCATCCCGCAGAAAGAACTGGAGTTGCTCTTCATTCAAAGCCTTCACCCTCCTCTGGGGCGGCCTTCGACCCTTGGCTAAGTCCGTCTCCTGACATCGCTTTCGGCCTAATTGGAAAACAAGCGTTTTGAAAGGTCAATCCCCAACCTTCATTGCGGGCCGAACGTTGCTTAAGACTCGTTCTAACGCTTCGCATCGTGACAATGGCCTGCGTGATCATCGCGCGTAGGGGGCAGGGGCGCGGCTGAAAGGAGCCGACGACCACCGCAAATCGGCGTCCCCTCAAACCGGCGCGCCCTTCTTCTCCCAGGCGAGCGCCAGATCCTCGAGGCCTGAGCGAAACAGGCCGCCGACCCGTCGCGCCGCGCGCTCGCAATCGCGGCCCTTGCCGGTAGGCTGCGCTTCGCGGTTCTTGCCTTCGGAGCGCGCGTCCATTCGCGCGATTTCGCGGAAGGAGAGGCTTTCGCCGATGATCAGCACGACGACGCGCGCCAACTCGGGCCCGATCTCGCGCATCATCGCTTCCTTGAGAAAGCCCGCCGCGCGGCCGGCGTCGATGCGCGCGGCCATGGCGTGCTGCAGCGACAGCGGCGAGAGCTGTTCGCGACAGCGCTCGCCAAACTCCGTGCCGCTGCGGCGGCCATTGGCGGCCTCGAGCACGGCGTCGATGTAGCGTCCCGTGGCGTAGGCGGCCGGCGTCAGCCGTCCGCGCCCGTGCTCATATTCGAGAATGTCGGTGCGCGTGTTGATCGCGACGCGCTGGCGGCGCGGACCGGGCGTCCGTCCCCGAGAGGGCAGGTCGAGGCCATCGGCGAAAAAGGGGTCGATCTCCTGGCCATGCACGATTTCTATCTTGCCTCCGGCGCGCCGCCCCTCGCGCGGCAGTTCCGGACCCGGCAGGCCTTGAGCGGGCGCATAACGGCCCAGCGCGGCTTTCGAAATCATCGCCATGAGCGAACCTTTCTTCTTGCAAGCGAGAAAGCGGCGCAGCTGGCCGCGGGAGCTAAAAAAGGCGGCCGGTCGGGAAAAGCCGCGACCGGCCGCAAGAACCGCGCGAGGCGAGGAGGAGGGGGACCTGCGCGGGCCGGCTCAGAGGAGCCAAGCGAAGCCATTATGATGTTTAAAAACATCCTGTCAATGGTTTTATAACCACTAACGGCAGGCCGCCCGAAAATTTTAAAATCGCGGCATGAATATCGACATCTCCCGCGACCAGATCGTGCGGCGGCTCGCCGAGCGGCTCGCCGAGCTCAAGATGACCGAGAATGAGGCGTCGAGTCGCGCCGGCCTCGAGCGCACTTTCTTGAGCCAGTTACGGCGCAATCCGCTGCGCTGGCCGCGGGTGGACAATCTGCAGCGCATCTGCGATGCGCTCGGCCTGCGCATGTATTGGGTCACAACGGGCCTTGGTCCTCGGCTCATCGAGGAGAAGGACTTCGCCGCCGACGTCGCCAACGTCCCGATGGTGTCCTGGCACGTGCCGCTCGTCTCGTCGGTCGCGGCGACGTCCTTCTCGGAGACGGGCGCGATCGACAGCTCTGTGGAGATGCGGCGGATTCTGGCGCCGGGCCTGCCGCGCGGCGACTATATTGCGCTCGAGGTCGTCGGCGACTCGATGAACATGATCGCGCCGGAGAAGTCGATCATCATCGTCGACCGCGCCGACAAGGCGCTGCATCCGCGCGCCTTCTACGTCTTCGCGACGCCAGACGAGGAGGAGGCGACGTTCAAGCGCTGGATGACCCGCCCCGATCGCCTGGAGCCTTATTCCACCAATCCCGCTTATGAGACGATCTTTCTCGAAGGGCCGCCGACCGTGATCGGGCGCGTGCGCAAGGTGATGCTGGATCTTTAGCCGAACGACTACGCCATCGTCGGTTCGGGTCCTGGACGGATGGTCGTGCCGTAGGCTTACGCAAGTCGCCGTGAGCCGTCATTGCGAGCGAAGCGAAGCAATCCAACGCAACAACTGTGTCCTTTGCATCCTCGCGGTGGCGCCGGAAACGACGAAGCTCGCTCTTCGGCCCTGGATTGCTTCGCATCGCTCGCGATGACGGACCCTTGCGCGCGCCAACAAATTCAACGACGGAATCTCGAGCAGGGCGGCAGCCGAGGCCGAGAGTGTTCGCCGCCGCCGACCATGCTTGGCCCCGGCTTGCGGGCGGCCCCGGGAAGGTGGCGAATCGGTCGGAAATGGTGTTTTTTGACATCGCCGTTAACCATACGATGTTTTAAAACATCTTAGCTATTGACGTGGTAAAAAAACATCGTAAGCTCTGGGCTCTTCATTCGCTAGGGCAGCCATGAGCCGAATCGCCTCTTTTCCCCTCCCTCCGGCGCCGCCCCGATGAATCCCTCTGTCGAAACCTACCTTCAGGGCCTCGACGCGCATCTGGCCGGCGTCGCGGATTTCGACAAGCGCATCCGCCTGCTCGAAGGGGAAAGACGGCGGGTCGATCGGTTGGAACGCGCGCTTGGGGACTGGGTCCTATGCGACCGCAACCTCGTCCCGCAGCCGACGCGATTTTCGGCCTTCGACCTCGCCCTTCTGCATGGCGCGCTAACGATCCGCCTGGAGGCCGCGCGCGCCGAGAGGCCGGCTCAGAACCCTTAAAAAAGCCTCGCAACGGCCGCAGGCCATAAATTCGCCCCCAACATCCGTTTGAAGTTCAAACGACCGTTTGATCCCTTGGGCCTCGCCCGGGGGAGGCGGCGCGCTCTTCTGGCAAGGAGCTGATCCATGGCGATAAAGTTTTTACGAGAAATCGTTGTTTCGTCGCTCGCGACGGCGCTGGTGACGGTTGTCTATACGCATGGCCCCGATCTCAAGGCGATCGATGCGCTGCGCGCCGCCTCGTCGGCGGCGCCCGCATCCTCGGACGGGGAGGATCAACGCCCCGAGGGTCTCGCGCAATTCATGGCGCGGGTCGCTTCGGGCCACGTCGGCAAATCCTCGCCGCGCTCGCCGATAGCGGAGGCGCCGGCGGCCGCTGCGGCTTCCTCCGACGCCGATCCCGTCTGGCCGCCGCAAAGCAACGCTGCGAAGTCGGCGCAGGCAGCGGCCGCCGCCAAGCCTGCCGCTGCTGCGAAGACTTCCGCGCCGCCGCTCGCGGCGAGCGCCGCGGAAACCGCGCCCGTGTCTGCGCCTGTGGCGACTGTGGCCGCGCCGCCCCAAGAAGCGCCGCCCGCGCAGGCCGAAGCGGCGCCCACTCCATCCTACGCAACGGGCATCGTCGACAAGTTCAAGGACTATGTCTGGAATCCGGGCGCTTCGGTCGTGAACGGCGTGTCCAGCGGCTTTTCCTCGGTGACGAGCAAGATCACGTCTTTCGTCAAGAGACAGCCTTCGTGACGCAGGCCGGGGTCACGCGCCAGGCGCTGCTCGACCAGGCGACCGACGTCTTCGCCGAGAACGGCTACGAGCTCGCAAGCGTCCGTGACATCACGAGCCGCGCCGGCGCCAATCTTGCCGCGATCAACTACCATTTCGGGGGCAAGGAGGCGCTCTATCGCGAGGTGCTGTCCTTGGCGCTCGCCGCGCTGAGCGAAGCCTCTCTCCTCGACGACGAAGCGCTCGATCGCGCGCCGCGCGAGGAGGCGGTACGCCTGTTCATCCGCCGACAAGTCGCGCCGCTGCTCAGATTCGCGGAACTCAGCCGCTATCTGCGAATCTTCGCAAGAGAGGCGTTGTCGCCGACGCGGATCTATTCGGCCTTCCTCGCCGAGGAACAGCTGCCGGTCCTCGCGCAGGCCGAGCGGATCGTGCGCCGCTTCCGCTCAGCCGACGCATCGCGCGCGGATATCCTCATCGCCGCGATCTGGCTCTCGCAACAGGCGGCGCCCTTCATTCGCCACTGCGAATCCTTGTCGAAGCAGCCGCTGCGTTTCGAGGTCGACGCGCCCTTCGTCGACCGGCTCGCCGCCGATCTCGGCGCGATGGCGGTCGCGGGCCTCACGGCGCTCGAAAATCAGCGGCCAATTGCCTGCGACGCTTGGGTCTAGAAATTCCCCAGCCGCCTGTGCGCGACGAGCGCCGCCGGAACCGCGCTACTTCGCGGGCGCGGTGCAGGCCACCGAGCTCTCGTTGAACACGTAGCAGATCGACATCTGCCCGGTCTTGAGATCGACTCGGAAGACCCCGCCTTCCTGCGTGTGGTGCGAGGAGACCAGGGCGAATTCACCGGGCGGGCCGGCCTTCGCTCCCTCGCCTGGCGGATAGCAGAGCGTCACGCCGATCGGCGTTCCCTCCTTCAAGCCATATTGGCAGGCGCCGACCTCGCCGGTCGTCTTGTCGAGACGAAAGACGCGGTTGAGATCGGTCTGGGGGGCGGCGAGAAATTCGTAATTGCCGGCGAGCGCGACGCCGGCGGGCGCAAGCGCTGAAAGAGAAGCCAACAGGACGGTGATGAGAAGCTTCTGAGGCATCGGGGCTCGCTCCTTGCCGCGAATCGCGCGCGCAGTCTACACGCCGCGCGCGGCAAGGGGGAGGGTGGGAGGCGGAGGTAGCGGATCGATTGGAATGGTCGGCGTTCACCTCATCAGCGCGAAGTTCCGCCAAAGGTTTCGAAGGCTTTCCGTGCCGCCAAAAAGGGTGGTGAAGTTCGTCGAGTCCAGTAAGACGACGTCTCCAGCGCGCCCACTCGTCGGCGGCATCCAAAGCAGGCAGTTGAATTCTGTGTTCCCGGCTATGGTGAACGGGTGCGGGCGCTCGAGCTCGATGGGCTGGCGCGCCAACAAAGTCACCGACTTGCTCTCCTTTTCGGTGATTTCGTAGTGAGGCAGGTGCGGATGGAAATTGAGCGTGGGGACGTCCTTGAGTAGACCCAGCTTGTCGATATCGCGGAAAGCGGTAAGTGGGGCGATCTCTTTCGTGCCTTTGACGAGCGCTGGACGGAGCCCGTACTGATTATGCACTGGCACGTCGAGCGCTTTCATGAGCGAGCGGGTGTACTGTCCAAAGCGCTGCTGGCGCGGGACAAGCGGGTCGCCATGATGGATGTATTCCATTTGGCGCTGCTTTAGGTCGTCGGTAAAGCCCACATCATGATGGGGCGCGAGCAGCAGGCAGGCGCCTTCCCGGTTGAGCCATTCGCGGATCGCCGCCACTTCCTCTGGCGCCGCCTCTTGCTCCGAGACAAGATGGTCCAGCCCAAACACCATCAACGTGTCGGAGTCGGCCAGAATGCGTTCGTCAATCGGCAGTTTGAATCCTGCCTGGTCGATGCGCTGGAAGACGGCGACCCGGTGGCCGGTCACCTCTTCGACGAGCTGCTGGAAGCTGAGAGTGGAGCGATGAAATAGCTCGAGCGTGCCCGCTATCCCCTGTAAGAATTGCGCCGCATTCCACTCCGGCGTCTCGTAGAGCGGCCACAGCGCGGAGCGAACTTCGGTCATGGTCGAGAAACGGTTGTCCAATGTGGCAGGGTCGCGCTGGGACTCCCACGGGTAGCTCCACGACCAGTAGATGCTCAGGCGGCGCTTTCCCGGCGTATATTCGCGAGGGATGTGGTTTTGGTTGTACGTGCGCGCCGATTGTGTGCTCATGGCTCTTCCCCTGCGCCTCTCTTCGTCTCCTCTGAAGTAAGCCAAGCGTCTTCCGCTTGATGGGCTTGCCAACTCACTTCGAGATTGAGTTTGCGCGTTGCGCTGGCCGCCACCCGGGCCAGTATTCCTGCGTAAGTAGGAAAAGAGAGCGGAATACGAGCCAGCTCGTCCACCCGCATCTTCGCAGCCATGACTATCGCCGCCACCTGGGTTATCTCCACCGCCCGCTCGCCGACAACGTGGCAGCCCAACATCGTAGAGGTCTTGCGGTCGACAATCAGCTTGCAAAAACCCGCCTTGCGTCCGTCAATGATCGTGCGCGTGGTAGAGTCAAAGCGCACAACCGCGGTCACGATATCATGTGTCTCACGGGCCTTCGCTTCAGTGAGACCCACCTGGGCATATTCTGGGTCCGTGAAGCTGCCGATAGGAGTGACCGGTTCCCCAATCGTCATCGTCGGCCCTCGCACGGCATTGGTAGCCGCTACGAAACCTTCCTGTATCGCCTGCGGGACCAACATCAGGCGACCGGTAATGTCTCCAGCAGCGAAAATATGAGGCGTGGAAGTCCGCTGATACTCGTCAACTTTAACGAACCCCCGGTGATCGGTGTTTACGCCTGCCTTAGCGAGGCTCAGCCCGGCGGTGTCGGCCGCCCAGCCCACCGCCACGACCGCAAGCGCCGCCTCGGCGCTACCCTGGCCGCCATTCTTGGAGAAGATCATTCGCACCCCGGTCGGCGTCTTCTCGAAGGACTGAATGGCCCCAAAGCTTTCATGAACCGCGATGCCCGAGTCGCGAAATGCCTCGGCAACCGCAGTAGAAACATCCTCGTCTTCGCTTGGCAGGATACGCGGGCCGCTTTGGAAGAGTTGGATGCGTGAGCCGAATGCGTTGAAGATCGAGGCGACCTGCACTCCCGTGGCGCCGGCGCCGATGACGAGCATGGATGGCGGGACGGAGGTCAGGCTCCAAGCGTCGCTATGGGTATTCGTCAGCTCGAAGCCGGGAACCGGGAGCCGCCGGCTCACGCCGCCGGCGCAAATGATGATTTTGTCGGTTCGGAGCCGCAGCCCGTTCTCGCATTCGATGGTGTGCTCGTCAGCGAGCCGCGCAACGCCGGCATGCTCATGGACGCTCACTCCCAGAGATTCGATTTGCGGGCGAAAGGAAGAATGCGCGCGCACATCCTCGACGACCTCGCGCACGCGCGCAAGCAGCCGGGGATAATCCAGCGCCGGCTCGCTGACGCCAATGCCGTATTGACCCAGCTGTCGAGCTTCGCGGATCAGCCTCGCTGCATGGGCCAGGGTCCGCACGGGCACTGGTCCGTCGTTTGCCGCCATGCCGCCGAACTCGGCGCGCGTCACCAGCACGGCGCCTGCGCCCAGATCCGCAGCGCGGAGGGCGGAGATTAGACCTGCCGGTCCGCCGCCGATAACGACGATGTCCACCATCTCTGGCTATCCCGACAGTATCCGCTTCAGCGGACCTCCCCCAGTGTCGCGAGGTATCGAAGCGCCTTGATACCCGGGAGGAAAAAATAGGCGCCGCCTTTCAGGGTGGTGAAAGCCGGCAGGCCGGTTATCTTCTTGCGGATCGGACGCTTCGGAATCTTGTATTCGAGCGTGCCGTCTTGGTTGCCGATGATCGGGTCGCGTTCGTTGCCGAGTTCGTGGAAGTTCCTGTCGTTCGCCCAGACGGCTTGGGCGAATTCAAATTGCCGAACGAGGCTCGCGCAGATCACGAAGGCGGCGATGCCGCGCTCGACGCCATCGTCCGGCGCGTTCTCCGGCAGAAGCGGTCCGTAAGTGGCGCCTCGGCGAATCATGCGGTGGCGGTTCATGTTCGCCGCCGTATCGCGAGGATTCATGCGCCGTGAATGCGCGCCAAGCGGCGTCGCGTAGCCGTACGGATCCATCTGCTTGTAGTTGTAATCATTATTTCGTTGAAGATCGGCGCCCAGCTCCGGATCGTCTTTATCGGGCGTCAGCGCTAGCGGCGCGCCGCTGCGCCAACGGCCCATGAGCTTCGCCGCTACGAGTTCCTGTTCCTCAAGAGTTTGCCCATGCTGGCGCAGAAAATCCCGGAACCTGCCTACATGCTCCTCCAGGCGGCGATAAGCCATGTAGCTGCCGTTGCGGGAGAGAATATCGGGCTTGGGCAAATTGGCGGGTGGCCCGTGCTCGTCCGGGTATCCGAGTATGAATTCGCCCGCCTTCAGCGGAGCGCCGCTGCCCGGCGTCGGCATCTCGCCGGCGCCTTCGATGACGGGTTGCGAGATCCGATCACGAAAGCCGAAATGGTCGTGCGCATAAATGAACGGCGGCACGGCCTCCAGGTCGAGATGCGAGAGCGCCTCCACGCCTTGCTGCAGTGCGATGAACTTGTCGTGCTCCACCACGCATCGCGCACGCTCGGTCTCGTCGCGAGCGAAGAGGATGACAATGGCGTGCAGGGCGGGGCTCGCCAGACCGCCCACCCAATTGTCAGGATGGTTCGCTCCGGTGTCGCCGAGAATTTCCGCTCGCGCGGCCATCCCTTGCCTGAACTCTTCGGGAAATGTGGCCAGCGAAGCTTCGTCCACGCCCAAGGCGCGCAGGCCGTTCCAAGTGAAGGCTACCGTCACCCAGCGCTTCGCCGTGTCATCCGACGCCAGCACCTCCGCCGCTGACTGCACTTTCTCCGTCATCGCCGCGACCCAGCTCCGCCCGCTAGCGGGGGTGCGAAACGAAAGAAATTCGTATCGCCCCGTGAGCGCAGGCGTGCGAGTGAGCAGGATGTGTTGGATGTCCTCCAATTCGAGCATGGCTGCTCCGTGGCGGCCCGTTACTGCATCTGGTCGAGCATGCTTGAGAACGCGGCCTTAAGCCTGAGCGCCTTCTTGATTTCGTCAGCGCTCACATAGGGATATTCGCCGTATTCCAAGAAGCTCGGACATTGGTGCTCGCGCACGAACTTGACGAATGCGGCAGCGTTGGTCTGCCAGTCCGGAGGAAAACCTTCGAGGTTTTCGAAGACCGTCTTCAGCCCCGTCGCCGAGAACAACGCTATGGCGTCTTCGGTGTATTTGTCGAAGTCGGTATCGAAAATTCCCTGATACATGAAATAGGTGTCGCCCTTGATGGGGAAGAGGACCCACCGCAGATAGTGCAGCTTCAGCACTGCAAGACAATCGGGCTGGTCCGCGACAGCCTGTTCGATCGTTTTGGCGTATTCATAGAAACGTTCCTCCCTTCCGGTGATGACTTTCGCGAGGATCGAGAAGCCATAGCACGCCGGACTCTTGGGGAAGATCGGCCCGTATCTGCCTTGCTCCACCTTGTCTTCGAAGAATCCCCCTTTGGGGATCGCCATTGCCGCCGGCCTGGTCCCGTCGCTTTGCTTCGTTCTATCTGACAAAGTGGCCTCCATTCATTCCTTATGGTTCGGAGGTTGGCCGCTCGCATTGTGCTCCGCCCGGCTGCGAGCGGCCTTGGGCACGGTTCTTAGTAGTATCTGCGAACCACACGGCGCGTGTAGCGCCCGGCTCGGCGAGCCACGCGCCGCGTCACGCGCCGGTTATGACGCCGCACCATTCCAACGGTCTGGGCCTCTGCATCTGACGCGGTCACGACTGAGGACAGGATTGTGAGGCTCGATGCCGCCGCCAGTCCAAGAAACCAGAGCGCGCTTCGCCGCGAGACCGCCTCCGCCCCGAGTTTTTCGCTCATACTAAGTACTCCCTGCATTTTCAGCTACTTGGAGGAGCTGTCTGCTAATCTAACGCTGGCCGCCCCAGATGGTTCCTATCTTCGGATGCAATGAAGCACCTTGCCGCAGAAGCCGTCAGCTCTGGTGTAAGCTCTGCCTATACAAGCGCGCTCATTTAGCGCTTCGATAGGATCGGAGACTGAACTCGGATTCGCCGGATAGGCCGCGGTTCGCGCGCGGCTTCCTCCGATTTGCCGCCTTTGACGAGGCCGCGCGGGGAAGGGGGAGGGCGCGGCAAGCTTCAGGCGACTGGACTGTTCGACGCCCGGCTTCAGCCGTCGCGCAACCGATGCGCCTGCGCTTGGTCGACACGGCTCATCCAATAACCCGCCCACTGGCGCGCCCAATGCGGCCGCCTAACTGAAAGCGAGCGCGTTCAGCTCTTCTCGGCGGAGCGCCTTACCGACCAAGTAACCGGCGGTCGGCCCTAAACCGGAAACGATCTCGACGACGTAGCCGATCGGCTCATCGCGCGGCATATCGCGAAAGGATAGTCGTCGGGCGACGCCACGCGCGAAGGGGCTCCCCAAGGAGAACCGCCATGACCGCCGTCAAATACAAAACCGCCGACGTGGACGGTCTCAATGTATTCTATCGTGAAGCGGGCGCGCGCGGCGCTCCGAAGCTGCTGCTGCTTCACGGTTTTCCGAGCGCTGGACACATGTTCCGCGACCTCATCCCGCTCTTGGCCGACCGCTTCCATCTCATTGCGCCCGATCTGCCGGGCTTTGGCAACTCCGACACGCCGAACGGCGGTCATACCTTCCAAAAGATCGCGGCAATCATCGACCGCTTTACCGAGATCGTCGGCTTCGATCGCTTCGCCATCTATGTCTTCGATTACGGCGCGCCGATCGGCTTCCGGCTGGCGGTGAAGCATCCGGATCGGATCACGGCGATCGTCTCGCAGAACGGCAACGCCTATGAGGAAGGCTTGAGCGAGGGCTGGAACCCGATCCGCGCCTATTGGGAAGACGCTTCTCCCGCGAACCGGGAGGCGCTCCGCGCCTTCCTGACGCCGGAGACGACCGTCTGGCAATACACGCATGGCGTGAGCGATCCGAGCGCCGTCTCTCCCGACGGCTATTCGCTCGACAATTACTATCTGGGGCGGCCGGGCTCCGATGAAACGCAGCTCGATCTCTTCGGCGACTATAAGAGCAATGTCGCGCTCTATCCGACATTTCAGGCGTATTTTCGCGCGCACAAGCCTCCGTTGCTGGCGGCCTGGGGCAAGAATGATCCGTTCTTTTTGCCGGCGGGCGCCGAAGCGTTCAAGCGCGACATTCCCCAAGCCGTCGTTCGCTTTTTCGATGCCGGGCATTTCGCGCTGGAGACGCACGCCGCCGAGATCGCGGCGGAGATCCGCGATTTTCTCGCCACGTGAAACGCGGAGACAAACATGCCTCAGCCCGAACGTTACGACGATCTCGTTCTCGGCAGCGGACAGGGCGGCAAGCTCATCGCCTGGGAGCTGGCCCGATCGGGCCGCAAAACCGCCTGCGTGGAGCGAAAATGGATCGGCGGCTCCTGCCCCAATATCGCTTGCATGCCGAGCAAGAACGAGGTCTGGAGCGCGAGGATCGCGCATCTCGCGCGCCACGCGGCGCAATTTGGCGTGAAGACCGGCCCCATCACGATTGATATGGCGAAGGTGCGTCAGCGCAAGCGCGAGATGGTCGAGCGCAACATCGTTCATCACGTCGAGATGTTCAAGAAGTCGGGCGCCGAGTTCGTCATGGGCGAGGGCCGGTTCGTCGCGCCAAACACGGTCGAGGTGCGGCTCGACGGCGCAACGCGTGTGATCGCGGCCGAGAGGGTCTTCCTCAATCTGGGATCGCGCGCAGCAGTCCCGAACGTGCCCGGTCTCGCCGCGGCGCGGCCGCTGACCCATATCGAGCTGCTCGAGCTGGACTACGCGCCGGCGCATCTCCTCGTGCTCGGCGGCGGCTATGTCGGTCTCGAGATGGCTCAGGCGTTTCGGCGGTTCGGCAGCCGTGTCACCGTCATCGAGGCCGGCCCGCAGATCATGGGCCGCGAGGACCCCGACGTAGCGCAGGAAATCCAGCGCATCCTGAGCGAGGAGGGGGTTCGTTTCATGCTCTCGGCGCAGGCGCAAGGGGTGGGCCGGTCGGGAGAGGAGGTTCGCGTGACGCTGCGCGCCGCCGGGAGCGAAGAGACGCTCGTTGGCAGCGACATCCTCGTCGCGGCGGGGCGCATCCCGAACACCGCAGGAATCGGGCTCGAAGAGGCGGGCGTCGCGCTCGACGCCCGCGGCTATATCCGGGTCAACGAGCGGCTCGAGACCAACGCGCCCGGCGTCTGGGCTTTGGGAGAATGCGCCGGCAGCCCGCAATTCACCCACGTCTCGGTCGACGACTTCCGGATAATTCAGGCCAATCTCGCCGGGGGCAACCGCAGCACGGGCGATCGGCCGGTGCCGTACTGCGTCTTCACCGATCCTCCGCTCGCCCGCGTGGGATTGAGCGAACGCGAGGCGGAGCGCGACGGCGTAGCCGTCCGCGTCGCCAAGCTGCCGATGAGCGCCGTGCTGCGGACGGCGACGACCGACGAGACGCAGGGCTTAATGAAAGCGCTGGTCTCTGCCAACGATGATCAAATCCTCGGCTTCACGATCATCGGCTCCGAGGCCGGGGAGGTCATGACCGCAGTGGAGATGGCGATGCTCGGAGGCCTGCCCTATCAAAGGCTCCGCGACGCCGTCATCACGCATCTCACGATAGCGGAGGGACTGGGTTCGCTTTTTGCGAACGTGCCGCCGCGATAGAAAGGATAAGGGACCGCGGCGGCGGGCAGGGACGCAGACGAGCCGCCGCCGACCGCCAAATCCGCATCGCGTCGATTATACGGTACTGATCGTGATCCGAAACTTAGGACGGCGAGCGGATGAATGAACCGGGAAGAGAGGCAAGGAACAGCACCAGACAGATGGAGAACAGAGCTATATCTTTGAACAAGAACTCACCAGTTAAGTTCCATGCAATAGGGTCGGTTGAAAAACTCCATTTGACGACACCGGGCGTCGTAAAGAAAAAAGACCAAGTAATAGCAAAAGTAATGGTGCCCCTCAGTGAACCTATCGCCGACGCGGCCGCGTTGAAAGCGCCCACCACGAGAAGCAACGGAATACTCAATTCAACAATCCCTAGGAAATATGCCTCCCCCCTTTAAGCCGAAGACAGACAGCTAGGATACGAAAGGACTATTGCTTATATATATTTCGATACCTTGGGCAGACTGCGGCGTAAACTTCTGGATGCCAAAGGCCACAAAGATCAGCACCATGACCCAACGGAGAATGGCCAACAGACCATAAGAGCCGCTGCCTTTTTCTGCGACGTTGAACGATGAAGACATCCGATCTGCCTCGGTCCTTGGGCGCCCTCTACCGAATTTCGCTGTGGGGCATTATGATTCGGAGGCTTTTAACTCGTGCGTGCAGCGCACATGGCAAGAGGCCACGATGGCGTCGCGCGCGGCCGGCAAGCTGACCTGTCGCCCACGAGGGCCCGCGTCAGCTGCGCTCGGCCGGGCTCACTTCCTCACGATCAGCGAGACAAGGCCGGCGCCGTGGCGCTCGATGCGGCCCTCGAGGTCGAGATCGACCAGCGCGCCCTGCACGTCGCGCGCCGGCAGGCCGACAGCGCGGATCAGCTCGTCGAGCGACACAGGCGCCGGCGAGAGCAGAGCCAGCACGCGCGTCTTCGCGTCTTCGATGTCCACCGCCGGCTCGGGCGTCTGCGGCGGCGCAGACGGGGCAGCGGGCCTAGGCTCGAACTGGCTGGGCGCGGGCTCGAAAGGTCCGGGCCCTGGCGAGGCTTCCCTGAGCGAGAAGAGGTCGAGCTCGTCGATCAATGGCTCCTCCTCCTCGATCGGCGCGCCCTCGCTGAAGAGATCGGCGCGCGGAGCCGGACGCGCGGCGCGCTGGGCGAGAACGCGCGTCACATCCTCGACGGCGGCGCAGAGCGTCGCGCCTTCTCGCAAAAGATCGTTCGTCCCCTCCGCGCGCGGGTCCTGCGGCGAGCCGGGCACGGCGAAGACCTCGCGTCCCTGCTCGGCGGCGAAACGCGCCGTGATCAGCGAGCCCGAGCGGCGCGCCGCCTCGACGACGACGACCCCCTGCGCGAGGCCGGAGACGATCCGGTTGCGGCGCGGGAAGTCGCGCCCGCGCGGCTCCCATTCGAGCGGCATTTCCGAGACCGCCGCGCCGCCCGACGCGACAATCTCGTCGAGCAGGCCGAGATTCTCGGTGGGGTAGGGGCGGGCGTGGCCGCCGGCGAGAACAGTCACGGCGCCGCTTTCCAGGCTCGCGCGGTGCGCCGCCGTGTCGACGCCGCGCGCGAGTCCCGAGACGATCGCGAAATCCTCGCGCCCGAGACCGCGCGCCAGCCGCTCGGCGAAGGCGAGACCGGAAGCCGAGGCGTTGCGCGCGCCGACGATCGCGACGATCGGCCGGCTCAACACGCTTGCATCGCCGCGCAGCGCAATCAGCGGCGGCGCGCTATCGATCTCGCTGAGCTGCGGGGGATAATCGGGATCGGCCATTGAGATGAAGCGCACGGCCATAGCCTGCGAAGCCTCGATCTCGCGCAAGACTTCGTCGCGAGACGCGATCTTGATCACGCGGCCTCTGAGCTTTTTCGCGACGAGCTCGGGAAGCGCCGCGAGCGCCGCGCTCGCACCGCCGTAACGGTTCACGAGCTCGCGAAAGGTGCGCGGTCCGATGTTCTCGCTGCGAATGAGGCGAAGCCAGTCGACGAGCTGCGCGTCGGTAAGGCGGCTCGCCTTGCCTTTCGGCGCGCTCACGATTTCTGTCCGATGCGCGTCTCGGCGCCCTGGACGAGGCGCGAAATGTTTTCCCTATGCTTCCACCACAGCAGCGCCGTCATCAGCGCCAAAACCAGCGCCTCCTCGCCATGGCCGAAGGCGAAGAGGGCGAGGGGGGAAACGATTGAGGCGATCAGCGCCGAAAGCGAGGAATAGCGCCAGATCCCCGCAGCGGACAGCCAGACCGCGCAAAAGAGGAAGCCTGTCGGCCAGCTCAGCGCGAAGAGGGCGCCGAGAAAGGTTGCGACGCCCTTGCCGCCTTTAAACTTCAGCCACACCGGAAAGATATGGCCCAAGAAGGCGCCCGCGGCCGCGACGACCCCACCCGCGGGGGCGAGGTAAGCGCCGAGCAGCACGGCGGCGGCTCCCTTCGCCGCATCGAGCAGGAGAGTGGCCGCCGCCAGGTCCTTGCGACCAGTGCGCAGCACATTGGTCGCGCCGATATTGCCCGAGCCGATCGCCCGAAGATCGGCCGTGCCCGCCGCGCGCGTCAGCAGCAGGCCGAAGGGGATGGAGCCGAGGAGATAGCCCAGGAGCAGGGACGCCGCGAGCGAGACGGGAAACGGCAAGGACGGCATCGACGCAACACGCTCGCGCAAGAAGGGTTTCGGTCCGCCAGCGGTGAAGAGGCGGCGCAAGAATGCTAGCCGAGCCGCACGCGCCCCGCAACCGCGCTTCCGCAGGCTTTGCCGTTGAGCGTTTCCGAATGGAATCCTTATGCGGTCTGGATACATGTTCCGTCAGTCTCCCGTAGCGATGACGGAAATCCGATGAACGACCGATCAATGCTCCAAACCATCCGGCGGCTGATCGACGAGACCGGAGATCTCTCGTCCCCCGCCCGGGATCTCGGCCTGGACGCCGACCTCTACCGCGCCGGCCTCACGCCGTTCTCGGCCATCCGACTCATGCTGAGGCTGGAGACACAGTTCGGCGTCGAGTTCTCCGAGCGCATGCTCAATTGCGGAAGCATGTCGACGATCGCGTCGATCCGGAATTGCATTCGTGAGCTCGAGCAATCACACGGACTGCGCAAGGTTGCATGAGTCTCAGCTGGAGAGAAATCACCCATGCAGAGCAGTCGTCTTGAGAGAAAAGGCCTCGGCGCGGCGAGAGTGGTTCTTTCGCTCATGCCGGTGCTCTGGGGCTTGACGCTCCTTGGCGTCGCGATGTGGCTGCTTAGCAGCCATGCGCCTGCCGCCGCGTTGCCTTGCCTCGCGTTCAGCGCCGGCTATTTTTGGTCCGCCTGGTCTCTTTACAAGGACCCGACGTGGGACAGCGAGAGCACCTCTCGCGAACTCCGTCGCGCTCCGATTTTCGAGCCGCGAGCGGAACCGGAGCCCAGCGGATTTGATCGAAACTCGCGAGAGCTCCAAAAATCGCCGGGGCGTCACGCCCGGCCGCGCTCGTCGCGCGACCGGGCGGCCTGAAAAGTCGCGCGCTTCCGGCTAGATCCACGAGCTCAGCGGCTCATTCGACCAGCGGATCAAATGCGGATCGAAGCCCCATTCCGAGACCGTATATTTCACGGCCGCGTCTCGACTGACGAAAATGCCGCCGCATCGCTTGCAAACCTCGGCGACGATCCAATGACCTTCGGGATCCTGACCGATGATGAACTGCAACCGGGAGCCGGAGTGACGCGCTTCCACGCGCGTCGCGGGACTGAGGGGACTAGCCATTATCCTGCCTAAGGTGGCGCGATCTGAGATGTGGACCGCACCGTAATGTTATGGCGCAAGCAAATAAGGAAGCTATGCGGAAAACTTTGTAGCAATAAGGAAGTCGTAAAATTCGAGCGCTAGACAGTGGAATGCTCCCGCGCATTGGATTGAACGACATGTGTGTAGCGGCGGCGTCTTTTGAAGTGAGACCTAACATTCCGGCTGTTGCCTGCTCCGCCGTCAAATTCCGAATGGAGTCTTTATGCGCGTCTAGCGCAAAATCTCTAAGCCTCATTGGAGGCGGCGCGACCAGGGGAACTGGTCGGGAATGACGGAGGAAGGCAAATGCTCGCCATGGCGCTGATTAAGTTGCTTACCGTCTCGATAGCGATGGTCGGCCTCGTTCGGCTCGTCGTGATCGTCTTCATCGGCGACGCCCAAAACGATTTGGCAATCCGGCGGTTGATCCACATTGCGAGACGAGCGCGGAGCCGGAATCTTGAGGGGGCCACCAGAAAATGAAAAAGGCCTTTCCAGCACCCTTTCCGAAGCAATTGACGCCGCGGCGCTAGCTTTCCGATACGCAGAACACCCTCGACATTTCGGCTGAAGGTTTACAAGGGACCACTTTCCTCAACAGCCGGTCCACTGCGGCGCGACGACTAGCTTTATCCTTCTGAGCTGCGCCGCGTTTCTTTAGCATGAGCCGCTCATGACGTGCTCCGCCGTCGACGGCTAATCCCCCAACTTGTCCTCGAGCGCGGAACCGATTTCGAGCAAAGACAGGCGCCGGCGCAGCCGCTCCAAGTCGCCTTCTTGCAGCTTGCCCGTGCAGCCGGCAAGCAGTTGGCGGCCCCGATCGATGAGAATTCTTCTCGTCCCCGGTTCGCTGACCGTACTGGCGATGTCGCCGAGAGCGCGCATCAGCCGCAAGCTGACGCCCGCGTCCGCAGCGGCGTAATGGCGAATTTGCTCGAAGGCGAGATCGAGCAGGCCGTTCAGATCGATCCACGGCACGGCGACCCGCAAGATGTGCGGCGGATCATAATAGAAGGTACGCGGCGGCGCGCGTTCGATCCAGCGGATCAGTATGGAGCTCAGCTGATCGACGCAGCTGATCGCGGTGGTGGGGTCATTCACGGCAGGGGAGATCGCGCGCAACGCGATGTCAACGATCTGCACGACGCCGAACTCGACGTCCTGCTGCATCGTGCGGGTCGGCCCTATCTCGATCGCGGAAAGCAGCTCAAGGGCGCGCCCATCGGTGATCCGATCGCCGCGAGAGAAGCGGATCAACGCGACGCCTTCGGGAACAAAATGTCCGACGCGGCGTTCGAGGCGCAAACAAATGCGGTATTCCTTTGCGAGCGCGCGTAACCGCGCGATGTCGACAAAGCGGATATAGCCGGACTCACGACTCGTTATCACTTCGTGGAGTTCTCCCGAAAAGACGCCAATGGGCTCATGGAGTTGTCCCGTTCGGCATCGCTCCGGCATCAATCCGTCGATGACAAGCTCCGTCTCACGCCGGACGCGGTCGACGATGTTGTTGACGCTGATCGCGTTGGAGATGTGAAAGATGAAATATACGAGCATGCCGACGCAAACCGGGGCGAGCAGCATCGCCCCCAGCACCGTCAAAACCGGCACGAACGGCTTGGGCAAGAGCCTGGCGGCGGGAAGCGCGGTGATACAATAAGAAAAAGTGCCGAGAAACACTCCCAGCGTCCATTGCGTCACATGATCCCGCACGAAGCTTACGAGAATGCGTGGGGAAAATTGCGTCGACGCCAAGGTCAACGTCATCAACAGGATGGCGAAGACGATTGACACGACGGTCATGGTGGACGTGGCGATGACCGTCAGAATTGCCTGCGCCACCTGAGGGTCCGCCTGTGAAGGAAACAGCGTCTCCGGAACAAGGGCGCGAACGGCGGGTAAGCTTTCTTCGACGTCCGAGAATATAGCGCCGGCGGCGCCGAGCGTCAGCACGATCACCAAGGGCCGGACGAGAAATCCGCCGCGAAGTGCATACAGCGCTGAGCGCAAGGAAGGCGAAAGGTGTTGAATCATAGGCTTTATCGCGCACCGGACGTTAATCGAGGCGATTCGCAGCGAGCATTCCGATTCCGCCCCTAAGGACGCAAGAGGCGTCGTTAAATTTCGAGGGCCGATAAGGCGAGGGCCAATCGATGCCTCCCGACCGAGGATTAGCAGGCGCGGGCGGCTACGCAAATCCAACCATTTCCGCCGCCTGCGCTCGCGTTCAAGCCTCTTATCCACTAAAAGGCCAGCGAGGCCCGCGACAGGGGCCGATCAACGGCGCCGCGCGTGCGGCTCCGACGTGGCGTTTATCGTGAAGGAGTCGCGCGTTCGATGTCATGGGTGAATTTGAGAGAGCTCGTCCGTCAAGTGCAACGGCCCATCGTCTGGACCTTGGCCCTGACCGCCGCGTCGCTGCTGGTCGCCTGCTCGACCTTCGATCGGCACATCGCGGTGCCGGTGGCCGAGCGGCGGGAAGCGCTCGTCCTCGGCCTGCCCAACGCAAGATTTTTCGTCGACGAGCCCAAGGCCATGGCTGCGGAGCAGCAGCGCGCGCTGCTTCGGGAAGCGCGCCATGCCGGGGTCGCACCGGGCGGCGAGCTGCCGACCGCCTATCTGCTGTCCCTGTCCGGCGGCGGCGACAATGGCGCCTTCGGCGCGGGTCTCCTGGTTGGATGGACGGCGCACGGCGACCGGCCCAAGTTCAAGCTCGTGACGGGGGTGAGCACGGGCTCGCTGATTGCGCCCTTCGCCTTCCTCGGACCCGAATATGACGGCGCCCTGACGGAGGTTTACACCAACATCGACCCGGAAAAGGTCTTCGAGAAGCGTTTTGCGCCCGTGGCGGCGCTCACGCAGGACGCGCTCTCCGACACGCACCCGCTCTATCTCCTCATCTCGCATTACGTCGACGAGGCGTTGCTCGCGAGGATCGCGGCGGAATATGAAAAGGGACGCCTGCTGCTGATCCAGACGACGGACCTGGACGCCGGGCGCCCGGTGATCTGGAACATCGGGGCGATTGCGGCCAGCGGCCGGCCCGGAGCCATCGACGTCGTTCGCCACATTCTGCTCGCCTCGGCCTCCATCCCGGCGGCTTTCCCTCCGGTCATGTTCGACGTCGAGGCGGCTGGGCAAAGCTATCAGGAAATGCACGTCGATGGCGGCGCGGTGAGCCAGGCGTTCCTGGTGCCGCCGTCCCTAAACCCGAATGTGGTTCGTGAAAAGGAACACTATCGCCGCAACGTCGTGGCCTATGTCATTCGCGACGGGCGGCTCACCACCGAATGGACGGACGTCGACAAGCTGACGCTGTCCATCGCCGAAAAGGCCGTCTCGACGATGATCAACTACAACGGCGTCGGCGACCTCTATCGCATGTATCTCGAGACGCAGCGCGCCAGGGCCGCGTTCAACCTCGCCTACATCGGCGAGGATTTTCACGCGCCGCACCCCTATGAATTCGACCCCGCCTACATGCGCGCGCTCTATGGCTACGCCTATGACAAGGCCGCGAGGGGATATCCCTGGCGCCATACGCCGCCGGGCTTTTGAAGGCGGAAAGGGATAAGGGGGCGAAGAAGCGCGCCCCTCATTCCCTCTCGATGCGGATCACCTGCGCCGGCGCGTCGATCGTGCCGTCGGCGAGGATCGCGTCGAGCGCCTCGCGCACGAGATGCTCGCTCGTCGCGTGCGTGATCAGAATCACGCCGACCGCGGCGGCAGCGGCCGCCGGCTTCGCCTTTTCGACGCGCCGGGCCATAGGGCGTCCGAGAGGACGCCCGTCCTTTTCGGAGGGGCTATGCTGCATGATGCTCTCGAGCGAGATGCCGCGTTCCGCCATGCGCGTCGCGATCTTCGCGAAGGCGCCGGGAATGTCCGGCACGGAGAGGCGAATGTAATAGCCGCCCTCGTGCTGACGCAGCGGCGCGCGCTTGAGCTTTTCCAGCGTCGCGGTCGGCAGGCCAAAAGGCGCGGAGCGCACGCCCCGCGCGATGTCGGCGATGTCGGCGACGACGGCCGAGGCCGTGGCTTCGCCGCCGGCGCCGGGGCCGACCAAAGTGAGTTCCCGCACGGCGTCGGCGTCGATCGTCACCGCGTTCAGCACGCCCATCGTCTGGGCGATCGAGGTCGTCTTCCTCACCATTGTCGGATGCACGCGCTGCTCGACGCCGTCGGCCGTGCGCTGAGCGACGCCCAACAGCTTGATGCGGAATCCGAGCTCTTCCGCCGCCTCGATGTCGGCGAGCGTCACGCGCTCGATGCCTTCGATGTCGATCGCTTCCGGCGCGATCGCCACGCCGAAGGCGAGCGAGGTCAGAATCGCGAGCTTATGCGCGGTGTCGAAGCCGCCGATGTCGAAGGTCGGATCGGCTTCCGCGTAGCCGAGACGCTGCGCTTCCTTCAGGCATTCCTCGAAGGAGAGCCCTTCGAGCTCCATGCGCGAGAGGATATAGTTGCAGGTGCCGTTCAAGACGCCATAGACGCGGTCGATCGAGTTGCCGGCGAGCCCCTCGCGCAGCGTCTTCACGATCGGGATCCCGCCGGCGACCGAGGCCTCGAATGCGAGCGCGACATGTTTCTTCTCGGCGAGCGCGGCGAGCTCGAGCCCATGCGCGGCGAGCAGCGCCTTGTTCGCGGTGACGACCGGCTTCCCGCCCTGCAGCGCCGCCTCGACGCTCTGGCGCGCGGCGCCCTCCGCGCCGCCGATGAGCTCGACGAAGAGATCGATCTTGTCCGAGGCCGCGAGCGCGACCGGATCGGCGAAGAATTCGATATCGGAGAGATCGGCGTCGCGCTTCTTGCCGGCGTCGCGGGCGGAAATGGCGGTGACGACAATCTTGCGTCCGGTACGCGAGGCGAGGGCCTGCGCTTGCCGCTTCAACAGTCGCGCCACGGCGGCGCCGACCGTGCCGACGCCGGCGACGCCGACGCGCAGAATTTCGCTCATCTCGTTCTTTCACAAGCCAAAACAAAGGATGACGGCAAAGCGCCGGCGCCACGCAGCTTCTGCCCGATTCCGAGGGGAGGATCAAGGATGAGGCGTGCGCCCGAAGCGCATAAGGGATTGCCGTAGGCGCGAGGCTCGGGCAGGGTAGGCGCCGAAAGCTTCTCCATTCGATTTCGCTCGCCGTCTCGTCCGGAGCGCTGGACGGGGCCGAGCCGACGAGGGCCGTCCCATGCGCGCTTCGCTCCTGCTTGGATTTCTTCTCCCGCTCCTGATCGTCGGTCCGGCCGCCGCGGCGGACCCCATCGTCGAGGAGGGCCAGGCGATTGTGAAGGCGAATTGCAGCCGCTGCCACGCGATCGGCGCGACGGGCGAGAGCCCCAATCCCAAGTCGCCGCCGTTCCGCACGCTCTCGAAGAAATATCCGGTGCAAAATCTCGAGGAGGCTTTGGCCGAGGGTATTATCGTCGGCCATGAGAACGAGCAGATGCCGCCCTTCGAGTTCTCCCCCTCGCAGGTGGAGGCGATCATCGCTTATCTGGAGTTGGTGCAGGCGAAATAGGGGCGGGGCAGCCGCGCCCCTTGCGCCGCCGGCCCGCATTTGCCAAATAACCTGCGGGAGGTTGGCGGTGGACGTTCCACTCGCCAACCGGGTCAGGTCCGGAAGGAAGCAGCCCTAACGAGCACGGGCGGGTCTTCGTCCAACCTCCCACTCTTTCGCGCGCCCTTCTGGCTCCATGCAGCCTCCCGCGCGCTTTCCAGCGGGCTTCAGATCAGCGGATGGACGACGGGCTCTTCCCAATCCCTTCCGCGCCGTCGGCCTATCGTGTCCTCGCGCGCAAATATCGGCCGTCGAGCTTTTCTGACCTCATCGGCCAGGAGCCGATGGTGCGCACTCTCGAGAACGCCTTCCGGCTCGAGCGCATCCATCAGGCCTATCTGCTCACGGGCGTGCGAGGCGTCGGCAAGACGACGACCGCACGCATTCTGGCCCGCGCCTTCAACTACGAGCTCCCCGAAAAAGACGGCAGGCCCGCCGTCACCCGGCCGACGATCGAGATGGACGAACTCGGCGTCCATTGTCAGGCGATCATGGAGTTGCGTCACCCGGACGTGCTCGAGATGGACGCGGCCTCGCACACGAGCATCGACGACGTGCGCGAGATCATCGACAATGCGCGCTATCGCCCGGTCATGGCGCGCATGAAGGTCTACATCATCGACGAAGTGCACATGCTCTCGAAGTCCGCCTTCAACGGCTTGTTGAAGACGCTGGAGGAGCCGCCCGAGCATGTGAAGTTCGTGTTTGCTACGACCGAGATCGAGAAAGTGCCGGTGACGGTGCGCTCGCGCTGCCAGCGCTTCGATCTGCGCCGCGTCGACGCCGCACTTCTCGCCGAGCATTTGCGCAAGATTTGCGCGCTGGAGAACGTCAAGGTCGAGCCTGCCGCGCTCGCGGTCATCGCGCGCGCCGCCGAAGGCTCGGTGCGCGACGCGCTGTCGCTCCTCGATCAGGCCATGGCGCATGGCGCGGCGGGGGAGGGGGCCGAGATCCTCGCCGAGGATTTGCGCGCCATGCTCGGCGTCGCCGACCGCGCCTGCGTGATCGAGCTTTTCGAGGCCGTGATGGCCGGGCGCATCGCCGATGCGCTAAAACTCTTCGGGGATCAATACAATGCCGGCGCCGATCCGGCGCAGATGCTCACCGAGCTCGCTGAGTTCACCCATCTCGTGACGCGGATCAAGGTCGCGCCGCAGACCGCGCAGTCGAGCGCGCTGACGCCTGAGGAGAGCCGCCGCGGAGCCGCGCTTTCGGAAGAGCTTTCCTTGCCGGCGCTCTCGCGCGCCTGGCAGATCCTCGCCAGGGGTATCGAGGAGCTGCGCAGCTCGCAGACGCCATACGCTGCGGCCGACATGGTTCTGGTGCGGCTCGCCCACGCCGCGGAACTGCCGACGCCGGACGAGGCTTTGCGCAAGCTGGGCTTCGGCGCCGGCGCGCCCGCGTCGGGTGCGGCGCCGACCGCTCCGCGCGGCGCGTCGGTGACCTCTTCGAGCGGCGCGCCGGCGCCGATCGCCCGGGCGCCGGCCCCGCCGCGGGGAGCGGTCGGCGCCGCGGCCTCGCAAGCCGCGCCGGCGCCGAGCCAAGGGCCGGTGTTGCGGGATTTTCCGGCGCTCGTCGCGCTCGCTGCGGAAAAGCGCGACATGCTGCTCAAGTTGCAGCTCGAGCAATTTGTGCGTCTCGTGCGCTTCGAGCCCCTGCGTCTCGAATTCGAGCTCGCGCCGGGCGCGCCGCCGCAGCTGCCGCAGATTCTGACACAGCGCCTGCAGAGCTGGACGGGCGAGCGCTGGCTCGTCTCGACGGTCGCCTCGGGCGGCAAGCCCACGCTCGACGAGGAGCGCGAAGCGCGCGAAAACGAGCGCAGGAGCGACATCGCGCGCGATCCGGTCGTCGCCGCGGCGCTCGCCTGCTTTCCGGGCGCCGAGATCATCGCTGTGCGCGGAAAGGCCGAGGAAGCGCGCGCGCCCGATGCCGAGATTGGTTACACAGACGGCGCGGAGCCGGACGACGACTGACGGGAGAAGACAATGGATTTCATGGGCATGATCAAGCAGGCGCAGGCCATGCAGGCGAAGATGCAGGAGGCGCAGGCGGAGCTCGAGACGACCATCGTCGAGGGAGAGGCCGGCGGCGGCGTCGTGAAGGTGACGCTGACGGCAAAGGGCGCGATGCAGAAGGTCTCGATCGACCCGAGCCTGCTCAAGCCCGAGGAGGTCGAGATGCTCGAGGATTTGATCGTCTCGGCGCACGCCCAGGCGCGCGGCAAGGCCGAAGCCGCGATGACCGAGAAGATGAAGGCGATCACCGGCGGCCTGCAATTGCCGCCCGGCATGAAGCTGCCCTTCTGAACCGATGGCGGAGCGCGTCGCGGGTCCCGAGATCGAAAGACTGATCCAGCTTCTGGCCCGCCTGCCGGGATTGGGTCCGCGCTCGGCGCGCCGCGCGGCGCTCCATCTCATCAGAAAGCGCGAGGAGCTGCTTGGGCCGCTCGCCGAAGCCATGCGTGTTGCGCATGAGCGCATCGTGACCTGCTCGCGCTGCGGAAACATCGACACGAGCGACCCTTGCGCGATCTGCGCCGATTTGCGGCGCGACGCTTCAACGCTCATCGTCGTCGAGACCGTTGCCGATCTCTGGGCGCTCGAACGGGCGCAGCCGTCACGCGCGCGCTATCACGTGCTCGGCGGCGTGCTGTCGCCGCTCGACGGCGTCGGCCCCGACGATCTCAATCTCGCCAAGCTGATCGAGAAGGCGAAGAGCGACGATATCCGCGAAGTGATCCTGGCCGTGAACGCGACCGTCGACGGCCAGACGACGGCGCATTACATCGCCGATCTGTTGGCCCCGACGGGCGTCAAGACGACGCGTCTCGCTCATGGCGTGCCGGTCGGCGGCGAGCTCGACTATCTCGACGAGGGGACGCTCGCCGCGGCGCTCGAGCGACGCACAGCGCTGTGATCAGCGTCCGGTAAGAAAGCTCGACGAGCGCAGAAATACCGAGGCGATCCTGACGGCGTAGCCCAGGAGGCCCGATCCCCCGTAAAAATCGCCCTTGTTGAGCTGCACATAGACATAGGCGGGCTTATCGGAGGCGTTCATGACCTCGCAGACGAAGAAGCCCTCGCGCGCTCTGATCGATTCGAGAAAAGTCTTGGCGGCCGCACGCGCTTCCCGAAACATGCGCCGCAGGTCCTTTCTCGCAAAGGAAGAAAAGGAGATCTGCCGCGCATCCTCCTCCCCTCCATCGATAGCGTGATGGATCGGGAACCTGAACTCGTCCACCCAGTATCGGTTGCTTGGCATCAGCGCCGAAGCGACATTGCTCGTCGCCGCGATAATGTTGCCCAGCGCGAAGTCGCGCCTTTCGCCCGGCTCGATCCGCTCGCGCCAGACGTTGGTGCGGCCCGACAGACAGAGGATCGCAGGCTTCGAGAGGCTCTGTTGCCGATAGGTTTTGTAGACGTAGGGCGCACGCGCCCAGCTCGCGGTGGAGGCGTCGCTCAGCACCGAACGAAAGAACGCATTGCTCGACGAGCACAGATAGGCCCGCTGCAGGAAAAGCAGCGGCGGCGCGCCCTCCCTCGCGAGCTTCGCCAAGTCGATGCTTTCGACGACATTGCCGTCGCCCGCCGTCAGCAGCACCTCGATCTGCAGGTTCTGCGCGGCGATCATGTTGATCCTGACGTCGCCTCCGCCAAAGAGCAAGCGCGCCAAAATGGCGAGCTCCCTCATGATGCGGGAACGCTGCGGCAGCGGATGCGGGCTCTGGCGGGGAACGGTCTTTGCGCCCGTCCGTTTGCACACGGACCGGCCCGGCCGGTCGAAGAAATGCGCATAGGGACCGAGCGTCACCGAAATGCCCTCGCGCCCTTCAAGGAGCTGAAACACGCTCTCCCCAAGGTCGAGCTTACGGGAAGCGGCTCCGGACTGCAGGCTCAGCATGTCGACGTTCCTTCGACGCGTGCACGGTCCTCAGCGCCCTTGTTCCCTCTCGGGGACACCCTCGTTCGAACGCTTCTGGCGCAAGGAGCGACGGGAAAGACGTCGCCGCTCGAGCCCGAGCCAATGGCCGAGTCAGACCCGCAAAGGCGGGGGGCGGTTTGGGCATATTGCGCTGCGTGAAGAATGATCGCTCCGCGCGCGGCGTTCGATCGCACTGATTTTGCAAGCAGTTGAAAAATTACGGATTTTCTCGGTTTCTTGGTCGAACGCCGCAGTGCAGTATAAGCGAGGGCTCCCCTCAGGTAAAGCGCTGGCCCTATCCCAGCGCGCCGAATGGCCTTCGGCGCGCCGGGTCCGCCTCGTTCAGACAGCAGCTTTTCCGGCGAAAGCCCTCACGCGCCGCCGCAGCTCGTCGAAAAGGCCGTGAGAGGGCGCAAGGGCCGCGTCTTTCGGCATGGCGCTCATGCGCCGCGCCTCGCCCTTATAGACAAAGCGCCGCCGCGCCGCGTGATAGGCGGGATCGGGGCCCCAGAAATTCTCGCGCATGCGCGCCAATTCCTCGGCGCGATAGGCGGCGAGCGGCTTGGCGCGCTCATCCGCGAGACGACGCTCATGTTTCTCGCGCAGCAGTCGCCAAAAGTCCGGGCGCGCCGCGAGCGCCGCCGATCTTTGCGCGACAAGGTTTTGGAACTCCGCAACGCTTGCGCCAAAGGCGTCGTCGATGAAGCCGATGCGCTTGGCCTCGCGCGTTCCCATAGGCTTTAGGCCTTCGGTGAGCTCGAGCGCGCGCTCCGCGCCGACGCGTCGCGGCAGCGTGTAGGTCCAGTATTCGGAGCCGTAGAGCCCGCCCATGCCCTTGTAATGGGGGTTGAACACGACGCCTTCGCGCGCATAGACATAGTCCGCCGCGAGCGGCATGATCGCCCCGCCGGCGCCGGCGTTGCCGCAGACACCGGCCACGACAAGATGCGACATCGTGTTGAGGATTTCGAGCACGACGTCGTCGATTGCATTGATGTTGCGCCAGGATTCGAGCGCCGGATCATCCGAGGCCTCGATCACGTTGAGATGGATGCCGTTCGAATAGAAGTCGGCGCCGCCCAAAAGCTCGATGACCTTTGTCGGCCGGCCGCGCGCATAGAGAAAGGCGTCGCGCAGGCGATAGCACTGCTCCGTGCTCATCGCGCCGTTGCTAAAATCGAAATGGAGCCTGCCGACGCTCCCATCTTCGACGTAGCGGATTTCCTGATAGGTGCGGTAGTCCGGCGCGGCGTCGATCGGGAGCGGCTCTTTGGGCGCGTTCGCGGCGCGGCGTCCAAGCGCGATCGTCGCGGGGAGCTTGATTTGCGCGGCGGGACAGATCTCGAGCACGCAATTGGCGCAGCCGGGTCCCGGGTCGGCGACGCCGCAGCCCGCCCCCTTCGGATCGACGCGATCCTTGGCCTTCATATGCGTGATCCAGACCGCGCCGTCTTTTGTCCCGACGCAAACGGCGCCGTCGCGCTGTGCGAGGATTGCGCCCGGCGCGCCTTTCAGGCGATCTTCGACGTGCGCGCCATAGAGATAGAAAGCGGCGCCGAAAGAATGGTCGAGCACGCCGGGCGCGCTGTCGGCGCTGTTGATCTTGGCGACGATGGCCTCCGTCGCATCCCAACTCCAAGTAATCGCGCGATCGGCCTGGCGCATCGGCGGACGGAGGGTTCCGCGCACGTCGGGGCGCGAATAATCGAGAGGCTGCGGCGCAAATCCCGACGTCTGGATGTTTTCCAGCGCCTCCAGAACGGCCGCGATCGCGGCTTCGGTCACCTCCTGGCGATAGAGCTGGCTCTTGGAGACGGCGGGCGCCGGAACCGCAAACTCGCGCCTTGCCCAAATCGCGCCCGCGTCGAATTCCTCGTGCGCTTCCAGGATCGACACGCCCCAGACCGTCTCGCCATTCTTGATCGCCCAGTCGAGCGAAGATGGCCCGCGATCGCCCATGATTTCGGGATGCACGATAAGGCAGAGATGCTTCTCGGTGATCGATTTAGGAATCGCAACCTTCAGCATCGGCGCGATGATCAGCTCCGGCTGGGTCTCGGCTGCGCTTTTCAGCATGGCCTCGTCGCTCGACGCCAGCGTCACGGCGACGTCGTGGCCGCGATCCGTCAATTCGATCAGGAGCCTTTGGCTCAGGCTGTTGTGCGCCGTGGTTAGGAAAAGAATCTTCATGGCGCATTCCCCCCTCTAGGCGTGCGGTCGACTGAAACCGTGCGCGGTAATCTTGTGGACTGACGTCGAGCAGACGCTGGAAAGAACGCTGCATCCGCTCGGCTGAGCCGAAGCCAGTTTCCGCCGCGATGGCTTCGAGCAGCATGTTCGTTTGTTCGAGCTTGCAGCGCGCCGCCTCGACGCGCGCATGCTCCACGAATTTCGCCGGCGTCATGCCGCTCTCGGCGAGAAACTGGCGCGCGAAATTGCGCGGACTCATGTTGAGGCGAGCCGCCAGAAGCTCAACGGCGTGGTCTTCGTGGGGGTTCGCCAAGATCCAGGCTTGCAGCTCGCGAATGTCGGGACGATTGGTCGCCTCGGCCTGAAGAAAAATGCTGAACTGGTTCTGTCCGCCGGGCCGGCGCAGAAACACGACCATCACGCCCGCGATGAAACGCGGCGCTTCTCGACCAAGATCCTCCTCAACGAGCGAGAGCGCGAGATCGATGCCCGCCGTGATGCCGCCTGAAGTGTAAACGTGGCCGTCGCGCACGAAGATGCGGTCGCGATAAATCCGCAATGACGGATAGAGCGCCGCCAGCCGGTCGCAATACATCCAGTGGGTCGTGACGGCGCGGTTCTCGAGCAATCCCGCCCCCGCGAGAAGAAAGGCGCCCGTGCAGACGGAGACGAGCCGGCGCACGCGGGGCGCCGTCTTATGCAGCCAGTCGATCAGCCGCGACTCGGCGCAGGCGCGCTCGATCCAGGGGCCCCCGGGCACGACCAAAGTATCGATGTCGCCCAGCTCGTCATCGCAGCCGTGGGTCGCGATGATCTCGAGGCCGCCGGCCGTTTTGACGGGACCGGCGTGCAAGGCGACGACGAGTGTTTCATAGCCGGCCTCGTTGTCCCGCCCGGTGAGCTGCAGGCAGTTGTTGGCGTGTTGAAACACGTCCAAGGGGCCGCAAAGGTCGACAATCTCGACATCGGTGAAGACGAGGAATGCGACTCGGCGTCGCCGCAACGGCTGTTTTGCAGAGGGAAACTCCTCCGCGCCGCAAAGATCAGGAAATGGCAGTAAAGTCGTCATTGCTGCAATTTGCGCCTGCTTTATCTCCGAGACAATGACAAGAATCCCGCAAATTCTGCCATGCGCCTTACGTACGTACAGACTAAGGCGCGTAGGATAACGCCATAACTTTTTCTAAGTTCCCCGTGCGTTGCTCGAGACTCCCAGGGGGACGTCTCTTCCTGCATTGGGGCGGCACGACGCCGGTCATCCGCGATAAGGCCAACCGTAAATGTCTCTTCTCCTTCGACGCAGAGCGTTGCCGCCCACGCAACCTCATCGAGCGGACGTTCTGTCGCCAGGAGGATATTCGCGCTATCGCGAGGCGCTACGATGAGACCGCTAGGAAAAGCTCGGACAAGTGTGTCGAGGTCCGTGATGGTGGGCGTGAAAAAAGCATTAAGGGCTATGTGTTTCTGTCGCCAAGCTGAGTTTAAGCAGCACTCGATTGCGCAGGGCTTCGCAACGAGCGCCCGCAAATGGGAATACATCCACAAAGGCGTTGCTTATGCTCCGGGCGATTCGCTCGCGCACCAGCGCGCGAGCCCGGTGGAGCCTCGTCTTTACAGTCGCCTCGGGGATCCCGATGATCTCTGCGACCTCTGAACCCGACAGGTTTTCGATGAGACGTAGGACGAGCACCTCTCGAAAATCATCGGGGAGTGCGTCGATCGCAGCTTCGAGGAGATGTCGCACCTGAGTTCTTGCCACCGAGCTTTCAGGGTCGCTCGCGTGAGAACTTGGAAACATGATCACGTTCGACATCGCTCCCCCACTCGCTGCTTCGAATCCTCTCGCCACTTTCGCCTTCCGCTTTCTTCCTAAGGCCTCATTGACGAGTATCCGCAATAACCAAGTAGCGAGCGCCGATTGCTTCCGGAAATCCACAAGATGCGCGTAAGCGCGCATCCATGTTTCTTGCACGATATCCTCCGCGTCGGCGTCAGCTCCTGCGAGGACCCTTGCAGTTTGATAGAGCTTGCGGTTGTAACGCCGCATCAACTCGACAAAGGCTGGCGTCTCGCCGGTTGCCGATTTGTCGACGAGCTCGGCGTCCGTGAGCGCCTCGAAGGAAGTCTCAGTTACTTTTCCCACCGTTTCCATGATTTCTCCAAAACTCAAATCCGACAAAATCCAACGACGGTGGATCCTGACTCGAAGCATAATACTCCGACCGCCTCCTTGGGTCACAGTAAGAACTGCTCCGCTTCCGTTTCAAGGCCCTCGTTTCTCGAGACGTTGAGGGCGACGCGACTGCGCGGCGAGGAATATCAAGCCTGATCAACAAGCTCAGCCGCCGCGCCTCGAGTCAGAAGTCAGACTACTGGGATTGGATGCGATGGGTCAAAAAGGCTCCCGAAAAAATGTCGGGAACCTTTGCGCTGCTTTCGCATCTAATCGTCAGGTTCGCGCTCCGCTGGCGAACTGCGATGAAGGAGGAACGGATAATGTCGCACGCTCGAGCTATGCTTCTCGCTGTCACCTTAAGCTTTACTGGTTTTGCAGCCGTGGCGCAAAGTCCGGCGCCTCCGACGGACCCTCAAATTGCGCACATTGCCTATACGGCAGGACAGATAGACATTTCAGCGGCAGAGCTTGCGCTGAAGAACTCTAAGAATAAGGCGGTCAGGGACTTCGCTGACGAAATGGTTCGCGACCATACGGCCGTGAACAAGCAAGCGCTGGCCCTGCTCGACAAGCTAAAGGTCAAGCCGGAAGACAACGGTACGAGCAAGTCCCTTTCGGACGGCGCTGCGAAGAAGCGGGATGAGTTGTCGAAGCTAAGCGGTTCAGACTTTGACAAAGCGTATGCGCAGAACGAGGTCGCTTACCACAAGACCGTCAATGGCGCGCTCGCAACCGTGCTGATCCCAAATTCAAAGAACGGTGAGCTAAAATCCCTTCTGGAAACCGGGTTGAAGCTCTTTACCGAGCACCAGAAGCACGCAGAGCATCTTGCGGACCAGCTTAAATAGCGACGGATGCGCTCTCGGTTCCTATTGGGAGCGAGCGTCGCCCTTTGGGCGGCGTCGCTCCTGATTCCCGTTCTTTCTTACGGAGGCGAGCCGAAGCATTTCGTGATCGAGATCGACAAGCTGGCGTTCGGCCAGGCCCCAACGGGATTGCGTGTGAACGACATCGTCGAATGGCGAAACGCGGACATTTTTCGTCACACGGCGACGGCAAGCGACGAGAGTTTCGACGTCGACTTGCCGCCAGCAGGTCGAGGACAAGTGGTTCTGAAGCGAGCTGGGCAGCTCGAATACTTCTGCAGGTTCCACCCAGGCATGAGGGGCCGGCTAGAAGTCGCGCCCTGAGATGGCGCCCCTCTGATTTAAGCGCGCTCCAACTTTCTAGAATTGATCACGTTCTCTGCTTTCAACCGATGCGCCCGACGCAGCGTGATCCACTGGTCGGGGCGCCTGAACGTTTTTCGAGTTCACCCCGCGACAGTATCGGGCGGGGTTGTTCAGAGCGACGATTGCCAAGGTCCCGATCCTTCTCTACTGGACCGACGAGATTCTCCCCGAAAGGCTCCTCCCTTGACCCGACATGTCGCCGTGCTGATGGGCGGTCTCTCCGCCGAACGCGAGGTTTCGCTGCGCTCGGGGGAGGCCTGCGCACGGGCGCTCGAAGCCGAAGGCTTTGCGGTGACGCGCCTGGACGTCGGCCTCGACGCGCCCCAAAAGCTCGCCGAACTGAGGCCGGACGCGGCCTTCAACGCGCTGCACGGGCGCTTCGGCGAGGACGGCGCCATACAGGGCGTGCTCGAGCTCCTCCGCATTCCCTATACGCATTCCGGGGTGCTCGCCTCTGCGGCGGCGATGCACAAGCAGGTGGCCAAGACTCTTCTCGCTGGCGCAGGAGTTCCCGTGCCGGGGGGGCGCGTCCTCACCCGGCGCGAAGCGGCGCTTGAGCACCCGCTGCCCCGGCCTTATGTGCTGAAGCCCGTCTCGGAGGGCTCCTCCTTCGGCGTCTTCATCGTCCGCGAGGACCAAGCGCATCCGCCCCAGGAGCTTTCCCGCGACGACTGGAGCCACGGCGAGGCCATGCTGGCGGAGCCCTTTATCCCCGGGCGCGAGCTGACCTGCGCGGTGATGGGCGACCGGGCCATGGACGTTATCGAGATCGTCGCCGCCGGCGGCGGCTGGTACGACTATGAGGCGAAATACGCAAAAGGCGGCTCAAAACACATTCTTCCCGCTGATCTTAAACCGAATGTTTACCAAAAGGTTCAAGAGTTGGCGCTCGAGGCTCATCGGGCGCTCGGCTGCCGCGGCGTCAGTCGCGCGGACTTCCGCTACGACGACAGGCCCGACGGCTCGGGCGCGCTCGTCGTGCTGGAAGTCAACACCCAGCCTGGGATGACCGAGACCTCGCTCGTGCCTGAAATGGCCGCGTATCTGGGGCTTTCGTTTGGCGAGCTGGTGAAATGGATGGTGGAGGACGCTTCCTGCGATCGTTGAGCGCGCGACTCTTCGCGCCGCTTGCGCTTGCCCGCCCGCATCGACCCTCTTTCGCCTTCGCCCCCGCCGTCCCGCTCGACAGGCCCTTTCCCGGCTCGAATTACACGCACGCCGCCGAAACGCCGCGCGCCGCGCCTACCTGGGCCGACCGCAAGGTTCACCCACTGGCGCGGGCGGGAGTGGGCTCCTTCGCCCTGCTCATCGCTTTCTGCGCCACCTTCGCGCTGGGCCTCCTCCACAGCGGCGCCTACGGGGATTTCATCGCGCGCAACGGCGCTCCGCATGAGACACTCGCGCGCCTTTTCGGCTTCCCGATCGAACTCGGTGACGATCTCGGGCCAGGTGCGCTTGCACGAAAACGAGATTCTCGCAGCGACCGGCGTCGACGCCCACAGCTCGCTCTTGTTTCTCGACGCGGCCGAGACGCGGCGGCGGCTCATGGAGCTGCCGCTCGTTCAATCGGCGCGCGTTCTCAAGCTCTATCCAAATCGTCTCGTCATCGTCGTCGAGGAGCGACAGCCCGCGGCGCTCTGGCAGCGAGAGGGCAGGGTCAAGGTGATCTCCGCGGACGGCACGCCCATCGCCGACCTCAACGACCCGCGCTTTCTCGGACTTCCCTTCGTGGTCGGGCTCGGGGCCGAGAAGCGGCTTCCCGAATACGCGGCCCTGCTGCGCGATCTCGGCGATCTCTCGACGCGAGTGAGGGCTGGCGCGCTGGTGTCGGGTCGGCGCTGGTCCTTGATCATGACCAATGGCGTCGAGGTCAAGCTTCCCGAGGTCGATCCCGGCGCGGCGGTGGGCCTCCTCGTTCGTTTGCAACGCGAGACGCGCATCCTCGACAAGGACATTCGCTCGGTCGATCTGCGGCTTGCCGATCGCATCGCCGTGCGGCTCACGGAGCAAGGCGCCGAGACTCGCGAGAACGCAACCAAGCGAAAGGCCCCGAAGGGCGGAGCGCACACATGAGCCGCGACCTCGCAAGAAGCTTGAAGCCGCTCTCTCCGCGCCGTGGCGCGACGGTGGCGGCGCTCGATGTCGGCACCTCCAAGGTCGTCTGCCTGATCGCGCGGCTGGATCCTCTACGCGGGGAGCAGAAGGGCTGGCGCACCCATCGCGCGCGCGTCCTCGGCATCGGCCATCAGCGTTCGCGCGGCGTCAAAGCCGGCCTCATCGTCGACATGACCGAAGCAGAGCTCGCCGTCCGCCAATGCGTCGACGCGGCGGAGCGGATGGCCGGCATCCAGGTGGATCGGATCCTCGTCACCGCCGCCGGCGGTCGACTGGACTCGCAGCGCTTCTGGGCGACGACGCCGATCGGCAGCCGCGAGGTCGAGGCGGCGGATGTTCGAAGCGCGCTCGACGCCGCCGCGACGCATCCGATGGCCCCGGGACGGTTCGTCGTTCATTCCTTGCCCGTCGCCTTCTCTCTGGATGGGGCGGTCAGCGTGCGCGAGCCGAGCCACATGATCGGCGACGAGCTCGGCGCGGAGCTGCATGTGGTGAGCGCCGACAGGACGGCGGGGCGCAATCTCGTCACGGCCGTCGAGCGCGGACATCTCAGCGTCGAGGCGATCGTCGCCGCCCCCTATGCGGCCGGCCTTGGCGTGCTCGAGCCGGACGAGGCCGATTTGGGCGCGGTGCTCATCGAGATGGGAGCAGGCGCCACCTCGCTCGCCATGTTCGCCGGCGGCGCGCTCGTCCATCTCGATTCGATCTCTCTCGGCGGCGGCCACGTCACGATGGACATCGCGCGTGTGCTCAACATGCGCCTCTCGGACGCGGAACGCCTGAAGACCCATCACGGCGCGGCGATCGCCTCGCCTTCGGACGAGCGTGAGATCCTGACCTACGATCAGGCGGGCGAAAACAGCGACACGCCGGCGCATGCGCCGAAGTCGCATCTCGTGCGCGTGATCCGTCCCCGTTTCGAGGAAACGCTGGAGATGCTGCGGGACCGGCTGGCGCGGTCCGGGCGTGGTTCGACCGCCGGCAAGCGCATCGTGCTTTCGGGCGGGGCGAGCCAGCTCGCGGGGGCCCCCGAGGCCGTTCGGCGCATCCTCGGCGGCCAGGTGCGTCTCGCGCGCCCGCTCGCGCTCGAGGGCCTGCCCGAAGCCGCCGCCAGCCCCGCCTTCGCCGTCGCCGCCGGTCTGCTCGTCTATCCACAAGTGGCGGCCAGGGAACATTTCCACTCTCCCGGCGCGGAGATCCGCGCGACGGGAACGGACGGATATTTCACGCGCGTCGGACGCTGGCTCAAGGACAGCTTCTGAAGCGGAGGTTGAATTGGCGAAGGGCGCGCCGACCCTTCGTTGGCAACGGAAAAGCAAGGCGAGCACGGTAAATAGGGGAGAAATTCTCCCGCGCATCGAAAGGCCAGGTTATGACGATCACTCTAAAAGCTCCCGAGCTGCGCGAATTAAAGCCGCGCATCATCGTCTGCGGCGTGGGCGGCGGCGGCTGCAACGCGGTCAACAACATGATCACCTCCGGCCTCTCCGGCGTCGATTTCCTGGTCGCCAACACCGACGCGCAGGCGCTCATGTCCACGACCGCCGAGCGCGTGGTACAGATGGGCCTGCAGGTGACCGAAGGCCTCGGCGCAGGGGCGCAGCCCGAGATCGGCCGGGCGGCGGCGGAAGAGGCGCGCGAGGAAATCCGCGAGCATCTCACCGGCGCGCATATGTGCTTCGTCACCGCCGGCATGGGCGGCGGCACCGGCACGGGCGCAGCCCCTGTGATCGCGATGATCGCTCGGGAAATGGGCATACTCACCGTCGGCGTCGTCACCAAGCCTTTCGATTTCGAGGGCCAGCGCCGGAAGCGCATCGCCGACACCGGGATCGCCGAGCTCTCCAAATGCGTCGACACGCTGATCGTGATCCCGAACCAGAACCTCTTCCGGATCGCCACGGAGAAGACGACCTTCGCCGACGCCTTCGCCATGGCCGATCAGGTGCTCTTCTCGGGCGTCGCATCAGTCACCGATCTCATGGTCAAGGAGGGCCTGATCAATCTCGACTTCGCCGACGTGCGCTCGATCATGCGCGGCATGGGCAAGGCGATGATGGGCACGGGCGAAGCCTCCGGCGAGCGCCGGGCGATTCTCTCGGCCGAGGCGGCGATCGCCAATCCGCTGCTCGACGAGGTGTCGATGAAGGGCGCGCACGGCCTTCTGATCTCGATCACCGGCGGCCATGATCTCACGCTTTATGAGGTCGACGAAGCGGCGAGCCGCATTCGTCAGGAGGTCGACGAGGACGCCAACATCATTCTCGGGGCCACCTTCAACTCCTCGCTCGAGGGCGTGATTCGCGTCTCGGTCGTGGCGACCGGGATCGACAACGATGCGCTCTTTGCGACCCAGAGCGGCGAGGTCGAAGCGCGGGCGGCGGAAATGGCTGTGGAGCGTCTTCGCGCGCAGCTCGCCCAGCAGGCCCAGAAGGTTTCCCAGGATCGCGCCGCGCCGCCGCCGGTCCGCGTGTCCGCTGCGCCGGCAGCGGCGCCGATCCTCTCCGAGCCTTACGCGACCGCGTCGGAGCCGCAGGAAGCCTACGATGAGATGCCGGAGGAGGGGCCGGTCCCCGTCGCCGAGGAGGAAGAAGACTACGCCTATGAGGTCCAAAGGGAGGCCGTCGCGGCCGCCCCGGCCTTCGTCGCGCCGGCACGGGAGCCCGCGTCGCGCGCGTACGACGACCGTTACGCGATGGAGTCTGCGGCGCCCGCTCCGCGGCCGTCGCGCATGCCGACGATCGAGGAATTCCCGCGTCCGGGGCAAGAGCAGCTGCGTCAGGCGCGCGGCGAGGCCAATCCTGCCGAGACGCGGCGGCGTTCGCTCTTCGAGAAGCTCGCCGCCTTCGGCGCGAGCCGACAGGAGGAGGCCTTTGAGGGCGCCCAGGCGCAGCCGGCGGCCCCGCGCGCGCCCCGCAGCCAAGCGCCGCAACCCTCGCCGGCGCATGCGGAATACGCCAAGCGCGTCAGCGCGCAAGCCAACGCCGCCGCGATGCGGGCCGACATCCAGGCCAGACGACCCGCCCCGACCCGCAACGTCGAGGAGGATCACCTGGAAATTCCGGCCTTCCTTCGCCGCCAGGCGCATCGCTGAACGCTGCGCTCTCGCGGCTCAAAAACGCAAAAGGCCCGCTCTCGCGGGCCTTTTGGCGTGCGGAAGGGTTTTTCCTAGCTCCGTCTTACCGCCCGCAAACCACCCGCGTCTCCTCTCCGCGCAGGCCGTAGCCCTCGTCGAGCGTGATCGTTTCCTCGCGGCACTGCGCCGCCGACGATTGTTGCGGCTGCCCCGTGGCGGGAGCGGCGACCGCCGCACCGGCGTGGGCGACGTCGCCCGTCGTGTGCAGGATCACCCCGTCGAAAAGCGCCGCCTGCGCGGCGATGAGCAGCAGCCCGAGCTTCGCCGCTCCGCCGACGCCGAACCGACGCAACGCCAAGGTCAAGACAAATAAAGCCGACATGATCCTCTCCCCCTGTTCGTTACCGCCGCTTGGCGATTGTCTCTTCGTCTCCCTCGTCGAGCGGTGCGCCCTTTAAAGCTCAACTTTGAACGAAAAGCCGTGCGACGCCGCACGTCGCGTCCCGATCCGCTCCGGAAGCGCGCGGAACGGCAGGAGGTCTGACCGGGAGACTGCGTCACGCTGCTTGTCCCTGAAATCGCTTTTCGATAGGGTTCGCCCGCTTTTCGAGCGCGGGCGAGCAGGACGTCCGCCTCCTTTCACGCTGAGGCGACGACGGAGCGCGCTCAAGGAGGAGCTGACCGTGGCGTTCGCCGGAATCCCTTTCTTCGATGACTTGCCGCCTGAAAAGGCCGAAATCTACGGGCGTACCGCCGTTCGTCGGCGCTTCCGAGAAGGCGAGCTCGTGCTCGACTTCGACGACGATTCGAGCGACGTTTATTTTGTCGTGCATGGCGAGGTCCGAGTCCTGATTCGGACCGCCGCCGGCCGCGAGATGATTCTTTGCGAACTGGGACCGGGCCGCTGTTTCGGCGAAATGGCGGCGATCGACGGCCTGACGCGCTCCGCCAATGTGACGGCGCTCACCAACACCGAGCTTTGCGTCGTGCCCGCGGCGGTTTTTCTCGAGATCGTGCTCGGCGAGCCGCGCATCTGCCATCGCCTGCTGCGGCTCCTCACCTTGCGGGTCCGCGAGCTCGACACGCGCCTGGTCGAGCACAGCATGCTCGACTTGCGCCATCGGCTCTACGCCGAGCTCCTTCGGCTCTCGGCGCCAAGGCATGGCGTCGCGGGACAATCGATCGTGTCCCCCCCGCCGCGCCAGCAGGACCTTGCTGCGCGCATCGGCTGCCGTCGCGAGCAAGTGAGCCGCGAGCTGACGACGATGCTGGACGAGGGGCTCGTGGAAAAGACCAAGGGAGGCTTGGTGTTGCCCCGCCCCGAAACCCTGCGTTCGCGCGTGCAGAAAGTGCTGGACGGCGCGGACTAGCGCGCTCGTCCCTCGAGCGGAATCGTTCGAGCGATAAGACGTCGCGCTGGATCGGAATGCGGGAGCGAATTCTGATCGCAAAAGGCTGTTGCCGTTTGCGTCAATTCGCTTCTACCGTTCGGCGCGTGCGCGGCCGCACAGCGGCCAAGGCGCTGTCCCCCTAAAACCCGACCATGGATCGCGAGGGCCTCGGGCCTTCGCTTCGATGACCGGATGGAGACGACGATGCAATCTCTCTTGCCGCTGTCGCGTTGTGCGCAAATTTGCGGCCTCACCTCCCAGGAAATGATCGTCGGCGCCAGCCCGCGCCCCGAGCACGAGCTCCTGGCGGCGCGCTATTTCCGCAGCTCGACGGTCGGCAAGGCGACGATGCGCAGCGCAATGGTCGCGGCGATCAGGGCCGCGCTGAAGGCCTCCCAGACGCGCTCGGCCGCGGAGATCCTGGTCGCCCTGCGCATGATGCTCGGGGAGCGGCGAGGCCGTTCCGGCGCGCAGCGGCGCCGCGGCCGCCGCTGCTTCTATGAAAGCCGCCGTCCCGTCGCGATCTCCGGCGGACCGCCCCGAACCGAGCGCGGCGCGGTCAGCGCGGTCATCGTCAACTTCGCCGAACGCCGCGCCGCTTTGGCTTCGAGCCGCGCCCTGGGCTGACGCGCGACGCTCGAGGGCGGTCGGCGGCAGGGGAGGGGCCTCGCCGCCGACTGCCGCTTCAAGCCCGTTTCGCCGCCCTCCCGGTCATCGAGATCCCTCGCCATTGCTTGAATCACGTCTAGCTGGCATATCGCGGCCTCAAACGAGCGACGCGGGCCGATGGCCCGCGCCCTGCCTTGCTTCTCGCGAGGTTGGGCGTCGAGCGCCAAGGCGAGCCAGGGGACCATGAGCGCTGTCAATCACATCAGGAAGGTCTTCCTCGATTATTTTGCGCGTTTCGACCACGAGATCGCGCCCTCGTCGTCCTTGGTGCCGCATAACGATCCGACCTTGATGTTCACCAACGCCGGCATGGTGCAGTTCAAGAGCGTCTTCACCGGCGTGGAGAAGCGCAACAGGCCGCGGGCGGCGACCGCGCAAAAATGCGTGCGCGCCGGCGGCAAGCACAATGATCTCGACAATGTTGGATATACCGCGCGGCATCTGACCTTCTTCGAGATGCTCGGCAACTTCTCCTTCGGCGACTATTTCAAGGAGGGCGCGATCGAGCTCGCCTGGGGTCTGATCTCCAAGGACCTTGCGCTCGACAAGAGCCGCCTGCTCGTGACCGTCTATCACGATGACGACGTCGCATTCGATTTGTGGAAGAAGATCGCCGGTTTTTCCGAAGACCGGATCATCCGCATCGCGACGAACGACAATTTCTGGAGCATGGGCGAGACCGGCCCCTGCGGCCCGTGCTCGGAAATTTTCTATGATCAGGGCGAGAAATTCGCCGGCGGGCCGCCCGGCAGCCCCGACGAGGACGGCGACCGCTTCATCGAATTCTGGAACCTCGTCTTCATGCAATATGAGCAGGCAGCGCCGGGCCAGCGCCTGACGCTGCCGCGTCCGTCGATCGACACCGGCATGGGGCTCGAGCGCATGGCGACGCTGATGCAAGGCGTGGGCTCCGTGTTCGAGACGGATCTTTTCCGCACGCTCACGGAGGCCGTCGCCGATCTGACGCATGTCTCGGCGACGGGCCCGCAGGGCGCGAGCCATCGCGTGATCGCCGATCATCTGCGCGCGTCCGCCTTTCTCGTCGCGGACGGCGTGACGCCGTCGAACGAAGGACGCGGCTATGTGCTGCGACGGATCATGCGTCGCGCCATGCGCCATGCGCAATTGCTCGGCGCCGCCGAGCCGCTGATGTGGCGTCTGACCCCCGTGCTCGTCGAGGAGATGGGCCACGCCTATCCCGAATTGCAGCGCGCCGAGTCGCTCATCAGCGACACGCTGTTGACCGAGGAGACGCGCTTTCGCACGACGCTCGCGCGCGGGCTCGCCATCCTCGACGAAGAAACGTCGTCGCTCGCCGCCGGCGACCGCCTGCCGGGCGAGACGGCGTTCAAGCTTTACGACACCTATGGCTTTCCGCTCGACCTGACGGAGGATGCGCTGCGCCCGCGCGGTATTGGCGTCGAGAAGGAAGGCTTCGAGACGGCCATGGCGCGCCAGCGCGCCGAGGCGCGCAGGGCCTGGGCTGGCAGCGGCGAGACGGCGACGGAAGCCGTGTGGTTTGCGCTCAAGGAGCGCGTCGGCGCGACCGAATTCTTGGGGTATGAAGCCGAGAAGAGCGAGGGCGTCGTGACCGCGCTGTTGAAGAACGGCGTCGAGACTTTCTCGCTGAAGAAGGGCGAACGCGGCGCCGTCGTGCTCAACCAAACGCCCTTTTATGGCGAATCGGGCGGCCAGGTCGGCGACACCGGCGAGCTCAAGGGGCCGGGACTGCTCTTTCGCGTCGAGACGACGCATAAGAAGCTCGGCGATCTGATCGTCCAGGAAGGCGTGCTCGAAGAAGCCGGCGAGGCCGGCCTCGTCGAAGGCGCGAGTCTCGTGCTCGAGGTCGATCATCCGCGGCGTCGCGCGACGCGCGCCAATCACTCCGCGACTCACATCCTGCACGAGGCGCTGCGGCGCGTGCTCGGCGATCACGTGCAGCAGAAGGGCTCGCTCGTCGCGCCGGATCGGCTGCGTTTCGACTTCACGCATCCCAAGCCGATGACGGCCGAGGAGATCGCCGAAGTCGAGCGGCTCAGCAACGAGATCGTGCAGGACAACGCGTCGGTCGACACGCGCTTGATGGCGCAGGAAGAGGCGATCGCATCCGGCGCCCGCGCGCTCTTTGGCGAAAAATACGGCGACGAGGTTCGCGTCGTCGCGATGGGCCGCAAGGAGGCGACTTCGGGCCAGGCCTTCTCCGTGGAGCTTTGCGGCGGCACCCATGTGCGGCGCACCGGAGATATCGGCCTCCTCAGCATCGTGTCGGAAGGCGCCGTCGCTTCGGGCGTGCGGCGCATCGAAGCGCGCACTGCGGAGGGCGCGCGCGCGGGACTCGTGGCGCAGTCGAAGGCGCTCGCCGAGATCGCGAGCCTGATGCGCGCGCCGACCGAAGAAGCGCCCGCGCGGCTCGCGGCGCTTCTCGAGGAGCGCAAGCGCCTGGAGCGAGAACTCGCCGACGCGAAGCGCAAGCTCGCCATGGGTGGCGGCGGAGAAGCGACGCAGCCGGTCACCGAAGTCGCTGGCGTCAAGCTCTTCTCGCGCGCCGTCAGCGGAGTCGAGTCGAAGGATTTGAAGGGGCTCGTCGATGAAGCGAAAAAATCGATCGGCTCGGGCGTCGTCGCGATCGCAAACAGCTCGCCCGATGGCAAGGCTGGCGTCGTCGTCGGCGTGACCGACGATTTGACTGGCCGCTTCAGCGCCGTCGACTTTGTCCGAACTCGCCGCCGAGAAGCTAGGGGGCAAGGGCGGCGGCGGGCGTCCCGATCTCGCGCAGGCTGGCGGTCCCGACGCTTCGGCGATCGACGCGGCGTTAGCTGCGATCGGCGAGGCGCTCCGCGCTAAAGCGGCGCAGTGACGCGCATTCAAACGACCTGATCGAAGCGCTCTCGCCGCGTCGCGATTGTCTCGGAAGCGATTGGGCTCACTGTTGCAATTTTGATTTTGCAGACAGCGCGCTCATCGTCTCAGCGCGAGAACTGTGGCAGAATTGCAACACTCGCTGAAGAAATGCATCCGCTACGGTTAACCACTATTGCGCGCGTGCTCGGGCTGAGAGATTAATTGCGTCTGTCGCGAATGGCGCGAATCTATTGCGTCGCGCGGCGTCTCGCTATGCTCGAAAGGACGGGGGCGGACATGCGTCGGCTCGGATTGGGACTGCTTTGCATCATTGGCTTGCTAGCTGTGTCGGGCGACGCCCTGGCGCGGCGCTACCGTAGAACGCCTCCGCCGCCGCCGGTCCAGGACAACAATCCCTTCTCCTTCCTGTTCAACTTGGCGCCTGCGGGCGCCGGCGAATACCGTCCTCAGGCCAGCGCCATTCCGCGCGAGGTGGTCGGCTATTCGGCTGGCCATCCGGCCGGCACGGTGGTGATCAGCACGTCGGAGCGTCGCCTCTATTACGTGCTCGGGGGTGGACAGGCGATACGCTACGGCGTCGGCGTCGGGCGCCCGGGCTTCGAATGGTCCGGCGCGCGTCGTATCGCGGCGAAGCGCGCTTGGCCGGACTGGACCCCGCCCTCGGAGATGCTGCATCGCCGTCCCGATCTGCCGCGGCACATGTCCGGCGGAATCAACAATCCGCTTGGCGCGCGCGCCATGTATCTCGGCGGAACGATGTATCGCATTCACGGCTCGAACGAGCCGGAGACGATCGGCCATGCCGTCTCTTCCGGTTGCATCCGGATGACGAATGACGACGTCGTCGATCTCTACAATCGCGTGCATGTGGGCACGCCCGTGATCGTGCAGCGCTGAAACCAACGGCCGCGGTCTCTCTTCTATTGGTCCCCGCTCGGCGAAAGCCGGGCGGGGATTTTCTTTTGCTGGTTGAGCATTTTCCCGTGTCCATTGTGAGCCGCGCCGAGCTGACAAAAGCCCCCACTGCATCCGCGAGAAATCCTTAACTTTCGTTGCGCATCGTCCTCTCGCATCGCTTCGCCGCGACGTTTTCTGAAGGCGAGCCGCAATTGCGCGGGGCACGGAATGGATCGGTTGTTGAGATTTCTGACGGTCGGCGTCGCCAACACGGCGATCGGGCTATCCTCGGTCTTCGCCGCGATGCGCTTTCTCGATATGAGCGAAGCGGCGGCCAATGCGCTGGGCTATGCGATCGGCGTGACCTTCAGCTTCGTTGTCAATCGCGCCTGGACCTTCGGCGATGGCGCGCCCGCGACACTGAGCTTTCCGCGCTGGCTCGTCGTGGCCGGCTGCGCCTATCTTTCAAATCTCGTCGTCGTGCTCGCGGCCTATCGGCTCTTGGGCGTCGATCCCTATCTCTCGCAGCTCCTCGGCGTCCCGACTTACACGGGCGTCGGCTTTCTCGGCGCGCGTTATTACGCCTTTCGCGCTCCCGCGACTCTGGCGCAGGAAGCGTGAGCTTGAATTTTCCCGCGCCCACGCTGTCGATCGTCGTCCCCTGCTTCAACGAGGCGGAGGCCTTGCCGCTTACGGCCATGCGCCTGCTAAATCAGCTCAGGCAGATGATCGCGGCAGGCATGATCGGGGGAGAGAGCCATGTGCTCTTTGTCGATGACGGCTCGACTGACGCGACCTGGACCCTCATTTCGCAGCTCAATCAGGAATCGTCCCGCTTCCGTGGATTGAAGCTCTCGCGCAACCGCGGCCATCAGAATGCGCTGCTCGCCGGCCTGATGCACGCGGAAGGCGACGTCGTCATTTCGATCGATGCGGACCTGCAGGACGATCTCGAGGTCATGCGGCAGATGACGCAAAAGCACGCGGAAGGCGCCGATATCGTGCTCGGCGTGCGCATGGAGCGCGCCTGCGACACGCCGTTCAAGCGCATCGCCGCGCAAGCCTATTACCGCTTCCTCGCCCTGATGAAGGTCGAGGTTGAGTTCAATCACGCCGACTATCGGCTGATGAGTCGTCGCGCGATCGAGGCGCTGCGCGGCTTCGAGGAGAGCAATCTTTTCCTGCGCGGACTGGTGATGCAGCTCGGCTTCCGCCGCGAGATCGTCCATTACGCGCGCGCTCAGCGCGTGGCGGGGCAATCCAAATATCCCCTCGGCAAGATGCTCGGCCTCGCGCTCGAGGGCGTCACCGCCTTTTCCGTCATGCCGCTTCGCTACATCACGATCCTCGGCTTCATGATCTCCGTCGCCTCGTTCCTTCTCGGCGTCTGGGCTTTCGCCGGCGTGCTCATCTTCCACAATACCGTCCCCGGTTGGGCTTCGACGGTCATTCCGATTTATCTGATTTGCGGCGTGCAGATGATCTGCCTTGGCGTCATGGGCGAATATGTCGGCAAGATCTATCTCGAGACGAAGCGCCGCCCGCGTTATCTCGTCGAGGCGTCCTTGCCGGGAGAGAGAGTCGCAAGCGCCGAGAAGAATTATCGGAGCGTACGAGACAGCGCCAGGCGCGTCCTTTGAGCGCTGTCGGGCTTTCTTAATGCATGGCCTTCGTCAGGCCGCCGTCATGATTGTCCGCGCGCTCCGGTTCTGGCGCGAGCAGCTGCGCTGCGGCGAGCGTCGCGAAACGGCCGCCCTTTTGCACGAGCTCGTCGAAGGAGCCGCTCTCGACGATCTCGCCGTGGTCGAAGACGAGAATGCGATCGGCGTTGCGCACCGTGGCGAGGCGATGCGCGATCACGAAGGTCGTGCGGCCCTCGGTCGCTGCCGCAAGCGCCTTCTGGATCTGCCTCTCCGTCGTCGCGTCGAGCGCGCTCGTCGCCTCGTCGAAGACCATGATTGGCGGGTCCTTGAGCAGCGCGCGCGCAATCGACAGGCGCTGACGCTCTCCGCCCGAGAGGCTGCGGCCCCTTTCGCCGATGATGGTCTCTATTCCCTCGCTCTGGCGCGAGACGAAAGCTTTGGCCTGCGCGAGCTCCAGCGCCGTGTCGATCTCCGCCGACGTGGCGTCGGTCTTGCCGATGCGCAGATTCTCTTCGATCGAGCGGGCGAAGAGCATGGGCTCCTGAAAGACGACGCCAATGTTGCGTCGTAGCGCCTCGAGGCTGATGTCGCGGATGTCGCGCCCGTCGATGGTCACGCGGCCTTCGATCGGATCGAAGACGCGATGCAGAAGTCCGAGCGTCGTCGACTTCCCCGAGCCCGTGGCGCCGACGAGCGCGACCGTTTCGCCGGGCGCCGCAGAAAAGCAAACCTTTCTCACGGCCATGCGCTTGCCGTCGTAGGAATAGCTCACGTCCTCGAAGGCGACGGCCCCCAAAAGCTTCCCGGGATCGGCAGCGCCCGGACGATCGTCGACCATGGGGCGCGTGTCGAGCGTCGCGTAGAATTCACGCAGCCTCGCCGATTGCGCAAACAGGAAATTGACGAAGCCGACCGCTTGCTCGAGCCGCCCGATGAGCATGGTCGCGAAGTTGATGAAGGTCACGATCTCGCCGACCGTGACAAGTCCCTCCGAATGGAGATAGGCGCCATAGAGGAAGATCGCGAGCACGGTCAGCGTCGCCGCCGCTCGGCTCGCCACGACGACGATGGCCCACCAGGAGAGCACCGGCAGTTGCGCAGCGAGCAGATCGTCGCTGATGCGCTTCAGCGCCTGAACTCATTGTGGACGCGCGTAAAACTCTGGACGACGGGAACATTGCCGAAGGCGTCGCCGGCGTGGCTCGCGAGCGCGGCGTTGTGACGCTCGACCGCCGCCTGCAGCTCGTCGGTGCGGCGCAGCACCAGCGCGGTGACGACATAAAAAATGCCGACCATGAGGATGAGCAGGCTGGCGAGACGCCAATTGTAAAAGAGCGTCGCCGGCAGCAGGATGAAGAGCGCGATGAAGGAGGCGCAATTCTCGCGAAAGAAGGAGAGCCACAGGCTAAACATCGCGCTGGCGCCTTCGAGCATCGATTGCAGCAGGCGCCCCGAGTGGACGTTTGCGTGAAAGCTCAAGGGCAGGTTCAGCACGTGATCGAAATAGCGTGACATCACGACGAGCCGGGCGCGGTGCGCGAGCCGGTCGGCGTTGAGCCCCACCGCCATCGAGGCGACGATCGAGAAGAGGCCGAAGCCCGCCCACAAGGCGACGGTCGGCCAAAGCTCGCGTAAGGCGATGGGCCCGCCCTTCGTCTGCGCGCCGGTCATCAGATCGATGATGCGGCCAAACAGCATGGGCTCGGCGAATTGCGCCGCGGCCAGGATGAGATTGGCGACGACGAGCCCATAGGCGAGCTTCGCATGACCGCGCAGCTCGGCGAGAACGCGCCAATAGAGCGAGAAGACCGACATGGCGAGGGCTTTGCCTTGGCGAGGGTCGCCAAGGGATATAGGGAGGTGCGCCAGCGCGCAAGGGCGGCGCTGTAGGTGCGTTAACGCGGGACGCCGCTTTCAGCTGCCCCTTTAAAGGCGATAACTCTGAACTGCCTTTCATCTCATGGCGGCGAGCGTGGCGAGCGGTCGGCCTTTGTCAATGATGCGCGGAGCGCACCGCCTCCGGCGGCGGCCCTGGCCGTCATTGACAAAGGCCGATCCGTCTCGCCGACAATGCTCCGCTAAGAGATATAAGGCGAACTGCGAGCTTGGGGCGTCATGCCGGCTGTACGAACGGTAGTTAACGCTTCTGCACAATTGAGTGGCGCGAGGATGAGCGCGCCGAATTGTCGAGGTCGGAGCGCTGTGGCAGGCTGCAATTTCGGTCGCCTGTCCGTGAGAGCGGCGGCCCGGGTAGTTGCGGGAAGAGCGCATTCATGGCGGATTTGAACGAGCCGTCGCCCAACGCCGCGCCGCCGCCCGAAGGCTCGGGCGAGGCGAAGACGCCGAGCGCGCCTTTCTGGCCGCCGTCCGCCGCGGTGCTGCATCCGCTGCCGCCGATCGCCGCCAAGCACCACGATCTCGAGGCGATCAAGAAGGCGGTCGAGGACGCCGCCTCGGTCAGCGGGCCGCTGTGGCTCTCATATCTCTTCGCGCGCTTCTATATCGCGCTCGCCGCCGCGGGCGTGACCCACGCCGATCTCCTGGTCGAAAATCCGGTCAAGCTGCCCTTCCTGAATATCGAGCTCGCTCTGAAGGCCTTCTTCGTTCTGGCGCCGATCCTCTTCCTGATCCTGCACGCCTATACGCTGACCTATTTCGTGCTGCTCGGCGCCAAGGCCAGCCAGTTTCACGATCGGCTCAAGGAACAGATTCCCAACGATCAAAAGATTCGCGAGGGGCTGCGTCGGCAGTTGCCGAGCAACATCTTCGTGCAGTTCCTCGCCGGGCCGAGGGAGTTTCGCGACGGCGCGTTCGGATGGCTGCTGAAGATCATCGCCTGGACGACGCTGGTGATTTTTCCGATGCTGCTCCTGCTGCTGCTGCAGCTGCAATTCCTGCCCTATCACGATTCCTTCATCACCTGGACGAGCCGTGTCGCGATCCTCCTGGATTACTTGGCTATCGGTTGGCTATGGCCTTCGATCCTGGGCGGGCGAACCGGCCTTCTCGAAGGCTGGCGCTGGTGGACGTGGCTCAAGCCGCAGTCGGTGATGGCGGTCCTTGGGTTGTTGACGGTGGGATTTTCCTGGGGCGTCGCGACCTTTCCGGGGGAATGGGAGGAAACGCCCTACAGGTGGTCGGTCTTTTCGCCGCTGAAGGCGCCGGCGATGGCCGCGACGGATTGGGCGTTCGGGAAGCCTGTTGCCGAGCGAGACGTGCAGAGGAGGGCCGTGTCGGATTTTTCGTTCTTGGTGCTTACCACCGAGCGAGACGCGCCGGCGAGGAATTGGCCCGCCAACAGGCTGCGGCTGACGGAATTCAACATATATGAGGCGCTCAGGACCAAGCCCGAGGATTTGAAGTGGAAGGCGCACACATTCGATCTGCAGCATCGCCACTTGGAATATGCGAACTTGAGCCGGTCGAAGCTCGACAATATTGATTTGCGAGAGGCGCGACTTCAGAGCGCGTCGCTCGATGGCGCGCAGCTTCAGGGCGCGTCGCTGAAGGAAGCGGAGCTTCAGGGCGCGTCGCTCGATAACGCGGAGCTTGAGGGCGCGTCGCTCACATATGCGCAACTCCAGGGCGCGTCGCTCGATTGGGCGAAGCTTCAGGGCGCGTCGCTCGATTACGCGCAGCTTCAGGGCGCGTCGCTCGTTTTCGCGAAGCTTCAGGGCGCGTCGCTCCAAGACGCGCAGCTTAAGGGAGCATTGCTCAGCGACGCCTTCGTTTGGCGTTCGGATTGGGGGGGATTGGGGCCGTACGGCGTTGCGGAAACTTGGACCGATGAAATCGGTTGGTCGTCCGTTTGGATTTGGAGCGGTGGGGGGAGCCGGAAATTCATCCCTGGAATGATCGATTCTATGGCGATCTGCTCAGGAAGTTGGAGGAAATTCCACAGGGCAAAATGCGTGAAGCCGCGCTCAAGCGTGTCGAGCGCTTGGATTGCAAGATGACCGGAGAGTCTCTGACAAGTTGCGATCCCAAGGCGAAGCTGCCGCCTAAGGTCGAGGATTGGCGCAGCGCGCTCGAAGGGGGGCGTGTGCGCGATATTACGGCCTATCGGCGTTCGCTCGCCAAGGTTTTGTCCGATCTCGTCTGCGGCGGCGACGCCAATGCGATCCATGTTCTGCGCGGCCTTACAAAGGCGAATCCCATGGGCAACACGCATCTCTCTGACGCTCGGGGCGAGGCGGCGAAGCTGATCGAAAAAATTCTAGTCGACAAGGAGGGTTGTCCAGTCTCCGCCGCGCTGACGGCGGCAGACAGAGCCAGGCTGCTCGAGATCAAGAATAGCATCGAGGAAGCCGCCGAGGCCGAAGCCGCGCCCTCGCCGCCGCCCGCCCCCGAAAAGCAGCCCGAGAAGTCGGTTCAGCCGTCACCCTCCCCCTCCAAGCGCGCAAATTCCTTCCGCACCCGCTCCGCTCCATAAATCCGTTCGAGGCGCCGCAGCATGAAGTGCCCGCGGGCGATTTTTTGGAAATGGTTCATGAAGGCGACGTTGATCGCCGCGGCGCTGGCGGCGCTGGCAAGCGGCACGGCGCTTACCGCGATCTTCTCATAAACGACAACGCCGAAGCGCGAGGCGACCTCTTTCGAAAAGGCTGCGACCACCGGCGTGGAAGCGTTTGCCGCGCCGCGCTGGGCGAGCAGCGTCGCCGCCTCCGACGTGAGGCGTCCGAGCATGGCGCGCGAGGCGTAATAGCCGACGTCGGCGCGCTTCTCGGCGCCATAGGCGAAAACCTCGACGCAGGCGAGCCGCGCCTCGATTCTGTTAAGATCTTCGCCGTGATGCCGGGCGATCTCGGCGATGGATCGCAGCATCAAGATTGTCGTCAAAGGCAGCTCCAAAGGAACAGCCGCCGCGCCGAACGCCCCGGCGAAGCCGCCGGCCACACCGGCCCAAGTGGAAGCCAGCCGCATTTGCGGGCGCCGCTTGGGGACGTTTTTGAGGGAGCGGATCGCGAGTTTTAAGCAGGCGAGGATCGCACGCTCGATCGCCTGGTCCACGCCCTTCCTGAGCGAGGGCGTCGCGAGCTTCAGCGCGCGTTGCGCCGGCCCGCCCGCGTAATCGGCGAGCCGTGAGGCGAGGCTCGTCGAGGCGAGCAGTTTTTGCGCACGCGCAAGTTCTTGGAGATGCTGCGGAGACATGGAGCTCGGCGAGATTCGTGTCACCGCGCTCTCCGCCTGCGGCCCTCACCTGACCCGGCTTCGCCGGGCCGCCCTCTCCCACTTCGTGAGAGAGGAAATCGGCGCGCTCATCGCCTTTTCAACAACGGCCGCATGCCGTTGACGCTCGCCAGAATCGCCGAGCCGTTGCTGATCACCGCCGTGACCGAGGGGCTGACGAGCCCGCCCGGCAAAGCGAGGCCCAGAGCGAGTGTGTTGAGCGCGACGACGATCCCGTAGTTCTGCTTGATGAGGCCGACGGAGCTGCGCGAGATTTCGATCGCCTCGACCATCTTCCAAAGGGAATCTTCCATCAGCACGACGTCGGCGGATTCCTGCGTCACCTCGGCGCCGTGCTTCATCGCAATGCCGATGTCGGCAAAGCTCAGCGCCGGAGAATCATTGATCCCGTCGCCGACCATCGCGACGACGCGGCCCTCGCGCTGCAATTGGCGTACGATGTCGGCTTTGTCGGAGGGCATCATGTCGGCGTATTGGCGCGTGAGGCCGAGCTGCTCGCCAACCGCTTTCGCGACGACGGCGTTGTCGCCCGTCATCATGATCGCGTCCTTGATCCCGAGCGCATAGAGCCGCTCTACGATCGTCGCCGCCTCGGGGCGGATCTGGTCGGCGTAGGGCAAGAGCGCCGCGAGCTTCCCGTCCATCGCGAGATAGAGGCAGGAGCAGCCCTTTTCCTCGAACCGGACGCGGTCGCTCGCCGCTTTCTTGACGGCGATCCCGTTCTCGCGAAGGAAGCGCTCGCTGCCCAGATGGATGTAATGGCCGTCGACCTCGCCCTCGACGCCGAGCCCGAGCCGATAGCGCGGCTCCTGGCACATCGGCACGTCGGCGGAAAATTCCTCCGCCTTGGCGCGCACCGCGTCGGCGACCGGGTGTGTGAGCCGGCTTTCCGCCGCCGCGGCGAGACCGATCAGTCGACGCTCGTCGACTCGGCGCTGATAGGAGACGATTTCGACCACTTCCGGATGGCCGCGCGTCAGCGTGCCGGTCTTGTCGAAGAGTATCGTGTCGGCCTCGGCCAGGCGCTCCATATGGCGGCCGCTCTTGATGATGATGCCGCGTCGCGCCGCGAGCGTCATCGAGGAGAGCATGGCGGTCGGCGCCGCGACGCGGATGCCGGTGCCGTAGTCGACGATGACGAGCGACAGGAAGCGGTTGAGGTCGGCGGTGAGCGCCGCGGTGCCGACGGCGACCCCGAGCGTCGGGGCGACCAGCCTGTCTGCGAGCTTCTCGGCGTGGTTCTGCATGCGCGTGTCGCCGATTGGCGCCGAGTTCGATGAGCCGCACGATCTGCCCGGCGGTCGTGTTGGAGCCGACGCGCGTCGCCTTGATCGTGATCTGGCCCTCGCGCGTCACCGTCGCCGCGAAGGCCGCCTCGCCGACGCCGCGCGCGACCGGCAGGCCTTCGCCGGTGATCGTCTTCTGGTCGATCATGGCGAGGCCCTCGACGATCTCGCCGTCGACCGGAATCATCTCTCCCGGATAGACGATCACATGATCGCCGACCTGCACATCGCGCGCGGGGATCGAGACGACGCTGCCGTCGCGCAGAATCCAGGCCGTTTTCGACTGGAACTCGAGGAGATCGCCGATCGCGCGCTTCGAGCCTGCGGCGGTGAGATCGCGAATGCAGTCGCCGAGCTTTATGAGCCAGGTGATCAGCGCGCCGGCGACGTGATTGCCCTGCGCGAGGGAAGCGAGGATCGCCAGCGAGTCGAGGAAATCGACGTTGAGACGGCGCTCGTCGCGGACGACGCGAAAGGCCCGCGCGGCGATCGGATAGCCGTTCCAGAGCATCAGCGGAATGTTGACCGCCATCGCCACGGGGTTGACGAGAAAGGCTAGCCCTAAGGACACCGTCGGCAGAAGCAGCGGATGGCGCTTCGGCTCCTCGGCGGGCTCGACCTTGGCGATCAGCTCCTTGGCCAGATGCTGGCCGTGATCGAGGTGCGTTGCGGCGAGTTGCGTCAGTTCGCGCACGTCTTCGAGCGACATCAGCCGCAGCTGACCAACCAGCATGCGGAACGTCGGCTCGTGCACCACGTCATATTCGACGACGAGACTGGCGCAGGCGTAATTGATGCGCGCCGAGATCACCGCGCTCTGGGCGCGCAGCCAGCCGAGCATCTCCTCGGCGAGCGCGCGGTCATAGCAAAGCGCGGGGATGGCGAGGCGCACGCGCCCCGGCATGAAATGGCGGATCGCAAACTGCATGGGAAGCTGTCTTCCTCGCTCAAGCGGAGGGCGGCGGCGTCTTGTCCTTCTCGCCTTTGAGGACCACGGGCGCTTGCCTGTCCACCTTCTCCTCCAAGGCGTGGTGCCGTTGCAGCTCCACGAAATGGTTGAGCGTGAATACGCCGAGCGTCAGCCACACGGGCGTCGCCGCCGTAGCGCCAATCTCGAGGATCGACAGGCCGATGATCGTGCCGGCGAGGCCGATCTTGAAATCGACGACGTTATGCGTGCGCAGCTTGATCTCGCGATCGAACCGCTTGCAAATATGAACAATCATTCTTGCCGTGTGCGAATGCTCGGCCAGGAACTCCGCCTCGCGCTCGATCTTGCTCGCAAGCTCGTCGTACTGTGTCGGCGGGGCCTGATAGGTTTGGTTGTCGATGCGACCGCGCAGATGGCGGTGCACGGAATCGTGCTGTCCGTGGTCGTAGTGCAGAACGAGACTGCCGGTCGTGGGATTGGCGGTCACGCGCTCGACGCCGGGGATGCCGGCGAAGGTCGCGCCGATCTGCTGCAGAAGCTCGGGATTGCCCTTGCCGGCGGCGACCTTCATGCGCACGCGGCCCGCCGTCTGATGCTCGATTTTCATCCCGAGCTTCAGTTTCTTTTTCTTCTTCTTTTTGGCGATCGCGCCGCCGTCTTCGGCGTGGACCGCGAGGGCGGTCCCGACGGGGGTCGCGGGTTCTTCCGACACCGCGGGGGACGCCGTCGGGCTCAAGGCTTGCGTGGCCTCGACGGCCTGGGCCGGCGTATCTTGCATCGGCGTCAGGCGCTCGGAGCCGTGTCCTTGGCGGGCTCGACGGCCTTGCTCTTCGCCTCGGCGTCGACCTCGGCGACGATGTCTTGAACGTGCTCATTCGCCTCGGCGACGAATTCCTTCGTCTTCTGGCCAAGCTTATAGGCGCCGCGCACCGTCGACTTGAACATCGGCCCGAGCGCCTCGCCAATCTTCGGCACGAATTTCGGCGCAAGCATCGCGGCGACGCCGAGCGCGACGCCCGGCAGCAGCGCGGCTTCCAACACCGCGACGCCGACGCCAACCACGCCGACGGTCGCGACCGTCGCGACCAGGTCGGTCTCTTCCCGGCTCAATTCCTCGTCCGCCTCATGCTCGGGCGCGGTGTCGATCTCCTCCTCGAGAGTGGCGTGAGACTCTTCGACCGGCTTATGCATGCATCTACTCCTGGCGACTTCAAAAGTCCTTGAATTTCAAGGACAGGACCGCTTTTAACATTGGACGCGCTCTATGACAAAGACATGACACGAAGCCTTCGGAAACTGCTGAAAAGGTCAAGTTCAGACCTTTTGCCGCACCGCGGTCTCGAGCCACAGCTCCTCGGCGGCCGCCAACGCCTCGGCCAATTCGGAGCGCTGGGCGGCGAGCTGCGCCGCCTCCTTCGGATTCTTCGCGAAGGTCTCCGGATGGGCGAGCTTGGCGTCGACGCGCGCGAGAAGGTCTGAAAGCTTCTCGACCTTCTCTTCCGCAGCGGCAAGACGGCGGCGGAGCGCGCCGGCGTCGGAGGCGCGCGGCCCCTGCGCTAGCGGCGGACGCGGCGGCTCGGCGCTCGACGGCTCCCGCGCCTCGGCGCCGGTTCGCGTGAGCGCCTGACGCGCGTAATCGTCGAGGTCGCCGTCGAAGACGCGAACGGCGCCTTTCTCCACGACCCAAAGCCGATCCGCGCAGGCCTCGAGCAGGTGGCGATCATGGGAGACCAGCACGACCGCGCCCTCGTAATCATTGATGGCTTCAATCAGCGCCGCTCGGCTGTCGATGTCGAGGTGGTTTGTCGGCTCGTCGAGGATCAAGAGGTGTGGCGCGTCGAAGGAGGCGAGGCCTAAGAGCAGGCGCGCCTTCTCGCCGCCGGAGAGGCGCTCGATCTTGGTATCCGCGCGCGCGCCGGAAAAGCCGCAGCGTGCTGCGGCGGCGCGCGCCTTGGCTTGGGCGGCGCCCGGCATGAGCCGGGCGAAGACCTCGTAGGGCGTCGCGTTCAGATCGAGCTCGTCGAGCTGATGTTGCGCGAAGAAGCCGACAGTGAGCTTCGCCGCCCGCACCGCCTTGCCGGCGGAGGGTTCGAGCTTGCCGGCGAGGAGCTTGGCGAAAGTCGTCTTGCCGTTGCCGTTCGCGCCCAGGAGCCCGATCCGGTCATCCTCGGAAAGCGAGAGCGAAAGCCGCGACAACACGACGCGTTCACCATAGCCGACGCTCGCATTCTCGAGCGCGATGATCGGCGGCGAGAGCGGCCGCTCGGGGGAGGGGAGCTCGATCGGCAGAACCTCGGTGTCGACGATCGGCTCCGCCGTCTCCATCTTCGCGAGCAGTTTTAAGCGCGATTGCGCCTGACGCGCCTTCGTCGCCTTGGCGCGAAAGCGGTCGACGAAGGCCTGCAGGCGCTTGCGCCGCGCCTCGTCCTTCTTGCCGGCTTTGGCGGCGAGCGTCTGCGCCTCGAGCCGCTGCTTTTCGAAGGCGGAATAATTGCCGCGATAGAGGCTCAGGCGAGCCCGGTCGAGGTGGATGATGTGCGTCGCCACCGCGTCGAGAAGGTCGCGATCATGGCTGATGACGATCGCGCTCGAGGGATAGCGCGACAAATAATCGACGAGCCACAGCGTGCCTTCGAGGTCGAGATAGTTGGTCGGCTCGTCGAGGAGCAGGAGATCCGGCCGCGAGAACAGCACGGCGGCGAGCGCGACGCGCATGCGCCAGCCGCCCGAGAATTCGGCGAGCGGGCGGCGCTGCGCCTCGGCGTCGAAGCCGAGCCCGTCGAGGATGGCGGCGGCGCGCGCCGGCGCCGCATGGGCCTCGATGTCGGCGAGCCGCGCGTGGATTTCGGCGATCTCATGGGGGTCGTGCTCAGTCTCCGCGCGCTCGAGGAGCTCGGCGCGCTCGCGGTCGGCCGCCAGCACGAAGTCCATGAGCGGCTGCGGTCCGCCCGGCGCCTCTTGCTCGACGCGCCCGAGCCTCGCGCGCGGGGGAAAAGAGATCGTCCCGCTTTCCGCGGCGATCTCGCCGGCGATGAGCCGGAACAGGGTTGTCTTGCCGGCGCCGTTGCGCCCGACGAAGCCCGCGCGCGCCCGCTGCGGCAGGGCGACGGAAGCCTTGTCGAAGAGGAGCCTGTCGCCAAGCCGATAGGAGAGAGCTTCGATCGTGATCATGGGGCGGGGGGCCGGCGTTCGGCCTTGAAGGGAAGGCCTGAGGCTTTAGGCCATTTGGAGGCGAAGGCGCAAACCGCCCGCGCAAGGACGCGCCCTGCGCTTGTCACGGCCGCGCGCCGCCTCTATAGATCGCCGCGCTTCGCCGCGACCGCGGCGACCGCGCGCCCATCGTCTAGAGGCCTAGGACGTCGCCCTTTCACGGCGAAAACAGGGGTTCGAATCCCCTTGGGCGCGCCAATAAAATCGCACAGTTGAGCGTTTTCAACTCTCGCCCTGCCGCAGCGAGGGTCGAGACCGTCAGCTCGGCAGACGACAATCTGGCTCAGTGGTCGAGATGAAGCTGCTGCTCTTCGCCAATACGGACTGGTATCTCTTCAACTTCCGCCGCTCGCTCGCCTCTGCGCTTCGTGAGGCGGGACACGAGGTGCTGCTGCTGTCGCCGCCCGGTCCCCACGTCGAGCGCCTTCGCGCGCTCGGCTTCGACTGGCGCGAAGCGCCAATGGATCGGCGCAGCCTCAACCCCATGCGTGAAGCGGCGCTGCTGTTTTGGCTTTATCGTCTGCTGCGCGCCGAGCGCCCCGATGTAATCCATTCCTTTACGATCAAATGCGTCGTCTACGGCGCGCTCGCGGGGCGGCTGTCCGGCGTTTCGCGCGTCAACGCGGTCGCTGGCATGGGCCATGTCTTCACCAGCGACCAGCTCAGAGCGCGTCTGCTGCGTCCGCTCGTGAGCTTTTTGATGCGAGCGGCCTTGGGCGGCGATCGTGCTCTGCTCATCCTGCAAAATCCCGACGACATCAATCTCTTCCTTGGCGCCGGATTGGCGCCGCAGGCGCACATTCGATTGATTCCGGGTTCCGGCGTCGATATTGCGCGCTTTAGACCTCCGACGGAGCCGCGCGCTCCGGGCGAACCGCCCCTCGTGCTGGTCGCATCGCGCTTGCTCTGGGACAAGGGCATACGCGAGTTCGTCGAAGCGGCGCGTGCGCTCAAGGCTGAGGGACGTAATGTCCGTTTCGCGCTCGCCGGCACGCCTGACCCGGGGAATCCAACGGCAGTTCCGGAGGAGGCCCTGATCGAATGGCGAGACTCGGGCGTCGTGGAGTGGCTCGGTTACGTGGCCGACATGCCCGCGCTGTTCGCGAAGGCCGAGATCGTGGTTCTGCCGAGCTACCGCGAAGGCTTGCCCAAAGGCCTGATCGAGGCCGCCGCCTGCGCGCGAGCGCTGGTCGCGACCGATGTTCCCGGCTGCCGAGAGGTGATCCGCGACGGCGTGGATGGATTGTTGGTTCCGGCCGGCGAATTGGAGCCGTTGGCCAGAGCCATCGCGCGGCTCCTCGACGATCCGGCGCTGGCGAGGCGTCTTGGCGAGGCGGCCAGAGCAAAAGCGCTGGTCGAATTTGACGAGCGGAAGATCAACGAGGCGACCCTTGCGGTCTACCGCAAAGTTGCGCCGCCGTCAGCTGTCGGATAAGCCGCGGGACTCAAAATCCCATGGACAAAGCTGAAACAATACTGACCAAATTGATCGCGCCTCTTTCGCTTGCCCCTTCGTCGCAATTTTTTCAATCGCCCCGGTGAGGGCGCCGAAGGCGAAGCGGCCTGCTTTCGCCGTCGGTCTGAGATTGCTCAAGCGCGCGGAAGTCCTGCGGGCCCGGAATGTGGGCGGATCGCAGTGCGAACATACAGGATTTGCAATCCCGGTGGTTTCTCCCAGGCGATGCCGCCTGCCCAAATTTCACCATAAGATAACTGCAAACGATTAGGTGTACAAAAAATGGCGCACGCAGGAGCCCCGGGAGAGGGGCGGCATGATTCGCGCGGAATCCCGGGCGTTGACGAGGGGGCGGCAATGCAGCACGGCGCAGTGGTGGCAGTTGTCGGCCGCGGAAACTGGGGAGCGAAACGTGTTCGCGCGCTGAGTTCGTTCCCAGAGATCCGCCAAGTCGCCGTGATCGACACTGACCACAGCAGACGAGAAGCTGTAGTTGCGTCCTTTCCGAAGACACGCGCATTTAAAGACCTTGCCGCGGCCCTGCCGCACGTTGGCGCCGTAGTGATAGCAACGCCTCCGCCCGCGCTTACGAGCTTGCATTGACCGCGCTCCGACATGGGAAGCATGTTCTCGTCGAAAAGCCCATGACAGAGTCGACCCACGAAGCCGTGCTTCTCCTCGAAGAAGCACGTCGGTCTAGCTGTGTCCTCATGACGGGACATACGCTCCTATTCAATCCAGCGGTAAGAGAGCTCCGCCATCGCTTGTCACAGGGCTGTTTAGTTCTCGGCTAATCCCGGCATTCTGAGGAGCATGTCGATGTCGATCGCGGCGCGCCATCTGGCGTTTTTGATGTTGTCGCAGCCGCTGGCGCGCAGCAGATTGTAGGCGAAGGAGCGCAGGCGGGCGACGATGTCGGGGTTCTTGCGGATGCGCGACGCGTCCTCGGCGAAAGCAACATCGCGCACGTAGTGGCTGCCGTTCTCGATGCGCCAATGGCCTCTGATCCATTCGTTCCAGCTTTCCGGCGGCGAACCGGCGGCCGAGGACACCCAGAAGACGATCTCGGTCGTTTGCTTGCAAAGACCCGTCGCGGGATCGCGCCGGCACACCGTGCGCTCCAGCCGCAGCACGGTTTTTATGAGCCTCTCCCACGGCGTATGGCGAAACCACGCTTTGGCGGGGAAGACTGTCAGCTCGCGCGTCTCCCAGCGATTGCGGCCCTTGGTTTGGCTTTTCGCATAGCCGCTCGGCTTGCGGCCCGCGCAACCGAGCTCGAGCCGGCGTCGCAAGCCGGGCTGATTGTCCTTCACCTGCGTCAGCAGATGATTGTCCGTGGCGATCACGCGTTCGAACAATTTTTTTGGCAATGTTCGGCGTCGAGCGTGAACAGGCAGCCCTTCAGCCCCAGCGCCTCGATCAGTTCTGGGGCGGTCGGAATTTCGTTGCTCTTTTCCGCGACCATCACATGCGCAAGCACGATCCTGTCCGCATGGCGCAGCGCTGACATCATATGCGCGGCCTTGCGGTCGTTGAAGGCGTCGAAACTGCCGCGCAGCGTCTTGCCGTCGACGGCGATGGCGGTCAGCCCCTCCACGGCAGGCGGCGTCGGCAGGCTAACGGCATGGCGTCGAAACGCGGCCTCCAACGCGGTCGGATCGACGCCTTGCAGAATGAGCCGCAGCCCGGTGTAGGACGGCGAATAAGGCAGTTCGAGCCCGAAGGCTTCGTTGAGACGCTGGCGATGGATACGAATGAACTCATGCATCTGCCGATAGGAATTGGCGCCGGCGACCACGGCGAGGATCGCGTAGAGCAGCACCGTGGCCAAGTCGAAGCGCTTGCCTTCCCGGCGACGATGGTCCGGAATGGACCGCAAAATCTCCAACAGCGAAACCGGCATGCGACAACCTCCGATTCGGGTTGTCGCCCATAGATTCACACATCCCGGCCGGCGGGAATCCCCAAACCGCCATCAAAGATCAGAGAACTAAACAGCCCTGTCGCTTGTCACGAGGCACTCTTGGACGAATTCGTAGTATCCATGCAGCACAGTTCAGTCGCGACCACTCAGTCCACGGCGCCGATGCGGTTTGGGATCTGGCGCCGCATAGCATTTCCGTGTTTAACCACCTGATTGGATCTCTTCCGACGTCGGTAACTGCCTGGAATAAATCTGAATGCGAACAAATAGCAGAGATCCAGGTGGAGCTTCAGTATGGGAAGGTTGGACCGTCTGGCTTCATCCATATTTCCTGCGGTGGGATGCAGAGGGTAAGAAAGTTTACGGTGATTGGAACAGAAAAACGGACGGTATACGACGACCTTGCCGAGAGCCAGCTAAAAATGTATCGCCAGCTGCCTATGCAAGCATTTGGAAATGGGTTAGAGCGCGAGGATGATATTATCGTTCCAGATATAGCGCCTGCAGAACCGCTCGTCGAAGAATTACGGCACTTTCTCGGCGTAATTAGGGGGCAATCGGCTCCAGAGAACTCGGGCAAGGATGGAATGATTGCCGTTGCAATTATAGAAGCTATAGATCGCTCTCGGACGAGTCAAAAACCCAGTACGGTTTGTTATTCTTCAGACCTCAATTGCATAGAGTTTCCGGTCGTTGCATCTGGAAGACGTGACAAGATTTCGTGTCGGAAGCATCAATAATGCGGATTCCGTTCATCGACCTATTGAGTCTCCACTCGGAATTATCTGGTGAGCTCGATGAAGTATGGAAATCGATCAGCACTTCCTCAAGCTTCATAGGGGGAAAGTACGTCGAGAACTTCGAGGCTGAATGGGCGGCGTATTGTGGCGTGAGCTGTTGCGTGGGCGTGGATAGCGGAACTTCCGCGTTAGAGCTCGCCCTGAGGGGGCTGGGAATTGGCCCCGGCGACGAGGTCATCGTCCCAGCCTTCACTTTCATTGGCGCCGCAGAAGCGGTGGCTGCGATCGGCGCCCAGGTCGTATTCGCAGACGTTAATGCGACTACTCTGCTGGTGGGCGCTGACGAAATCAGACAAGTTATGTCTCCTCGGACGGCGGCAGTGATCGCGGTTCACCTTTATGGCCAGCCAGCGAACATGGACGCAATCTCCAGCCTCGCCCAGGCCGCAGGCATTGCCGTCGTCGAGGACGCAGCACAAGCGCATGGAGCAAAATGGAGAGGAAGGCCGGTTGGCGGCTGCTCTCACATAGGGTGTTTCAGCTTCTACCCGACCAAGAAAATCTTGGGGCCTTCGGTGACGCCGGCGCTGTCGTGACAAACGATTCTGCGCTGGCTGAACGGGTTCGCTCGCTCAGCAACCATGGCCGAACCCGACAAAGCAGCGACCTCCATGAAGTCATTGGGGGAACCCACCGCCTAGATGCGCTCCAAGCTGCCGTTCTATCTGTCAAGTTGAAGCGCCTAGATTCTTGGAATGCTGCGCGGGCGCGGGCGGTGCGCCGCTATACGGAGCTTCTGTCAAACCTACCCCTTCACTTGGTTGGAACTGCGGAAGGCGCAAGTAGCAGCCACCATTGCTTTGTTATCGAGAGCAGCGATCGAAACATCATAAAGCAGAAACTGGCTAAGAACGGAATTGAATCAAGGATCTATTACCCGACCTCCTGTCACCGTCAAAGGGCTTTCCTTGCAAAGGATATCCCTTGCTTGCCGGTTTCAGAAAGCGCCGCGAAGAGAGTTCTTTCTTTGCCGCTCTTCCCCCATATTAGTGAGGAGCAAATTGAGCTTGTTGTGAGCGAAGTTCACAGCGCGTTGACCCACCCCTGCGAGCAGCTCAGTCCCATTTAATTCGGGATCCAGACAGAGAGTATGATGGAGTTACGGTCATGCTAACAGAAGATGCCAAACACTGCGGATTTGAACGTGAGGATTCCTCGCTGATGTTTGGCAATAAGGTAAATGGGTCGGCGTCCGCCATAAAGCGCTTCATGGATCTAGCCATTGGATTGTCGTTGGTTGGCGCGGCATTTCCCTTTCTCCTTTTGATTGCACTCGCGCTCAAATTGGACTCGCCTGGGCCGGTGTTCTTCCGCCAAACGAGAATCGGCAGACACTTTCGGCCGTTCGAGATGGTCAAGTTTCGTACGCTGCGGCACAATATGCCGGACCCACATAGTCGCTACGAGATGCGTGAAAATGATCCAAGAATTACACGGGTCGGAGCATTCTTGCGCAACACTAGCTTGGATGAGCTGCCACAACTATACAATGTGATCACGGGGTCGATGAGCCTTGTGGGCCCTCGGCCTCTTGTTGAATGGGAAAGCAGGGAAACGCTTCGCAAGCATGCAGCGCGATTCGAGGTCAAGCCCGGTATAACGGGACTCTCTCAGATAACTGTGAGAAATTCAGTCGACCTCGATTCTCGATCGGAAGTGGACGTTGAATACGTTCGTCGATGGAGCCCCTTACTTGACCTCGAGGTGCTGCTCAGAACCCCAGCCTACGTGCTCACCCGAAGCGCAATTTATCCCGAAGCCTAATGTAAGCCGTTTGGACAAGCCGCCGGCCTTCATGTCGCCTCCGCTCGTCAGTGAGCGGATAGCCACATTCACCAGGAGATTCTTGCGCCCGAATAGTCGAAGAAGCCGCCCGAATCTTCGGGCGTAAGCTGGTCCAGGACCGCCAGCAGCCGGTTCGCGGCTTCGCTCGGGCGCCGCACGTCGAGCCCCGCCTTGGCGAAAGGCTGCGAAAGTCGCGTCGCCACCGTGCCAGGATGCAGCGCGACGCAAATCCCCTCTGGCCGGGTCCGCGTCAGCTCGATCGCGCAGGTGCGAACGAGCTGGTTTAGCGCCGCCTTGGACGCGCGGTAGCTGTGCCAGCCGCCGAGACGGTTGTCATCAATGCTGGCCACGCGTGCAGAAAGAGCGGCGCAAACGGATCTGCCATCGGGCGGTAGGAGCGGCAAAAAGTGCTTCATGACGAGCGCCGGCCCTATGGCGTTGACGAGGAAGGCATGCTGCATATGCCGAGTGTCGAGGTCGCGCCAGCTCTTCTCGGGCATAAACTCCCCGTCGTGCAAAAAGCCCGTTGCAATGACGAGGAGCCTGAGCGGAGCTGCGGCCGCCGCGACTAGAGCCGCGGCCGTGGCGACGCTCTCCTCACGCGTGATGTCGATCGTCCAGTCGCCGCAGCGCGAAAAGCCGAAAATCTGCAAGTAACATCCGGACGCTCTCAAGCTCTCCGCCACGGCGCCGCCAATCCCGCCGGTCACGCCGATCACGACCGCGCAAGCTGGAGTGGAACAAACGTTCGCGGGAGAGCTGTCCATCCTTGCGACCGAAATGTAAGGCGCGGGACCGGCCGCGGCGACCGTGAGAACCGCAGAACCGCTTGCCCCCGCCGGAAGCTCGGAAGTCGCTCCTACTGCTGGAAAAAATAGGCTAGCGCAAACAGCGCGTAGGCCCCGATCAGCAGCAATCCCTCATACCAGTTGGTTTCGCCGTCGGAAGCGATCGCCCGCACGACAAACGCCGCGCTGGCGATCGAAAACAAGTCGAGCGGGCTCGCGAACACCAGAGTCATCGGGTTTCCGATGGTCCAGGACGCCAGGACGAGCACCGGCGCCACCACCATCCCAATCTGAATCGCCGAGCCGACGCACAGACCAAATACGATATCCATCTTGTCTGCGCGGGCGAACGCCACGGCCGCGAACAGATCGGCGACGGTGCCGATGAGCGCCAGCATGACGATGCCGATAAATGTCGGGGAAAGCCCAAGGATCGAGGCCGTCTCCAACAGGCGCGCGGAAACGAGCTCGGATTCGAATGCGATCACGAATATGCCGCCGGCCATCACGGCGAGCCCCTGGAACAGGCTCCATTCCGGCCCGGCCCCCGCTGACGGCATGCCGGCGAAGATTACCCGGTGGGTGACCAGCACATAGACCAGATGAGCCGCGTAGAGCAGCAACAAAACGACCGACACGCAAAGGCTCAACTGCTCATCAAGTTGCGACAGATCCGCTTGCGACGCCGACTGCCTTTGGGTCATTTCGTAGGCCGCCGGCAGCAGAATGGCCACCGCCACCAGCAGCAACAGGGTCGACAGCAGCTGCACTTGCGGCTGGCCGAAGGTCTGCCGCTCGCGCCGCAGGCCCCCTACCAACGCGGAGATTCCGAAGAAGAGAAGCGTTGTGCCAATGATCGAGCCGGTGATCTGCGCCTGCACCACGCGGGTTTGCGCGTTCGCTAGCACGAACAGCGCCAACACGAGCTCCGCAGCATTGCCGAAGCTGACATTGAGCAGGCTGCCGATGACGCTTCCAAGATGCCCGGCCACCTCTTCGGTGCCACGGCGCACCCAGTCGGCCAGCGCCGCGATGGCTATGAGCCCGGAGAGGAACACCCATTGGGGCCCGACATGGGAGAAATGATGAAGGCCGAGAGACAGAGGCACAAAGATCAGCGGCGTGGCGATCCGGAATAAAGCGGCGTTTGCCACGGTCGAATCTCCTTGGGCGCACGGAAAATCACGTTGGATCGCTCTCCGGCCTCGCGGGCTGGCGCGAACGATTGGCGCTGGAAGTCGCGATCTCGGGCCCGGCGCGCTGTCCTAGTGGCGGCCATGGCGTTACCGCTCAGATCAGGCATTTTGATGAATTTGTCGTCTCCGGCGCCCGAGCTCTGGTCCGCTGAGCGCCGCGGAGCGGCAGATCTTTGATAAGCCTCCTCGTCGCCAAGCTCGGGCGCCGCGCGGCGGGCGTCACCTCTCATCATTGGCGCGTCGAAAATACCTGTTTGATCCCAATCGCGATCAGCAACAAGCCCCCGACGACGGCCGCTTTCTCGGTTATGTTCCGTTTGACGAAGAACTCGGCCACGTAGTTTCCCGCCCATAGGACGATGAAACTGACAAGCGCAGGAAGGAGCGCCATCAAGACGCGATAACGCCCATGATCCCGCCGCAAAGGAGCGAATTGGCGGGGCCCATGGGGTCGCAGAGATGGTGAAACACTCGTGACGCCGCGCGGCAATTCCGGCTAGCTTAATTTGCGGCTGATCCTTCAGCGTATGAGTTGCCTGCAGCGATGAAGAAAGCGAGGAGAGCCGAATGATCGTCGAGAGCGCTGGCTTGACCACGGCAGGCGACGTGCCCGGTTTCTTCCATCAAGAGACCCAGCCTCGGCGAAACTGGGCGCTACATAGAGGTTCGACGAACGTTTGTCGCCAGAGAGGGTAGGGGACGAGGGTAGCCGAAGGAGGGGCACATGCCGCAGGTCGAGAAGCTGCTGCGCGATATCCATGCGCTGAGGGAGTCCATCCAGATCGATTGGGAAGAGCTTTACTCTAACCCTTTGCGGGAAGCTGAAAGGGAAGAAGTGCGTAAGCACATGGAAAAGTGTCAATCGGAATTGAAGGAGCTGCTCGATAAGCTTTCGAAATTAGACTCGGAATGACCCATTTAACCAGCCGAAAGAGAAGTGCTCCTCTCCCGCCGTAAGTCGAGCCGAGCCCGCCGAGGGGCGGGGTGGTGATCACTCGCCTTTGAAGGCGGGCTGGCGCTATTCCAAAAAGGTCGCGACGCCTTCACGATAATCGGCCCTTTCATAGGCCCCGCGAGGCATGTGCTGGATGCGCTCGAAAACTTTCGCCGCGATCGGTTGTTAGCCGCTGATCACACAATTGCTCACCGATCGCAGCCATTGCTGAAGGCGCTTTCGTAGCCGTCTTGCGCGCAAGCGCCATCATACGAGCCGCGCCGAGGGCTTGTCGGCGATGATGGGCGCGGGAGGATGCTAAATGACGGTGTCCTTTTCGCGGATGGCGGCGAAGCGGTCTCCGTCGAACTCGCTGAAGCGCGCCGGATCGCGTGGAGAGCAAGGGGTGCAACTTCAAATCTGCGCGATCCATTTCGATAAATGCAGCGGCAGTCGCTCGTCGGAAAAGACTGGATCGTCATCTTCCATCTGCTAGGCTTGCAACGGCTGGGTCGCTCGAATCTGCGATCTTCAAGATTAGAGGAAAAGGGAGAGCAATGCGCAGGCTCGCGGCGACACGCAGAGCGGTCATCATGCTGGCTTCGATTTCCGTCGCACTGTTTTCTGTCGCGGCGCTGACGGGCGCCGTATTGTTGCGGCTGAGCCTGCCGCGACTCGAGGGCGACGTAGAGGCGCGAGGTCTTGCTGCGCCGGTCAGCGTTGCGCGGGACGCCCGGGGCGCGCCAACTTTGACTGGGCGATCGCGCTCCGATCTCGCCTGGGCGCTTGGCTATCTGCATGCGCAAGAGCGCTTTTTTCAGATGGACCTGCAGCGCCGTTCGGCCGCGGGAGAGCTGTCGGAGCTCGTCGGTGCCGCCGCCCTGCCGGCGGACAGGGCCGCCCGGCTACATCGTTTCCGCCATCGCGCCATCGCCCGGTTGGCCGCGATAACGCCGCAGGAGCGCGTGGTCTTGGACGCCTATGTGGCGGGCGTGAACCAGGGCTTGAGCGATCTCGCCGCCCCACCGTTCGAGTATCTGCTGCTCGCCAAAAAGCCTCAACTCTGGCGCACGGAAGACTCGATCCTCGTCGTCTACGCCATGTATCTCGCGCTGCAGGAGCCGGACGGCCTGACCGAGCGGCGCCGCGGCGAAGCGATCGAAGCGCTCGGGCAGCCCATGACGGACTTCCTTTTTCCGGGGGGCACGAGCTTCGACGCCGCGCTGGACGGGTCATTTTTGCCGACGCCGGCGCTTCCCTCGCAAGGCCTGAAACATGCATCAAACACCGCGCCCGCGCAGCATGTCGACGAAGCGCCCCCCATCCCAGGCAGCAATAATTTCGCGGTCGGCGGCGCGCTCAGCGCAAGGGGCGCGGCTATCGTCGAAAACGACATGCACCTGCGCCTGCGCGAACCCAACATCTGGTACCGCGCGCGGCTGAAAGTGGAAGAGCCGCCGCTCGACATTACGGGCGTCACCTTGCCGGGCGCGCCGACCATCGTCGCCGGCAGCAACGGCCGCGTCGCCTGGGGTTTCACCAACAGCATGGTGGACACGAGCGATGTCGTCATCCTCGAACCGGCGGAGGGAGACGCCAATCGCTATCGAGCGCCGGACGGCCCCAAGGAGCTGCGCCGCGTCGAAGAGCTGCTTTGCGCGACTTGTCCCGTCAACGAACGACTGACGGTCGAAGAGAGCATTTGGGGGCCCGTGGTTGGAGTGGATTCCAAAGGGCGCAAGCTTGCTTATCGCTGGGTCGCCCATGATCCGACCGCCATCAGTCTTCAAGGCTTCCTCGATTTGGAACGCGCGCAGAGCGTGGGCGACGCGCTCGCCATCGCGCATCGACTGGGCGTCCCGCACCAAAATATCGTCGTCGGCGACATTGACGGCGACATCGGCTGGACGGTGACGAGCGCCATCCCGCGCCGTTTCGGACACGACGGACGGACGCCCGCCTCTTGGGCGAACGGCGACAAGGGTTGGAGCGGCTATCTGACGCCCGAGGAGACGCCGACCGTCTTCAACCCTGAAAACCGGCGGATTTGGACCGCGAATGCGCGCGTTGTCGGCGGCGAGGCGCTACAAAAGCTCGGCTTTGGCGGATATGCCCATGGCGCCCGCGCGAGCCAGATCCGGGATGCGCTTTTGGCCAAGCCGCATTTCGACGAGCAGGACCTCCTCGCGATCGCGCTGGACGATCGTGGGCGGATTTTGGAGCGCTGGCGGGACCTCCTTCTGCAGTGTCTGCGCCGTCGGACGGATCAGCCTCGCTACGCGGATCTCATTCCGCAAGTCGAAAACTGGGGCGGCCGCGCGACGCCCGATTCCGTCGGCTATCGACTCGTGCGCAGCTTCCGGCAACAATTGATCTCGTCAGTCTACGGTGGCTATATGACGGCAATTCCCGTCATCGCGACGCCGCTCGCAAGACCCGGCGCCGTCCGCTTTGCGACGCCGCAAGCCGACGAACCGGCGTGGCGACTGATCAGCGAGAAGCCCGACCGCCTCGTGCCTCCCGGGTTTAAGAGCTGGGAGGAAGTCACCGACGCCGCTCTCGCCAAGCTGCTCATGCAAATCGAGACCGAGGCCGACGGCAGGCTCGACGCCTTCACCTGGGGCGCAGTCAGTCACACGGGAATAAAGCATGCTCTGACCTTGGCCCTCCCGCCGCTGGGCCCTTTGCTCGATCCGCCCGACGAGCCTCTAGCGGGCGATCTCTACCAGCCGCGTGTCGCCGAGCCGGGCTTTGGCGCCTCGGAGCGCTTCGTCGTTTCGCCGGGCCATGAAGAAACAGGCATTTTTCACATGCCGACCGGGCAAAGCGGGCACCCGCTGTCGCCTTATTACAACTCGGGACATATCGATTGGGTGAAGGGCCACTCGACTCCCTTCCTTCCCGGCGAGACGAAATGGCTGCTTCAATTCAGGCCTGGCTGAAGCCATTGCAGAATCCTCACAGGGGAAGCTCGCGGGAAGCATGCTGTCTACAACGGATTAAGCGCTCTGCAGGAATAGCGCCTATGCAAGGGCGAACGCTGCAAAATGAGCGCGGCGCTTCCCCTCGCGCACGACAGTGAACCCGTTTCCCAATCTGCTCTGGTCGCGAGCTCGCCGGTCGGCCCCAGGCTTTGGCCGCTCCTCGCCGCGCCGATTGGCGCTGCAGTTCTCGCGTTCGGCGCGACCCAATCGCTTGCGTGGGATCTGCGGGCGGCGGCGAGCGCGCTCGCGAGCCTCGCGCCGCCGATCTTCAGCGCCTGACGATGGGGAGCTGAACGAGCCTCGAGAAAGATTTTACGCGACAAAAGGCGCTCGGGCGCAACGGCTCATCGAGCATTTTGGCGCGCCGTGACGCGCGCTGCATCCAGCAGTCAGCATCGGTTCAGGTATGGCTTGCTAGCCTTCTCTCGTCGAATGAATTCGGCAAAAAGGGAGAATCCAATGAGACTGACGACCAAACTGCTTGTCGCCGCCGCGATCGCTGTCGCCGGCGCGACCGCTTCAGAGGCCATGCCGCTCGCCTCGTCCGACTCCATGGGCGTCGCCTCGCCGATCCAACAGTCTGGCTGGCGCTGCGGACCGGGCTGGCACATGAACGGTTGGGGGCGCTGCGTTCCCAATCGTCCTTGGCGCCGCTGGGGATGGTGATTCGCTCATTTTTTGGACGCCGCGCGCTTTGCGCGGCGTCCAGCGCCCAGGCGCCGAAGGCGTCAATCCCTCGATACGGGGGCAGGGCGCTTCGCGCTCGCTTTCGGCCCAGTCGCGAGATCGAAAAACGGCCGGCGAAGCGCGCCAAGCGGTCATTGGAACAGTGTGGCCGATCCCTCAAGCCTACGGCATGTTGCACCGCTCGATGACACCTTGGCTCTTTCATCGCACAATCACGGCGCATAGGAATTTTCGATGCGGCGGGAATGTGGAATGTCGGCATTCACATTGGAGATTGTTCGGAGGGGCGAGACGCCCGTTGTGGTAGACGTTGTGACGCTCCCTGATGGACGGCTGATTTGGCGCCAGGTCGAGGCTCTGGCGCTCTTGATCGAATCCCCGGAGGAGACATTCATTCGGGTAAAGAACGACAAGGACGAAACCGTTATTCGCGCGGGCGTGAGGACGACGCTCGCTTCAATTGACCAATGTCCTTGCCCGAGCTGTCCTCTCAAAAAAGTCCTAGCGAAACGGTCCGCCGCCGAAGCCGGCCTGGGAAGCGAGTTCCGATCCGGTCGCCTTCTCTTTGACAAGACGACCGTTTACCCCTGCGAGCAGGGAGCAGGACCTTGAGACCTTGAGGCTCTGTCCCCGCTTCACCGTGCGGACGGGGCCGCCTGATGCCCGACCGTTGAGAGCGCGGGTCAATGCAGCATCTTCAACCCATGGGGCTCCAAGGCTTCGATGACCCCGTTGAATATCAGGCCAACGCCCATGGCCGAGACAAAGAAGCCGACGATTCGCGTGACGGCGTCGATGCCCGTCGCGCCAAGACGCCGCGCGAGCCTCCCGGCGAAGAGAGGCAAAGAAAGGTCACGATCATGCTCGCGAGGATCGCGAGGAGGATCGCGAGGAAGGACGCCATCTCGTGATCTGAATGTTTGACGCTCGCGGCCATGCCCAGGATCGTTGCAATGACTCCTGGCCCGAACATCAGCGGCATCGCAAGCGGCACGAATGCGACGTTTGAATCTGCTTCCGCGGTTTGGGAGCTTCCGGATCCTTGTCCTGGGGCGGCGGCGAGAACAACTCGAAGCCAATGCGCATGAGCACTATTCCGCCGGCGATGCGGACCATGCTCAAGGGCACGCCGAACAATCGCAACAGCAGCGTGCCGAAGATGAAGAAAAACAGACACAGCGCGGTCGCATAAAGGCACGATTTTTCGGCCACGCGACGATGCTCGACCGTGTCCTTTCCTTCCAACAATTTCAAAAAGACGGGCAACACCTCGAATGGATTTATGATCGCCAGGAGCGTCGTGAAGGTGCTAACAAACAGGCCTATTTCGTTTTTCACGGAATGTTCTCCACATGAGCAAGCCGGGCGCGGGCGTCCCTCAGCGAGCCGCTGTACGGACGCAATTCAATCGCACCGTAGGCTTGGGAATTTGACGACGTCACGGCATGCTTTGCGCGCTATCGCCTTTTTTAACATTTTGGACTCGCGCGATTTCTTATTGCTCGAACGATTTTGTTCGAGGGACAAGCGCGCCAAGGTCGGCCATGACCGCGAGAGCCTCGGACCATATTCGACGCGTGATCGCCTCCGCGCTCTCCTCTCTTGCCAGCGCCGCCGCCTCGCCTGCCCATAAGGGGGAGAAATCGCCGCTTCCCTGCCTTTCAGCCGACTCCCGCAGCGGAGCCACCGCGGTGCTCGCCAAGGGGAACGTCGGCGCGTCCGGGCACATCGGGCCCAGTTCCGAAACGAGCCGATTGACGATTCCGCGAGCGGGACGCCCGGTGAACACGTTCGTCAAGCGTGTCGCGTCATCGCTGGCCCTGGCGAGGGCCGCGCGATGGATGGACGAAGTCAACGCCTCCGGCGCGCGCAGATAGGCGGTGCCGATCTGGACCGCGTCGGCGCCGAGCGCAAAGGCCGCCGCGACCCCGCGACCATCGCCAATTCCCCCCGCCGCGACGATCGGCAAGCGCACCGCGTCGCGCGCCTGCGGCACGAGCGAAAACAGGGCGGGTTGCGCATCGATGTCGTCAGCAAGAAACATCCCGCGATGTCCGCCCGCCTCACGACCCTGCATGACGATCCCGTCGATTCCGCGTTCTTCGAGCCAACGCGCCTCGGTAACAGTGGTGGCCGTGGAAAGAACCAGCGCGCCGCTCGCTTTGACCCGCGCAAGCAGCGCCGAACGCGGCAAGCCGAAATGAAAGCTGACGACTGGAGGGCGAGTTTCCTCGACAACCTCGCACATCTCCTCGTCGAAGGGCGAGCGCGCCGGCCCGGCTCGAATACTGGAGAAGTCCAGTCCGGCTTCGGCATAATAGCCAGCGAGTTGAGCGCGCCAACGCGCCTCGACCGTGGGATCAGGCGCAGACTCCATGTGACAGAAAAAGTTCACGTTGAAGGGAGCCTCCGTCTTTGCTCTGACGACGGCGATTTGCTCGCGCAAAGTCTCCGCCGAGAGCATCGCGGCGGGCAAGGAGCCGAGTCCCCCTGCGCGGCAGACGGCGATTGTAAGCGCGTATCCCTGCGCTCCCGCCATCGGCGCCTGAATCAATGGAAGATTCGAAGGTAGGAAGGTCATGTCGAACTTTTGCCTCCGCGGTTTGATCCCAGCGCGGTCGGAGCAGAAATGGCGCCTTTCGATCACTGCGTCGAGTTGGCGGACGCCGCGTCGACGATCTTGGCCGGCGCCATCCTCTGTAGGATCGGAGTTGACCCTTCTGGCACCCGAAGCCGTGCTGCAAGCCAGAACGGACGCGGCTCGCGTCAACGAGCCTAGACTTTTTGAGCCGCACGGCGGAAGGCGTCCGCGCAATTGCCGGAAGGATCGACGGCGGTCAGCGCGGCGTTGATATCGTCGAGCATCGGGGGATTTCCGCCGAACATATTTTGGTTGGCAGCGCGCTGGAGCGCGCGCTCAAACTCCCGTCACCGTTGATCTGGCGGCGCGCTGCGTTGCCGCCTGTTGGAGAAGGCCGTGGCCGAGGCATGAATTCCAGCTTCGGAAGCCGCCGCAGCGCGACACAGTCAAATTCGCCGCGTGACGCCGCCGGCTTCGCCGCGTGACGCCGCCGGCGCTGTGCCGACAGCTATTAATCGTAAATTATCAATCGCAACCCGACTGGTGCGCGGAACCTTGAAACCGCTCAGCAGGAGCTTATCTTCAGTAAAGCTTTGCAGCGGTGGGAGAAGTGGGGGGCGCATGCCGAACGTAGCTAAGAGCGTCGTCGCGTTGATCGCAATCGGCGCCATGCTGACTTGCGGCGCGTTGGCGTCCGAGTTCGACATAACGTCGTACAATACTCTGCAGACAGCCTCTCCGGCAACGATAGAGAAGGTTGAGGTTTTGCAGCCAAGCTTTAAATTTCGGTATATCGTTCTTCAATCGTGTGGAGGCCTAACTGTTCCACGCATATCTTTTACTGTCGTAAACAGAAGCCCCGTCGCCATAAGCAAGGTCTACCTGAGCGGCGTCTTGAAGGCTCAGGGCAGATCAGTTCCCTTCGCTGCTCAGGATTTTAATCTCTCCATCCCAGGCGGAATTCAACCGGGAGAGCAAAAACATTTCGATCTCGAGGCGACTTCGTACGGCGATTGGAGCAATGTCACGAAGCGTGAGGTCCGGAATGCAAATTTCGTTCTGACGCTCAACGCCGTCGATGACGCCGGAGGCGCCAGAATAGTCAAGTGACGGGGTCCTCAACTCCGGCGGCGACGCGTGCCCTGGCAGCCGTCAGCGCTGCGGGAAGAGCGAAGGTCCAGTCTGGACGCCCCATTCCCCGGGTAATTGCGATCTGTCCCAGCCGCCGCCGAGCGCCTCGATCAGCGCGACGCTCGCGAAGAAAAGATTTTGCCGCGTTGTCAGGGCCAATTGCTCCGCGAAGAGCAAATTTGCCTCGGCGACGACGACGGAGGTGAAGGCGACGACGCCGGCGCGGTACTGATTCAAATAAATGGTCACAGCTTTTCTCGCTTCTGCGACTGCGGTTTCCTGCACCCTAAGCTGCTTGGCCTGGATGCGGATCGCAGCGAGCTGGTCCTCGACCTGCTGGAACGCCGTCAGCACGGTTTGGCGATAATTCGCGACGCTCTGCCGATAGGTCGAGGTGGCGGAGTCGACCTGCGCCGAGCGGAGCCCGCCTTCGAACACCGTCTCCATCGCCAGGGCGGTGAGCGACCAGAACTCATGCGCGGGGTTGATGGGCAGCGGAACGTGACCGGTGTAGCCAAGATCCGCCGAGAGCGTGATGTCGGGATAATAGGCAGCCACAGCCACACCGATCAGCGCGTTTTCCTGCTGCATCGTACGCTCGGCCGCGGCGATGTCGGGACGCCGCTCCAAGAGCGTGGTCGGAACTTCGACGGGAAAAATGGGGATAAACCCGGTGAGGCGCATCGGCGGCAGCGAAAAATCGGCTGGCGGCTTGCCGATCAGGAGCGCAATGGCGTGCTCGCTCAGTGCGATGGCGACGCCCGTGTTGATCGCCTGGGACTCCGTTGCGAGCAGCTGGGTCTCGGCGGTCACCACATCGGCTGCGGACACCGTGCCGGCTTTGTATTGATTTCGCGTTATTTCCAGCGTTCGCTGGTATTCAGCGGCGGTTCTTTCAAGGATCTCCCGGAGGGAGTAGGCGGCCCGCAAGTTAAAATAGGCCGTGGCGAGGGCGGCCTGAGCGGTGAGCTTGACGTTTGCGAGGTCCGCCGCGCTGACCTGCGCGCCCGCGATATCGCTCTCGATTTGCCGACGAATCTTGCCCCAAATGTCGAGCTCCCAGGTCATGGAGCCCTGTGTCGTGTAGATGGCGGTCACTTTACCGCGGTTCCCGGTGGTGCCTGGGGTTGTCGTCGTGGTGGTCGTGCCGCCCGAAATGGGCGCCGCGGTCGCGGTCGAGGACCCCGTGTTAAAGAGCGCTTTGCCGGTATACTGGCGCGTCGTGCTGTAGCTTGCGGTGACGGTGGGAAACAGGGCGGCCTGCGCTTCGCGGATGAGCGTGCGCGCCTGCTCATAGCTCTCCATCGCCGCGGCGACGGTCTGGTTGGAGAGCTCGACCTGTTCCTCGAGCTGGTCGAGCGTCGGGTCCTTATAGACCGCCCACCAAGGGCCGGCGTCGACGCAGTCGCGCGGCGTGGCGAGCTTCCAGCCCTTGACCAGATTGCCTTTGAGCTCCTTGAATCTTTCCGGAGTCAAGACGGGAGGCTTGACGTAGTCGGGCCCGACCATGCAGCCGGAAAGCGCGAATGCGAACGCGAGAGGCGCAAATCTTGCGCGTCTCACGCGTCGCGTTCCGAGGCGCCCTGCCGCGGCTCCATCATTGGCCTCGTCGTGCCACTTTTTTTTGCCACCTAGAGGTTCCGAGCTTTGGAGCGAATCGGCGCGCGGGATGCGTCGCACGAGGGTCGGGATGGCGCGAACCCGCCGTTCCGGCCCCGCCGGCTGCTTTTGCCCGTCCGCCGACGGTTCAAGGCGTCGCAACAAAATTCCCCATAATTATGGCGCCGCCGACACTTTCCAGACGCTCTCCGTGCGCTTCGGCGTTGTAAGAGACTTTGCGGGCTTGACACAATGTCCTTGCCTTGATGGAGCGTAAGCGTTTCAGTTAAGACCCGTCGGGCAAGGCGGGTGGGCAGCCTGTGGGAGACGATGACCTCGGAAGAAGCAAGCGAGCGCCCGACCGCTCCTCCCCGTGCGCGACGGCAGTTTTACGTTCGCGCTGCGCTCGCGGCGGCGGCGCTCGCGCTCTTGGTCTATCTGGCTTGGAATTGGGCGCCGACGAACAAAAGCCGCGAGCGCGCTGCGCCGCAGACGGTAGGGATCGCCACGATCGCCAAGGGCGAGATAAGGGTCTTCGCCGTTGGCCTCGGCACCGTCACTCCCCTCGCAACCGTCAACGTCGTCACCCAAATCAGCGGCCAACTGACGCAAGTGGCGTTTCACGAAGGCCAGATCGTCAAGAAGGGAGAGTTCTTGGCGCAGATCGATCCGCGGCCCTTTGAGATCGCGCTGGCGCAATACGAGGGGCAGCTCGTGCACGATCAGGGCCTCCTCGATCAGGCCAAGGTCAACCTTGGCCGCTACCAGACGTTGTTGAAGCAGAACTCGATCGCCCGCCAGACCGAGGAGGATCAGGTCTTCCTCGTCAAGCAATACGAGGGCTCGGTCAAGACCGACCAGGCGCTGATCGATCAGCAGAAGCTCAATCTGATCTACGCCCATATCGTCTCGCCGGTCGACGGTCGCGTCGGCCTGCGCCTCGTCGATCCCGGCAACTACGTGCAGACGAGCACGAACAGCACGCTCGCGGTCATAACCCAGTTGCAGCCCATCACCGTGATCTTCCCGCTTCCCGAGGATCAGGTCCCCGACATCCTGCCGCAAATGAACGCGGGAAAGCGGCTGCAGGTCTTCGCCTTCGATCGAGCCAACGTCAACCAGCTTGGCGTGGGCGAACTCTATGCCATCGACAGTCAGGTCGACACGACGACAGGCATGGTGAAATTTCGCGCGAGTTTCGAGAACAAGGAAAACAGGCTCTTCCCCAATCAGTTCATCAACGCGCGCCTGCTCGTCCGCACCCTGCGCGACGTGGTGAGGATCCCCAACGCCGCTATACAGCGGGGCGCCCCGGGCGCATACGCCTGGGTGGTCGACGCTGAAAACAAGGTTTCGGTGCGCAAGCTCACGCTTGGACCTACGGAAGCCGAGATGACCGCGGTGACGTCGGGCGTCTCTCCTGGCGATCGGGTCGTGACCGAGGGCACGGATCGCCTGCGCGAGGGCATGAGCGTCGTCCCGTCACCTTAGGTAGCCGCCAACCGACAGAGGATCGATGAACGTCTCCGAGCCCTTCATCATGCGGCCGGTCGCCACCTCCCTGCTGATGGTGGCGATCCTGCTGTCGGGCCTTGTGGCGTTCCGCCTCTTGCCCCTCGCAACGCTGCCCGAGGTCGATTATCCGACGATCCAGGTGCAGACCTTCTATCCCGGCGCGAGTCCCGAGGTCATGACCTCGTCGGTGACCGCGCCGCTCGAGGTGCAGCTCGGCCAGCAACCTGGGCTCAACCAGATGATCTCGACGAGCTCCGCCGGAGCGTCGATCATCACGCTGCAGTTCAATCTGGACCTTTCGCTCGACGTGGCCGAGCAGGAAGTGCAGGCCGCCATCAATGCGGCGAACAATCTGCTGCCGGCGGATTTGCCGACGCCGCCCATCTATTCCAAGGTCAACCCCGCCGACGCGCCGATTTTGACGCTGGCGCTCACCTCGAAGAGCCTGTCGCTGATCGATCTCGAGGACCTGGCCGAAACGCGACTGGCCCAAAAGATCTCGCAACAGCAGGGCGTGGGTCAGGTCACGATCAGCGGCGGCAATCGCCCCGCCGTGCGTGTTCAGCTCAATCCGCGCGCGCTCGCCGCCTATGGGCTCAATATCGACGACGTGCGTACGACGCTCAGCAATCAGAACGTCAACACGCCCAAAGGGTTCTTCGACGGACCCGAGCAGGCCTACACGATCAACGCCAACGACCAGCTGTTGAGCGCCGACCAGTATGCGCCGATCATCGTCGCCTACCGCAACAGCAATCCCGTCAGGCTGAGGGACGTGGCCACGATCATCCGCGGTCCCGAGAACTCGAAGCTCGGCGCCTGGTCCAACGAAACGCCCGCCATCATCTTGAACATCGGCGTCAGCCCGGCGCGAATGTCATCGACGTCGCCGATTCGATCAAGCGGCTTCTGCCTCAGCTCAAGGAAAGCCTGCCGGGGTCCGCCAATCTCGACATCATCAGCGACCGCACCAATACGATTCGCGCCTCTGTCGAGGACGTCGAATTCGAGCTCGGGCTCGCCATCGTGCTCGTCGTGCTCGTGATCTTCGTCTTTTTGCGCACCTTCGCCGCGACGGTCATCCCGAGCCTCTCGGCGCCCTTGTCGCTGGTCGGTTGCATCGGGGTCATGTATCTCCTGCATTTCAGCCTCGACAACCTCTCGTTGATGGCGCTCACGATCGCCACCGGCTTCGTCGTGGACGACGCGATCGTCATGATCGAGAACATCGCGCGCTACGTCGAGGCTGGCGTGGAGCCCATGGAAGCCGCGCTGAAAGGCTCCGGGCAGATCGGCTTCACGATCATCTCGCTGACGATCTCGCTCATCGCGGTGCTCATCCCGCTGCTGTTCATGCGCGAGGTCGTCGGCCGCCTGTTTCATGAATTTGCGATCACGCTGGCCGTGACCATCGTGATCTCCGCCTTCGTGTCGCTGACGCTCGTGCCGATGATGTGCGCGCGGCTCATTCATCATCGCCCCGACTCCGAGCGTAGCCGCTTCGATCTCGCGGCAGAGCGCGGCTTCAAGGGGATGATCGACCAATATGGTCGCGCGCTCGAGGTCGTTCTCGACCACCAGCCGCTGACGCTGTTTGTCGCCGTCGCGACGTTGGCCTTGACTGTCCTGCTCTACATGGCGATTCCCAAAGGCTTCTTCCCCGTCCAGGACGTCGGCCTGATCCAGGGGATCTCGGTCGGCCCGCAGAGCGCCTCCTTCGCGGAGATGACGCGCCTGCAGGCCGAGCTCGCCAAGGCGATTCTGAAAGACCCGGACGTCGAGAGCCTGAGTTCCTTCATTGGCGTCGACGGCACCAATCCGACGCTCAACAACGGTCGCTTCATCATCGACCTGAAGCCCTTCCATCAGCGCAGCTTGACCGCCTCGCAGATCATTCGGCGCCTCAAGACCGAGGTCGCGGGCGTCCCGGGCGTCACTCTCTATATGCAGCCGGTGCAGGATCTCACGATCGACGCAAGCGTGACCCGCGCGCAATTCAAATTCGTGCTCGAAAATCCGCGCATGGAGGAGTTTCAGGAGTATGTGCCGAAGCTCGTGCAGCGTCTGGCCGAGCAGCCAGAGCTCGTCGACGTCGCGAGCGACCTGCAGCAGGGCGGTCTCGGCGTCCACCTGACGATCGACCGACCGACCGCCGCGCGGTTCGGAGTCACCCCGGCGACGATCGACAATGCGCTTTATGATTCCTTTGGACAGCGCATCGTCTCGACCATTTACACGCAGAACAACCAATATCGCGTGATCCTGGAGTCCGATCCCACGATTCAAAAGCGTCTCGACGGGCTTTCCGCGATCTATCTGCCGTCCTCCACGTCGACCATCTTCGGGCAAGTGCCGCTCGACGCGATCGTCCACGTCGAGCAGCGCACCGCGCCGCTGCTGATCACCCATTTCGGCCAATTCCCGGCGACGACGATCTCCTTCAACCTATCGCCGCGCATGACGCTCGGCGCCGCATCCGAGGCGGTCGATCGGGCGATCAAGGACATGCAGCTGCCGAAGACCTTCATCGTCGCCTATCAGGGAGTGCTGCAGGCGTTCCGTTCATCGCTCACCAATCAGCTGCTGCTGATTCTCGCGTCGATCACGGCGATGTACATCGTGCTCGGCGTGCTTTATGAAAGCTACATCCACCCGGTCACGATTCTCTCGACCTTGCCCTCCGCGAGCGTCGGCGCGCTCGTGACGCTCATTATCTTCCACTACCAGCTCGACATCATCGCGATCATCGGCATCATTCTGCTCATCGGCATCGTCAAGAAGAACGCGATCATGATGATCGATTTCGCGCTCGACGCCGAACGCAATGAGGGCAAGCCGCCGCGCGAAGCGATCTTCCAGGCCTGCCTGTTGCGCTTCCGTCCGATCCTGATGACGACGATGGCCGCGATCCTCGGCGCCGTGCCGCTGATGCTCGGCGCCGGCGCCGGGTCCGAGCTGCGGCGGCCGTTGGGCTTCGCGATCGTCGGCGGGCTCGTCGTCAGCCAGGTGCTGACGCTCTTCACGACGCCCGTGATCTATCTCTATTTCGATCGCCTCGCGCAGCGGTTCGGCTGGCAGCCGACGCCCCAGGCGCCGCCATGAACGTTTCGGCGCCCTTCATCGCGCGCCCTGTCGCGACGACGCTACTGACAATCGGCATCGCCATCGCCGGCGCGCTCGCTTTTTTCAGCCTGCCAGTTGCGCCGGTGCCGCAGGTTGACATTCCGTCTGTCATCGTGCTCGCCCAGCTGCCGGGCGCCAGTCCCGACACGGTCGCAAACAGCGTCGCCAGTCCGCTCGAGCGCCATCTGGGCCAAATCGCTGACGTGACCGAGATGACCTCATCGTCGAGCCTCGGCATCACACGCATCGGTCTGCAGTTCGGACTCGACCGCGACATCGACGGCGCTGCGCGTGACGTGCAGGCGGGCATCAACGCCGCGCGCGCGGATCTCCCGACCAATCTTCGGACCAACCCCACCTATCGCAAGGTCAATCCCGCCGACGCCCCGATCGTGATCCTGGCGCTCACCTCGAAGACGCTTACCCGCGGCCAGCTCTATGACGCGGCGAGCAATGTGCTGCAACAAAGGCTGTCGCAGCTCAGAGGGGTGGGGCAAGTCATCATCGGGGGCGCGACGCTTCCCGCGGTGCGAGTCGAGTTGAACTCCGAGGCGCTAAACAAATTCGGGGTCGGCCTCGAGGATGTCCGCGCAGCCCTCGCCTCCGCCAACGCCAACAGCCCTAAGGGCGCGATCGAGGAGGGCGGCGAGCGTTTTCAGATCTATGACAACGATCAAGCCACGAAGGCTGAGGATTATGCGCCGCTCGTCGTCGCCTATCGCAACGGCAACGCGGTTCGACTCTCCGATGTCGCCAGGGTGACGGACTTTGTCGAAGACATCCGCAACGCAGGCTATTACAACGACGATCCGGCGGTGGCGGTGATCCCTTTCACGCAGCCCGGCGCAAACATCATCGAAACGGTCGAGCTCATCAAGGCCGAGCTGCCCACGCTGGAAGCGGCGATGCCCGGCGACATCAACGTCATCATCGCCGGCGACAAGTCGCTGACGATCCGCGCTTCGCTCGCGGACACCGAGATGACGCTCGTGATCGCCGTGCTCCTCGTCATCGGCGTCGTCTTTTTCTTCCTGCGCGACGTGCGCGCGACGATCGTGCCGAGCATCGCGGTGCCGGTTTCGATCATCGGCTCCTTCGGGGTCATGTATCTTGCCGGGTTCACGCTCGACATCCTGTCGCTCATGGCGTTGACGATCGCGACGGGCTTTGTCGTCGACGACGCCGTCGTCGTCGTCGAGAACACCTCCCGTCATATCGACGCCGGCCTGCCGCAGAAAGAGGCGGCGCTGCTCGGCGCGCGCGAGGTTGGCTTCACCGTTCTGTCGATCAGCCTGTCGCTCGTCGCGGTCTTCACCCCGATCCTCTTCATGGGCGGCATCCCCGGGCGTTTCTTTCGCGAATTCGCGATGACGCTCTCGATCGCAATAATGATCTCGCTCGTCATCTCGCTGACGACGACGCCGATGCTCTGCGCGTTGCTATTGCGCAAGAAGTCCTCAGCAGAAGCGGCGCGGCCGGGGCGGCGCACCTTTTTCGAGCGCATGCTCAAAGGGTATGAGAAGAGCCTCATCGTGGCGTTGCGGCATCCGCGCACGATCATGCTCATCCTCCTGGCCACGATGGCGCTCAACGTCTGGCTCATCGACATCATCCCCAAAGGCTTTTTCCCGCAACAGGACACGGGGCGCATTACCGGCGTGCTGCGGGGCGATCAGGCCGTCTCGTTCCAGGCCATGCAGAAGAAGCTCGTGCAGATGATCGCGATTGTGCGGAGGGATCCTGCCGTCGACAACGTCATCGGCTTTACGGGCGTCGGGAGCGGCGGCCAGGCCGCGGCGGTCAACACCGCCTCGGTTTACGTCAATCTCAAGCCGCTCGGCCAACGTCATGAGAACGCGGACGAGGTCATCGCGAGACTGCGGCCGGCGCTTTCGAAAATTCCGGGCGGCGAAGTTTTCTTGAGCGCAATTCAGGACTTTCGTGTCGGAGCGCGGCAGTCTAACGCGCTCTACCAATATACGCTTCTCGGCTCGGGTTCTGATCTCTATGAATGGACGCCGAAGCTCGTGGACGCGCTGAACAGTGGCGGCGTGCTGCGTGACGTAAGCTCCGACCAGCAGCTGCGGGCGCTCGAGGCCGATGTCAACATCGATCGCGACACAGCGTCGCGACTCGGACTAACCGCTGCGCAGATCGACAACACGCTCTACGACTCCTTCGGCCAGCGGCAGGTTTCGGTCATCTATCAGGCGCAGAATCAATATCACGTGATCATGGAGATCGACCCGCGCAGCACGCAGCGGCCTTCATCGTTGAACGATGTATATGTCTCCACTGCGGGCGCCCCGGCGGCCGGCACATCCACGACCAACGCGCCGGTCGGAACCGCGGTGGCGAGGACTGCGCAGGCGGTCACTCCCTCCACGCCCTCCACCAACGCCGCGACGGCTGCCGCTGCGGCGACCGCCGCCGTCACCGCCACCGCGCGCAACGCAACGACCAATGCGCTCGCCGTGGTCGGCTCCGCCACGGCCTCAACGGGCTCCTCGGTCAGCACAAGTGAGGAGACCATGGTGCCTCTGCCGGGCGTCGCAAGCTTCAGCCCCGGCCACACCGCGCTCGCCATCAATCACCAGGGCCTCTTCGTCGCAACGACGATCTCCTTCAATCTCGCGGAAGGCGCGTCGCTCTCCCAGGCGGTGGAAGATATCGACCGCGCGACGAAGGAGATCGGCATGCCGGCGACGCTCAAGGGCGCGCTGACCGGCACCGCCCAGCTCTTCACGGAATCGCTCAAGACCGAGCCTCTGCTCGTCCTTGGAGCCCTCGTCGCCGTCTACATCGTTCTCGGCATGCTCTACGAAAGCTACGTGCATCCAATCACGATCCTCTCGACGCTGCCCTCGGCCGGCGTCGGCGCCATTCTCGCGCTGCTGCTCTTCCAAACGGAGTTCAGCATCATCGCCTTCATCGGCGTGATCCTGCTTATCGGCATCGTCAAGAAGAACGCGATTTTGATGATCGACTTCGCCATCGAAACCAAACGCGTTCACGGCGCCTCTTCCTACGACGCGATTTACGAGGCCTGCCTTTTGCGTTTCCGCCCGATCATGATGACGACGATGGCGGCGATCCTCGGCGCTGTGCCGCTGGCATTGAGCTTCGGGAATGGCGGAGAGGTTCGCCGTCCCTTGGGCATTGCGATCGTCGGGGGGCTGATCGTCAGTCAGGCGCTGACGCTTTACACGACGCCCGTGACTTATCTTTATCTCGACCGCTGGAGCGTTGGAGCGGCGGCGCGATGGCGGAAGATCATGCGGCGCCTCGGCGGACGCAATTCCGATCAGGGTGCCTCGTTTCGCCAATAAGAGGGGCCGCCCATGACGCCGGAAAATCGGCGCCACAATTGCGGACGAATTCAGGCGTATTTCATGAGGTCTGGCGGGCGCAAGCAGGGGTTCGAGCAATAGAGCCCCGGCGGAGAGAGCGTAAATGCGCGTTATCGGGTCGCGGCTGCGAGCTCCGGCGCAGATTGTGGAACGACCGGGCGGCCCGTATCCATCTCGCGGCGCCGTCGCGCGGCAGGCCGTCACGGGGCTTGCTCGCCTGGCCCGGCTCCATTGGATCTTCGCCATCGCCGAGATTTCTAAAGGACTCGCCATCGTCGCGATCGGGGACATGGTGATCGCGGAAGACTTGGGCGAGGTGGTTAAGATCGCCGCGGTTGGGCTGCCCGAGGTGCGCCGCGCGATGCATGGACGTCCTGCCGGACTGGCGCGAGCATCGGGCGCGGTGCGGGGGAGGGTCAGGTTGAGAATGGCGATCCGGCGGCTGCGCCGGAATTCGGAGCTTTGTTCCTGAGGCGTCTTAACGGGTCGAGTCCCACAATCCGCCCGCCAGGACCAGCGGCGCGTCGTCGCTTCTTGAGGATCGTGGCGCCCTATTGAGGGCTGCGTGAAGACGCATTGGTCTGCTCGGATCGTGCCGCGCTGGCGTTGACCGGCTTCAACCCTAAGCTATGCTTGCGCCCATGAGAGACCCTTACGAAACTCTTGGCGTCGCCAAGACCGCGTCGCCCGAGGAAATCAAGAAGGCCTATCTGCGGCTTGCGAAGAAGCTTCATCCCGACTTGAACCCCGGCGACAAGCCAGCCGAGGAAAAGTTCAAGGAGGTTTCGAGCGCCAGTGACTTTCTGTCCGATCCGGAAAGGCGCCGGCGATATGACGCCGGGGAAATCGACGCCGCCGGCGTGGAGAAGCCGCAACACCGATTTTATAAGGATTACGCCGAAGCTTCGGGACATCCCTACGAATCTCAATCCGCCTACGCCGACTTCGCGGACGCCGACAATTTCTTTGCGGACTTGCTTCGCCGACGGGCTCAGGAAGGCCGGCGCGCGCGCGGCGCGGACCAGCATTATCGTCTCGAAATCGACTTTCTCGAAGCCGTCAACGGCGCGAAGAAAGAGATCGCCCTGCCGCAGGGCGGCCGGCTGGATGTGACGATCCCCGCCGGGATCGAAACGGGACAAACCCTGAGGCTCAAGGAAAAAGGCGGCCTGTCTCCAGGGGAGGGCGAAGCGGGCGACGCCTTCATCGAAATCTCCGTTCGTCCGCATCCCTTCTTTTCGAGGGACGGCGACGACATCCGTCTCGATCTGCCGATCACCGTGATCGAAGCGGCGTTGGGGGGCGAAGTGAAAGCGCCGACGCCGAGCGGTCACGTGCTTTTGAAAATCCCGAAGGGGTCGAACACGGGAACCGTGCTTCGCCTCAAAGGCAAGGGCGTCTTGCGCGGCGACAGGCGGGGCGATGAGCTCGTGAGGCTGCAAGTCATGATGCCGACGCAGCCCGAGCCCGAGCTGGAAGCTTTCCTCTCGAGCTGGCGCCCGGCGAACCGTTATGATCCCCGGCGCGAGATGGAGTGATGGTCGTGATGAGGGAGCAGGAGTTCCTGCAATTGGTCCGCCTCGATCGGGCGACCTTGACGGTTTGGATAGAAGAGGCGTGGCTCGCGCCCGACGAGCGCGACGGAGAACGCGTGTTCGAGGAAATCGATGTCGCGCGCGCCCGCCTGATTTTGGATTTGCAGCAAAATATGGGCGTGAATGACCCGGGCGTCGGCGTCATTCTGCATCTTCTCGACCAGGTCCACGGACTGCGCAGCGCCCTGGGCGAGCTGCTCGGGACAATTCATGAGGAAGGCGCCGCCGAGCGCGATCAATGAGATCTCTTTCGCTCACGCGGACGCCGGTCTCCGCTCGAGCCCGTCCGGATTGCTCAATTTGGGCAAGCCGGACGTTGACTTGAGCGGCGATCCGTCTACGGTCCGCACGGGTCGAGGGTAGGCGCCTTATGGCGTGTTCAAATGGAGAGGAGGATCAGCAATGGTTTTCTCTAGGGCGATGCACGCCGTGCGCGGGCTCACTGTGATTGCAGCTCTTATTCCCGCAACGGCCTTCGCCGGGGGCGCCGTGATCGGCACGCTTCAATGCCACATCTCGGGCGGTGTCGGCATGATCTTGATGGAGAATCAAGCGCTCGACTGCGTGTACCAGGGCGTGCGCGGCGGCCCGGGCTCTCACTACATCGGTCGCCTGACGAATGTTGGAGCCAATATCGGGATCAACGGTCCCGGCGTGATGACCTGGGAAGTCGTGGCCGCGGTGAAGCAGCCGGGTCCAGGCGATCTGGCGGGCGACTATGTCGGCGCGCAGGGCGACCTCGCCGTGGGAGCGGGCGCGGGCGGCGCGGTGCTCGTCGGCGGCTCTCAGAACGCGTTTTCGCTGCAGCCCGTTTCCTTCTCTCTGAACTCGGGACTAGATCTGTCGGTAGGCTTCGGAAAGATCAGCCTTCATTACATGCCCGTGACCGCGGCGCCGCCGCTCGTGAAGTTCAAGCGACAAACGTCCGCTGCGCCGCATTGACGAGCGAGCGATCGCCCTGGTCGCCGGGGATACGCCAAGCCATCTCCCCGGCGAATCCGAGCCCCGCGTAGGGCATGTTGATCGGCCTCCTTGTCGTTGCGGGCGCGGGGATTGATCCTTCCGCCGGTGCGGCGCAGCTTGCCGACGAGTCCCGAGCGGCAGTCGCACGCCGAATTGGACAATGCGGAGGATCGGGCGAGCGCCATTGCGGGCTCGCCTGTGGGATCGCGCGGGGTTGTGGGCAAAAACCCCAAAAAATAGCGGACGGCGCGGGGCGTGGTTGAGGGGAATCCGCACATGAATTTAGAAAAGCGCTTTCGGATCGAGCCGGGTTCGTCGGTGGACCTCGCCTCGTTCGATGCCGGCTTTCACGGCCCTTACGACAATGAAGCGGCCGCCACGACCGACTTGCAGAAGCATCTGCATCGCATCAGCAAGCTTCAACGCAAGCTCTACGCAGATCATCGGCATTCGCTCTTGATCGTGCTGCAAGGGATCGACGGGGCCGGCAAGGACGGGACGTGCTGGCACGTCATCAGGGCGATGGATCCCCAAGGCGTGCATGTGAGGGGCTTCAAGCAGCCGACCGCGGAGGAAAGAGAGCACGATTTTCTATGGCGGATTCACCCTCACGCGCCGCAGCGGGGCAATGTCGCGATCTTCAACCGTTCCCACTATGAGGACGTTTTGGTGGTCCGCGTGCATGAACTCGTCCCGAAAGAGGTCTGGAAGCCGCGCTACGATTTCATCAACGAATGGGAGCGGCTGCTCGCCGTCGAAAACAACACGACCATTCTCAAGTTCTTCTTGTACATCTCAAAGGAGGAACAGCTGGAGCGATTCAAGCTCCGCCTCGACGACCCGGATCGTCAATGGAAAATCAGCGATAGCGATTATAAGGAACGCGACAAGTGGAATGATTACATCAAGGCGTTCGAGGCGGCTTTGTCCAAGTGCTCGACGAGATATGCTCCCTGGTATGTGATCCCTTCCAACCACAAATGGTTTCGCAATCTGGCGGTGTCGCAAATTATCGCCGACGCCCTTGAGGACATGCGCCTCGAGAATCCGAAACCTACCGTCGACATCGAGGAAATCCGGCGGCTGTATCACCAGGCGTCAGAGGAGAAATAACCGAGGCGCAGCGGTGGAATATTTTGTTTACGCGCTGACGAAATACGCGGGGGCTTACGCCGCCGTTCTCGGCGGGCTCGACGCCTTTGTCTTCACGGCCGGCATCGGAGAGCATTCCGCCGTCGTGGGCGCCGCATTGTGCAAGAAGCGTCGTATCCGTCTGGGTCAATCCAACGAACGTGGAACTGATGGTCGCGGAGCATACGCTCGCGCTCACTCAGCCGGGGCGCCAGTGACCTCGGTCTTTTCGCTGGGACGCGGGAGGTCCTGACACAAACAAGTCGTGTCGTAGCGGGGAGAACGGGCAAATGAACGCAGCAGTCGACCTCACGAAATCTCCGATCGCCGAAGTGATGGCGTCGCTCGCCGCCGATCCGCGCAAGGGCCTCGACGCCAACGTCGCGAAGGATCGCCTGGCCAAATACGGGCCCAACGCGCTCGAAGAGAAGAAGACGAGCGAATGGGTGCTGTTCCTGCGGTTCTTTTGGGGTCCCATACCGTGGATGATCGAAGCCGCGGCGATCATGGCCGCAATCGTTCATGACTGGGGCGACTTCACGATCATCCTGGCCCTGCTGCTCTTCAACGCGGCCCTAGGCTTCTTCGAAGAGCATCAGGCGTCGAACGCGCTTGCGGCGCTAAAGAGCGCGCTGGCGTTGAAAGCAAAAGTGCTACGAGGGAGCGCCTGGAGCGAAATCGACGCGAAAGATCTCGTGCCCGGCGACATCGTTCGGATTCGACTGGGTGATGTCGTCCCCGCGGATGCGCGAATTTTTTCGGGCGATTATCTGAGCGTGGATCAGGCCGCGCTCACGGGCGAATCTCTTCCCGTATCGAAGAAGCCGGGCGACATTCTTTACTCCGGCTCCATCGCCAAGCAGGGAGAAGTGCAAGCGGTCGTCACCGAAACAGGCGCCCGCACCTTTTTCGGGCGCACTGCCTCATTGGTCCAAAGCGCCGGCGCCGCCTCGCATTTCCAGGCTGCGGTCATGCGCATCGGCGATTTTCTCATCGCCGCCGCCGCAGTGCTTGCCGCGATCCTCATCGCCGTCCAGCTCTCGCGCGGCGTCGACGTGCTTCGGCTCGCCGAGTTCGTCCTGATCCTGCTGGTCGCCTCCGTCCCCGTGGCCATGCCTGCGGTCCTCTCCGTCACCATGGCGCTGGGCGCGAAGCTTCTCGCGCGCGAGAAGGCGATCGTCTCCCGTCTCGAATCGATCGAGGAAATGGCGGGGATGGAGGTGCTGTGCTCGGACAAGACGGGCACGCTCACGCAGAACAAGCTGACCTTGGGAGAGATAAATCCGTGGAAGGGCGCAAAGTCGCAAGACGTGCTGCTCGCGGCTTCGCTGGCCTCGAAAGCCGAGGACCAAGATCCCATCGACCTCGCCGTGCTGGCGGGTCTCCGCGATCGCTCGGCGCTCTCAGGCTATGAGCAGACGGCCTTCAGGCCCTTCGATCCCGTCGTCAAACGAACCGAAGCCACGGTGAAGGGGCCGAGCGGCGATTTTCAAGTGGCGAAGGGCGCCCCGCAGGTCATTTTGGCGCTCGCCAAGATCTCCGGCGCGGACCTCGAGGCCGCCAACAAGCAGGTCGACGCCTACGCCGCGAAGGGTTTTCGCACGCTGGGCGTGGCGCAAGCCGACCATGCGCAAGCATGGCGCCTCCTCGGCTTCGTGCCGCTTTACGACCCGCCGCGCGTCGACTCGGCCGAAACGATCAAGAAGGCCATCGGCTACGGCGTCAGCGTGAAGATGGTCACGGGCGACGACGTTGCAATCGCCAAGCAGATCGCGGGAGACCTCGGTCTCGGCGAGAACATTCAGCTCGCGACGGATCTTTTCACCGGCGATGTGACGAAGGGCGCAATCCCGGCGGATGTCGCTGCGCGCATAGAGGCCGCAGATGGCTTTGCCCGGGTTTTCCCCGAACACAAATACGCCATTGTGAAAGCCTTGCAGGAGCGGGGAAAGATCGTCGGCATGACGGGTGACGGCGTCAACGACGCGCCGGCCTTGAAGCAGGCGGACATCGGCGTCGCAGTCTCGGGGGCGACGGACGCGGCGAGGGCGGCGGCCGCCCTCATTCTCACGGCGCCCGGACTCTCCACGATCATCAGGGGAATTGAAGAAGCACGGCGCATCTTCGAGCGGATGATGAGCTACACGCTCTACCGCATCGCCATGACGTTGGACATCATGGTGTTCATCGTGCTCGCGACGATCGTCTATGGCTTCTTCCCGCTGACGCCGATCATGATCATCATGCTGGCGCTGCTCGACGACATTCCAATCATGACGATCGCCTTCGACCGGGCGAGTGTTCCGAGCCTTCCCGTGCGTTGGCAGATGGACCGCGTGCTCGTCGTGTCCTCTGTTCTCGGCGCCTTGGCCGTCGTGCAAAGCTTCGGCCTGCTGGCGATTGGCCAAAACGTCCTGCATCTCGACCCGCACCACCTGCAGACGATGCTCTTTCTTCAACTGGTCGTGGGCGGACATTTGATGCTGTTCGTCACGCGCACCAAGGCGCCTTTCTGGACGCCTCCGTTCCCGGGAGCGGCGTTGTTTTGGGCCATTGTCGCGACGCAGGTCGTGGCGGCGCTGCTGTGCGCCTTCGGGATCCTCTTTCCGGCCTTGCCTTGGTGGCTGATTGGCCTCGTATGGGTCTACAACCTCGTGTGGATGTTCCTTCAGGACCTGGCGAAGCTCGTCATGCAGCGCGAGTTTTCGGAGCGGGCCGCGAAAACGACGGCTTTCCTGGCGCGGCTCAAGGAGCCGTTGCAAGGATCGCCGCGGCGAGCGGGCGCGCCTGGCTCCGCGGGTCGCACGCCGGTCTCGCCTTGGGGGATCGCCGACAATATCGCCACCGTCCTGGGAATCGCCGCCCTGGTGCTGCTCATCAGCGCCGGAGATTGGTACTGGCGCCATGAAGGCGTCGCGGTCGCCAAGGCGGCGCCGGTCTCAGGGGAAACCAAGACCGAGCCGCTCGCGTCGGCGAGCCACGCGCAGCCGGGGGACGCGGCGAGCTTGCCGGAAACTCCGGCGAAGGCGGCGCCCGCGCCCGCAACTGCGCCGAAAGAGGAGACCGCCGCTGCTTCGCCCGCCGCTGGCGTCGCCGCCGTCTCGGACAAGGAAGCGGCCCAAAAGGCCGCAGCCGTCCCCGCCGTCAAAGCGACCGTCGAGCTTGGAGCCCATCCTTCGGAAGCGCGCGCCGTTCAGCAATGGAATCTGTTGAAGAAACGCCGGCTGGACATGCTGCAGAATTGCGACCCCCTCGTCGTCAAATCCCAACGAGACGGTCGCTGGGTTTGGCTCCTGCGGATCGGGGGCTTCGGCAACGAGGCGGAGGCTCTGGAGTTTTGTCGGCAGCTGCGCGGCAAGGGCGCGCAGTGTGACCTGGTTTTCGTCGAATAAAGCGCGCGGGTTGCTGGGACTGAGCATCGGGGCGGCGACAAAT
>CAWHHH010000015.1:0-108415 GCA_963829075.1 uncultured Alphaproteobacteria bacterium | reverse complement strand
GCGGCGCGAGCGGATTGTTGCGGACCGCCGCCGCGTCAGGGGCGTCCAGCGCCGGCTCGCCCGCGAAAGCCGCATAGAGGCCCGAGACGAAGCGCTCCTCCAGGTCCTTGACGATGAAGACGATCCTGGTGCGGCGGTCGGCGTCCGGCCAAGCGGCGAGGCGGTGCGGCGGGTGGAACACGTGCTGCACGCCGTGGATCACGACGGGAGGATCCGGGTCGTCGGAAAGCGCCACGATCCCCTTGACGCGGAGCAGCCGTGGGCCGTGCGCCTCCCGCAAGAGGTCGAGGAAGAGATCGAAGGCTCCCGGAGCGAGCGGCTTGTCGCTCGTCAGGCAGAAAGCGTGAATATGCGCGTCATGTCGATTGACGTCGGCGTGGTTGTGATCGTGACCATGATCATGGTGATCCCTCGCCGCGAGCAGGGCTTGCGCGTTGAGCCATGAGTCGACGCGCGGCGTTTTCCCATCGGCGTCATAGAGGCCGCAATCGAGAAGCGCCGCGGCCGACGCCTCGCCCTCGGCGGCGATCAGAATGCGCGCCGCCGGATTGAGCGCGGCGAGCCGCGCGAGAAGCTTCCCGAGATTCTCCGCGCCCCGCGGCAGATCGGTCTTCGTCACGACGATGCGGTCCGCGACGGCGGCCTGCTTGATCGCCTCCTCATGCGCGTCGAGCGTCGCGTCGCCGTTCACCGCGTCGACGAGCGTCACCACGCCGTCGAGCCGGTAGCGCAGCAGCAGATAGGGATGGCGCATGATCGCATGCAGGATCGGCGCGGGATCGGCGAGCCCGGTCGTCTCCAGCACGATGCGCTTGAAAGGCCTGATCCGGCCATTGTCGCGCCGGCGCAGCGCGTCCTCGAGCGTCGCGACGAGATCGCCGCGGATCGTGCAGCAGACGCACCCCGAGGCCATCACGATCATGTCGCCGTCGATCTTCTCGACGAAGAGATGATCGAGCCCGACCTCTCCGAATTCATTGATCAGAACGAGCGTGTCGGCGAACTCGCTCGACGCGAGCAAGCGGTTGAGCAGCGTCGTCTTGCCGGCCCCCAGAAAGCCGGTCAGGACCGTAAGCGGGAGGGGCGGCGGCGGACGGCGCGGCTCGGCGGACGCCGCTGCGCTCATTGCGCCTCCGCGAGCCGGCTCCGGCGCGCAGCGGCGGAGTGATGCTTCGCCTTGCCGGGACCGTGCTTGTGCGGCTTCGCCTTTCCGGTGCCCGCATCGGAGGAATCGTCGCCGCTATCCGCGCTGTCCGCCTTGGCCGAGGAATGGTGATGGCCTTTGCCCTTCAGCTTGTGCTTGCCGGACTTGTGCGTCTCCTCGGAGTCGGCGTCCTGCTCCGTCGCCGCCAGGCCCTTGGCGCCGGAAGCGCTCCACACCACGGGCTTGCCGGGCTCGGCCAGCGGCGCGGCGACGAGCTGCGGGCCTGTGGGATCATCGGCGCCGACGGCGAGCTTCGGATCGCGAGGCTTCGCCACGGGTCCGGCATAGCCCTCCACGGGGCCCGTGTGGACGAGGACAGGCTCGAGGGAGATGGGCTGCGCGGTGAGGCGCGTCGCCCCGCCCTCGCTCGACTTCTTCGCGGGATCGGCGACCATCTGGATCGGCGCGTCCTCGAACTCGGCCACATATTGATTATGCGCCTTGCCGCGACGCAGGCAGATCTTATCGCGCTGATCGGGGGCTGGACCGACGCCGGGGCCGGGCAGATCGGAGGCGAGGCCCTGCGCTTGCGCGCCCTGGAAGGCGCGATCGAACAGCGCCGCCGTCCTTACGGTGCGCGCCGCGCCGCTCGGCGCGCCGAGCACGACCGCGATGAGCCTTCTCGAGCCTCGCGTCGCCGAGGCCACCAGATTGTAGCCGGCGGGACAGGTGAAGCCGGTCTTCATGCCGTCCGCGCCTGGATACATCCTCAAGAGGCCATTGTGCGTCGGCATGATCCTGCGGCCGATGCGAAACGCGCCAATGTGGTAGAGATCGGCGGATTCAGGAAAATCGATCAGCAGCGCCCGGCCCAGAAGCGCAAGGTCGCGGGCCGAGGAAACCTGGCGGTCGTCGGGCAGGCCGTTCGGATTGACCCAGTAGGATTCCTTCATGCCAATCGCGGCCGAGGCCTGGTTCATCTCGCCCGCGAAGGCTTCGATCGAACCAGAGACGCCCTCGGCGATCGTGACCGCTATGTCATTGGCGGACTTGACCATGAGCATCACGAGCGCATTGCGCAGAGTCACCTGCTGCCCGGCGCGGAAGCCCATTTTCGACGGCGCCTGCTCGGTCGCTCGCTCCGAGACGACGAGCGGCGTGTCGAGCGTGATCCGTCCTTTGCGCACCGCGTCGAGCGCGACATAAGCGGTCATGAGCTTCGAGGTCGAAGCCGGAAACCAGACCGCGGTCGCCTGATCCTGCTCGAGCACCTGACCGGTCGCGACGTCGATCACGATCGAAGGCGTGGCCAGGACCGGGGCGGCGAGCCCCAGACCCATAGCCAACGCGACGATTAGGCGTAACGCGCCTCCGCTTAAAAGTTTCATGCGCAAATTCCCCGATCGGCGGCGCGTCTCGAAAGCGTAGAGCGCGAACCCCGTTAGTCAATTGTTACCAAAACCGCCAAATTCGGCGCAATTCGGGCGCCCGGACATGGCGGATCGTCCAAAACGAACTCTTCGGGCGGCCGACGCCCTAAACTTTCACGTCCAAACAGCTGATTATATGGAGCGCGCCGCCGCCGCTCGTGCTAGATTTATTCCTAAAAAAAGAAGCGGGGATCGGCTCTGGTGATTGATAAGCTTGAGTTCTTCATCGCTCTCGCCGGGGAGCAGAGCTTTTCGCGCGCTGCGGAAGTGTGCGGGGTGACTCAGCCCACACTTTCGGCCGGCGTGAAGCAGCTCGAGGAGTCCTTCGGCGTGCTGCTCGTCAACCGCTCCTCGCGCTACCACGGGCTCACCCGCGAAGGCGAGCATGTGCTGGTCTGGGCGAAGCGTATCGTCGCCGACGCGCGCGCGATGCGCCAGGAGGTGAAGTCGCTGCGCGACGGCCTCTCCGGCCAGCTCCGGCTCGCCGCCATCCCGACCGCGCTCAGCGCCGTCTCATCCCTCACGGCGCCGTTCCTCGACAAGCATCCCGGCGTGCGCATCAAGGTCGTCAGCGCCGGCTCGGCCGACATTCTGACCATGCTCGACAATCTCGAGATCGACGCCGGCCTCACCTATCTCGACAATGAGCCGCTCGGCCGCGTGCGGACGGTGCCTTTGTGGAAAGAGCGCTACCGGCTGTTGACCGTCGCGACCAATCCGCTCGGCGACCGCGAGCGGGTCACCTGGGCCGAGGTGGCGCGCCTGACGCTCTGCCTTCTCACGCCCGAGATGCAGAATCGTCGCATCATCGACCAGCTGATGCGCGAGGCCGGCGGCGCGCCGCGGACCGTGCTCGAATCGAATTCGATCATCCTGCTCTATGACCACGTCAAGGCGGGCCGCTGGGCCACCGTGATGCCGGAGAAGCTTGCCCAGGCGCTCGGCGTGACGCCGCCGCTGCGCGCCATCCCGATCCTCGAGCCCGAGGCGGTGCACGAGGTCGGCCTCGTCGCGCCGCAGCGCGAGCCCGCGCCGCCCCTCGTCGCCGCGCTGCTCGCGGAGACCAGGAAGCTCGCCGCGAGCAGAGCATTGGACGCGCCATAGGCGGTTTCTATCGTTCCATGGCTCGCGGCCATTGATCGAGGCATCGAATTGCGGCAAGGTAATAAAAATAACCAGATAAAAGAGTAAAATGCGGCTGCTAAGAGCCGCCGCGCTCAAGACAAAAAAGGGAAGAAATGTCGCAAGTCTCAGCCTGGGACACCGCGCGCGCGCAGGAGATCATCGACGCGCATCTCCATTTGGAGGGCCCCGCCATGCCGATCCTGCACGCCTTGCAAGAGGAATTTGGCTGCGTCCCGGAGGCGGCGGTGCCGCAGATCGCCCAGGCGCTCAACGTGTCGCGGGCGGAGATGCACGGCGTCGTCACCTTCTATCACGACTTCCGCCGAGAGCCGGCCGGCCGGCACGTGCTGAAGATCTGCCGCGCCGAATCGTGCCAGTCGATGGGGTCGGAGAAGATCGCGCACGACTTCCTTCAAAGGATCAAGACCGATTGGCATCACACGACGCCGGACGGAGCGCTGACGGTCGAGGCGGTCTACTGCCTGGGGCTCTGCGCCCATAGCCCTTCGGCGCTCTATGACGGCGAGCCGATCGGGCGCGTCGACGGAGAGAGGCTCGACGAGATCGCCGCGGAGGCGCGCCAGTCATGACGAAAGTCTTCGTTCCCCTCGACATGGCCGCCAAGGCCATGGGCGCCGACAAGGTCGCCGCGGCGATCGCCAAGGAGGCGCAAGCCCGCGGACAGAATGTTCAGATCGTGCGCAACGGCTCGCGCGGCCTGCTGTGGCTCGAGCCGCTCGTCGAGGTCGAGACGACGCAGGGGCGCATCGGTTACGGCAATGTGGCGGCGAAGGACGTCGCCTCGCTCTTCGATTCGGGCTTTCTCGGCGGCGCTCCGCACAAGCTCTCGATCGGCAAGGTCGAGGATCATCCTTTCTGGAAGCGTCAGCATCGCGTGACCTTCAAGCGCTGCGGAATCACGGATCCGCTGTCGCTTTCCGAATATGAGTCGCTTGGCGGCGGCGTGGGTCTCGCGAAGGCCTTCGCGATGTCTCCCGCCGAGGCGGTGGCGGAGGTGACGAAATCCGGCCTGCGCGGCCGCGGCGGCGCGGGCTTCCCGACCGGAATCAAATGGAAGACGGTCGCCGACACGCCGGCGGACCGGCGCTATGTCGTCGTAAACGCCGACGAGGGCGATTCGGGCACTTTCGCCGACCGCATGATCATGGAGGGTGACCCTTTCGCGTTGATCGAAGGCATGATCATCGCCGGCTATGCGGTCAACGCCTCCAAGGGCTATGTCTATCTGCGCTCGGAATATCCGCAGACGGCGGTGGTCTTCGGCAGGGCGATCGAGATCTTGCGCGAAGCCGGCTGGCTCGGGCCGAAGGTGCGCGGCTCGAATTTCGCCTTCGACGTCGAGCTGCGCATCGGCGCCGGCGCCTATGTCTGCGGCGAGGAGACCTCGCTGCTCGAGAGCCTCGAGGGCAAGCGCGGCATCGTGCGCGCCAAGCCCCCCTTCCCGGCCATCGCCGGCCTTTTCGACAAGCCGACGATCGTCAATAACGTGCTCTCGATCGCGACAATCCCGATGATCTTCGAGGAGGGCGCGCAGGCCTATGCCGATTGCGGCGTCGGGCGCTCGCGCGGCACCATGCCGCTGCAAATCGCCGGCAACGTCAAACATGGCGGGCTCTGCGAGGTCGACTTCGGGTTGACGCTCGGCGAGATCGTCAACGACATCGGCGGCGGAACCCTTTCCGGGCGGCCGGTGCGCGCCGTGCAATGCGGCGGCCCGCTCGGCGCCTATGTGCCGGTCAAGGACTTCGACCTCATCTTCGACTATGAGGATTTCGCCAAGCGCGACGCGCTGATCGGCCATGGCGGCCTCGTGATCTTCGACGACACGGTCGACATGCTGCAGATGGCGCGCTTCGGCATGGAATTTTGCGCGATCGAGAGCTGCGGCAAATGCACGCCCTGCCGGATCGGCTCCACGCGCGGCGTCGAGACGATCGACAAGATCAAAGCGGGTCAGAACGTCGAGGCGGAGATCGCGCTGCTCGAAGACCTCTGCAACACCATGAAGCTTGGATCGCTCTGCGCGCTGGGGGGCTTCGCGCCCTACCCCGTGCTCAGCGCGCTGCGTCATTTTCCCGAAGACTTCCGCAGGAAGTCCGTTCCCGCCGCCGCGGAATGAGGAGCTAAAGCCATGAGCGTCATTAAAGAAATCGACTATGGCACGCCGGCCTCACAGTCTCAGAATATGGTGACTTTAACGATCGACGGTCAGACGGTCACCGTGCCCGAGGGCACGTCGATCATGCGCGCGGCGATGCAGATCGGCAATGAGATCCCAAAGCTCTGCGCCACCGACAGCATCAAGGCTTTCGGCTCCTGCCGCCTGTGCCTGATCGAGATCGAGGGCCGTGGCGGGCTTCCGGCCTCCTGCACGACGCCGGTTGCGCCCGGAATCACGGTGCATACGCAGACGCCGCGTCTGAAAGCGGTTCGGCGCGGCGTGATGGAGCTCTACATCTCCGACCACCCGCTCGACTGTCTGACCTGCGCCGCCAATGGCGACTGCGAGCTGCAGGACATGGCGGGCGCAGTGGGACTGCGCGACGTGCGCTACGGCTATGACGGCTCCAATCACGTCTTCGCGCGCAACGACGGTGAAGCCAACTTCAAATGGCTGCCGAAGGACGAGTCGAACCCTTATTTCACCTATGATGCGTCGAAATGCATCGTCTGCAATCGCTGCGTGCGCGCTTGCGAGGAGGTGCAGGGCACCTTCGCGCTGACGATCTCCGGCCGCGGTTTCGAAAGCCGCGTCTCGGCCGGCATGTCGGAAGCCTTCATGGAGTCCGAATGCGTCTCCTGCGGCGCCTGCGTGCAGGCCTGCCCCACCGCGACGCTCATCGAGAAATCCATTATCACCACCGGCCAGCCGGAGCACTCGGCGGTGACGACATGCGCCTATTGCGGCGTCGGCTGCACGTTCAAGGCCGAGATGCGCGGCGAGGAGATCGTCCGCATGGTCCCCTGGAAGGACGGCAAGGCCAATCAAGGCCACAGCTGCGTCAAGGGCCGCTTCGCTTATGGCTACGCGCATCACAAGGATCGCTTGCTGGAGCCGATGATCCGCGACAAGATCACGGAGCCCTGGCGCGTCGTCTCCTGGGAGGAAGCGATCGCCTTCACGGCCCGGCGCTTCAAGGAGATTCAGGCCAAATACGGCAAGGATTCGGTCGGCGTCATCACCTCTTCGCGCTGCACCAACGAAGAGAGCTATCTCGTCCAGAAGCTCACCCGCGCCGGCTTCGGCAACAACAACACCGATACTTGCGCGCGCGTCTGCCATTCGCCCACGGGCTATGGCCTCAATCAGGCCTTCGGCACCTCGGCCGGCACGCAGGATTTGGCCTCGATCTACAAGGCCGACGTCATCGTCGTGATCGGCGCCAATCCGACCGACGCCCATCCCGTGTTCGCCTCGCGCATGAAGGAGCGGTTGCGCCAAGGCGCAAAACTCATCGTCATCGATCCGCGCAAGATCGACCTCGTGCGCTCCCCGCACATCGAGGCCGCCTATCATCTGCCGCTGAAGCCCGGCACCAATGTCGCCGTCGTGACGGCGATGGCGCACGTGATCGTCACCGAAGGCCTCGTGAACGAAAAATTCGTGCGCGAGCGCTGCGACCTCGACGAATATCAGGACTGGGCGGCCTTCGTCGCCGAAGAGCGCAATAGCCCGGAGGCGACCGAGAAATACACCGGCGTCCCGGCCGCGGATCTGCGCGCCGCTGCGCGCCTCTACGCCACGGGCGGCAACGCCGCGATCTATTACGGTCTCGGCGTCACCGAGCACAGCCAGGGCTCGACGACCGTCATGGGCATCGCCAATCTGGCGATGGCGACCGGCAATCTCGGGCGGCGCGGCGTCGGGGTGGTCCCGCTGCGCGGCCAGAACAATGTGCAGGGCTCCTGCGACATGGGCTCCTTCCCGCACGAGCTGCCGGGCTATCAGCACATCTCGAACGACGCCGCGCGCAAAGCCTTCGAGGAGGAATGGGGGGTCAAGCTCGACGCCGAACCGGGCCTGCGCATCCCCAACATGTTCGACGCGGCGATCGAGGGCACGTTCAAGGGCCTCTATGTCCAAGGTGAGGACATTCTGCAGTCCGACCCGAACACCAAGCACGTCTCCGCGGGCCTTGCGGCCATGGAGCTCGTGGTCGTGCAGGACCTCTTCCTCGTGGAGACGGCGAATTACGCTCACGTGTTCCTGCCGGGCGCGACCTTCCTCGAGAAGGACGGCACCTTCACAAACGCCTGGCGCCGCATTCAGCTCGTGCGCAAGGTCATGACCCCGAAGAACGGCTATGGCGACTGGGAGATCACCCAGCTCATCGCCAACGCCATGGGTCTCAACTGGAACTACAAGCACCCCAGCGAGATCATGGACGAGATCGCGCGGGTCACTCCAAGCTTCCGCCTCGTCTCCTACAAGCGCCTCGAGGAGGAAAACTCGGTGCAGTGGCCGTGCAACGACGAGCACCCGCATGGCGTGCCGATCATGCACATCGACGAATTCGCCCGGGGCAAGGGCAAATTCGTCATCACGGAATATGTGCCGACCGACGAGAAGACCGGGCCGCGCTTCCCGCTGCTGCTCACGACGGGACGCATTCTCTCGCAATACAACGTCGGCGCGCAGACCCGTCGCACCGAAAACAGCAGCTGGCATCCCGAGGACGTGCTGGAGATCCATCCCCAGGACGCCGAGGATCGCGGGATCAAGGACGGCGACTGGGTGCGCGTGCAGAGCCGCGCCGGCGAAGCCTCGCTGCGCGCCAAGATCAGCGAGCGCATGGCGCCGGGCGTGGTCTACACGACCTTCCACCATCCGCAGAGCCAGGCCAATGTGATCACCACCGACAATTCCGACTGGGCGACCAATTGTCCGGAATATAAGGTGACCGCGGTCCAGGTGTCGCCGACCAACGGCCCGTCCGACTGGCAGGAGAAATACACCGCGCTGTCGGAAGCGAGCCGCCGGATCGAGACGGGGATCGAAGCCGCGGAATGAGCGAAGGCGTCCCTGCGCCCGTCGTCACGGCGGCCTGCCTCGCGCGCCGCGATGACGAACTGGCGCCGGGCTCGCGTCTGATCCCCGAAGAGACGCCGATCGCCTTCACCTATGGCGGCTCGACGCACGCCGTCATGATGGCGACGCCCGCCGACCTCGAAGATTTCGCCTCGGGCTTCGCGCTGACCGAGGGCCTGATCGACGCCGAGGCGGGCCCGCTCGAGGTCGAGATCGTCGCGAGCGAGCTCGGCGTCGAGCTGCGCAGCTGGCTCCCCGGCGACAGCCAGCGACAATACGCCGCGCGGCGCCGCTCGATGGCGGGGCCGACGGGATGCGGACTTTGCGGCATAGAGAGCCTGGAGCAGGCGACGCGTGAGCCGCCACAAATCGGCGACGGCTTTCGCGTGGAGTCCACGGAGCTCATTAAAGCGATGGAGCGGATGCCGGACCGCCAAACGGTCAATCGGCAGACGCGCGCCGTGCACGGCGCGGCCTTCTGGCGCCCGTCCGACGAGTTGCTGATCCTGCGCGAGGACGTGGGACGGCACAATGCGCTCGACAAGCTCGCCGGCGCGCTGCTGCGAAAGGGCGTCACAGGCAGGGACGGCGTCGTGCTGATGACGAGCCGGGTTTCCGTCGAGCTCGTCCAAAAGGCCGCGCGGATCGGCGCGCCGATCATCGCGGCGATTTCGGCGCCGACCGCGCTCGCCGTGCGCACCGCCGAAGCTTGCGGCATGACGCTCGTCGCGGTAATGCGAGGGCGAGACTTCGAGGTCTTCACCCATCCCGAACGCATCGTGGAGCCGGCGCCAGCCCATGTCGCATAGTTCGATCGCCACTTTGGTGAAAATGGCCAATCAGATCGGTCAATTTTTCTCCGCGCAGAAAAATAGCGACCAGATTGCGGACGCCGCAAACCACTTCAAGCGGTTTTGGGCTCCGCGCATGCGCGCGAACATCGCCGACTATGTCGCGAGGGGCGGAAAGGGCTTGAATCCCACTGCGCTCGAGGCCGTCAAGCGCATCTCTCCACAAATCGCCGCGGCGGAATAGGCACAGCTGCATGTCGCATAATTCGGTCGATACACTCGTGAAAATGGCCAATCAAATCGGGCAATTCTTCTCCGCGCAAAAATCGGGAGATCAGGCTGCCTCCGCCGCGGATCATTTGAGGAAGTTTTGGGATCCGCGCATGCGCGCCGGCATCATCGACTATGTCGCCAATGGCGGACAGGGCTTGAACCCCACGGCGCTCGAGGCCGTCAAGCGCCTCACGCGTCCCGGCGGATATCGCGGCTCCACGCTGCGCTCGGGCGGCGAAGACGGTTGATCCGGCGCGCGCCGCCAAAAAGTTGAGGCGAAGTCTCATGGTTGCTGGCGGCGCCCGAGATCCTGCCTTGTCCTTCGCGCAGGCGACGCCGCCGAAGGCCGAGCGCAAGCCCACGCGCCGCAACTTCCATGGATTGGTCCTCGAGGACGATTACGGATGGCTCGCGGCTGAGAATTGGCGGGAGGCGCTGCGCGATCCGGGGGCGCTGCCCCGCGACATCGCCCGGCTGCTCAAAGCCGAGAACGCCCATTGCGAGCAGGCGCTCGCGCCCGCAAAGGCGCTGCGCGAGGCCCTCGTCGCCGAAATGCGCGGGCGCATCAAGGAAGACGACGCCGAGCCGCCAACGCCCGACGGGCCCTACAGCTATTACCAACGCTATCGCGAAGGCGGAGAGCATCCGATCTATTGCCGGCGACCGCGTGGCGGCGGCGAGGAGGAGATCCTGCTCGATGGCGAGGAGCTCGCCAAAGGCCGCGAGTTCTTCGAGATCGGCGACGCCGCGCATACTCGCGACCACGGCGCGCTCGCCTGGAGCGTCGACGACAAGGGCTCGGAACTCTACGCCGTCCGCACGCGCGCCTTGAGCGACGGGCGGGACCGCGCCGACGTCGTTCTCGACACGGACGGCTCCATCGTCTGGAGCCGAGACGGCTCGAGCTTTCTCTATGTTCGCGTCGACGAGAACCACCGCACGGACGCGGTCCTTCTTCACAGGGTCGGCGCGCCGCAGCGCGAAGATCGTGTCGTGCTCGAAGAGCGCGATCCCGCGTGGTTCGTCTCACTCGCCGAGAGCCGCTGCGGACGCTTCGGGATCGTGGCGATTCACGGACACGACGCGAGCGAATGCCATCTCATCGATCTTGCCGGCAAGGACGCGGCGCCGCGTCGAGTCGCGCCGCGCGAAAGCCGCCTGCGCTACGAGGTCGAGCCGCATGGCGAGCAGATCTTCATCCTTGCCAACGCCGACGGCGCCGAGGATTTCGCGATTTTTTCCGCCCCGCTGAACACCACTTCGCGCGCGGATTGGCGCGTCGTCGTTCTCCATCGCAAGGGACGCATGCTCGTCGCGATGACCGTCTATGCGCGCCATCTCGTCTGGATCGAACGGGAGAACGCGCTGCCGCGCCTCATCGTCCGCGAGATCGAAAGCGGCGCGGAGCACGCCATCGCCTTCGAGGAGGAAGCTTATTCGTTGGCGCTCGTGCCCGGACTCGAATTCGACACGACGACGCTGCGCTACGTCTATTCCTCGCCGACGACGCCCGATGAAACCTACGATTACGACATGGCGACGCGTGAGCGCGTTCTCATCAAGCGCCAGGAGATTCCAAGCGGCCACGACCCCAGGAACTATGTCGCGCGACGCATCTCAGCCGTGGCCGAGGACGGCGAAAGCGTGCCGATCACGCTCCTGCACCGCAAGGAATTCGTGCCAGGCGAAGGCGCGCCCCTGCTGCTCTATGGCTATGGAGCCTATGGCGACTCGCTCGACGCGGAATTCGATTCCGACGCGCTCTCGCTCGTCGATCGCGGCTTCGTCTATGCGCTCGCGCATGTGCGCGGCGGAACGGAGCGCGGCTGGAGCTGGTACGAGAACGGCAAGCTCGAAAAGAAGACGAACAGCTTTTCGGATTTCATCGCCTGCGCGCGCAAGCTGATCGACGCGGGCTTCACGCGCGAGGGCGCGATCGTCGCGCAGGGCGGCTCGGCCGGCGGCCTGCTGATGGGCGCCATCATCAACATGGCGCCGGAACTTTTTGCCGGCGTCATCGCCGAGGTGCCCTTCGTCGACACGCTGAACACGATGCTGCGCGCCGATCTGCCGCTGACGCCGCCGGAATGGCTCGAATGGGGCAATCCGATCGAGGACGCAACGGCCTTCGCGCGGCTCGCGGCCTATTCGCCCTACGACAACGTCGAGACGAAGGACTATCCGCCGATCCTGGCGCTCGCAGGCTTGACCGATCCGCGCGTGACCTATTGGGAGCCCTTAAAGTGGGTGCAAAAGCTGCGCGCGAAAATGACGGAAGGCGGGCCCGTGCTGCTCAAGACGCAGATGGGCGCGGGTCACGCGGGCGCTTCGGGCCGCTTCGAGTCCCTGGAGGAGACCGCGCTCGAATGGGCCTTCGCGCTGATCTGCGCAAAGCGACGCAAGGAAAGCGCGTGAGAGGCCCCCTCCCCTGCCCTCCCCCGCTTTCGCGGGAGAGGGAGTAGGTTTTGCACCCCTCAGCAACGCTGCACGTAATGGAAATCTATTAGGGTCCCATGGTGCTCGGTCGATTTGAACGCCCGCTTAGCGCCATTTTGGCGCCTCCCCTGGCCCGTGGAAGCCCGGCGCAAATCATGCTCCGAAACGAATCGATCTCTCACAGCTCGGAGACCACTTTTTCGCCGTCTCAATGAGTCAGGGTATACACTGCTGCGCGCGGATCTTCGACGAGCGCCATGAGGCTGCGTCAATTCCGATCGGATGATTCACCCAGGCCAGCGGTTGAGGATGCCGGAGCTGGTTGACCTTTGAGGCCGACTTGAGCGGTTCCAATAAAAGGGGCAATTTAAGCAAATAAGGACCTTCGTGGTTGCACCGTGCGGCGCCAAAAGCGGGGCGTTTGTTCTGATTCGAGCTTGCCGAATGAGGTATAGTGCGCGATAATGATACCGCGATTCGAATACCCAGCATCTGGCGACGTCGGCTAAGTGTCAAAGGTCTGAACCATGAAAGACGGACTTTTTGATCTCTTGCGAAAAATTGAACAAAAAATTGGCTCTGATTTATTATCGGTGAAAAAACTGATTGCTAAGGAGCGAAAGAGACCACTTACTGCGGCGATATTTGGTCAAACTGGGTCCGGAAAAACCTCCCTAATAAACGCGATATTTGGTACAAACTTTGACGTGGATGACGTAAAACCCTGCACAAAGGAGCCTCAGGCTCACAAGGGTCATGATTCTACAGGGAACCCGATCATTTTTTGGGATTTGCCCGGAATAGGCGAGTTTGTGGGGGCTGATCAGGCCTATCTCGATTTGTATGCTCATTACGCCACAACATGTGACGTAGTCCTGTGGGCATTTCAAGCAGATACTCGCACAATTACTTACGATTACTCGGCTCTTGAAACTATCATAAGCAGAATTGGTGCAGAGGAGAAGGAGAAATTTCTGAGCCGTTTGTCCGTGGTAATTACCAAGGCTGATGCCGTATCACATTCGCCATGGATTTTTGCAAGAAATGGAGAAAACGTAACAATAGCAACAAGCAAAGAAACCGCGGTCGCTCTCGGCAGAAAAGCCGAATATTTTTATGATGGCTTGTTCGGCGCTCATCAAGCGGATATAGTGCGTAGAACATTCATAACTTCAAATCCAGATGAATTAGTGAAGCTTCCAAACGATTTTTGGATGGCCAATTCCAAGGCTTTCCTGTACCACAAAGGGAGCTTTGATGACACGCGCTACACAGAATTAGTAGTCGCACATCCGTGGGCTAGGGATGAACTTTTCAGAATATACGAACAATCTAGGGCTGTTTGCTGTTCTTCAAAATACGCATTTAATCTCAACGCGGTCAAGGCGAAGCTCGCTCAAAACTCCGAAGGAGCGGCGATGTTAAGATTTGGGCGGTCAATCTCGAAGGCTGGCAGTACTCTTGCTTGGTCGAAGGTTAAGGCGCTCGGTCTGCCTGTTTTCTTCGATCGACAAACAAATCAGGTCATCTTTGATGTTGAAGCGATAGATTGAGGAGCTGCCCATGAACGAAGCTGAGCTAAAAATATTTGTAAACGAGGCCATCGATAGGGATGAGAGGTTTGCTAGCGAACTTGGCGAGGCAATAGAAAAAGGAACGTGGGAAGTTGTTGCCGCGTTGATCGGAAAGGCCATGGGTCATGTAATGGATTTGACGAGCGATATGATTGATTCGCTGAAAAATCTTCTCTAGATTTATAAGAAGATCCAATCGGATCTGCATAACTCATTGAAAAGTAGGCCGGATTTTTTTGCGGTACGCGCGAGAAGTGCCTTCGCGGCAGCTTGACCAGAGCGGCGGGAAGATCGGTTTAGTGTCATTTGCCTTACGCGCATGGCATAGATGGGGTCATTCGGTTACCTTCGCCAACCACACGTTCGCGCCACAAGCCGCGTTCGAAACCCCCTCGCTTGCGAAGAGGGACATCCCGGCGGCGCCGTGGCTACCCGACGCCCACATTGCCGAGCATATTCGCCAGGCCTTCGGGATAAATCAGCTCGCGCGAGGCGGCGATCTCTTCCTTGCTCCACCATTTCCAGCCGAGCACATAGGACGCCTCGCTTTCGGTGAGCGCCTTCAGATTGGGCTCGAAGGCCGGGCAGCGCATGAGGAAGTAGCGCTCGACGCCCTGCACCCAGCCGCCGGGCAACAGCAAGGGAAACTCGCGCGAGGCGATGGCGGAGCCGACATCGACGCCTGAAAGCCCGGTCTCCTCGGAAATTTCTCTTACCGCGCAGGCCTCGAAGCTCTCTCCCGCCTCGCGCGCGCCGCCCGGCTGACCCCAGAAATGCGCATAGCCCTGCTCTGCAACGTCGGGCAGGATGCGGCTTGCGAATTTGAGCAGTAGCGTCTCGCCCTTCGGGTTGACGAGCAGCACGCGCGACGCCTCGCGTCGCGCCAGCGCGATCGTCTCGTAGGGCGCGACGATCGGCTTGCGCGTGTCGGCGCGCGCCCAGTCGACGAGCGACCATGTGTCGTCCTCGAAGACGAACCAGTTCGGTGCGGCGTTGAGCGCTGGCAGAGCGCGGGGCGTGTCGAGGCGGCTGCCGGTCGCCATGCGCCAGGCGATGTCGAGGACGCCGGCGTGTACGACGACGAGCAGCGTCTCGCCGGGGTGGGCGCTCGCGATCTTCGTCAAGCCGGAACGCACGCGCGCGGCGAAGCGCATGAGCGTCTCGCCGCCCGGCGCCGCATAATCGGCGCGGCGATCGAGGTAATGCCGATAGTCTTCGGGATAGCGCGCCGCGACCTCGTCATGGCTCAAGCCGTGCCAGAGCCCGTCGTGCTTCTCGCGCAAGTCGGGCCTTTGCGCCAAGGACAGGCCGCGCCGCGCCGCATGCGGCGTCGCTGTGGCTATCGCGCGCGACAGGTCGCTCGAATAGACGCGACCGAAGGCGCGCTGGGCGAGCTCCTCGTCGAGCGCGAGCGCCTGCATGCGGCCCTTATAGTTCAGAGCGATGTCGAGCTGACCCTGGAAACGCCTCTCGAGATTCCAATTCGTCTCGCCATGACGGGCGAGGCAGAGCAACGTGCGGGGCATGTCGGATGGGTTTTCCGGAAAAGGGGGCGGCCGCGAGCGCCTCAGAACGGTTTCGGGCTCGCCTATCGGCCGATTTAGCCCGCGTGGCAAGTCGGAAACTCGCCAAAGAGCTGCGTCATGGCGACGCTTTTGAAAGCCATTGGGCGATCGGCGGCTCGTCAACGGGCCCCGTCACGGTGACCAGCTTGCCCTTCGCATCGATCATTGCTGTGAAGGGCAGATCGCCGTGCCAGCTTCTATCGACCTCGAAGAAGAGCCTGTCGAGGAAATCATCGGCGAAGCCGTAATGGACGGCGCCCGAAAGCCCCGCCTTCTCGAGCCGCGCGCTGGCCTTAACGTGGTCGCGCTCTCTGTCCACATTGACGAAGACGATGTCGATCCCCGTCTTCTCGCGCGTGAGGCGCGCCCAGTCGGCGAGCTCCGCGAGACAGGGCGCGCAGCTCACGGACCAGAAATGGACGACGAGCGGCCGGCCCGCGTGGGCCTTGCGAAGCTCGGCGAAGGATCCCCGCGCATAAGGCTTAAACTCGAGCGCCTGCGCCGGCGCACCCATGACGAAGCCTAAGGCCACGAGACCCGCGAGAAAGCGCGTCCGGCTCACCATCAAATTCCATCCTTCGCCAGCGCGGGCTGCCGCGCCGCGGCGGCGCCCTCCTTCCAGAGCGGCAGAAGGCGGTAGCCCTCGGCCTTGGTCAGCCAGGAGAGATAGGCGCCGGCCTTGCTAGCGAGCAGCTGCGGATGGTCGGAGGTCTCGATCGTCGTCGCCACCGTTCGCGGCGGGCTCCAGCTCCTGCCCGAATCCTTTGAGGTTTGAACGACGATGCTGGTCGTTGAGCCGTCAAACTCTTTCCAGGCGCGATAGAGCGCGCCTTTCGAGAAGAGGATCGCCGCGCGTGAAGGCGCCTTCGCGTCGTCCCCGAACTTTTGCGGAACGGAGAAGCTCTTCCCGCCGTCAGCGCTCGAGGCATAGAAGAGGCCCTTGCGCGCCTTGCCGTTGGTGAACCAGACGACATGCCAGGTGCCGGCGGCGTCGATCGTAAGCGAAGGCCCTTGATGTGGGCAGCCCGTCGCCCATTCGTCCTCGCTGACACGGCCGCCTGCGAGCGTCGCGCCGTCTGTGGAGAGCTTGGCGACATAATGGTCGCGCAGATTGTCGCCATAGACGTGGCGCCAGGCGAAGACCGGCTGGCCGTCCGGCGCCAAAGCCGCCGAGACGCGGCAGCATTCGCAGGAATGATCCATCAGGATCTTCTTGCCCGCAAAGCTCTTGCCCCCGTCGTCGGACCAGCCGACGGCGATTCCGCTGCCTGCGAAAGCCTCGCCGGTCTGCTTCGCCGCCGCGGCGTCGCGCTTGTCGAGCCAGGCGGCGAAAATGCGGCCCTTCGGCGAGACGAGGAAAATGTCGAAGCGCTGCCCGATCGAGTCGAGAAGCGGCTCGGGCCCCGAGAAGGTCTTGCCGCCGTCCGTCGAGCGAACGAAGGAGATTGAACCGTCGTAGCTCTTCTCGGGCCGCGCCGTGTAGCTGACGAGCAGCGTTCCGTTCGGCAGCGCCGCAATCTTGGGGCGCGCCTCGCCATTGGCGTCGAACACGCCGCCGGTCACGGTAGCCGCGACGACCGGCGGCGAGAAGTTAGCGCCGGCGTCGCGCGACAAGGCGACATAGAGCTTGTCGCCGACGGAAAAGGCGAGCCAGAGCGTTCCGTCGCGGGCGAAGGCGGCCTCGGCCGTCGGCGCGCAACGCGGCAGCGGGTCGAGGCACGCCGGACTGGGAGCGCCCATCTTGTGGCCGCCGTGGCCGGCCTCTGCGCCTTTCGCAGCTTCCGCAGGGTGCGGAGGGGTTCCCGAAGTTTCCCCGCGGGCGGGATCAATGGCCAAAACCGCTGCGGCCGCCGCCAAGGCGAGAGCGCGCAACAAAGTCGACGCCAGCACAGCGCGCCCATCAGCCCGCCCCATGGGAACCCTCCCCGCTCAGTGGAACTTGAAAGTCTGGCCGACGTCCATGCCCCCGCCCGGCGGGCGCGGAACCTTTACCAAGGCGAGGATGCGCTTCACCGCAGCGGCGTGCGCCTCGCTCGTCGTCTTGTCGATCGTCACCTTGTCGATCTTGCCGGTCGCATCGATGTGGAAGCTCGCGGTCGTCTCGCCCTCGCCGAGCTCCTTCTCCTCCTCGGCGGCGCTTTGCTTGGCGATCTCGGCGTAGAGCACGGCGAGGAACTTGCTCTCGGAGCGGATCTCCTCCTGCGGCGGCGCGGTCGCGGTGGTCTCGGCGGGCTTCTGCGCCGCAGGCGCAGCCGGAGCCGGCGCCGCGGATTGGGCGAGCGCGCTCGCCCCGCCAATCGACAGGGCGATCGCGACGCCCAGGAAAACGCGCTTGACGATCATGACGCTCCCGGTCTCGATTTCATCTTTTGGCGGAAGCGGCGCGGCCTCGCCGCCTCCTAACTTACGCCGATCAGTGGAAGACGACGCTCTGATTTGCGGAGAAGGATCCGCCGGGCGGCGGCGGAGCCTTGGTCGCCGCGATGGCCTTTTGTAGCAGCTGCGAATGGGCGGGCGAGGAGCCCTTGCAGCTAATGCCCGACACCGAGCCGTTCGCCGTCACTTGAAAGCTGCAGGAGGCCGCGCCCGCGCCAACCTTCGCGTTCGTCGGCACATGCGCTCTTACGGCGACGGCAAGCTTTTGCGCATAAGCCGGATCGGCGTGAGCCGCGCCGGCCGCGCCCGAATGCGGCTCCGCCTGAGCCCCAGCGGCCCCCGAAGGCTCCCCAGCCTTGTTCGCGCCGACGGCGCCCGAAGGCTGCTCGGGCTGAGCCGCGCCGGCCGAGCCGCTTTGCTCTTCGGAATAAGCGGCGCCCGCGGCGCTCCACAGAATCAGCATCAAAGCGATCGAGATTTTCCGCATTTTGCCCCCCGGCCATGCCGCGCCCGACCCTGCGCGCTCGGCTTCATGCGCGCGCAGGCTCAGCCTGAAAAGAAAATCAACCCCCTCCCGCGCGAAAATTCCGCGCGGGAGGAACACGCCCGTTTAGTGGAAGTTGACGGATTGCGAGGCGAAGAATCCGCCGCCGGGCGGCGGCGGCGCCTGCACCGAGGCAATCGCCGTGCGCAGCAACCCCGCATGCGCCGGGCTCGAGCCCGAGCAGGAGATGCCGGTCGTTCCGCCGCCCGGCGCCACATGGAAGCTGCAGCTCGCCGTGCCCGGACCCAGCTTCGACGAACCCGGCACGTGCCGACGGATCGCCGCCGCCAGCTGCGCCGCATAGGTGACGCGAGATACTCCGCCGGACGCCGCCTGACCCTCTTCAAGGCCCAGCCGGTGGCGCTCCTGGGCCTGCTGCCTCTGCTGGGCCCGCGGAACCTCCTGGCGCTTCTCGACGACCTGCTTCTCGGGCTCGGCGACCTCCTTCTTCACCGGCAGCGGCGGCGCTTCGGGATGCATGACGAGCGGCGGCGGAATGGCGAAGTCCGGTTGCTCCATCGCCTCGGGCGGCGGAACGTCGTCGAGCTGGACCTGTTCGACCGATTCGAACTGGTCGCCTTCGGGTATGAGGTCCGCGCCCACATAGTCGAGCGGAACGATCTTCTCGAGCGCGAGATTCAAGAACAGCAGGCCAAGCGCCACATGGCCCAGGAGAGCGAAAGTGGTCGCTGCAGGGCCGAGCCAACGCGGCCGGACGGGCGCAAAGCCGCTCTCGGACGGCTCATGCGCAAAGGATGGGAGAGCTGCGACGTCCGTCATTTGCCGCCTCCTCCACGTGCGGGAGCCGTCGGCGCAGCGGGGGCGACCGCAGGGGCCACGACTGGCGCCGTGACGCCGCCCGCGCCGGCTTTGCGCGAATTGGTCATGATCGCGATATGGGTGATCCCATTCGTCGCGAGCCTGTCCATCACCGCGACGACCTGGCCGTAAACCGCTTCCGTGTCGCCGCGGACATGCACGACGCGGCTGGTGTCGTCGCCCATCATCGCGCGGACGCCGTCGATCAGCGACTCGGGCGAGACTTCGTCGGCGCCGAGCGAAATCTTGCCGTCCTTGCCGACCGTGACCATGATCGGATCTTTCTGATTGAGCGCCACGGCCGCCTTCGCCTGCGGAAGGTTGACCTTGACGCCCTTGGCGAGCAGCGGCGCGGTGATCATGAAGATGATCAGCAGCACCAGCATCACGTCGACGAGCGGCGTGACGTTGATTTCGGCCAGCGGCTGATAGAGATCTTTGCTAGCGTTGGAGCGCGTGGAGAAGGCCATTACGCAGCCTCCCTCTTACGCGGCGCGACAGGCCGATCCGAAACATGCGAGAGCGCCACGTCCTCGATGTAATGGGCGACCTGCTGGCCGACGCGCGCGAAGGCCGCGCCGATGCGGTTGTAGCCGACCGCCGCGGGAATGGCCGCGAAAAGGCCGTAGGCGGTCGTGGCGAGCGCTTCCGCGATGCCGGGCGCGACGACCGCGAGGCTCGTGTCCTGCGCTTGCGCGATGCTCGCAAAGCTCGACATGATGCCCCAGACCGTGCCGAAGAGGCCGATGAAGGGCGCGGTCGACGAGATGATCGCGAGATTGGGCAGGCCGCCTTCTTCCTTCGAGAGAAGCTCGCGCGCCGCTCGGCTCATCTGCTCGGCGATGCGCTCGCGCCGCTCGTTGGCCGACTCGCCCTCGACATTGAGCGCCGCGGCCGATTTGCCGACCGCATCGATCGGCGCCAGCACGCCGACGTCGCCCCCCGAGCGCGCCGACTGCGCCGAGCGGCCGATCTTCAGGATGGAATAGGCGCCCATCACGATGAGCACCCAGGTGTAGATCGACGCGGCGAGCAGCAGCAGAATGACCGACTTGCCGACGAGGCCCGCCGCATAGAACATCGTGAGCGGGTTGATTGATGAATAGTCCATGGCTTTTTGTTCCTCTACAGCCCTTGCGCCGCCGCTCGTCGCGGACGTCAGGCTTTTTTCTTGGTTATCGGCCGCGCGGCGCGAGCACTCTCGCGTGAGCGAGCGCGGGTGTGGAACGAATGGGAGAGGGAGTTAGGCCGCAGGCGGCGCGCGCGCGCCATTGGCGGCAGGAGCCGCTACGGGCTTGATGGCGCTCGCCGCGTAATCGGCGTAGCGCATGCGCGAGGCGATACGCCTTTCAGGCCGCGCAAATGAAGAGGTGCGCAAGGGCAGAACCGCCGTCCCCATCCCCAGATGGGCGGCCAGGCAACAATCGGGACAACCGGGAAGGCCCGAATGGCGCGGCGCATGCGAAGAAGCCGCGCCGTCAGGCGTCGCAGCGATCGCAGCGTTGGCCATGTGATGGGGGCATTCCACCGCGGCGCCGCCCGCAACCAGCGCCGCCGGTCGCGAAAAAGCCGGGGCGAGCAAGCCGAGCGTCACGGCGCAAATGGCGCCGAGGACGAAGAACGCTCGAACACGCGAACTCATTGCGGCCCCCTGTGACATATATGTCTCATATCGGAATTTTTTACTTTTGACAATGCGCGGAGGCTTGGAATTATTTCACAGAACAGTAAAGATCGAGATGAAGCCGCCTGCGAACACAAGCGGCGGAAGCGGACGAAAAACGGCGGACGAACTCGAGATGCGCGGTCGCGGCGTGGTCCAACTGCTGTTCTGCATCGCTCTGGCGATGCAAATCGTCGCGCCCGCTGCGGGCGTAACGGGGCGGCTTGGCGCGTCCTTCCTCGGCTGCTCGGTCGCCGCCACAAGTCAGAACCAGGCGACCGATACGGCGAGCGCGCCGACGGCGCCCCATCATGGAACAGCGGACTGTCAGCAATGTCCGCCAATGACCGGCGGCGTTCCCTTGCCGGAACTCCCTCAGGTCGCCGCAGTCCGTCTTGCGACTCCTTCGCTTGAAACTCGCGTCACAGAGTTCGCGAGCGCTCTTTTCCTTCCCTGTCTTGAACGACGGCGCGCCGCCGCGCGCGCCCCCTTCCCGCGGCTGAAGTCGGCGAGCCGCCGCGCGCTGCGCGCGTCCCTCGCGCACGCCTGATCACAGGCGAAGTCCCTCAATCACCGCACATCCCACGATCACGACCGCGGCCTTCGCGCTGACGGACGCTTGGCGTCGCGCCTGAAGCTCGCGCGGACGCACGGGAAGGACTGTACCCATGACACGCTATCGCCTCATGACCGGCGTCTCCGCCGGCGCGCTCGCCGCGTTCTGCCTCATGATCCCGCCTGCGCTCGCGCAGCAAAAGCTGCCGGAAATTCACGTCGGCAAAGCGAAGCCCCGCGTGGCGGCTCATATGCCCAAGCTGCACGGCGCCGGCCGTCCCGTCCACTCCGCGGCTTCGGCCCCTCCCACATCCTCGGCGCCCGCGCCCGCCGCGCCCGCGCTCGTTCCGGCCGACCCGAAGCCTTCGATCTGGAATCCGACGCTGCCGAACGGCAAGCCGGCCTTCGTCGAGAAGTGGCAGCTCCCGAACACGGTGGCGAGCATGACGCGCGAACAGATCGCCGAGAAGGTCAACATCATCGACACGGAAGACGCGGTCAAATACATGCCGAGCCTTTTCGTGCGCAAGCGCAACAACGGCGACACGCAGGCGGTGCTGGCGACCCGCACCTGGGGCATCAACTCCTCCGCGAGAAGCCTCGTCTACGCCGACGACCTGCTGCTCACCGCCTTGATCGGCAACGACAACACCATCGGCGCGCCGCGCTGGGGCCTCGTCGCGCCGGAAGAAATCGAGCGCGTCGACTTCCTTTACGGGCCCTATGCCGCCCAATATCCCGGCAACTCGGTCGGCGGCGTGCTGAAGATCACGACCCGCATGCCGGAAAAGCTCGAAGTCACCGCCAAGGAGACCACCGCGCTGCAGGACTTCTCGCTCTATGGCACCTCGAAGCTATTCTGGACCAACGAGACCGCGGTCACGATGGGCGACAAGGTCAATGATTTCTCCTGGTTCATCACGGGCAACTGGCTACATGGCTACACCCAGCCGCTGACCTATATCCAAGCCGGAACGGGCTCGCTTCCGACATGGACTTCGGGCGCGATATCGCCGGCGCAGCTCTATGGCTATCCGGGCGCCTATTGGACGCAGACCAAATTCGGCACGCCCGCGAACACGATCGGCTCCGCTGGCAACCTCGCCAATGATCAAGTCACCGGCAAGATCAAGCTCGCCTACGACATCACGCCCTTTGTCCGTGCGACCTACACGCTCGGCTTCTGGTCGAACGACGGAACCTCGACCCCGGAAAACTATCTGGTGAACGGTTACGGCCCCTTCTTCGGTCCCGCTTATTCCTCCAGCTCGGGGTTCTACTCCACGAAGTTCCAGCCGGCCCTGACGACGTCAATTCTGCAAAGCTTCGGCGCTGCCTATTACCGAGTCCAGGAGAAGCAGCTCATCAATTCGCTGGACGTGAAGTCGAACACGAAGGGGATCTTCGACTATGAGGTCTCGGCCTCGAACTTCGACTACCTGCAGTCCGATCAGCGGTCGCCCTACAGCGGCGCCGTCCCGATCGGCGGCTACACGGAGAATGGCAAGAACGCGGTCTACACCGGCACCTATTGGACGCTCCTCGACGTCAAGGGCATCTACCGGCCCTTCGGCTATGAGGGGCCGCACGAGGCGAGCTTCGGCCTGCATGGCGACCAGTTCCACCTGAACAATCCGACCTGGCTGACCTGGAACTGGACTGAGGGAACGGCGGCTTCGACCGGCGTCGCCGCCTCGATCGGCAACGGCACCACGCGGACCCAGGCGCTGTGGTTCCAGGACGTCTGGAAGATGAGCAACGAATATAAGCTCACCGTCGGCCTTCGCGGCGAGCATTGGGAAGCTTCGGACGGTTACAATCAGGCCTTGGGCGGCCTCGGCACGACCGGCCTCACCTCAACGGCGAAGCTCGCTTCGACGCTGCCGACCTTCCAGCCGGTGCTTTATCACACCCGCTACTCGCCCAAAGCCTCGTTCCAATGGACGCCGGACGAAGTCTGGACCGTCACGGCCAACATTGGTCTCGCGAACCGCTTCCCGACCGCGAGGGAGCTCTACAACATCACCTCGCTCACGGGATCCGTTCCGCAGTCCAACCCCAATCCCAATCTGCGGCCGGAAGTCGCGCTCAGCAAGGAGCTCGCCGTCGAGCGCAAGATCGGAAAGGACAGCTGGGTGCGCGTGTCGCTCTTCGACGAAGAGATGCGCGACGCGATCATCGCGCAAACCCTCTTCATTCCTTCCGGAAACACAACCCAGTCCACCAACGAAAACATGGACCGCGTCCGCAACAGCGGCGTGGAGCTGGCCTGGAGGAAGGAGAATCTGTTCTTCAAAGGCTTCGAATATGATGGCAGCGTCACCTTCGTGAACTCGCGCATCATTTCCGACAGCCGTGGGCGCCCGCCTCAGGCCTGAATCTCGACGAGGCGATCTGGAGCGTCGCCGGCAAGAACGCGCCCTATGTGCCGAAGTGGCGCTGGACGACGGGCTTCACCTACAGCCCGGACGAGCGTTGGTCGTGGAGCGTCTACGCGCGTTGGCAGGACCGCATGTGGTCGACGCTCTCCAACAATGACTACACTCACGGCGTCTACCAGGCCTTCGACCGCTTCTTCGTCGTCGACACGAAGATCCGCTACAAGCTGAACGACCACTTCAACTTCAGCTTCGGCATCGACAACCTCAACAACTACAGATACTTCTTGTTCCACCCGTTCCCGCAGCGCACTTTCGTCATGGCTGCGAAATACGAGTTCGGCACGAGCAAGAACGAGCGGGGAATCTTCTTCACCGGCGACGAAGGCATCGTGCCGGCGAATTGGCTCCAGCCAGCCGACATGGGCTGGCTCAGGTTCGACTGACCGCTGGGGCGGCGCGAGAAAAGAGCTGCGGCCCGGCCTTGCGCCGGGCCGTTGCGTTTGCGGTCAGGGCTTCGCCGGCGGCGCAGCGGGCGCGCGGCTTTCGCAGCCCTCTGCGCCTGCCAGGCGAGCAAGCGATCCACTTCCTCGAGCCCCTTCTTGGCTTCGGGGAAATCCGGCCTGACCTTCAGGATCGCCTCATAATCGGCTTTCGCGCGCGGCAGATCCTTTTTCATGCGCCAGACGCTCGCCCGGTTGTAGAGAGCCGGGACGAGCGTCGCATCGATCTTGAGGGCCGCGTCATAGTCGGCGATCGCCTTGTCGAGCTCGCCCTTGCCGCGCCAAGCGGAGCCGCGATCGACGAGCGCCAGGACGGACTTCGGATCGCGCTTCAAGCCTTCAGTGAAATCGGCGATGGCGCGATCGAAGTCCTTGGTCTCGAGATAGAGATCGCCGCGCGAGAGATAGGGCGTGGCGGTCTTGTCGTATTTGACGGCCTCGGCGAAATCGGCGAGCGCCTTCTCTTCCTTGCGCTCCTGCATGTAGACCTTGGCGCGGGCGGTGAAGGCCGGACCATAGGTCGGGTTCAGCTTCAAGGCTTCGCCGAAGTCGGCGATCGCGCCGTCGAGGTCGTGCAGCGCGTAACGCGCCGCGCCGCGGCCGATATAGCCTTCCGGATTCTTGGGCTCGAGCTTGATCGCCGCGTCGAGATCCTTGACGGCCGACGCGTAGTCGCCCTGGCTGCGATAGGCCGCGGCGCGCGCAGAGAGCACGCTCGCCGATTTGGGCTCGAGCTCCAGCGCCTTGGAGAAATCCGCGAAGGCGCGCTCATAGTCGCGCTTCGCCACATAGGCGTTGGCGCGGTTGTAGAAGGCCGCCGCCTTGTTGTGGACGGTCTCCTTGGGGCCGAAGCTCGCGATGATCTTCGAGCAGGCGTCGATCGCGGCGTCGGGGACCTGGCCGCTGCAGGCCGCCCAGCCTTGCGCGCCTTGCGCGCGCGCCGCGAACGGCGCGGCGCCGACGAGGAGCGCCAAGCAGGCGAGGATCAAGGGCCGGCGACGCCGGCCTGAATTTCGAGCGAACATTTTCTTTTCCTCCCGCAACAGGAAAGGCGCGGCTTCATTGGGCGGCGAGCGCTCGCCGGCGGCGCCCGAGCAGCATTGCAGACCTTGCGTTCTGAGGGAAGGCGTTTCGCGGCGAGGGGGCGCCAAGCGGCGGAGCGCGCACGAAAATCCTTGCAATCGCCGAGGACTCTGGTGCTAAAAGCGCTCCTCGCGCTCTGCTCCGCCTGCTTTAGGCGGCGGGCGCGCAAGCTTAAGGCCCGAGCCCACGGCTCGCGCCGGCGATAAAGGACGTTGCGTTCCTTGAGGATAACATGCCCGAAGTAATCTTCAGCGGCCCGGCCGGCAGGCTCGAGGGCCGATTTCATCAGTCTGGGACGCGCGGCGCGCCGATCGCGATCATCTTGCATCCGCATCCGCAGTTCGGCGGCACGATGAATAATCAGATCGTCTATCACCTCTATTACGCCTTCGCCGAGCGCGGCTTCTCCGTCCTGCGCTTCAATTTCCGGGGCGTGGGGCGCAGCCAAGGGATGTTCGACCACGGCGCGGGCGAGCTCTCCGACGCCGCCGCGGCGCTCGACTGGGCGCAGGCCGTCAATCCGGAGGCGCGCGCCTGCTGGATCGCCGGCGTCTCCTTCGGCTCCTGGATCGGCATGCAGCTCCTGATGCGCCGCCCGGAAATCGAAGGCTTCGTGTCGGTGGCGCCGCCCGCGAACCGCTTCGACTATTCCTTCCTCGCCCCCTGCCCTTCCTCGGGCCTCTTCGTCCACGGAGACATCGATCGCGTCGCGCCGCTCAAGGAGGTGACCGGCCTGATCGAGAAGCTCAAGACGCAGAAGGGCATCACGATCGAGCATGCGGTCGTGAAGGGCGCGAACCACTTCTTCGAGAACAAGATCGACCCGCTGATCGCCGAGGTCGCCAACTATCTCGACAAGCGCCTCGGCAATCCGCCACGCATCGCGATCCCTGCGCGGGGAGATTGAGGCTACTCTCGGGAGAGAGCGATGCCGCTCCACCTCAGAACCTCGTCATGCCTCTGTGGACGGGTTCGCTGCGAAGGCCGCGGAGAGCCGATCCTCTCCGCTGTCTGCTATTGCCTCGACTGCCAGGAAGGCGGCCGCCGGATCGAAGCGCTGCGGGGCGCGCCGCGCGTTCTCGATGACGACGGCGGCGCCCCCTACCTGCTCTATCGCGACGATCGCTTTCGCTGCGTGGCGGGCGAAGAGCTTCTCGTCGACTATCGGCTGAAACAAAATTCGCCGACGCGCCGAGTTGTCGCGAGCTGCTGCAATTCGGGCATGTTCCTGAAATTCGATCCGGGCTTCTGGGTCTCGAGCTATCGGCTCCGCTACAGCAGCGAGCTGCCGCCCATCGATATGCGAACGAATGTCAGGCGCCGCAGCTCAAACCTGCCCCTGCCCTCCGACGCGCCCTGCTACAGAAGCTTCCCGCCGAGACTTTTTGCGAAATTGATCGGCGCGCGGATCGCCATGATGCTTGGACGCTGAGGGAGCCTCGAGCTATCAACGCGCCATGCAGGCGTCTCCGATGCTAGGCGCGGCGCAATCGTGTAAGCCCGCTGGCTAATCCCCAATATTTCTACTCCCAAAAACAGCTCCCTTCGCGCCAGAGCAAAAGGCACATTTTAGCGTTGCGCCAAAGGGGACGTTTCCACGTTGGGGCAATACGTCGTCGCAGCCTCTTTCCGAAATTCGGCGTCCATGCTATTTTTAGTTGTCAGTCATGTATCCGGAGAAAGAATATGTTCACCGGCCGAACATTGAAGATCGTTGTTTGCGGTGCAATATTAACTGGGCTGACCGTTCAAGTAGCGAGCTCAGATGAATGGAAGTGCGTGGCGAAATCCACCCACGGAGCGACTACATATGGCAGTGCGCCAGATAAGGCCGAAGCTCAGGGGTTGGCTCTGGGTAATTGCGAGGGACGACAACTGGGACAGTGCGGAATAGTAAGCTGCAACGTCGTCCCCGGTAGCAGCAATGTTTCTGGCGCCCAACCTACTGTGCATACGTGTGTCGCGAAGCAGAAAAATGGTATCGGGACCGCGCGCGGTCAGGATCAGAATCTTGCGGAAGCTAAAGGTCGAGCTCTCGGTTTATGCAACGCGGACTACGGAACTGGGTGTACAATAGTCCGCTGTGATTGAACTACTGCGAGCGCACGTAGGTTGTCGCCGCATCAAATATGGCTGCGCTGCGCGTTAAGTGAACTGAACCCCTGTCCCCCGCGATTTCGCGGGGGACAGGGGCGCCCGTCTCAATACCGATAATGGTCCGGCTTGAACGGGCCGTTGGCCGGCAGGTTCAGATAGGCCGCTTGCGCATCCGTCATCTTCGTCAGCTTCACGCCGATCTTGTCGAGATGCAGCGCCGCGACCTTTTCGTCGAGATGCTTGGGCAGCGTGTAGACGCCCGTCGGATACTGGCCCTGCTTCGTCCACAGCTCGATCTGCGCCAGCGTCTGGTTGGTGAAGGAGGCCGACATCACGAAGGACGGATGGCCCGTCGCGCAGCCGAGATTCACGAGGCGCCCTTCGGCCAGAAGGATGATGCGCTTGCCGTCCGTAAACTCGATCTCGTCGACCTGCGGCTTCACATTGTGCCACTTGAGATTGCGCAGGCCCGCGACCTGGATCTCCGAGTTGAAATGGCCGATGTTGCAGACGATGGCGCGGTCCTTCATCGCGCGCATGTGATCGATCGTGATGACGTCGACATTGCCCGTCGCCGTGCAGAAGATGTCGGCGCGCGTCGCCGCATCTTCCATCGTCGTCACCTCATAGCCTTCCATCGCGGCCTGCAGCGCGCAGATCGGATCGATCTCGGTCACGAGCACGCGGCAGCCAGCGTTGCGCAGCGAGGCGGCCGAGCCCTTGCCGACGTCGCCGAAGCCCGCGATGCAGGCGACCTTGCCCGCCATCATGACGTCGGTCGCGCGGCGGATGCCGTCGACGAGCGACTTGCGGCAGCCATAGAGATTGTCAAACTTCGACTTCGTCACAGAGTCGTTAACGTTGATCGCCGGCCACAGGAGCTTGCCCTCCTTGTGCATCGTATAGAGGCGATGCACGCCGGTCGTCGTCTCCTCTGTGACGCCCTTGATCGCCACGGCGTTGCGCCCATACCAGCCGGGATTGGACTTGAGCCGCTTCTTGATCGAGGCGAAGAGAACCTCCTCTTCCTCATTCGTCGCCTTGTCGAGGAAGGCTGTGTCGCCCTGCTCCGCGCGCAGGCCCAAGTGAATGAGCAGCGTCGCGTCGCCGCCGTCGTCCAGGATCATGTTCGGGCAGCCGCCGTCGCCCCATTCGAAGATCTTGTGCGTGTAGTCCCAATAATCCTCGAGGCTCTCGCCCTTCTTTGCGAAGACCGGCGTGCCCGTGGCGGCGATCGCCGCCGCGGCGTGGTCCTGCGTCGAATAGATGTTGCAGGAGGCCCAGCGCACGTCCGCGCCGAGCGCCTTCAGCGTCTCGATCAGCACGGCGGTCTGGATCGTCATGTGCAAGGAGCCCGCGACGCGCGCGCCCTTCAGAGGCTTCGCCGCGCCATATTCCGCCCGCGTGGCCATCAGGCCGGGCATCTCGGTCTCGGCGATGGCGATCTCCTTGCGGCCCCATTCGGCGAGGCCGATGTCGGCGACGGCGTAGTCGTTGAAATGGAAATGCGTGGTCATGGTTCCCTCGAATTGGCGAGGCCGGATAGCCGGATCGGCGAGCCCGCCCGAGCCGGGGGGCGCCCGGCCTATAGCGCAAGGCGGACCGCGATGCAATAAAGATATGTGCAAGTCTTTATATGGAAGCCAGCTCCCCTCTCCAGAGAACGGGCTCCAAGCTCTAGCGGCTCAGAATTGTGCGTGAAGCCGGAGCGCGAACAGGTTTACAGGTCCACGCGCGGTGTTGTGGCCCGGATCGACGATCAGCTGGTAGTCGAGCGTCGCGTCAATCTGCTTGGTGAATCCGAGCTTATAATAGGCTTCGAGATTCTTCTCCCCGCCGTAGCTCAGCGCGCCGTCGCCAATGTAGACGCTCGTTCCGCCGAGCTCAAAATATTTGACGCGGTGGCCGGAGAGCCCGCTAAACGCCCAGGCGCCGCCAATCTCATCGAGTTCCCGCCCCCAGCTCTGGCCTGCGGCGACGAGACCGAAGGAGACCTGGCGATCGACGTCGGTGTAGTCAACCGTTTCGTAGCGACCGTCGCACATGCTGGCGCGCAGGAAAAAACCGAGGTTCGGCACGATCTGCTGCTTGAGATTGACGCCGCCGCCAGTCTTGAAATGCCGCCGATGTAAGGCGTCCATCTGCGGCGGCAGATCATTTGTTGCAATGGCCTGTTGCACCACGTCATAGACGTTGCCGAACCGGCCGTTGTCGCCATAGGCGAGAAATTTGATCGCGCCTGGCTGATTGAAGATCTCGTAACGTCCCTCGAGCTCCACGACCGCCATATATTGTCGCAGGAGCTCGGGCTCGATGTCGAAGCCGTTTGGAATCTTCGAGAGCTGGAACACGCCTGCGCGCGCGGTCCACCAGTTCTGCTTCCACTCCACCGCGAGCCCATTCGTGTACCCCCAAGCGTCGGCGGCATAGTCGAAGGCGCCCATCGTGTTGAAGGCGAAATTCAGAAAGCCCGTCGTCGGGTCGTGCGCATAGACATTGTCGTCGAACACGTCGCCGACCGCGAATTTGCCGACGATGATGGTGATGCGGTTCTTGTCGACCTTTCCGGCGAGCTGGTTCTGTGTCGCTTCGAGCGACTCGTTGAGCGAGCCCTCGGTGCCCTCCTTCCCTTGCTCGCCGCCCAATCCAATGACCTGACGCAGAAAGTAACGCTGAAAGCGCATGTAGGGCGCGCCCCGGCCGATCTTGGCGACGGCGCCGTCGGGATAAGCGGCCGCACCTGTCGAATTGTTAATGCCGTAGCCCTGGTCAATTTCCGGGTTGAGGAAAACGCCGGCGTTCTCCCAGAGTCGGAGGCCGGCGAAGAGATTGGCCGTGGTGCCGACGCGCCCCTGCCCGTCCGGCGGGAAGCTGTTCCGGCCGGAATAGAGCGCCGGGAATTTGGGGTAGCCTTGGGCGACGGTCGTCGTTTGTCCGTGGACGCTGTAAAACTCCTCACCCCCACCGCTCTTGTCGTCCTTCTTGTCGCCTTTTTTGTCGTCGTTCGCAGCCGAGTTTTCTTTCTTTTCAGACTTGTTGTCGCCTTCATTGTCATCGCTCGCGGCCGTGTCGGCTTTATTCTCCTCTTTCCTGTCGGTTTTTGTGTCGCCTTTCTTGTCGTCCCTCGCAGCCGAGCCGCCGTGATCATGATCATGGTCATGATCATGGTGGTGGTCTTGGCTCACGCCTTGCGCCTCGGACTTATGCTCGTGAATCTCGTTTTCGGATCCAAAGTGATAGTCGATTCCGACGCGCAGAATGTGGTCTTCGGGACGCGACCGCGAGGCGAAGTAATAGCCCGAGCCGTTGTCGAAGAGCTGCGTGTTGAGCTGCTGATTGAGGTAAAGATATTCGACGCGCGCCGACCAGCTGTCGGCGATCGCATAGGAGAGACCGGCGCCGATCGCGAATTTCATGCGGGAGGATTGGGAGAAGTCCGCGGCGAAAAGCGCGTCGAGGCCGGGAAGCGGATAGAGAAGCTTCGCCGGTCCGCGCGCGCCGCCGGCGGCGACGCCGCCCGTCACGAAAGGCAGCCAGGGCCCGACCGAATAGCCGGCGCGAGCGCGAACGGTCGCGAAATAAGTGGCGCTCGGACCCCATTGCAGCCCATAGGGCACGGGAAGGCCGAGGCTGACGCCATCCGGCGTATGGCGGCCGCCGAGATAGTTGATTTCGGTCTCGAAGCCATAGACGAAGTGGCCGTTCTGCCAGTTATGTCCGGCATGCCCGCCGGCCGTGATCCCCGTCTGCGTCAACACCCGGGGATAGAGGTCATAGGCGGGAGAAAGCCCTCCCGTGACGGCGATCAGATGCTCGCCGTTCGTCGGCGGGATGGCGACGCCATAGGCGAGGCCGGCGTAAAGCCCGGCCCAGTCGATCTCCGCCCCTTCCGATTTCTTGAGCGCATGATCGGCGCGCGCGAGCCCGCTTCCGACGACGAGCGCGAACGTCGAGGCCAGCAGGCCGAAAGCTTTTGCAATGCGGAGACGCGTCGGGGCCCCCGCCAAGTCGCGCGGGACCTTCGCTCGCTTAGGAGGTGACGTCGTCCTCATCACATTTTTCGTTCCGCCAAGCACGGAGGCCAGTTGCTAGCCGCTGCGACAGCATTAACGGGGCCGGCGATCGTTCTCAACCCCGACATTTCAGTATGACTTCCAAAAGACTTTCGACTCGCATGGCCGCGCTCTGGCGCTCCTCCGATTCACGCCTATAATCTTCAGGAGGCCGCAACCGAAGCGGCGGTCGGGAAGCGTCGGAAGGATATCGCCCATGCCGAAAGGTCTTTGGTCCGTCATACTGCTTGGAGCGTTCATCCTCTTCGTTGGCGCTTCGCTCCTGGGCTGGGCTTTGGGCTGATCGCAGGCGGCCCGCGAGCGCGGAACCGCGCCAGCGCGCCCCGTCCCCGGACGAAGCTTCGACCCCTTTTCGGAAGCGATCTTCCTCCTGGCGTTCACCTGCAGGCGTTCACTTGGCTGGCGCAGCCTTTTTATTGCGGAATTCACTCGAAAACGAGCCGAAGGCGCAAAGATTCCTTGAGATTGAGCGCAATTTATTATTGGCGCGCTGGTCCCTCGAACGGAGCCCTTCGAGCGATAAGAAATCGCGCCAGCTCAATAAGTTGGAGCGAATTCTGATCGCAAAGGTCTTTCAACTTTTGCGGAATTCGCGCTGATATTCACACGTCGTTCAGACGCCTGCGCTTAATCCTGCGGGCGGCGCCAAGAGGCGCGCCGCACGATCGAAGCCGGCGAAAGTTCGACCCGCCGGAAGAGGAGGATCCATGAAAAAACTGCTCGCCGCCGCGGGGCTCGCCGCGCTCGTCTTCACTGAGTTCACGACGCTTTCGGTGATGACCGCCGAGCCGGCCAACGCCGCCGTTTGCGCGCGCGGATACCGTGGCGCGGCCTGCGTGGGTCCCCGCGGCGCAGTGGCCGTCGGCAGACCGCGCGTCTATCGGCCGGTCCGCGTCTATCGCCGTTGGTGAATTCTCGACGCATTCGGCAAGCGCGCCCTGCCGCGCTTGCTCGAGCCCTCGCCGGCGCTAGGCGGCGGCCCCCGCTTTTCAAAGCGTGAATTCCTTTACTCGCGCGTCGCGTGCTAGACTGACTGAGGCTGCGTCGTTGCCATGACGCTCGCTCGCGCACGTTCCCAAAAGTTCGAAGCGGTTTTTGGATAAGAACGTGCGCGATCACGACGACATATCGCGCGTTCGACTCGACGTTTGCTGAACGCGCTTCAACAGCGAGAACGCGCTTGCAGCCCCCACCGGACAAGAAGATCGACGCCACCTTGGCGCTGCGCAGCGACGGGCGCCTGCTCGTCGGCCGCGACCGCATCAAGGTGCTCGAGGCCGTCGCCGAGCACGGCAGCATTTCCAAAGCCGCCAAGGCCACAGGCTTCTCCTATAAGGGCGCCTGGGACGCCGTCCAGGCCATCAACAATCTGCTCCCCTCCCCCGCCTTCTTGCTCAAAGCCGGCGGGCGCTCGGGAGGCGGCGCCGAGGTCACGGCGGAAGGCTTAAAGCTCATCGACGCCTTCAACCGTCTCGAGCAGCGCCTCACGCGCATTTCCTCGGCGATCGCGCTCGAGGGTCTCGAAGGCGTCGACGATTTTCTTCTCTGGAGCGTTGGTTTTAAGATTTCCGCCCGCAACGTGTTTCAGGCCGAGGTCGTCAAGATCGAAGCCGGCCCCGTCGACGTCGAGGTCGCGCTGCGGCTGTCCGACGCGATCCCGCTGCATGCGATCGTCACCAACGACGCCCTCGAGGAGCTCGATCTGAAGCCCGGACGCCGCGCGCTGGCGCTGGTGAAATCCTCATTCGTCGAGCTGTCGCGCGTCGACGCCCCGCCCCTCCATGAGCGCAACCGCCTCATCGGCCGCGTCACCCGCCGCATCGACGCCCCGCCGAGGAGCGAATTGCTGCTCGACATCGGCGGGGGCAAGAGCCTGACGGCCGTGATTTCGCACGCGCGGGCCGAACAGCTCGGACTTCACGAAGGCGATGACGCGGCGGCCCAATTCGCGGCGGAAAACGTCATTCTCGCCATCGCCTGAAGCGTGCGATGGCGGGCCGTTGGAGTTGGCCTCCCAACTTGCTTGTGGCGCCGGGCTCAAATAGGTTGTTTCAACGCCTCGTAGGCGCGGTCCGGTCCATTACCTCTCCAACTGTCGGCTGAGAGCGACAAATGCGATGAGGCCTACATCCATGTTTCAAAGGGTGATCCTGAAAGCGCTGATCGTGGCTCTTGGAAGCCCCGCGATGTGGTTGACCGCTCCCATTGCGAGCAAGGCGAGCGAGAGCGATTGGGCGACTTACAACAAGGACTATCAGGGGCGGCGGTATTCGCAGCTTGCCGAGATCGATGCGCGAAACGTCGGGACATTGAAGCGGGCTTGTGTGGCGCAGTTGGGCGACGACGGCGCCTTTCAGAGCGGCCCCGTTGTCGCGAACGACACGCTCTATGTGACGACCGGCCACACGACCGTCGCGCTGAATGCGGCCACTTGCGAGGCCCGCTGGAGGCATAGCTACACGCCCGAGCAAAAAGAGGTTTATGCGGTCAACCGAGGCGTCGCAGTGGAGGGAGGAAGCGTCTTCCGAGGCACGGGAGATGGACGCATCCTTGCGCTCGACGCGGCCACCGGGCAGGTCAAGTGGAAGATCCAGGCCGCGGACGCGTCGGTGGGCGAGTTTTTCAGCTCAGCCCCCATCGCCTGGAGGAACCTCCTGTTCATCGGAATTGCCGGCAGCGACTTCGGCGCGCGCGGCCGCATGCTGGCGTTCGATGCGGCGACCGGCAAGGAAGTTTGGCGTTGGCACAGCATTCCCATGGGAAGCGAGCCGGGCGCCGAGACCTGGACGCCGCGCGACGCGGCGGCGCGCGGGGGCGGCGCGTTCTGGTCGTCTTACACGCTCGATCCGGCGACCGGAGAGCTGTTCATCCCCGTTGGCAATCCGGCGCCTGATTTCAACACGCAACCCGGCGTGCGCGAAGGCGACAACCTATACACGGATTCCGTCGTCGTCCTCGACGCCGCCACGGGTCGAATGAAGTGGCATCACCAGTTCGCGCGCAACGATCCCTGGGACTACGACATCGGCGCCGCGCCGATGCTGTTCTCGGCGCCAAATGGGAAACGGCGGGTCGCGGTGGGGAGCAAGGACGGCTATTTGTATCTGCTCGATCGCGAGTCGCACCAGATCCTGTCTCGAACGCCGGTGACCACCGTGTTGGACAACGCTGGCAAGCGGCCGACGCCGGAAGGCGTCCACATGTGTCCCGGCACGCTCGGTGGAGTGGAATGGAATGGCCCGGCTCAGGACGCCAGGAACAATGCGATCGTCGTCGGAGCGGTCGATATCTGCGCGACCTACACCTCGCCTAAGGCGCCGCCGCAGTATCAACCGGGAGCTTTTTATTACGGCGGCGACGCGAAGTTCGACGAACGCCGCGTAGGATGGGTCACATCAGTCGACGCCGTGAGTGGCAAGATCCGTTGGCGCGCTCAAACCGCGGCGCCGGTCGTCTCGGGCATCACGCCCACGGCGGGCGGCGTGACCTTCGCCGGCGACTTGCTGGGAAATTTCCTGGCCTTCGACAATGGCGGCGGCGCCGTGCTGTTCCAGCAGAGGCTCGGGGGCGGGATCGCCGGAGGCATTGTCACCTACAGCGTGGGAGGCAAGCAATATGTCGCCGTCCCCTCGGGCAATGTCTCGCGCGCAACCTTCGGGGGAGCCGGGACGCCCGAGGTCACGATCTTCACCCTGGGCCTGAACGCGGACGCCCCCAAAATCGTCAACGTCGGCCGCAAGCAGGAGGCTTCCTCCGGCAAGGACCTTTACGTGGCGAACTGCCAAGTTTGCCATGGCGATGGCGCCAGCGACCAACCCGGCGCCGGGGGGCCTTCTCTGAAGGGCGCGAAGGATCGTCTCAGCGGGTTGGAGGGAATCGTCGTCCGCATCAAATATCCGAAGTCGCCGATGCCCGCTTTTTCGAGCTTTTCTGAAATCGAATTACGAGCTGTCGCGGATTATGTGGCGACGTTGAATTAGAGTATTCGTCTTGCGCAAGGGGCAGCGCCGCTTGGCGCGACGCCGGCGCGAAGCCGACTCTTAAGATGCAACGAAGAGCGCCCCACCCGGACTTTGGGCAACAGTAGAGCTTTCGCTGCGAATCCGCATCGCGTTGAAGTCTGGCGACCGCGGGTTGATGGGGGCGGCAGCTTGGCGCGAGGCTTGAGCGCTTGTATTCTTGCGGACGAAAGACGGGAGTTCTGGGATGCGGTCTTGGCTCGAGATCAGGATTGCGGCGGCTGCTGCGCTGGCCGCCAGCAGCGTCGTTGGCTTCGCCCCCGCGCAAGCCGAGACGCTCGCGCAAGACGCGGAGCTCCACGGCCGCCCCAGCGCGAAATCGGAGGCGCTCGCCGTGCTCGGCGCGGGAATGCCGGTCGTTGTGCTCGACGCGCGCCACAACGGCTGGACGCTCATCACTGCTGCCGGTTTCGAAGGCTATGTGCAAAGCGGCACGATCGCACCCTACAATCCCTGGTGCACGCAGGGTTACCCCTACTCCGGCAGCGAGCGTTATTTCCAGCAAGGCTTAACTCCGGTACGCACCGGCCCGCTGGGCTTCCTCTTCGGCTACCACGTCTCGGAGCCTTGTTAAGGCAGGACGGCGAGGCCCTGGAAGCCTGAACCGCTCGTCGCGCGACGGAGCGCGCAGCCGGAATGCTCCGGGCTTAAGCCCAGCGCAGCATCTGCTACCGGGTCATCTGGTTTTCAGCGGCAGTTTTGCCGGATCGCTGGCCACGATTCGGTCGTCCCCACGGCCGAACTGTTTGGTTTTCATGACATTCTCGATGGCGACGAGGACTGTCCGCTCCTGGCGAGGCAGCGCACGCGCTTCCGCAAGGGTTTGAAAGTCTGCGACAGAGTGCGGGCAAGCCGCACGCCCCGCAAAAACCCGCACGCCCTCGTCTGTCACGATGACGTCGCCGCGTCGCAGGGTCGCGTCCCGCATCAAGGCGTCGCTCCGGTCGACGGGTTTCGCCGCGCGGTCGCCCCCGGCGCAAAACTGAGCACGCTTCAGGGGCGCGCCCTCTCCTGCGGTGGCGGCGCTGGCGGCGGGCGCGGCTTCAACGGGCTCGCGCCCCCTGACATGGGTCTTCAGCGTCGGGTGGCCGCGCCCGGAGAGCATATCGCGTCCATGGACCTCCGAAGGGAAGTCAGGGGCTCCCGAGACGCCGAAAAGGTCCTCGAAAAGGCCTGCCCGCGCCGAGCTGACGCCGGCCAGGCAGACGCTCGCCACGATGAGCGTAAGAGTTAGCGTTGTTCGCCTTGAGGGAACCCACGCAAGCTTGAAAAACGACTTGACCACGAGCACGGCCCCCCGCTGGGCTCAGCGCCAAAGCCCCACTCCGAGTCGTTCTACTCTAGGCTTCCCCGGATGAGCTCCAGTTCAAATGCGACCATCCCCTACTTGGCCGCTTTTGACAAGGCCAGGCCGCCAGAGTTCGATGCAAAAGAGAGTGGCAGCGCTCGCTATGCTCGGCGCGGGGATGCCGGTCGTCGTGCTCGACGCGCGCCACAAGGACTGGACGCTCATCGCCGCGGTCGGGTTCGAAGGCTATGTGCAAAGCCGCACGATCGCACCCTACAATCCTTGGTGCACTTAGGGCTGCCCCTACTCCGGCAGCGAGCGCTATTTTCAGGAAGGCGAGACCCCGATCCGCACCGGCCCCCTGGGCTTCCTCTTCGGCTATCACGTCTCGGACAGCTGCTGAGGCATCCGTGAGCGCCGCCCCTCACGCTGCGGAAAGCGTCACGCGATTGCGCCCAGCGGCCTTGGAGTCATAGAGCGCCTTGTCGGCGCGGCGCATCAGCGCGTCGGAATTGGCGTCGGCGCCGCGTTCGGCGAGGCCGATCGAGACGGTGACCGACAGGAACCCCGCGGGAGCGTCGATCTTGAACGGCGAGGACTGGACCGCGACGCGCACGCGCTCGGCGATCCGCGCGGCGACCGAGAGCGGCGTATCCGACATCACGATCACGAATTCCTCGCCGCCGAGGCGGCAGACGAGATCCGCAGTGCGGACGACGCGTCGGATGCGCTGCGCGAGAGTGCGCAGCACCTCGTCGCCGGCGTCATGGCCGTGGGTGTCGTTGACGGACTTGAAGTGATCGACGTCGACGAGCATCAGCGAGAGCGGACGGCCGACATGCGCCGCGCGATCGAGCGCCGAGGCGAGGTGCGACTCGAGGAAGCGCCGGTTGTTCAAGCCGGTCAGCGCATCGACGACCGCGAGCTCGAGCGCCTGCTGCATGTTCTCGCGCAAAGCGTCGGCGTAGCGCTTGCGCCGCAGCTGCGTGCGCACGCGGGCGGCGAACTCGTTGCGGTCGATCGGCCGCAGCGCGTAGTCGTTGACCCCGAGATCGAGCCCGCGAAGAATCCGCGCGCGTCCCTCCGGCTGGGCGGCGATGAGGATCGGCAGGGCGCGGGTGCGCTCGAGCGAGCGCAACTGGCTGCACAGGCGCAGCGCGTCGAAGCCCAAAAGATCGAGCCCAACGATGGCGAGATCATATTCGCCCTCGGCTAGCCGGATCAACGCCGCCTGCGCGTCGGCTTCGACCTCGACCTGATGCAGGTCCTGCAGCGCGGAAACGAGCGTGTCGCCGAGGCCCGGGCGGTCTTCGACGATGAGAATGCGCCCGTGCGCGCCGGCGTCCGGCCCCATGAAATCCGCGGCGTCTCTCAGTCCCAGCGTCGCCGAGGTCATGACCCGCGCGCGCAGCTCGTCGAGCATCACCTTGAGGCGGGAAAGCGAGCGCACGCGCGCGATCAGCGCGATCTCGTCGACGGGCTTGGTCAGGAAGTCGTCGGCGCCGGCCATCAATCCGCGCACGCGATCGGCCGGCTGGTCCAGCGCCGTCACCATCACGACCGGAAGATGCAAGGTCAGCGGATCGGATTTGAGCCTTCGGCACACCTCGAAACCGTCCATGCCCGGCATCATCACGTCGAGCAGAATCACGTCGCAGCGGCCTTCGCGAGCGATCTCGATCGCCTCGAGCCCGCTCGTCGCCGAGACGACGTCGAAATATTCGGCCGTGAGGCGCGCCTCGAGCAGTTTGACGTTGGGGAGGATGTCGTCCACCACGAGCACGCGCGCGGTCATTGGGCCTCGTCCTCATGCCCTTTGCTCAGGAAGCTCTCCACGGTGTCGAGGAATTTCGCCACGGAAATGGGCTTCGAAAGATAGGCTTCGCAGCCGCCCTGCAGGATCTTCTCCTCGTCCCCCTTCATCGCGAAAGCGGTGACCGCGATGACGGGGATGGACTTCAGCGCCGGGTCATCCTTGATCCAGCGCGTCACCTGCAGGCCCGAAACCTCGGGAAGCTGGATGTCCATGAGAATGAGATCGGGGATGTGCTCGCGGGCCAGCGCGACCGCCTCCACCCCGGTCTTGGCGCGCAGGGTCGCATGACCGCTCCTCTCCAACAAATCGCTGAAGAGCTTCATGTTGAGCTCGTTGTCCTCGACGATGAGGATGGTCTTGGCCATGGCGAGATCACTTCTGCCCGCGCTCGAACCTTGCCGCTTAGCCGGCGGAAAGGGCCCTCGGAGTGCGCGGCGTCGAGCTTTTGGAGGATAGCTAGCGGACGAAGATTGACGAATTGAAAATTCGGCCCTTCCGGGCCTGGCGGTGCAGATCATCCTCGATGGCCTCGAGGCGATTGCCCACGCAAACAACAAAAGCGCGCTGTGCACGGCTTTTTGGAGAGCCGAGCAGACGCCGATTTCGGCATTTAGAAATCTAAACCGGTTTCCGCTCCGCTTGAAGCGGAAACCGGTCAGCGGCGCGATCCAAGATCGCGCCGCCATTCGGTCATTCCGCGTGGGCGCCCAGCGCCACCTGGTTGACGACGGTGGCCGTCATCGCCTCGGCGCGGCCGAGGCAAACGAAGCGCAGCGAATTGCCGTCGGCAGTGGCGATCCGCGCCGTTTTGCCGGGCTCAACCGCAAGCTGCAGCTGCGCCGCTCCGGCCGCAGCCGCCTCGTCGTTCCGGTCGGCGATCATCGCCGTCAGCCGGCAGACGCCGTCCGAGGCTACGAAGTAGCTGATGACGCGCTTCGTTCCGACGTCGAGGCTCTTCGCCCGCGTGGGCTTCATCATCGTGCTGTCCCAATTCTCGTCAGCGGCGAAGCTTACGCCCGCGCCGAGCCAGACGGCGAGCGCCAGCGCCGCCGAAATCATTCGCGAAGCCTTGCTCATTTCGATTCCTTTCTCTTGACGGGCGTCAATCAATGCTGCGGCCCGCGCGCCGCTCGACGCCCTTTTGGGAGGTCCGCCACGCGCGCGCCTGCTGCAGTGCAGTATGACGCGAGCGTGACGGTTGAGGGGCTGGTCCCTCCATCATTCGTCGTTTTCGCCGGCCGCCAGGGTTTTGACCCTCGAGGTCAGCAACGCTGCGGCCTCGGGCCGGCACGCAAGGCGCAAGGATTGTCCGTCGCGCCCGTCGAAAGTGGCGCTGCGGCCCGGCTCGATGCGCAGGGACAGGCGCGACCCCAGCGCAGGGGCCTCGTCCTCGCGCGTCTCAGCAATCATCAGCGTCACCTTGCAGCGTCCGTCGGCTGGAACGAAAAAGGCCAGGACTCGCTCTGAACCCAATTCGAAGCTCGCCGCCCGCAGGGGTCGCAGCTCTTCCGTGGTCCAAGGGTCCGCGACCGTCGGGACCGCGCGACCGGCGAGCATCAGGCCCGCGCCGAGGGCAAGGCCCAGGGTCCGTCGACCGTTCGTCATGATCCACTCCTTTCTGGTTTGAGCGAATTTTCGCGAAAGCTGAGAGGCTGTTGCGCTGGTAATTCGCTCCAACTTTTTGGTTTCGCGCGATTTCTAGTCGCTCGAACGATTCCGTTCGAGGGACAACCGCACTAGCGGAGCCTTTGCGGGCGGACCAGGGACATGGGTGTGGGGGAGGTTGCGTCCCGGGCGCCGCCTACGCCGTTCCGCGAATCCTTACCTAGCGGATTTTTTGCGCTGCAGCAAGAAATTTTTTTGCGCTGCACAATAAATTGGCGGGCGACGATAGGTTCCGCCTTCAAAAATGACGTCGGCAGCGCGTTTTCCGCTCGATGGGAATCGTTCGAGCGACAAAAAATCGCGCCAGATCAAACAGCTGAATGAATCAAATCGGTTCGGGCCCGCGCGAAATCGCCGCAACGCCGGTGCGAGAGACTTCGACGAGCCCGATCGGGCGCATCAGATCGACGAATTCGTCGATCTTTTCCGGCTTTCCGGTCAGCTCGAATATGAAGCTCTCGGTCGTCGCGTCCACAACCCTGGCGCGAAAGGCGTCGGCGAGCTGGAGCGCGTCAGTGCGGTCGTCGCCCCGGCCCTTGACCTTGACCATCGCGAGCTCCCGCTCGAGCGAACGGCCGCCGAGGGTCAGATCCGTGATCTTGCGCACCGGCACGAGGCGCTCGAGCTGGTGGCGGATTTGCTCGATCGTCTCGGGCGCGCCCAAGGTGCGGATCGTGATGCGCGAGAGGTGCTCCGCGTGGGCGACCTCCGCGACGGTCAGGCTCTCGATGTTGTACGCGCGGCCCGAGAACAGGCCGACGACGCGGGCGAGCACGCCCGGCTCGTTGTCGACGAGGACGGAAAGCGTATGCGCCTCGACGTTCGACTGCTTCGTCGGGGCGGAATAGGGAGAGGGGGGCGAAACGGGAGCGGTCATGGCGGATTCTCAAGGAGCGAGTAGGGAGTAGCGAATGGCGAGTAGGAAGCGAGTGCGGGCATGTTCCATTCGCCATTCGCTACTCCCGACTCGCCCCACGTCACACCAGCATCTTCCCTCTCTCGTCGATGATCGCGCCGAGATCCACGCCGGCGTCATCGGAAAGATCGGCGAGCAGCATGTCGTTATGCGCCTTGCCGGAGGGAATCATCGGGAAACAATTCTCCGACTTTTCGACGACGCAGTCGAAGAGCACCGGGCCGTCATAGGCGATCATCTCCTCGATCGCGGCGTCGAGGTCCTTGGGCTCGTAGCAGCGGATCCCCTTCGCGCCGAAGGCCTCGGCGAGCTTGACGAAATCGGGCAGAGCCTCCGAATAGCTGTGCGAATAGCGCCCGCCGTGCAGGAGCTCCTGCCACTGGCGCACCATGCCCATATACTCGTTGTTCAGGATGAACACCTTTACCGGCAGCCGGTATTGGATCGCCGTCGACAGCTCCTGAATGCACATCAGGATCGAGGCTTCGCCGGCGATGTCGATGACGAGCGATCTCGGATGCGCGAGCTGGACGCCGATCGCCGCCGGCAGGCCATAGCCCATCGTGCCCAGCCCGCCCGAGGTCATCCAGCGGTTCGGCTCTTCGAAATGATAGTGCTGCGCGGCCCACATCTGATGCTGGCCGACCTCCGTCGTCACATAGACGTCGCGGTCCTTGGTCAGCTCGTAGAGCCGCTGCACCGCATATTGCGGCTTGATCGTCGACGCCGAATTGCGGTAGGCGAGCGATTTCTTGGCGCGCCAGCCGTCGATCTGCTTGCGCCACTCGACGAGCGACTGCTGCTCCGCATGCATCGCCTCGGAGCGCCACACCCGCACCATGGCCTCCAGCACATGGCCGCAGTCGCCGACGATGCCGAGATCGACCTTGACGTTCTTGTTGATCGAGGAGCGGTCGATGTCGATGTGGATCTTCCTCGATTCCGGCGAGAAGGCGTCGAGCCGGCCGGTGATGCGGTCGTCGAAGCGCGCGCCGATCGCGATCATCAGATCGCAATCATGCATCGCGTTGTTCGCCTCGAAGGTTCCGTGCATGCCAAGCATGCCGAGCCAGTGCTCGCCCGAGGCCGGATAAGCGCCGAGCCCCATCAGGGTCGAGGTGATCGGAAAGCCCGTGAGCTTGACGAGCTCGCGCAGCAGCGTTGAGGCCGCAGGGCCAGAATTGATCACGCCGCCGCCCGTGTAGAAGACCGGGCGCTTCGCCGCGGCCATCATCGCGACCGCCTGGCGGATGAGCGCCATGTCGGCGTCGAGCTGCGGATGATAGGTCTTGTGATGAACGTTGTGGGGCGGCGAATAGCGGCCGCGCGCGAACTGCACGTCCTTGGGAATGTCGATGACCACGGGCCCGGGACGTCCGCTCGAGGCGACGTAGAAGGCCTCGTGCAGCACCCGGCAGAGATCGTCGATGCTGCGCACGAGATAATTGTGCTTCGTGCAATGACGGGTGATGCCGACCGTGTCGCATTCCTGGAAGGCGTCCGAGCCGATGAGATGCGTCGGCACCTGGCCGGTGATGCAGACGACCGGAATGCTGTCCATCAACGCGTCGGTCAGGCCCGTCACCGTGTTCGTCGCTCCCGGACCCGAGGTCACGAGAAGCGCGCCGACCTTGCCAGAAGAGCGCGCGTAGCCCTCCGCCGCATGCGCGGCGCCCTGCTCATGACGCACCAATATGTGCCGCACGGCCTCCTGCTGGAACAGCACGTCATAGATCGGCAGCACGGCGCCGCCCGGATAGCCGAAAAGCGTGTCGACGCCGTGGTCCTTGAGGGCCTCCACGACCATCTCGGCGCCGGTCATCTCCTTGGACATGGTTCCTAAGCTTTCCTTGACTTGTGTTTTCGCGTGCGACGCGCTTGGCTTTTGGGCAACAAAAAAGGCCCACAAGGGGCCTTCGGTCAAGCGCCGAGGGGGACGGCGGGTCTTAAGCCCGGTCCCGCGGCGCTACGGATACGACGAGAGCTGCGCGCATGCTTTGAATCCTCGGCGAATGGAGCCGCGAAGACACTAGGCGACCGCGGCGCCGGGGTCAAGGCGCGCCGCGCTCTGCTCTAGCGCAACGGCGCGCTCTTGAATCGTTGCCATCGACGGGCGCCTCGACGATGACGCGCCATCGCGCTAAAAAGGCTCAAAACCTTCGGTTTCGGCCAAATGGCGCCGCTCGCGCCAAGGCGTTCTGCAGATCGGGGACCCTCGGAATGGTTAAAGGGCGCGCGCAGAGCCTCGCATTCGGGGCGGAGCGGCATCCAAGGCGGAAGGAATGACGATGCGCTTAGCACAAGTCGCCATGCACAGTCCGGAAACATTGGGTCTTGCGGGGATCGTCGCCGGGCTGTTGCTCTTCCTGACGGGCTATGTCGTCGGCGCGCAGGGCGGGGCGCCCGCTCCTCTCGCCGCGGCTTCGGGCGGCGGCGCCGAACACTGCCCCGCTTTTGCGCAGGGCGCGGCGCCCGCCCGCGGCGAATTTGAACCGCTCGCCTCCGACGGCCGCGAACGCAAGGTCAAGACGATCATCTTCTCGACGCCGACGAAATGACGACTCGGCGCGCGCCGAGAGCGTCCGCTGCGCGCTTGCAGCTGTCTACGAGACTTTCGCCGCACGCCGCATATCGCTATAAGCCTATGAATTTATTTATGTTTCTGGCCACATAAAAATGCGCGCTATGCCGCATTGCCAACGCGTTCAAAAAAAGCTACGCTCACCAGCGGTGCGGAAAGCACGCCATGCTCAAAACAAACAACAGGGGGAATTCAAATGGCAAACGTCCACAGCGCTGGTGAGCTCGGCAAGATCCTCGCGTATCTCGCGGGCATCGTCATTTTCGTCGTCGTCGCCCTGACCTGGGTTCCGGACTGGATCTCGCCGGAAGGCACCAACGGAACGGGCAACCGCGAAGGCGTTACGGGCGCGGGCGTCGGCGCCACGGCGCGCATGGTCAACTGATCAGTCTGCTTGTCGCGTCCGGGGCTTTCGCCCCGGCGCGACGCTCCCGCTCGGCGCGTTTGATTTTTGAGTTTTCATAAACTCTCGCTTCTCGCCCCGCCGTCAGGGGGCTCCCCAAAATCCTGGCCAGCACTGAGAAAGCCGTCCGCCAAGCCGCAGCGGCGCGATGCTGATCGCCAGCCCGGTCTCCCGCTCGACCTCGACCCCGACGCCGCACAGCGTCCCCTCCCCCGTCGCCGGCTCGTAGCGCGCGCCCGGCGTCTTCTCGACGAAGCGGCGAACGGGCTCCTCCTTGCGCATGCCGATCACCGAATCGTAATCGCCGCACATCCCCGCATCCGAGATGTAGCCCGTTCCCTTGACGAGAATCTGCGCGTCGGCGGTTGGCGCATGCGTGTGCGTTCCGACAACGAGCGAGGCGCGCCCGTCGACGAAATGCGCCAGCGCCATCTTCTCGGCCGTCGTCTCCGCATGCATGTCGATGACGATCGCATGCGCCTCGCGCGCGGCGCCGACCCGTTTGAGTTCGCGATCGATCGCCGCGAAGGGATCGTCGAGCTGATCCATGAAGACTCGCCCCTGCACATTGGCGACATAGACGCGCGCGCCGCTCGCGGCCTCGAAAATCCCCGCCCCTCGCCCGGGCGTCCCGCTCGGATAGTTGATCGGACGCAGGAGCCGCGGCTGCCGCTCGATATAGGCGAGCGCCTCGCGCTGATCGAAGGCGTGATTGCCGAGCGTCACACAATCCGCGCCGGCTTCGAGAAGCTCCTCGCAGATCGCGGCGGTGATGCCGAAGCCGCCCGCGGCGTTCTCCGCGTTGACGACGACGAAATCGAGGCCCCAGGCTTTGCGCAGGCCCGGCAAACGTGAAATCACGGCCTCGCGACCGCTGCGGCCGACGACGTCGCCGAGAAAGAGCAGGCGCAAGGCGCCCTCAGAGGAACCGCTCATGCGTCAACCGCATCGCATTCTTTGGCGCGGTTGAAAAGCCGAAGAGAGCGGCGCCGACGGAACCCCTGCCCGGCCGCGCTCCGGCCGTAGCTCGGAAGTCGCGACATGTCATGAGCCTTCTTGAAGGGGCCTTCCCCTTCACCAACAGTATTAAACCTAACACGAAATGCAAACACATTGTATACGTTCATGTTGACGAGGTTTAGCGCTATACATCGAACATGCAAACCGTGCAGCTGCGAGTCTGATTCGATGGCCTGCCTGAACCTCACCGAACTCCGTAGCCTTCAAGGAGCCGAAAAGGCCTGCGAGCAGGAGGGGCTTTCCGGCCAGGGTTAGGCGGATTGCTTCGAGGGCGCCGATGGCGCGGCGGCGGCCTGTCTCTATTGTGGAGCGGATGTCGGCATAGAGCTTGGCGCCCCACTCGGTGCGAAAGCCGTTGGTGATCTTTCGAAACACGGCGCACGGGCGTAGCGCGCGCTCCGAGCCGTTGTTGGTCGGCGGCAGCTCGCGGCGCGTCATGAACACGAAGAGCGACGCGCGTGTTCGCCGGATCATGCTTTTCAGCTTGACGCCGGCCTGATGTGAAGGCTCGAGCGCCATGAGCTGGTCGAGGCGGGCGTCCAGCCGCCGTTCGTAGCTTTTCAGCGTGGCGTCGGATAGTCGCTCGCGCCTTCGTCCGAGGCGGCAAGCGCGGCCGAGAAGATGCCGCAGGGGAGGCGCGAACACCTCGTCGCCGCAGTCGATGGCGTATTGCACGTCGCGGATGAGATGGGCGAGGCAGACCTGGTGCTGCTTGCCGGCCCCGTTCTTGGAGGATGCAGCCACGAATATCGAGTATATCGTTGCCAATACAAGAAGTTCCGCCCTGAAATACGGCCTCGAAACGGAGATCATGCAACAGGGGCTTATTACGACACTGATCGTCACAACGGCGAGTTTTGCGGCGCTGTATAACAAATCTGCAGACAAGGAAGCGTTGGCCTTCTCAGTCATGCGTTGCATGGCCGAGGCGCTATTCGACGTCATGGCTTTCTCATCTCGAGAGGACCTCGAGCGGCGCCTAAATATACCAAAAACCTAGACTTAGGGATTGGACCTCGCTCCGGCAGCGCTTTTCACGCGCGCCCTCTGCTCGCAGGCGAGCCTGCATCTTACCAACTTCACGTCACTTCACTCTGATTGCCTTATCTCTTACACAGCCCGCCGCGATTTCCGCGATCCGCCGCGCGGCGATCGTCGCCCCGTCCTCTTGCGCGACTTTGTCCGCGACCGCCGCCGCGCGCGTCGAATAGGCCGCGTCGGCGCGGAGCGCCGCGAGCTCTTGCGCCAGCGCCGCCGCTGTCACCCGCCTCCCCGGGAGCACCCGAGCGACGCCGAGCCTTTTGAGGCGCAGGGCGTTGTCGTGCTGCTCGCGGAGATAAGGCGTTACGAGCTGGGGCCTGCCGGCCTTCATCGCCTGTCCCGAGGTCCCGACGCCGCCGTGGTGAACGACCGTGCGCGCTCTCGGAAACAGAACCGAATGGCGAAGATAAGAGCCGACGTAGGCCTCCGGTCCGGCTTCTTGCTGCAGCGCAGCAACGTCCTCCCGGCGCGCCAGCAACACGGCGCGTTCCCCGAGCGCGCGGGCGGCCGCGAGCGCGGCGCGGTAATGCGCGAGCCCGTCGTGCACGAAGAAGCTGCCCAGCGTGAAGACGATCGGCGCCGGTCCCGCTTCGAGAAAGCGCTCGAGTCCCGCCCGCTCCGCCTCGTCCTCGGCGCGCGCGTCGTCGAAAAAACTGTGGCCGGCGACCAGGACCCCCTGGCCGTCGTCGGGGCTCCGTTTCGTCAGCAGGGGCGAGAACAGCGCGATCGTCTCGACGCCCGCTTGAGGAGGCGCGAAGAAGCCGAAGCCGCCGCGCGGAGGCAAGCCGAGATCGCGACGAAAGCGGCGGAGCGGCGCCGCCCAGGCCCAGGCGAGCTCGGCGGCGACACGCAGCGCCAGCCGGTTGTACGCCAGCGCAAATCGTCCCGCGGGCTCGGCGATGAAGGGCGCGCCCGGGCCTTTCGGCGGGTCATGGGCCGAATGGACGAGGATCGGCGACAGCGCGAGAAGCACGAAGGGCAGGCCCTGTTTCTGCGCCGATGCTTGAGCAAAAAAAGCTATTGGATGCACAATGATAGCATCACATTCTTCACAATTAGCTTCAAATAGTTCATAGGCCTCCTTCAAGCGCGGAAAGATGATCTTCTCGAAGAGAAAGCGGTCGTCTTCCGCCATGCCGCGCGCCACAGCGCCCATGTCGAGCCCGAGGCGGGCCAAGATCTCGGCCGTGCTGGGCCCTATCTCGGCGTATTCGAGCCCGGCGGAAAGGACCAGGTCGCGATGATCCGCGGAGGTCGCGACGATGGCGCGGCAGCCCTCGCGCAGGAGCGCCTGACCGACCGCGACGAAGGGATGCAAATCCCCCCGCGAGCCGAAGGTGACGAGGAGAATTTTTGGAGGAGCCGTCTTCATCGCCGAGGCCGCGGAGACTCGCCGGGCCCCCTCCGCGTGGGGTATGCTTCACGCGCCGGCGTCCGCAGGATTGCGGCGCTTTCCGTCATAGCCGGAAAAACGATCATGCTCAAAAGACTTCTCGCGGCCGGCGTCGTCCTCCTTCTGTCCTCGCAATCCGCTGTTTTCGCTAAAGGACCCGGCGCCGCGAATGCCGAGCAGGCGATATCGGGAACCGTCACCGGAAACGACCAGCGTGTCGGCTTTCGGGCCATGATCATGAAACAGGCCATCCAATATAATCTCGCCGGCTACGCCAGGAACGAGCCTAACGGCATCGTGCGCTTCACGCTCCAAGGCGACCCGGAGAGACTGGGTGACGCCGTCGCAGCCATTCAGCAGGGCACGAAAAAATCGTCGGACATCGAGGTCGCGACGACCCCCGCGACAGTCGATCCGTCCCTGGACGGCTTCACGATCTTCGGCTGGACGTCGACGAGCCGCAATATCACCAACCCCTATGATCTGGTTTTCAGGCTGCGGCCCGACGACGGAAAGCTGTCCCCTGCGGACGTCAAGGAGGTTTGGCGCGGCATTCTGAAATCGACCCTGAAGGGCGACGATTTGAGGAAGCTCGATTCCGAGGACTGAAAAACCCGCGGGGCGGCTCCAGCGAATGCGCCTCCTCGGGCTCGACATCAGCGCATTATCTTATCCTTCTCAACGGCTTGACGCTCACGAGTTCGACCGTTTCTCCAAAGTCTTTGTCCCTGCCGTCCCGCTCGCCGCTCAAAAATCTGGACAGGACGCCGGCGTGCTATAATCCTCGTCTCATGGAGCCCACGTCCTGCACAGCACCCCTGGCCGCGCCCTCTAAAGCGGCAAACCTTCCCTCACTTGCCGGCCTGACCCGCGGCGAGCTCGCCGATCGGCTGCGCGCGCAGGGCCTGCCTGAGCGGGAAATCCGCATGCGCGTCGCGCAGCTCTGGCACTGGATTTATTTCCGCGGGACGGATGATTTTTGTGCGATGCACAATGTCGCGAAGGCGATGCGCAACCAGCTCACTGAGGCCTTCTCGCTCTCGCTCCCCGAGGTCGCCCTGGAGCAGGTCTCCCAGGACGGCACGCGCAAATGGCTGCTGCGGCTCCCCCCGGCTGAAGCGGGCGAGGCGCCGGTCGAAGTCGAATGCGTCTATATCCCGGAGAGCGACCGCGGCACGCTCTGCGTCTCCTCTCAGGTCGGCTGCACGCTGAACTGCAGCTTCTGCCACACCGGCACCCAGCGGCTCGTGAGAAACCTCACGACGGCCGAGATCGTCGGCCAGGTGATGGTGGCGCGCCGCCGCCTCGGGGATTTTCCGGGGCTGGAGCGGCCGACGGACGGGCTCGTGCCCTCGGGCGAAGGGGTCCGCGCCGTCTCGAACATCGTCTTCATGGGCATGGGCGAGCCGCTTTATAATATCGACAACGTCATGGCGGCGATCGAGATCATGGCCGACGGCGACGGTCTCGGCATTTCCAAGCGCCGGATCACGGTTTCGACTTCGGGCGTCGTCCCGCAGATCGAGCGGCTCGGCGCGGAATGCTCGCCGATGCTGGCGATCTCGCTCCATGCAGTCAAAGATCCGCTGCGCACGACGCTCGTGCCGCTCAACAAGAAATATCCGATCGGCGAGCTCCTCGCCGCCTGCAAGGCCTATCCCGGCGCCTCCAACGCGCGGCGCATCACCTTCGAATATGTGATGCTGAAGGGCGTCAACGATAGCCCCGCCGAGGCGCGTGAGCTGGTGCGGCTCCTCAAGGGCCTGCCGGCGAAGATCAATCTGATCCCCTTCAACCCCTGGCCGGGCGCGCCCTACGAATGCTCGGACTGGGACACGATCGAGCGCTTCTCCGACATCGTCTTCTCGGCGGGCTATGCGAGTCCCGGTGCGCACGCCGCGCGGCCGGGACATCCTCGCCGCCTGCGGCCAGCTCAAGAGCGAGACCGAGAAGCTGCGCGCCCGAGCCCGGCTCGTCGCGGAGTGAGAAGCCTCCCGATGATCTTTTTGATTGCGACGGCGACTCCCCTCCCCCTTGTGGGGTGGGGTTGGGGGAGGGGGTCGCGCGATCTGCGGCATCATCCTGCGACGCCCCACCCTAGCCCTCCCCGCAAGGGGGGAGGGAACACGCCTCGCGACCTGCGAAGCCGTGAGCCGTCCCCAGAGGAATCCCTACGCATGATCTTTCGCGCCCCCCTGCTCCTCTGTCTGCTCGCCTTCGCCCCGCCGGCGCTGGCGCAGGAGCCGCAGCCCACGCCCGCCGCGCCACCCATGGCCGGCGAGATCCCGCCCTCCCCGCTGGAGGCGCGGCTTGCGCGATTTCGCGCGAAGCTCGGGACGGTTTCGCGCGAAACCGCGCCGGCCGAATGGGGCAAGCTGCAGTTCGAGATCGGCGACGCGCTCGTCGTTCTCGGCCAGCGCGAGCGTTCTGCGGCGAGGCTGCAGGAGGGCGCGGCGACGCTGCGCGAGGCGCTGACCGCGCTGACCCAGGACCGCGACCCGCGCGCCCGGGCCCTGGCGCAGACGGCGCTCGGCAACGCTTTGCTCAATCTCGTCCAGGAGGGGGGCGGCGCGGAGAAGCTCGACGAGGCCGCAGCCCTCTACAAAGAGGCGATCGCGGGGCTGCCGTCCGAGACGGAGGCGGGCGACCGGGCGCGCGCCGAGCACAATCTCGGCGTGACGCTAATGCGGCTCGGCGACCGAGAGGCGGGAACGGCCCGCTACCGGGAGGCGCTGCAAGCGACCGAGGCGTCGCTCTCGGCGCGCGAATTCGAGCGGGAACCCCTCGAATGGGCCTCCTCGCAGGAGAGCCTCGGCCTCATCTTCGGCCGGATCTTCGAGCGCGACGGCGACAAAGACGCGCTGCGCAAGGCGGCCGACGCCTACGCGCAAGCGCTGAAAGTCTATTCGCCGGACAAGAATCCGGGCGCCTGGGCGCAGACCGAGGATAATCTCGGCCGCGTGCTCTTGAAGCTTGGCGAGGCGGAGAGCTCGCCCGAGCGGCTCGCAGAAGCGCAGACGCATTTTCGCGAGGCGCTCAGGGTCTTCTCGCGCAAGCGCACGCCGCTGCAATGGTTCGCGACGATCCAGAATCTGGGGCTCGCGCTGGAGCTGGCGGGGTTGCAATCCAAGGAGAGCGCGCCGCTCGACACGGCCATCGAGGTGTGGCGCGAGGCGCTTCTCGCCGTGCCGCGCGAGCGCGCGCCCTTTCAATGGGCGGTCGCGCAGTCGAACCTCGCCCATGCGCTGCAGACGCGCGGCGAGAAATTCGACCGCATCGAGGATTTGAAGGAGGCCGTCGCCGCCTATCGCTTGGCGCTGGAGGCGAGCCCGCGCCAGCGCAATCCGCAGCTCTGGGCCTCGACGCGCAACAATCTCGGCGTCGCGCTCAAAGCTTTGGGCAAGCGCGAGACGGGAACCCAGTCGCTCGCTCGACGCGGTCGCGGCCTTCGACGACGCGCTCAGCCTTTGGACCGAAGACTCGGCGCCGCAGCTGCGCAAGACGGCGCAAGAGAATCGCGCCAAGGCGCAGGCGATGATCGACGAGCGCAACGGCAGGAAGTGAGAGCGAGAAATGGGGAGTTGGACCCCGCCGGACGGTCCTTGCGCTCCCTGAGCCGCCCTCCCCCCAAGCAACTCTTGCAGGCACGGCCCTGTGCCCAGCCCAGAAGCGTTCGGCGCTCGAAACCGCCGGATTAATCGGCCGAAGGAAACCTCGCTCCCGATGTCACCTTTAAATCTCCACGATGTCCGCTTTCGTGCTTTCCACAAAAGCAAGAACTTGTGAGCGCTCCGCCGCTGGAACTTCGAACAGATTTAGAGTCGCGTTCAAATGCCCAAGAAATGCCTGCCAATCAGTCTCCTTGATTCCCATGCCGCGATGGGAGAGCCTCATGTCCCGACCCGTGTAGTACATTGGGCCGCCCGCGGAAAAACACAGGAAATCAATGAGCAATTGCTTTTCCCTGGCGATCCCATCCTCGCCCCGATGCTTCCAAAATCGCCCGAGCGAGTTATCGGCCATGAGTCTGGGCAAAAGATCGTTCGCCACGGCGCTGATCGCGTCGTACCCGCCGAGCCTCTCATAGAGAGACTTCTCATCGGCTTTGGCCATGTGACCCCCGTTCTGCCGGTGAGCAGAATGCCCGAGACTGCCGAAACCATCAACCCGGTCGCGGCGCCCCATGTCGCCTGAATCCACGCTGCGAGGCGCGGCCTCGGCTCACGCTTCCGGCCGGCTCAGCCGCGCTTGCGCCAGAAGACGCAGGCCGCAAGCCCCGAGAACGCCAGGCAGAACAATGCGCTCCACGCCGCGAGGCTGAAGCCGAGCAAGAGCAGCGCCGGCTCGTCGCAGCGGATCGGCTTCACGCGCTTCAGCCGCGCCAAAAAATCCGCCTGCGAAGCAGGAGCGGTCATCGGGCCCGTGCATTCGGGCGGACCCGGCCAAAACTTCCATTCGACGCCGGCATGATAGGCCGCGATCGCTGCGCCGGCGAGAAAGATCAGCGCGAGCAGCGGCAGACCCTTGCGGGCGAGATCGTCGCGCCCTCGCGCCGACAGCGCGACGCAGAGCGCCGCAACGCCGATTCCCAGGTAGTAGGGCTTGCGCCCGAGGAGGCAGAGCTCGCAGGGGAGATAGCCCAGGGCTTCGAGGCCCCAAGCCCCCGCAATGGTCGCAGAGGCGCAAAGCAGGATGGCGAGCGCCGCCGCGCCGGCTGGGCATTTTCTTAAGTGCGCGAGGAGCGCTGCGATCAAAAGAGTTTTACCGCGATGACGAAGCCGCCGACGACGATCGCGGCGAGCGATCCCAGGAAGAGGCCGAAATGCGCCTCCATCTTTTCGCGCAGATGATCGCCGAAACGATTGAGCGCGGCAGCCAGAATGAAGAAGCGTCCGCCGCGCGTAATCAACGAAAGCAGGAGAAACAGAGGAAAATTATAGGCGAAGAGTCCCGAGAAAATCGTCACGAGCTTGAAGGGGATCGGCGTCAGACCTTTCAGCAGAATGAAGAGCGCGCCCCATTTCGCATAGAACTCGCGCATGGCGACCATCTTCTCTTCATAGCCGTAGAGATGGATGAGCCAATGCCCCACCGTGTCGTAAAGCAGCGCGCCGATCGCATAGCCGAGCGCCCCGCCGGCCACGGAAGCGACCGTGCAGATCGCCGCATAGCGCCAGGCCTTGGCGGGCGTGGCGAGCGACATGGGAAGGAAAATCATGTCGGGCGGCACCGGGAAGAAGGAGCTCTCCGCGAAAGCCACGGCGGCGAGCGCCGCCTCGGCGTGCGGGCCGTGGGCGAGCTTGAGCGTCCAGTCATAGAGCTTCTTCATCATGGGGGACCGTTAGCATTTGCAGATAGGCGAGGAAAGCGCGCCGGAAGCAAAGCCATCGGCCGCAAATCTTTCTTTTTTGGGGCGGTCTGCTTGGTGGAGCGAATCTGGCTAGCCGTGGGGCTTGCGTCAGCGCCGCGCGTCGATTCCTTTTCCGGCCATGATTGCGGCGTATCGCGCCACGCGTGGGAAGCTTCATCGAATTGGGAGGAGAAACTCCATGACGCCGCGCTGCAAATCGGGAGGCGCTATCGCCCGCCTCGCGATCGCCGCTTTCGCCCTCGCCCTGTCGGGCGCCGCGGGGGCTGCTGATTACTACGGCCCCGGACCGCAACCGGAGCCATCGGTCGCGCCCGATTACTACCCGCCGCCGCCGCCTCCGGCGCCCTATCCGCCGCCGGTCGTCGTCGCGCCGCCTCCGGGCCCGGCCTACCCCTATTTCTGGGGCGGCCAGCGCTACTGCTGGTATGACGACGCCTGGAACGGCCCCGGCTGGTATTGGTGCGACTATGCTTGGCGCCAGGGTTTTGGCTGGGGCGGCCCCTACGGCTGGAACCGCTGGGTCTGGTCCGGTTGGCGGGGATGGCGCGGCTGGGGCGGCGGCTGGCGTCCGGGACCGGGCGGCGGCTGGCGCGGCGGACCCGGCGGCTGGCGCGGCGGGCCCGGCGGCTGGCGCGGCGGCGGCTGGCGCTAACATCAAGCAGAACGCTTGCTGCGTCGAGCGTAAGTCGAAACTCGAAGAAAGCCCGGCCCCGCCGGGCTTTTTGGCGTTTGAGGCGTGTTTGTCTCGAGGCGCCGGTTGCGTCGAACGGGCCCGCTGCGGAAAAAAAACGCGAAAAATCCTCGTAGCCGAGCCTTTGCCTAAAAATTTCCTAACAAAAGAGAGAAATTGAAGTCTGCCGGCGGTCCGGGGGGCGCGCCTTCTGCGCCCGGGTCCAAAAGACGAGCCGCGTCGGCAGTTTGGGGGGAAGCCATGCTTAGACTCGAAAGTCTTATTCCCTGCTCGCTCGTCGCGCAGAAGCGGCTCATGGACCGCGCGCCCTGCGCGGAAGACGGCGGCGGCGGCCGGGCGATCTTTGCGCTCGTGACGCTCGCGGCGGAGCTTACCGGCCTGAACGGCACCCCCCTGCATGAACGGCTCGACCGCCTCTGGGCGGCCGAGGAAGATCGCTCGGGAGAACGCGACAGGTTTAGCGAGATCGTGACCGAGGAGCTCTTCACCGTCGGCTTCACCTTCTTTCCGATTTCGGCGACAGAGCTCCTGGAGAAGATCGCGAGCCGAATCGAGCGTGAAAGCTGCTGCCTCGCCGCATGAGCGGAAAGGAGTCGCGGCTCTTATCGGAGCAGCAGAGCCGCGACCCTTCCGGCAAAGAAACAGGCGAGGAGAAACGGGCCGTAACGCAGCGCGAAAAACATAACTAATTGAGTGTCGGGCCCCTGCATTGGCGCTCCCCCATTTTTTAAGAAAGTCTATTTCGCGACGCTCGATTCGCGGCGCATCTTCAGTGAACGGCTTTATGGTTAACAGAGGGTTAATCGCGATGGTTAACAGAGGGTTAATCGCGTCTTTTCGTCCAACTCGCTTCCCGGCTTCGCCGCCAGATGTCAAAGAGCCCTACGTCGCCGGGGCCCTCCGTCGCCGGCTCTCGAGCCAATTTCTGCGCCTCAACCTTGGCAAGAAAACGGCGGCCGAGGCTCCGCCGCCGCCTCGCTTGTTGGCTCCCTTGCGTCGGCCACTCACAAAACGTCGCGCCGAGATACAAAAAATGCAACATTGTTGACATTTGTATCCTTGTATACTTTTGTCCTTGGCCGCATTGCGATGATGAATCTTTAAGATTAAATAGATTTACCTCTTCTAAGCTCCGCCGCCACGGATCATTATTGAGAAAGACGGGCGCGGGCCTGAGCGGACCCGACGCCTTTTCGAGGAGGTCATCGTGAAAACAGGCGACAGATCACATTGCGAGGTCGCGGTCCTCGGCGCGGGTCCCTATGGGCAGGCCGTCGCGGCGCATCTGCGCCGAGCCGGCGTCGAGACCCGCGTCTTCGGCGACCCCATGTCCTTTTGGCGAAAGCGCATGCCGAGAGGCATGTATCTGCGATCGCCCTTGACGGCGAGCGACATCGCCGATCCCGAGGACGCGCTGACGCTCGACGCTTATGCGCGCAAACGCGGACTGACCTTCACCTATCCGCTGCCGCTCGACGAGTTCCTTCGCTATGCCCAATGGCGCCTCGCGGAAACCGGCGTCGAGGTCGAGGCGCGCGAGGTGCGCGCTATCGAAAAGAAGGGGCGAAACTTTCGCTTGAGCTTCGTCGACGGCGCGCCCGTCTCGGCCTATCGCGTCGTGATCGCGACGGGCCTCGCCAATCAGGAGCATCGTCCCGCCTCCTTTCTCGGCCTGCCGGGCGACCTGGTCAGCCACAGCTGCGAGCACGAGGATTTCGCGCCCTTCGCCGGAAAGCGAATCGCGGTCGTCGGGGCCGGCCAGAGCGGCTGCGAATTGGCGGCGCTGTTGAGCGAGATTGGCGCAGACGTCGATCTCTTCTCGCGCGAGCCCATTCGCTGGATTGGCGCGGAAGGTTCCGGGGAGAAGGGCGCCGCTCCCGTGAAAGACCTGCTGCGCAGGCTGACGCGGACCAAAAACGGCGTGGGCCCCTTTCCGCTCAATCACCTCGCCGACCATCCGGACCTCGTGAGGCTCCTGCCGGACGGCCTTCGCGGCGACTTCACCGAGCGCTGCCTGCGGCCGGCGGTCGCCGGCTGGGTCAAGCCACGGTTGCGCGACGTGACCTGCCACGTCGTGGAGAGCGATCTCGAGCCCGAAGTTTCGCAATCCGCGATCCGCCTGCGCTTCGAGAACGAAGCAAAGACTTTTGACCATGTGCTGCTTTCGACCGGCTATCGGATCGACATCGCGAGGCTTGGCTTCATCGCGCCGGAGCTGTTGCGCCGCATCCGCTGCGCCGATGGTTCGCCCGTGCTCGCGACAGGCTTTGAATCGACGGTTCGCGGCCTGCATTTCGTCGGCTCGAACGCGGTTCATAGCTTCGGTCCCTTGATGCGCTTCGTCGCCGGAACGCGATACGCCGCGCGACATCTGACGAAAACCGTCGTGGCGCGGCGCGCCGCTTCAGATCTGCAGGACGCCGTGAGCGCCTCGGATTTCACCGGCCGCTCGGCGCCGAGCTCCTCGTAGCGCGCTTTCCGCTCGAACGGAGTTCGAGCGATAAGAAATCGCGCCAGATCAGAGGGCTGAAAAACCGCTTTGGAGACGAGGCCAATGACATCGCAAGGGCGCGCCGCCTCTGGCCTTGAGAGCGCGCAGAAAGATCCGCGCGCCGTCGGCGCCGTGATCCTGGGCGGCGCGCATGGAAGCCTCGCCGTGGCGCGCAGCCTCGGACGGCGCGGCGTTCCCGTCGTTCACGTCAATCACGATCACCCGATCGCCGGCCTCTCCCGCTACACGCGCGAAAGGTTTCGTTGGGAGGGGCCGGACGCCGCGGACGCGCTCGAGCGCCTGCTGGAGATCGGTCGAGACGGCGGGCTCGAGGGGTGGGCGCTGTTTGCGGGCGGCGATCCGGAGGTGCGCTTCGCCGCGCGCCATCGCGCCGCGCTCTCCCACCTCTTCCGCGTGACGACCCCGCCTTGGGAGATCACGCGGCTGTCCGACGACAAGCGCCAGCTCTATCGCTATGCGGCGTCGATCGGGCTCGATTGCCCGAGGAGCGTCGAGCCGCAAAGCCGCGACGAGCTCGCCCCCCTCGACATCCGTTTTCCGCTGGTGCTGAAGCCTGCGGCCTATGGCCAGCCCAACGCCTTGACGATGGCGAAATGCTGGAAGGCCGCGACGAGAGACGAGCTCATCCGGCTCTATGACCAGGCGACCGCGCTGCAGGGGGCGAGCGGCGTGATAGTGCAGGAGCTCATCCCGGGCGGGGGCGAAAGTCAGTTCTCCTACGCGGCGGTCTGGCAAGACGGCGCGCCCGTCGCCTCTCTTGTCGCCGGAAGGCTTCGCCAATTGCCGATCGACTTCGGCTTCACCAGCACCTTCGTCGAGACGATCGAGAACGCGGCGATCGAAGCGGCGGCTGAGAAATTCCTGGCCTCGCTCAATTTCAGCGGCATGGTCGAGCTCGAATTCAAACTCGACGCGCGCGACGGCCGCTATAAGCTCCTCGACTTCAACAATCGCGCCTGGGCCTGGATCGGCCTCACCGAAGCCGCCGGCGTCGACATGCCTTATCTCGCCTGGCTGCTCGCGACCGGCCATCATTTGCAGCCCAAGCGCGGACGCCCCGACGCGGTCTGGATGCATGTCGCGCGCGACCTCGCCTCGGCGGCGCGCCACGCCATGGCCGGCAGGCTCGGGCTCGCGGACTATTGCGCGTGCTGGCGGCGCCCTCTCGTCTTGGCGGCCTTCGCCTGGGACGATCCCCTGCCGGGCCTTCTCGAGCTGCCGATCGCGCTCTATCGCGGTCTGACCCGGCGCGCGCCGGCAGTTTTGCGCGCCAGCGGGGCTTTGACGGAAAGCGCCTGCGTGGCGCCGAAGCGTTCCTGAGCGGCGCGGAACCGCGCGTCTTGCGTAAATTGCCAGTAGCTGGTCTTTTGCCGTCCGCCAGGAACGGGGGCAGGGAACCGATGGGCTGGGTGATTCTTGTTCTCGCAGGGCTCTGCGAGATCGTCTGGGCCGTGGCGCTCAAATATTGGGGTTTTGGGCGGCTCTGGCCCTCGGCCGGCATCCTCGCGGCGATGGGAGCGAGCGCCGGGCTCTTGAGCCTCGCCCTGAAGTCGCTCCCCGTGGGCACCGCCTATGCGGTCTGGACGGGCATCGGCGTCGCGGGCACGACGGCGCTCGGCCTCTATCTCTTCGACGAGCCGGCAACGCTCACGCGTTTAGGCTGCATCTGCCTGATCCTCCTGGGGATGATCGGGTTGAAGCTTACGTCGTGAGGCCGCGTCCGGTGGGAATTCGCGCGGAAAGCGCGTCGCCAATTAACCTTCTGGAGGAGCCTTTTCCTCGCCTTGCAGATCGGTTGTTATTTTCTTTTTCAGTAGCTCGCGTAACCCTGCCCCGTATTGGGTGATGCTTCTCATCAATTCCAGAAGCGTCACGTTTAGAAAAACGACCCGATCTCGCGAAACGACGTGGACCATGCCAGAGAAGGCCGCCGGCGCTGAAGGAAGAAACACAGTCAAGTTGCCATCTCCGTGATCTTCGATCACGTAGGCCGGCCGTTGCATTCCTTCGGACAGCAACAACATTGCCGGCTTGAAACCTTCCGACGACTTGGGCTGAACCGCCCCTGATACAAGATTTTTCATTAGCGTATAAACGGGCAGACGCGCGAGAGTGCGGTCCTCCACCCATTGCTGCATCCGTCTGACAAATGCCGCACGTAACAGCACCCCGAAAATGAATGACGCGCCAATGAGGAGGACCACCGCCACCGACTGTTTAAGCCTGGGCGTATCCGCCAAAACGTCTTTGGGAAGCAAATGGACGATCGGCGCCGCGATCTTTACGACGACGCCAAAGGCTTGCGCACTTAGCCCCCACAACAACAAGAGGGGCAGGAGCACTAATAGGCCCCCAATTATTGTATTTTTGAAAAACTCGGCGATCGTTTTCATCGAGCTTCGCATCCCATTGATTGGACCTGGCTGCGCGCCTTCCCGACCTTCCGCACGCTGGTCGAGGACAGATTGCGGGTACGACGATCAAGATCGCGAACGCGTCCCAACCGTCCGAGGGCTGGAGTTACACCGGTTAAATTACCTGGCCAACTCCGCGCTTCCGCCGATGAAACAAGTCCTCGAGCCGGCATCGGCGTCGCCGGCACGGCGGCGCTCGGCCTCTATCTCTTCGACGAGCCGGCGACGCTGCTGCGTTTAGCCTGCATCCTCCTGATCCTTTTGGGGATGATCGGGTTGAAGCTCAGCTCGTGACGCCGCTCGGAGGCGCGACGTTCAGCGCGGGAAGTCGACGACCAGAACGTCCAAATCTTTCGTCGGCGTGAAGTCCGAATGGCGGACCTCGAAGCGCGTCGGCGAGATCTTCTTCACGCCCTCGGCGCAGAAGCTGACGAGCGAGTCGGGCTTGCCCTTATCGACGACGAGACGGAAATCCTTGATCGGTCCCTTCCAATTGGCGCCGGTCTTCAGCACATACCCCAGGAAGATTTCGGAGGCGTTGGTATTTTTCTTCAGCGTCGGCAGGCGCTGCTTGAGACTGCGCAGCCAATCGTCCTCGATGCAATATTTGCCGCGAATGTTGCCCAAGACATCCTCGAGCCTCATGTCCGCCGAAGGGCCAACGGCCTCGCCGGCGAGCGGTTTGTAACGGTGCTCGACCGTGACGGTTTGCTTAGGCGGAAAGGTCTGGCGGCGCGTTACCGTCGTGCGCAGCTCCCAAAGGCCCTTCCAGTCGCCGGGCGGCCACATGTCTACGATGAGTTCCTCCGCGACGAGCTTGTCGCGCTCCGACTTTGGCAGCCCGTTGATCACCGCGTCCAAGCGTTTTGAGAAGCGATTGAGTGGAAGCCCAAGCGCGGCAAGACGCGCGCCTACGTCCTTGCCGTTAAAAAGGGCCTGCTCGACGATCTGCAACGGGACGGGCTTGCCGTCGACCTTCGTCTCGAATTGAAGATCGGCGCGCGGATCGCCCCAATAGACTGCCTGCTCCTCGCCGGGCAGAATCGCCGGCAGCGGAAAGGCGACAAGCGCCTCGATGGGCGCGTCGCTTGTATTCGTGAAGCGATATTTGACCTCGATGCGGTCTCGCGAGATGTAGAGGTCCTCGCTGTCCAGCGAGATCGCGTCACTCTTTGTGAGCGTCAATCCGCCGAGCGCGGTTTCGGCGGTCGAGTCATTCGCGCGCGCGGCAGAGGCCCCGACAACGCAGGTGAAAACGACGAAGAGAAGCGGAACAGAGGGGCGGATCGCGGACATCTTCTCCTCCAGCTTCATCGGCGCCGCGCGCCCCCTCTCCCCGCAAGCGACCGCAAGCGGGGAGAGGAAATTTTGCCCATCAATCTCATGCGAGGCCAAGATCAAAAATAGCTCTCCAGACGCCCGCGCCGGCGCGTGTCGAGCGTCGCGCAATGGAAGGAGCCGCCGAAGCCCGCGTAATGCAGGAAGGGGCAGGGAATGGGCTCTAACCCCCAATCCTTCATCGCCCTCATCGTGCGCTTGTGATGCGGATCGACGAAGACGCGTTTCTCGTCGAGCATCAAGACGTTCATGTTGAGCCATTTGCCGCAGAGCGAGGTGAGCTTGAGAAGGCCGTCTTCGATCGGATCGGGCTCGGGGGCGACCAGAATCTCCCATTTCTTCATGATCGGCGGCAGCGCGTCGACGTCAATATATTCCGGATTGATGAGGAAGCGGCCGGGGCCGAGCGGCAGGATGGTCGTGTCGATGTGCATCGGCATCCGACAGCGGCTCGGAACCTCATGGATGCGATAATCTTCGCCTAGATGCTGGCGCAGCCAGTCGATGCCGAAGGCGTTGGTGACATTGCTGCGCGTGACGAAAATGTCGCGCCCGCAGCGAAAGAAGTCGGCGGCGTCGAAGACCGGCTCGAACTCGGTCAGAATGTAGCTGATCGGCTCGCCTTCCTCGGGAATCTTGAAGTTCGGATCGTAGAGATCGTCGAGAAGCTGAGGCTTCGGCGCCGCGGTCCAGCGCGCGCCTCTCTTGAAATAGTCCTTGATGAGCTCGCGATAGGAATGCGTCTCGAAATAGCGGCAGGGCCAGGCCATCGGCGTCTCGATGATCTCCTCGCCGATGACGAGCAGGCTGTCGCGCGGGCAGGAATTGCAGAACCCTCGCGACGACCAGCCCGGCGCGCCGAATTTCTTGCGGTAGTCGACGGCGTCGGGCCGCCGCACGGTGACGCCGAGCGATTCGAGCAGCGCGATGAAGCCGTCGAGCTCGCGCTGCGCGGGCTTGATCAGGATCTGCGGATAGCGAATGCCTCCGGCCCAGGCCTGGGCGCGGGCGGCGAGCCCCGGAATGTTGCAGGAGACGACAGGGTGGTCCGAGGGGATCGTCGCGCCTTCGAGGCGCCCGACGATGATTTCCTCGAGCGGGTCCCATTCATTGTGCGAGCAGACGGGCGAAGGCCCGGCTTCCGCATGAAGCGAGACGTCACGCGCCAATTCGTCCATTTGGTCGTCCTCCCTCAAGGCCGTTTTCTTCCAATGTGCTGCTATGGCAAGCGGAGCGCGAGGCGACAAGCTCGGATGTTCACGCATTCGGCCCGGGCCCTTCCGCTCAAGAAGCGAATAGCCGAGCCGCGGCGCGCCGAGCGTGCGCTGCGGCACATCCGCGACTTTCACCAAACCCCTGGCATCAGCCGCCAGCGGACCGTCGCCTCATAAGCGGCGTAGCCAGGCAAATTCTTCTCGAGGAATTTCTCTTCATCGAGGAGGCGCCAGACGAGGGCCGGAAGGATCAGCGCGACGGGGAGGAGGCCCCACCATGACCCGAGCGCGAGCGGAATCCCGCAAAGCATGAGGAACGCGCCCGCATACATCGGGTGCCGCATGAGCGCATAAGGACCGCTCGAGACGACGGTCTGGCCCTTCGCGACCTCGATCGTGCTCGCGGCCCAGGAGTTTGCGCGCAAGACGAGGAACATCGCGAGCCAGCCGGCGAGGACGAGCGCATCGCCGGCGAGCGCGACCGCCGCGGGCGTTTGCGACCATCCGAAGCGTCGGTCGAGAGCCGGGACCAGAATGAGAGCGATGAATCCAAGGGAGACGACGGTCATGATGATCTTTTGCGCGGGCTCCTTTTCGTAGCGCGGCCCTCCAGTCATCCGCCGCTCCAGAAGCTCTGGGCTGCTTTTCGCGAGATAGACGACGACTGCCAGCGAGGGCGCGAAATAGGCGAGAAGAAAGAGCCAAGCCTGCCAGTAATCCAGGGTCCCCGCCGAAAGGAAAATCGCGGCGGCGGTGACGACGCCGAAGATCGCGAGGGCGCGAAAAGCGCGCGCCGTGAGACTGCGCATGAAGAGCCCTACCCTTAATTACCGACCGCCAGCCCCAGCGGCGCTGTTCCTCGAGCGGAATGAGCTTCAAACCACTCCAACAGCATCGGCCAGGCCTGTCTGCTGATCGACAGGAAGCATCAACACGAAGACGGTGCCGCCGCCAGGGTTTGGTTCTGTCCAAATTTGCCCTTGGTGTTCCCTGACAATCGAATGAATGATCGAGAGCCCGACGCCGAGTCCCTGGGCTTTTGTCGTGATCAAAGGTTCAAACAGTCTGGTTTTGATCGCAGGAGAGATGCCCGCGCCTGAGTTGGCGACGTCGACTCTGATCGCGTTTTCGTCGACAGCGCTGGAGGAGATCGAGAGCCTGCGTTCAGTGGAGTTTTCCATAGCGTCGAATGCGTTGGCGATCAGATTCGTGAAGAGCTGTCGCATCTGCACGGCGTTCGCTACGACAACATCGTTCTTCGCCATGAGGCTGGCTTCAATCCGGACGTTTGTCTGTTCTTGCCTTTGACGACTCGTCTCGATCACGTCGTGGATCACCTTGTGCAAGTGCAACAACTCCTTCTCGATTGCTCGGCCTTCAATTGAATTCCGCAAATGCAAAATCATCTGGCGCACGTTCTCCAGTTGCGTCATCGCGTCCCGTAACGGTAGCTCGATTGAAAGCGACCGCTCATCCGGAGGGATGCGCGACAGTCGCTCCGCAGTCTGGACGTAGGCTGTCGCTGCGGACAGAGGTTGGCTTATTTCGTGAGCCAGTGCTGTCGCCGTATCGGCCATATTACCTAGGTTCCGAGCGCTCACGCTCGCCTTTTGCTCGCTTGCAATTTGCGTCGCAACCAAATTTTTCAACTCCTTTTCGTAGTTGAAAGCGCCGAAAAAGAGTAGGGCTGAATAAGCGGTTAGGACGACCGCCATCAACGTGTGTTGAGTGTCGCCAACACGAAGCAGCGCGAAGAGCGCTCCAATCGCGATCGGACCCGAAAAGGCTATCGCGGCGGCAGGCACGCTCGCTAACACGAAGACACCGCCGCCCAGCATCCCCGAAGTGAGGCAGGAGATGAGTAGCTTACCGCCGACGCTCGCGTCGGCAAAAAAGAGCAAAGGCAGCGCAGCCCAAGCGAGACCGAGCGTCAGCGCATAGAAAAGAAGGTGTTGGATGCCGCGCCGGCTGTTAGAAGCGCCTCTCTTCGGAGCTGAGCGCCGTCGCCACTGACGCAGAACCATCAGGCTTAAGATAGACCAGATGGTAATAGCCCAGGTAAGCGCAGCAAAAAATGCTTGTGTTTTCATGCTTGAAAGGACAAAAACAAGCGTATTGCAGAAGCTAGCAAGCATGCTGGCCGGGAAATTACGCATTACTGCCGTCAGTTGCTCTGCCAAGAGCCGGTTTGAAATCTGTTTAGAGGGATCAATTTGCGTGACCATCGGCTACGTCCTTCGACGATCTCAAGCGATTGAAGCAACTTCTAATGTGCTTTCCCGCAGTCTGCTTCGTTCCCCGTCCTGCGTGACCTTTCGTCACGCTCGCGCGCCGTGAGCGGGTGGAGCGTTCTCTGTCGCGAACAAGCGTAACCTTTTAAAATAGTTTTTACTATGACGTATATTTCAGGGTGCCGACAAGGCCGCCTGGTTAGGCCCAGAGTCGGCATTTCCACCGATCCGTCTCCTTCGCGCGCCGGCTCACCACCTGTAAGGAGCAGGATCTCAAGCGTCACCGCCGAAATTCGTCCCCTAGGCCGGAGCTTCGCAGACGTCGCCGGAAGGTGACAAAGCGGCAAAATGACGCGCTGAGAGGGCGTTCGACTCCGTGACCGAGAGATTATTGCCGCCTTCCGAGTCGTTCGACTTTCGCAGCCATGTCGGGGATGAGACGCAGGCGGTAAGTCGCATTCGTGCATTTGACCAGCCAAGCAGCCTCTCCCGGTCTCGAAAGGCGCGGCAGCCGCGCAGCGCTTTGTGGCTTGGCGCACGGATACCCTTGAATGCGAAGGTGGGCCGCCAAAACGTCTTTGGCATGTTCGTGCGGCGCTTCCGTCGAGCACGCCGGGGAACAGCCGAGAACAACGACCGCCAAAGCAGCTCGAACACATGGCGACATCCTCAGCCGTCCTCACGTTGAGCGACCCGCTACAGGGGGTCTCGCTTCCGGGGGGTTGTTTAGTCGGGGCTGGGCGTGGACCGACCCCCTACCCTCCCTTGGGAAAGTCGAGCCCCATCTCGCGATAACGCTCGGGGTCGTCCGCCCAATTCTCCCTCACCTTCACGAAGAGGAAGAGGTGGATCTTCTGGTCGGCGGCCTCAGAAATCTCGGCGCGGGCGGCCTGGCCGATCGCCTTGATCGTGCGGCCGCCTTCGCCGATCGCGATTTTCTTCTGGCCCTCGCGCGCGACATAGATCGTCTGCTCGACCCGTGCCGAGCCGTCCTTCTGATGGGTCCACGAGGTTGTCTCGACCGTCGATTCATAAGGCAATTCGTCGTGCAAGCGCTCGAAGAGCTTTTCGCGCGTGATCTCGGCGGCAAGAATCCGCAGCGGCGCATCCGAGAGCTGATCCTCCGGATAGAGCCAGGGCGAAACGGGCATCGCCTGCGCGAGCCTCCCGCGCAGCCGATCGAGGCCGTCGCCCGTTTGCGCCGAGATCATGAAAGTCTCTTCGAATTTTTGCGCCTCGTTGAGCTCCTTGGCGAGAGAAAGCAGGCGCTCGCGCGGCACGACGTCGATCTTGTTCAAGACGAGCCACTTCGGCGCGGCGCTCTGGGCCAGTTGCTTGATCAACGCCAAAACCTCGTCGTCCGCGCCCTTGCGCGCATCAACGATGAGCAGATTGAGATCGGCGTCCTTGGCGCCGGAAAGCGCGCTCGCGACCATCGCGCGGTCGAGCCGACGCTTGGGCGCGAAAATGCCGGGCGTATCGACGAGCGCGATCTGGGTTCGGCCCTCGATCATCACGCCGCGCACTTGCGCGCGCGTTGTCTGGGCCTTTCGCGAGACGATCGAGACCTTCGCGCCGACGAGCGCGTTGACGAGGGTCGACTTGCCGGCGTTCGGGGCGCCGACCAGCGCCGCAAAGCCGCAATACGTCGAAGGGGCGTCCGTTTCGCTCACGATGGCTCCGCGCCCTCCGTCTCGATGCCCTCGCGCTGCAGGAAGGACTGCGCCGCCGCCTGCTCGGCCGCGCGCTTCGAAGGTCCCGCGCCGCACGCCTCTTCGAAACCTTCGACCTCGGCGCGGATCTCGAAGCGCGGCGCGTGATCGGGGCCGCTTCGGCCGGCGAGCCGGTATTTCGGCGCGGGGAGCTTGCGGCCCTGCGCCCATTCCTGCAGCACGGTCTTGGAATCGCGGAGCCGGCGGTTCGAGGCGAGCATGCGGGGCTCGAAGGCGCGCCGGACGAGCGCCTCTGCGGCCGCGGCGCCGGCGTCGAGGAACACCGCGCCGATGATGGCCTCGCAGACGTCGCCGAGGATCGCCGTCTTGTCGCGCCCGCCGCTCTGGGCCTCGCCCTCCCCCATGCGAATGAAGGACCCGACGCCCCATTCACGCGCGACCTCGGCGCAGGTCTCCTTGCGCACGAGCGCCGCGAGCCTGTGCGACAGCGGTCCTTCGCTCTCGCCGGCATAGGCCTCCATCAGCATATGCGCGACGCCGAGACCGAGCACGCGGTCGCCCAGAAACTCCAGCCGCTCGTAGGAGCCCGAGCGCGCGGTCGCGGCGCTCGCATGCGTCAGCGCCTGCGCCAAGAGGCTCCTGTCGGCGAAAACATGCCCGATGCTTCTCTCGAGCGCGGCGACATCGCAATCCGCCTCCCGACTCATCCCCGACATCGCCGATTCAATGCGCGACCTTCAAGACGCGGCTCCAGCGGCCCTCGAAGGGCCAGCGCCAGAAGGCGAGCGCCGACTCGTTCTCCTTGATGTCGAGCGAGAAGAAGATGCGCTCGGCGCGGCCGACGAGATTCTCGAAGGGAACGTAGCCGACGCCCCCCATGGCCTTCGGCACGCGGGAATTGGTCGAATTGTCGCGATTGTCGCCCATCATGAAGAAATGGCCGGGCGGAACGACGAAGAGCTCGGTGTTGTCGTTGACGCCGCGGTCGCCCTCGATCTCGATGATCGTGTGCTCGACGCCGCCGGGCAGGGTCTCCCTATAGGTCGGGACCTCCGTCATTCGTCCGTCGCGGCCTTCGACGCGGGCGGGGGCGATCGGCACGCGCGGCACGACCACGTTATTGATGTAGAGACGCCCGTCGATCATCTGGATGCGGTCTCCGGGAAGTCCGATCACGCGCTTGATGTAATCCGTGTCGTTGTCGCGCGGCAGCTTGAACACGACGACGTCGCCGCGCTTCGGCTCGGCGCCGAGAATGCGGCCGGAAAACAGGTTTGGACTGAAAATGATGGAGTATTTCGAATAGCCGTAGGCATATTTCGAGACGACGACATAATCGCCGACGAGAAGCGTCGGGATCATCGAGCCGGAGGGAATGTTGAAGGGCTGGAACAGCAGCGTTCGAATGACGAGCGCGATCGCGAGCGCCTGAATAACGACGACGACGAGCTCGACGAGCCCCGCGATCCACCCTTCTTCTTTTTCGGGCTTGGCGACCGGAACATTCTTGCTCAAGGGGGAATTACTCCTCGTGGCGACGGCCGGCGGCCGATCCGGCGAGACCTCTATCACGGGGCCGCTTCGATGAGAACTATCGCTTGAGCATAAGGCTCCTCGTCGGAAAGGGTCAGATGCAGCCGGGCCGTCATGCCCGCCGGCGTGAGCTCGGCAAGGCGGTCCAGGGCGCCCCCGGAGAGCTCCAGCGTCGGCTGGCCTGTGTCGAGATTGACGACCGTCATGTCGCGCCAGCCGACCCTCGCGCCGATCCCGAGTCCCAGCGCCTTGGCGCAGGCCTCCTTGGCGGCGAAGCGCTTCGCATAGCAGGCGGCGCGCGACGGCTTCGCCTCGCAGCGGACGCGCTCTCGCTCGGTGAAGAGCCTTTTGACGAAGCGCTCGCCATGGCGCTCCAGCGCCTCGGCGATGCGGCGCATGTCGCAGAGGTCCGCGCCGAAGCCGATGATCACGCGACCTCCGCCCGGCCGGCGTCCATCGCCGCCCGCATGAGCCGGATCGCCTCGGCGAGCCCGACGAAGACCGCTTCGCCGATCAGAAAATGGCCGATGTTCAGCTCCACGACCTGCGGCAAAGTCGAGATGCGCCGGGCGGTCTCGTAATCCAGCCCGTGGCCGGCGTGGACCTCGAGCCCGCGCTCGGCCGCCCGGGCCGCGCCGCGCTCGAGGCGCTCGAACTCGCGCTCGGCCAGCGCCGCGTCGTGGACCTCGAGCGCATGGCACCAGGCGCCGGTGTGCAATTCGACGACCGGAGCCTTGATCGAGGCCGCGGCGTCGATCGCCTCAGGCGAAGGCTCGATGAACAGCGAAACTCTGACGCCGGCGCGCGAAAGCTCCGCCACGAAGGGGACGAGATAGTCATGCGCGGCGACGACGTCGAGCCCGCCCTCCGTCGTGCGCTCGGTGCGCTTCTCCGGCACGAGGCAGACCGCGTGCGGCTTTATGCGCAGCGCGATGTCGAGCATCTGCTCGGTCGCCGCCATCTCGAAATTCAGCGGCTTCGTGATCTCTGCCTTGAGCCGCTCCATGTCGGCGTCCTGGATGTGGCGGCGATCCTCGCGCAGATGCGCGGTGATCCCGTCCGCGCCGGCTCGAATCGCGAGCAGCGCCGCGCGCAGCGGCTCGGGCCGCGGGCCGCCGCGCGCATTGCGCAGGGTCGCGACATGGTCGACGTTCACGCCGAGGCGCAGCGGGGGCATTGGCGTCTCCTGAATGTGACGGGCATCCGGGCGCGCATTCTTAAGGCTCCGCGCCGCGGGCACGCAAGCGACCGCACGAGCTTCGCGGACGTCATCCAAGCGGGGCTGCAACCGCTATATAAATCATCCCTGAGATTGAAATTTCCGCAGTCAAACAGCGCCGCGAGACTTGATCTCGTTCTGTAAAGGCTTAGGCTAGCGCGCGCAATTGGATGTTGTTCGACGTCGGCGCTGGGGGAGAGCCAATGAGGATTCGCGCGCTGGTAGCTGTTTTTTGCATGCTGCTGTCCTTGGCGGCGACGCGCGCCGACGCGGGCCAAACCCATGTCGCCGTCGCCGCGAATTTCATGGAGCCGGCGCGCGAGATCGCGACGCTGTTCCGGAAGAACACCGGCCATGAAGCGATTCTGATCTCGGGCGCCTCGGGGAACTTCTTCTCGCAGATTACCCATGGCGCGCCTTTCGAGGTGTTTCTGTCGGCGGACGAGGAGCGTCCGCGCATGGCCGAGGAGCAGGGTTTCGCCGTCCCCGGAAGCCGCTTCACCTATGCGATCGGCAAGCTGGTTCTCTGGAGCCGGGTCATCGACGCGACCAAGGGCGAAGCCGTGCTGAAGGCTGGCAAATTTCAAAAAATCTCGATCGCCAATCCCACCTCTGCGCCCTATGGCGCCGCCGCCGTCGAGACTTTGAGGGCCCTCGGCGTCTACGACGCGCTGCAGCCGAAGATCGTGCAAGGCTCCAGCATCGCCCAGGCGTTCCAGTTCGTCGATACGCGCAACGCCGAGCTCGGCTTCGTGGCTCTCTCGCATCTTTACGGCACAAAGGAAGGGACGCGCTGGCTCGTCCCGGAAAAGCTTCACACGCCGATCCGGCAGGACGCCGTGCTGCTGAAGAACGGCGCAAACGACGAAGCGTCGAAGGCCTTTATCGCCTTTCTCAAGGGACCAGAGGCCCACGCGGTCATCGAGCGCTTCGGTTACGCTCTGGAGTGCGTCGGCTGCCTCACGGAGTGACGCGGGATGGAGACCCTCCTGCATCTCTGGCCGCCGGTTAAGCTCACTCTCCAACTCGCCTCGATCACGACGCTGACCGTGCTCATGCTCGCGACTCCGCTCGCCTGGTGGCTCGCGCGCTCCAAGGCGAAGTGGAAGGAGATTGTCGCCACCATCGTTTCCCTGCCGATGGTGCTGCCGGCGACCGTGCTGGGCTTTTATATTCTCATCACGCTCGGACCGAGCGGCCCGGGTGGCAGGATCGCCAATCTTTGGGGCGACCGCACGCTCGCTTTCACCTTCACGGGTCTCGTCTTCGGCTGCATCGTCGCTTCGCTGCCGACCGTCCTTCAGCCAATCCGCAACGCCTTCGAGGCGGTCGGCGACCGCCCGCTCGAAGCGGCGGCGACGCTGCGCGCCTCTCCCTGGCAGGCCTTTTGGCGCGTCGCGCTGCCGCTCGCGAGCCCCGGCATTCTCTCCGGCGCGGTGCTCGGCTTCTCGCACACCGTCGGCAATTTCGGCGTGGTGCTGATGATCGGCGGCAACATACCCGGGCGCACGCGCGTGATGTCCACCGCGATCTACGACTATGTCGAGGCGATGCAGTGGGACGAGGCCAATATTCTCGCCGGCGGCATGGTGGCCTTCGCTTTCGTGGTGATCCTGTCGATGATCCTGATTGAGAAACGCTTCTCAAGGATGCGCGGATGAACGCCGGCCACACGATCCGCGCCGAATTCCGCAATGTGCTCGGCGGCTTCACGCTCGATACGGCCTTCGCGGCGCCCGCTAAAGGCGTCACGGCCCTGTTCGGCCCCTCCGGCTGCGGCAAGACCACGGTCATCCGATGCATGGCCGGCCTCATCCGCGTCAAGGACGGCTATTGCAGCATCGACGGCGACATCTGGCAGGACCGGGATGGAGCCTTTCTGCCGACGCATAAGCGACCGCTGGGCTATGTGTTCCAGGAAGCGAGCCTGTTTCCCCATCTCTCGGTGCGCAAGAATCTGCTCTTCGGCGCGCCCAAGAGAAAGCCGAAGGACCGGCCGCAGATCGACTTCGACGAGGTGGTCGATCTTCTCGGCCTGCGGCATCTGCTGGAACGCTCGCCGACCAATCTCTCGGGCGGAGAGCGCCAGCGCGTCGGAATCGGCCGGGCGCTGATGACGCAGCCCAAGCTCTTGCTGATGGACGAGCCGCTCTCGGCGCTCGACCGCAAGACCAAGAACGAGATTCTGCCCTTCATCGAGAAGCTGCGCGACCATTTCGCCGTGCCCATCGTCTACATCACGCATGACATGACCGAGGTCGAGAGGCTCGCCGATCAAGTGGTGCTCATCGAGAAGGGGCATGTCGTCATGGCGGGCGCGCTCGCCGATTTGCAGAGCAATCCCGATTCGCCATTGGCTGCGTCGCGAGAGGCGGCGGTGAGCCTCAAAGGCTCTGTCGCGTCCTTCGATCCGCATTACGGATTGCTCAATATTTCGCTTCCCGGCGGCACGCTGATCGCGCCGTCGCCGCCCGCCGAGATCGGCGAGAACCGGCGCATTCGCATTCTCGCCAGCGACGTGAGCCTTGCGCGCGAGAATCCGGGCCGCAGCTCGATACTCAACGTGCTGCCTGCGCACGTCGTGGCGGTGAAGCCGCTGGACCCCTATGAGACGCTGGTTGTCGTCGCGCTTGGCGAGAAGCGCGACGGCGCGAGGCTCTTGTCGCGCATGAGCCGAAAGTCGGCAAAAGAGCTTGGCCTCGCCGAAGGTCAGAGCGTTTTCGCGCAGGTGAAATATGCGGCGCTCGCCGCCGGACGCGGCGAGGAATAGTCTGCTCCGCGACGCCATAATCGCGCCGTCCCGCAGCTGAACGAAAATTCCAGCGAGCGCTCCCGGAGTCCTACCCCACCACGCGCTCGACCTTGCTCACCAGCGGGCTCGTTCTGAGCCGCGTCATGATCCCGCTCAGATGCTTCAGGTCCGAGACCTCGAGATCGAAGGTCATCTCGCGAAAATCCGGCGAATGCGCGGTGAAGGCGATGTTGTCGATGTTGGCGCCCGTTTCGCCGATCAGCGTCGCGAGCGCGCCGAGCGCGCCGGGCTCGTTTGCGGCGGTGGCGACGACGCGGGCCGGGAAGAGCGCCCCGGAAGCCGGGTCCACGTCCCAGCGCACGTCGAGCCAGAGTTCAGGCTGGTCGTCGTAACGGGTGAGCGAGGGCGACTGAATCGGGTAGATCGTGACGCCTTCGCCAGGCGTCAGAATGCCGACGATGCGGTCCCCCGGCACAGCGCCGCCGCCCTCGGCGAACCGCACCGGCGTGCCGCCATGCAGGCCGCGGATCGGGATCGCCGAGTCCGCTTCCTTCTCGCTCGCGCCCGGCGACTGGAACTTGAGGCTCGCGGCGTCCCGGGCGTCGAGCCAGCCAGTCTTTCCAGGCCCTTTCGCCGCCGACTTTCGATCCTCGGTGAAGTCGGGATAGAGCGCCTTGACCACGTCGCCCGAATAGATTTCGCCGCGCCCGACCGCCGCGAGCACATCCTCGACGCTGCCGCGGGCGAGGCGCGGCAGCACGCTTTTCAGCCGATCGAGGCTGAAGGGGCGGCTGGCCCGCTCGAAGGCGCGCTCGACGATCTGGCGCCCGAGCCCCGAATATTGCCGGCGCACGGCCTCGCGCGTCGCGCGCCTTATCGCCGCGCGCGCCTTGCCGGTCGCGACCGCCGCCTCCCAGGCGGCCGGCGGCGTGTGATCGGCGCTGCGCAAGATCTCCACCTCGTCGCCGTTCTGCAGCTCGGAGAGCACGGGCGCGACGCGGCCGTTGATCTTCGCGCCCACGGCGCTGTCACCGAGCCGCGTGTGCACCGCATAGGCGAAGTCGATCGGCGTTGCGCCGCGCGGCAACGCGATCAGCTGCCCCTTGGGCGTGAAGCAGAAGACCTGATCGCGAAAGAGCTCGAGACGCGTATGCTCGAGGAACTCCTCGGGACTGTCGCCATGCGCGAGAAGCTCCATCGTCTCCTGGAGCCAGCGATAGGCCCCGCTTTCCTGCGCAAGATCCACGCGCCCCTCGGCGCCGCTCAGGTCCTTGTAGAGCGCATGGGCGGCGATGCCGTAACGGGCGATCTCATGCATCTCCGCGGTGCGGATCTGCAGCTCGAACTCGCTGATGTCCGGGACCCACGACGGTCGTATGGACCGAGCGATAGTCGTTCTGCTTGGGCGTCGAGATATAGTCTTTGAACCGCCCGGGCACTGTCGGCCATTTGGTGTGGACGACGCCGAGCGCCGCATAGCACTCCTCGACATTTCCAACGACGATGCGGAAGCCGAAGATGTCGGAGAGCTGCTCGAAGGAAATCGATTTGCGCTCCATCTTGCGCCAGACCGAATAGGGCGTCTTCTGGCGTCCCGTGACGGCCGCCTCCATGCCCCGCTTGGCGAACTCCTCCTTGAGCTCCTGCTCGACGCGACGGATGATGCGGCCATTCTTCGCGCGCAGCTCCTCGAGCCGCGTCTCGATCGCAAGATAAGCCTCCGGCATAAGGTGCCGGAAGGCCAGGCTCTCGAGCTCCTCGCGCAGCCGCTGCATGCCGATGCGGCCGGCGAGAGGCGCGTAAATGTCGAGCGTCTCCTGCGCGATGCGCGCGCGCTTCTCCGGCGGCACGAAATGCAAGGTGCGCATGTTGTGCAGCCGGTCGGCGAGCTTGACGAGCAGCACGCGCACGTCCTCGGCGACCGCCAGCAGGAGCTTGCGGAAATTCTCGCCCTGGCGGGCCTGCTTGGAGACGAGGTCGAGCTTGTCGATCTTCGTGAGACCGTCGACGAGACGGCCGATCTGCGGCCCGAAAAGGCGCTCGATCTCCTCGCGCGTCGCATCCGTGTCCTCGATCGTGTCATGCAGCACCGCGGCGACGATTGTCGCGTCGTCCAGCTTCAAATCGGTCAGGATCGCGGCGACCTCGAGCGGATGCGAGAAATAGGGATCGCCCGAGGCGCGCTTTTGCGCGCCATGCGCCCGCATCGCATAGACATAGGCGCGATTGAGGAGGTCCTCGTCGACGTTGGGGTTATATTTGCGAACCCGTTCGACGAGCTCATATTGACGCATCATGTGCGTTCGACCGGACTTCTCGCCTTGAATGCGGCGCGCGGCGCCGCCCGACGCGCAATGTTAGCGTGACGGCGAACGCCCGGCCAAGCCGAAGCGCGCGAATCGAATGATTTTATTGACGGGAGCGGCTGCGAGACGGGTAAGAGCGTCCCCGGCATGCTCTGCCCGCGCGGGAAGAGGGAGCGAGCGCGCCGCCCGGCCCCTGCCCGGCTTACTCCGCGTCGTCCTCGATCTCCGCGGGAGGAACGAGTCCCTCGAGCCCGCGCAGCAGGTCCTCTTCGGTCATCCGATCGAACTCGGCCTCGGCCGGGGCGTCGACGCCCTCGACCGCCGAGAGGACCGGCACGAGCTCGGTCTCGGGCTCGTCCACCTCGACGTGACGCTGCAGCGAGTGGATGAAGTCCTCCTCGAGGTCCTTGGGCGCGAGCGCCGTCTCGGCGATCTCGCGCAAGGCGACGACCGGATTCTTGTCCTTGTCGCGGTCGACGAGGATCGGCTGGCCGGAGGAGATGAGGCGGGCGCGATGCGCGGCGAGCAGAACTAGGTCGAAACGGTTGTCGATCTTGTCGACGCAATCCTCGACAGTGACGCGGGCCATGGGGCCGGCTCCTTTGCGGGGTTTGGGGGATTTGAGGACGCTTGCTACTATGGGCCGCCCACAAAAGCAATGGTTTTCGGGGCGCGAAGGTCCGGTCTCACTCGACGGCGGCAATCCCCGGCGATATAACCGGGTGAAATCGCCGGCAGGAGCGTTTTATGTGACCGCATCCCAGAAAAAGGCCTCGGCCGCGCATCGCCGCCGCGCCGCCGCGCGGGGGCTTGTCCGCGTCGAGGTTCAAGCGCTCCGAAGCGACGCGGGCCTCATCCGCGAGTTCGCGGAGGCGCTTCGCACAGGCTCGGAGCGGGCGCAAACGCTTCGCGCCACGCTGCAACAGGCGCTGACCGATCCTCGGGTAAGGACGGCCTTCGACGTGTTCGGCTCCGATCTTGGGGACGAGACCTTCGCCGGCGTCTTCGACCAGCCGCGCGAACAGAATTGGCGCGAGAGCGGGTTTTGAAATTCCTGCTCGACACGAACGTCATTTCTGAGATTCGCAAGCGCGACAGGGCGCATCTGAACGTCGCGAAATGGGTCGCGCAAACGCCTGTGCAAGAAATCGGCACGAGCGTGATCGTCCTTGCGGAAATCCGCCGCGGCATCGAGCTCAAGCGCCGCCACGATAAGAGCCAAGCCGAAGCGCTCGACCGCTGGTTCGCGCAAATGCGGATGCGGCTGGGAAATCGCGTGCTGCCCATCGACGAGCCCATCGCCGAAGCCTGGGCGCGCCTCAGCGTCCCTCACCCGCTGCCGCTGATCGACGGGCTGCTCGCGGCCACCGCGCAGGTTCACGCTCTGACGCTGGTGACGCGCAATATAGCCGACGTGGCGTGGACCGGGGTGCGCGTGATTGATCCGTTTGTGTCTTGATGAGAGGGGGCGCGCGGGATTATCGCCTCACTCGGCTGCAGCTTCCTGTAAGGCGTCCCCCGGGAGCTGGCTCGCTGCGTCGAGGATTTCGATCGCGACGATATGGCCGTCGCGGTCGAAGTCGAAGACAACGCCAGGCCTCACCTCTTCCGACTCCACGGTTTCCGCGGCCGACAGCTGCAGGTAAAGTGCATCGGACTTTCGATCGTAAGAAGCCTTCATAGCCGCCTCTCCGCTCGGCGATCGAAAGCGCTGCGCCGGCAGTAGGCCGTGGGCAATCGCTCCTCGATAGGCGACTGCCTACTCCCGACTGCCCAAACCCACCCTACTCTCCCGCAGCCCTCAGCCGCTGCGGCTTGCCCTTGGCCATCAGCTCGTTCAGCGCGCGCCGATATTCGACCGGCATGATCTTTCTGAACAAGGGGCGCATCGTCTCCCAGTTCTCGAGGATCTCGCGCGCCCGCGCCGACTCCGTGTAACGGGCGTGATTGACGAGGAGCTGGCGCAGCCGCTCGGAGTCGAAGCGCGTCATGTCGCTCATCACGTCGACGCGGCCGTGGCCTTCGAGATCGCCGCTTTGGTGGAAGGTCTCGGACATCGCGGCCTCTTCCTCCTTCAGGGGCTCGAGCTCCACCATCGCGAGATTGCAGCGCGTCTCGAACGTCCCGTCCTCGTCGAAGACATAGGCGATGCCGCCCGACATGCCGGCGGCGAAATTACGTCCCGTCGGTCCGAGCACGACGACGACTCCGCCGGTCATATATTCGCATCCGTGGTCGCCGACGCCTTCGACGACTGCGATCGCGCCCGAATTGCGCACGGCGAAGCGCTCGCCGGCGACGCCGCGGAAATAGCATTCGCCCGCGATCGCCCCATAGAGCACGGTGTTGCCGACGATGATCGACTTCTCCGGCGTGATCTTCGTCGCGACGCGCGGCGGATAGACGACGATCTTGCCGCCCGAGAGCCCCTTGCCGACATAGTCGTTGGCCTCGCCTTCGAGCCGCAGCGTCACGCCGCGCGCGAGAAAAGCGCCAAAGCTTTGGCCCGCGGTGCCGGCGAGGCGGATGTCGATCGTGTCCTCGGGCAGGCCGGCGTGACCATAGATCTTGGCGATCTCGCCCGAGAGCATCGCGCCGGTGGCGCGGTCGATGTTCTTGATGGGCAGCGCGATCTCGACTTTCGCGCCGCGGTCGATCCCGGCGCGCGCCTTCTCGATCAGCGTCCGATCCAAAACCTTGTCGAGCCCGTGGTCCTGCTTCTTGCTGTGGCGGATCGCCCCGCCCTCTCCGGGCGGCTTGTGGAAGAGCCGCGCGAAGTCGAGCCCCTTCGCCTTCCAATGCGCGAAGGCCTCGGACTTGTCGAGCATCTGCGTCTGGCCGATGAGCTCGTCGAAGGTGCGATAGCCCATCCTGGCCATCAGCTCGCGCGCTTCCTCGGCGACGAAGAAGAAGTAGTTGATGACATGCTCGGGCGCGCCGACGAAGCGCTTGCGCAGCACCGGGTCCTGCGTCGCGACGCCGACCGGGCAGGTGTTGAGATGACACTTGCGCATCATGATGCAGCCGGCGGCGATCAGCGGCGCCGTGGCGAAGCCGAACTCGTCGGCGCCGAGCAGCGCGCCGACGACGACATCGCGTCCCGTGCGCAACCCCCCGTCGACCTGGACGGCGATGCGCGCGCGCAGACCGTTGAGCACCAGCGTCTGATGCGTCTCGGCGAGGCCGATCTCCCAGGGGCTGCCGGCGTGCTTGATCGAGGTTAAGGGCGAAGCGCCGGTGCCGCCTTCAAAGCCCGAGATCGTCACATGATCCGCCCTGCCCTTGGAGACGCCGGCGGCGACCGTGCCGACGCCGACCTCGGAGACGAGCTTCACCGAGACGTCCGCCTGCGGATTGGCGTTCTTCAAATCGAAGATCAGCTGCGCCAGATCCTCGATCGAATAAATGTCGTGGTGCGGCGGCGGCGAGATGAGGCCGACGCCCGGCGTCGAATGGCGCACCTTGGCGATCACCGCGTCGACCTTGTCACCCGGCAACTGCCCGCCTTCGCCGGGCTTCGCGCCCTGCGCCATCTTGATCTGGATCATGTCGGCGTTGACGAGATATTCGGTCGTCACGCCAAACCGGCCCGAGGCGACCTGCTTGATCGCGCTGCGCTTGCTGTCGCCGTTCGGCTCCGGCTTGAAGCGATCCGGCTCCTCGCCGCCCTCGCCCGTGTTCGACTTGCCGCCGATCCGGTTCATCGCTATCGCGAGCGTCGTATGCGCCTCGCGCGAGATCGAGCCGAAGGACATGGCGCCGGTCGAAAAGCGCTTGACGATCTCGACAGCCGGCTCGACCTCGTCGAGCGGGATGGGCTTGCGGCCGTCCTCTTCCGCGTCCTTGATCCGGAACAGCCCGCGCAGATTGAGCAGCGACGCGCTCTGCGCGTTGAGGATCTCCGCGAAGGCGCGATATTGCTCGCGCGCATTGCCGCGCGCGGCGTGCTGAAGCAGCGAGATGGTTTGTGGCGTCCAGCTATGCGCCTCGCCGCGGATGCGGTAGGCGTAGTCGCCGCCGACATCCAGCGCGTCCCGATAGACCGGCGCGTTGCCGAAGGCCAGGCGATGGCGGCGAACGGTTTCTTGCGCAATCTCGGCGAGCCCGACGCCGTCGACGCGGGTCGTCGTGCCGGTGAAATACTGGTCGACGAAGCTCTGCGCGAGGCCGACGGCGTCGAAAATCTGCGCGCCGCAATAGGATTGATAGGTCGAGATGCCCATCTTGGACATGACCTTCAACAGGCCTTTGTCGATCGCCTTGATGTAGCGCTTGATCGCCGTCTCCGCGTCGACGCCGCCGGGCAGATGCTTTGCCTGCTCCGCGAGAGTCTCGAAGGCGAGATAAGGGTTGATCGCCTCGGCGCCATAGCCCGCAAGACAGGCGAAATGATGCACCTCGCGCGCCTCGCCCGTCTCAACCACGAGTCCGACCGAGGTGCGCAGCCCCTTGCGGATCAGATGATGATGCACGGCGGCGGTGGCGAGCAGCGCCGGAATCGGCGCGCGGTCCGGCCCGACGCGCCGGTCGGAGAGGACGATGATGTTGTATCCGGAGGTCACCGCCTCCTCGGCGCGGCTGCAGAGCCGCGTCAGCGCGTCCTCTAGCCCCTCTGCGCCGTTCCTGGCGTCATAGGTGATGTCGAGCGTCTTCGTGTCGAAACTGTCCTCGAAGGAGCCGATCGCGCGGATCTTCTCCAAATCACCCGAGGTCAGAATCGGCTGGCGCACCTCGAGGCGCTTCTTCTTGGCCGAGCCCTCGTGATCGAGGATGTTGGGGCGCGGGCCGATGAAGGAGACGAGGCTCATGACCAATTCCTCGCGGATCGGATCGATCGGCGGATTGGTCACCTGCGCGAAGTTCTGCTTGAAGTAAGTGTAGAGCAGCTTGTCGCGATCCGAGAGCGCCGAGATCGGCGTGTCGGTTCCCATCGACCCCACCGCCTCCTGGCCGGTCACGGCCATTGGATAGATGAGAAGGTCGAGGTCTTCCTGCGTATAGCCGAAAGCCTGCTGACGATCGAGCAGAGTCACGTCGGCGCGCTGCGCGACGCCGGCAGAGACGGGCTTTAGATCCTCGAGCTGGATCTGCGTGCGCGCGAGCCATTCCTGATAGGGATGCGATTGCGCGAGCGCCTTCTTGATCTCGTCGTCGGAGACGATGCGGTGCTGCTCCAGATCGACGAGCAGCATCTTGCCCGGCTGCAAGCGCCACTTCGCGACGATCTTCTCCTGCGGAATGGGCAGCACGCCCATCTCGGAGGCCATCACGACGAGTCCGTCGTCTGTGACGAGATAGCGCGCCGGACGCAGGCCGTTGCGATCGAGCGTCGCGCCGATCTGCCGGCCGTCGGTGAAGGCCATGGCCGCCGGCCCGTCCCAGGGCTCCATCAGCGCGGCGTGGTGCTCGTAAAAAGCCTTGCGCTCGGCATCCATCAGCGGATTGCCGGCCCAGGCCTCGGGGATCAGCATCATCACCGCATGCGCCATCGAATAGCCGCCGCGCATGAGGAATTCGAGCGCATTGTCGAAGCAGGCGGTGTCGGACTGGCCCTCGTAGGAAATCGGCCAGAGCTTGCTGATGTCATTGCCGAAGAGCGGCGAGGCGACGGAGGCCTGCCGCGCCGCCATCCAGTTCAGATTCCCGCGCAGCGTGTTGATCTCGCCGTTATGCGCCACGAAGCGATAGGGATGCGCGAGCCGCCAGGACGGAAAGGTGTTGGTCGCGAAGCGCTGATGCACGAGCGCCAGCGCCGAGACGAAGCGCTTGTCCTGCAGATCGAGGAAATAGCCCGGCAGTTGCGAGACGAGCACCATGCCCTTGTAGACGATGGTGCGCGAGGACAGCGAAACCGAATAGAACTCGCGCCCCGAAGGGCCGAGCGCGTAGATTTCATTCGAGGCGGTCTTGCGGGCGAGATAGAGCCTTCGCTCGAAATCCGCCTCTTCTGTCATGCCCTCGCCGCGCGCGACAAAGAGCTGCGCGTGATGCGGCTCGACGTCGCGCACCGCCGCACCGAGATCGCTCGAGTTCGACCGGCAGCTCGCGCCAGCCGAGCAACGCGAGGCCTTCGCTTTGCATCGCGACTTCGACGATGGCGCGCGCCTTCTTGCGCATTTCGGCGTCGCGCGGCAGGAAGAACTGGCCGATCGCATAGTCCTGGGGCTTGGGCAGGGTAACGCCCTGCTTCTGCATCTCCTCCTTGAAGAAGCCGTGCGGAATCTGGACGAGAATGCCGCAGCCGTCGCCGAGCTTGGGATCGGCGCCGACCGCGCCGCGGTGGTCGAGGTTGAGCAATATCTGCAAGCCCATCTCGACGATCTCATGGCTCGCCTGATTGTCGAGCCGAGCCACGAAGCCGACGCCGCAGGAGTCGTGCTCCTTGGCGGGGTCGTAAAGGCCCTGGGACGGTCGGCAGCAAAGGATCGCGGCCCAGCGCCTCACGCGCGGGCGTCGCCGCGAGCGACGGATCGGCGGGGGAGAAAGGAGTGCGCGGCATGACGCTTCGATCCTTGCATGTTTCGTATATGCTGCGACGGCTCGAAGGCGCGAAAGCCTTGCTCCCTCCGGGCCTTCCGGAGGCGAGCGACGTCCTCGAGCGTTGCTAGAGTGGCGGCTCGGCGAACGGACGCGGTGCGGGGCCGCTCGCCTCCGGCAATTTTGCCAGATTTAAGGGGGGGTGACAAGAAAGCCCGTGACGGGACGAAATCCGGCGCTTTCGGCCGCCCGGTGGGCAGCCCTCTCGGTGGTCCCCGCCGGCGCTCCCTGACCCGCGCCGCTCAATCCGACATGATCAGCGCCCAGAAAACCTTGTAGCGCGCGTCAGGCGCATAGGCCGTGGCGATCCCCATCCGGCGCATATGCGGCTCCAGCAGATTCTCATTGTGGAGCTTCGAGCGCCGCCAGCCGGCCAGCGCCGCCTCGAAGCTTTTGTAGCCGGCCGAGACATTCTCGACCGCATACCCCTTCTTGCGGCCGGCGGCGGCGATCCTTTTGAGGAAGGAGCCCTTCACATTGTGATCGAGCCTTCCGGCCTCGGCCATGGCCCTCGCCTGAAACTGCGCCGCCTTCTGCAGCGCCGGATCGCACGCGACCTCGGTGAGCCCGTTGCTCTTGCGATAGAGCGAGATCATTTCGCGCGCGGCGCTCTCGTCGAGGACCGCGCCGCCTTCCGCCAGCGCGTGATGCTGGGGTGGCTCGGAAGAGACCGTCGACGCCGGCTCGGTGAGGTTGCACCCGGAAAGGGCGAGGGCCAGAGAGGCCAAAAGGCCCATTTTGATAATGCTGCTCTGCATGAGGCTTTGACGCGATCCCGTGACGAAAAAGCGAAGCTGGGGCGGATTCGCCGCTCCCCTGTCTAAAGCCTGACCAGCGGCAAAAATTGGGCGTGGGCGAAGGCCAAGCGAAGCGTTTTTCGCCTTCGGCCCGCCGCCGCTTGCCGCCATAGGCTGTTATGGCCTCTCTTGAAGCGCGCCAGGGCGCGCTAATTTGCTGGGCAGCGTCTCGAAGCCTCGGAATGCCGCCGATGAATCTCTTCGTCAAAGCCAAGGACTTGGGCGGCGCAGAGCACACGATCATCTGCGACAACGCAAAACGCGCGCTCGACATCGAAAAGGACAAAAAGGCCACGGGCTGCGAGGTCTGGGTCGAGGACTGCGACGGCCGGCGGATCGATGACGCGGCTTTGGCCGATTTGGCGGGCCAAGATCAGCATAATTCGCAATCGAGGGACGAGGGCGCGCGAGGACGCTCGGCGGGGACCGCGTCCCCCTGACGGCGGGCGAGGCCGCCTCTCCATCGTCAGTCTGGGCTCCTCTCTGCGCTTGTTTTAAGCCGGCGTTTTCGCTGGGGCTGTTCTCGATCTCTCTTCAGCTGAGTGGTGGCGCGGAACTTTGACGTGTCCGATCGCAGTCTACTTGTCTGTGACAAGACGCTCCTCTGGAGCACGCGGCGCCTGCTTCTCGCGGAGTTTGCGAAGCATCTCGGGCGTCACGCCCGCATCGTAAAGATCCCGCAGCGCCTTCGCTCTCGCACGCTCGTTCGCCATCTCGGGCGTATCCATCGCTTCGCGAGGCTTCGTGGACGCAGCGGAGTTGAGGCGCTTCGACAATATGACCCTGATCCCGTGCTCTGCGCATTCGTTCAGCATCGCGGTTTGGTCGGGATAGGCCGGAGTCCCACTCACCGTGCGCGAGAAACCAAGGCAAGCCAGACGATAAATCAGCCTCTGCGAAACCTCTCCCTGGAAATAGCCGCCGTGCACGTTGATGTACTTTTCCTTGGGGACGAAGGGCCAAGCGTAAAGCCACAGCAGCTTGAGATGCTCGAGATAGGGGATGCCGGCGTCGGGGTTCTCCGCCTTGAAGTTGCGGGCTCTGGTGAGCAAGCCCTTCGGCGGCTGCCCGTCGACATAGTCGGTGCAATCGAAATAGCTGAAAGCCTTCGCGACGGCCGCTGGATCCACCCGCCGGCGCAGCGACGCGACGCCCCTTCGCCGCGTCGCGCCCGCGAGCTCGCTGAGCTTCTCGGCGCCCGTCCGCAGCTTCCGCAGCAGTCCGCCGCTGCTGATCCCCCCAAAGCCGCTCGACAGGATTTCGGCGTTGCCCAGTCGGTAGCCATAGACGCGATTGCCGGTCGGGAAAGTGAAGTAGTTCGCCGTCGTCGAGATCAGGCGAAGCACCTCGTCGCCCTCGCTGCTGAAGAGATAGGCCTCCCTGAATCGCTCCAAGGCCGAGCGGAGAAAATTGGCACGATCGGCGAGCAGCGTCTCGGCCGGAATGTCGGGCGAGGCCAAAAGGAAGCGCATCAGGGTGAAAACATGGCCGATCTTGCTCGAGACCGACGGCGTGTCGTCCGGCCCTTCCTCCGATTCTTTCGACAGATCGCCGCCGTGACCGGCGCTCGAACTCGCTCGCAAATCCCTTGCGCGTGTCGCCGGAAAGATGCGTGGTGATGACCTGCGGATCGAAGACGTCGGACAGCACGCGGATCGTATTGGTGACGATGAGGCCGCCCATGCTGTGACCAATGAAGGAGAGCGCGATCCGCTTGCGCTTCGATCGAGTCTCCGCGTATTCGTCGCTGTCGACCAGATGCGTCACCTCCAGATCGATCTGGCGGATCACCTCCACGAGATCCGGCACGCCATGGTTGGTCGCCCGGTAGATGTCTCGGAAATAAACGATGGCGCGCAGCAGCGCGAGAACGACGATCGCCGCGAACAGCGCCAGGGCGACAGGCGTGAGAGGCTCCATCACGTCCGGCGTCCAGCCGATCGCGCGCGCCAGCAGGACGGCGACAGAGAAGAACAGCAGCCCGCGCGGGAAGAGCGGCATGGCCGAGAGGCTGCTCGCCAGAACCTTGTGGAACATCGCCTCGGAGGGCCAGCGATAACCGATGCAGACGATTCTGCGACCCAACGGGAAAATCGCCCCCTGGTCCTTCTCAAGCGCTTCGACCGCCTCGGCGAAAAAGTCGCGGGCCGCGTTGCGAGGCGTGTTGAAGCCGTGCACCATGACGACCAGATCGGCTTCGGCTTCGGGCTCGCCCTTCGGCGCGAGGGTTTGGGCAATTTCCTTGATGGCCGCGTCGGTGTCGACCAGCGTGAGCCCGGCCGGGGGAGTATCGTCGCCGTTCACGCGCTCCTCGACATTGTCGGGCGCAGTGCTCTCGATGAAGTAGAAGGTGACGTTGGGGATCAGGCCGCTTCTGGCGTAGATTCGAAAATCCGGGGTGGTCTGGATCTTGGCCTCTTCAACGAGCTTGTCGCCGTGCATCGTCTCGGACATCGCGCGCCTTCCCCGAAATCATCACCGGATCGACGCGCACTTTGCGCCGGTATGACGACGCGGGCAAGGGTCGAGCTGATTTCCAGCCAAAGCTCTGAAATTGGCGCAAGGCCCCACCTGATCCGCACTCCCGTCCACGCCCGAAAAGGCTTTCCAGAGGCGTGGCGTCGAGCCCCATGAACGCCGCGATCCGCTGTGCGGCGTTCCTTCAAAGCAACCGGCGGCAGAGGCCGCGCAACAGCTTCCAACCCTCACTCTGGCGCTCGAGCAAAGCGGCGTCGAGATAGACTCGATCGGAATTCTCCTCGCTGCGCTTGAAGCCGACCTGGCAAATGTAGCGCGTCGCGCCGCTCGCGGCGCAATCGACGCCGACGATGACGAGGTCTTTGTCGTGCTTATTACCGCCGTCGGCCGCCTCGCGGTCGTAGGCGCGCTGCAGATCCCCGATCGACGGCCGCGCGGTCGGCGAGGCGAGGAAAACGCCAAGGCCGCAAAAGACGACGAGGAGCGCTAAAAAAATTGTCATGCGCATGAATTCACGACTCAGATTCGAGAAAGCTTAGCCGCAGGCTCTTGGATTCCGCAGGAGCCTGCGGCGCGAGGGCTTTACCCGCCTAGATCGGAGACGGGACCACCCGGATCGCGTGCATCATCCCGCCGTCCTCATGTTCAAGGATGTGGCAGTGGAACACGAAGGTTCCCAGCCGTGCGAAGGGAATATGCACGAAGATCGGCGTCGCCGTGCACAAGCCATTCTTATAGTCGGAGATCAGGCAGGACGTCGCGGCGGGATTGAGATCCGGCTGCGAGCCTTTTCCGGGGATTGGCACAGCGAAAGGAAGCGGCGCCGTGTCCTCCGCTACGCCCGGCTGCGGGGCGTTGAGATAGAGCGGACTGCCCGACGCCGCGTTCGGGTCGATCAACGTGTATTTCGTCTGATGAATGTGAAAATTATGCAACTCGGTTGCAAGATTGATCAGCTCCCAGGTCTCGGTGACGGGATACTGACCGGGATTGAGCGGCAGACAAATGATTTGCGCCAGATTGGCGGATGGGGTCACGGCCTGTGCGCCGGGATTGAACTGAGTCACGTCAACGAAAGTGCCTGGCGCCGTAACGCCGTTCTGATCGACCTCCTCGTAGCCGATGCCGAATATCGCGTTGCCCTGCGGATCGTTCCCGGGACCCTGGCCGCCGGGCACGTTCGGGTTGGCGAAGTAGAGCCTCCGATGGTGTCCCGGCGCGAGCGCCTGACACCCCGGCGGCAACGGCGCGGGACTGGCGCCCGGCACCGGCGTGTTGAAGATGCCGCCTGTCCGGCTCAGATAGGCCGCGTGGCCGCCGCGCAGATGCAGCGCGTCGCCGATGCTTGGCGTTCCTTGCGGGAAAACAACATGGCCGAGATTGATTGCCGGCCAGCTGTCTCCGCCCGGCCCCGTATTGATGCCGACCGTCTTCAACGTCGCGGTTTGACCCCCGGGCGCCTCGACGACGTCGCCGGCCGCGTTGCGGTACGCCACGAAGACCTCGACGCGCGTGGCGGGCATCACGAAGAGGTCCGTGGCGCAGACAGGCTTGGATTTGAAGAATCCCCGGAGGTGCGAGCCGCAGCTCGCGACCTTGAAGCGATTTGCGCCAATCTGAGCGACTTGGCCGGCGGTCGCCCCTTGGGGAAAGCTCACCGAGACGCCATCGATCGAGAGGATTTGAAACGGGATAGGCTGGCCGGTTGTGTCGTCGTCGAGCTGTAGATCGTAGCTCGCGCTCCCCGATGTGTTGGTGAAGCGCCAGATCTCGCCATTGGCGGAGCCGAGCAGGATCGTCGGATATTGCTGGCCATTCAGCGTGAAAAACCACACCCCGCCGGAATAGGCGCCGGGATCGCCGGCGCATTGCCCGTTGGCGACCGGCGTTCCCGCCGGCTGATTGGCGCAAAAGGCTGGATCCTCTTGGAACTTTGTCTGATTCCCCGGCAGGACCTCCATATCCTTGAGGATAATGTGACGGACGGCGGACTCCGGTACGGGATTTTCGCACTCCTCGTCGGTGCAGGCGTAGTCGCCGGCGTGGCCGATCGAAATAATGCCCGAGAGTCCCGCCGAGAGCTGGTTCAGCGCGATGCCGTGCACGTGCGGATGAAACCAGAAGGCGCCGGAGGGATGGTTTGCGGTCGTCTGGATCCTGTAGTCGACGACGCCAGTCGTGACGATGTCGCCGTGCGTGTGCTGATCCTGATAGGCGCCGGGATTGTAAGTCACAGGGTTGGGGTTGGCCGGATTGAAAACGGAGGTGTACACGAAGTCGCCATAGACGGGGATGGCGGGCGGAGCGACCGTATTGGCGCTCGCCGGAACGATCAGCCCATGCGTGTGCAAATTCGTCGGATTGAGCGGCAGCAGCGGGTCTTCATTCGCGCGCTCGAGAGGCTCTGTCACGACGGGAAGATTGTTCACGAGCCGGATCTTCAGGAGATCACCCGCCTGCAGGGCGAGCCTTACCCCTCCATAGGGGGAGACTGTCCCCGAACCCGCCGGACAGCTTGTCCCCGAAGCGGGGCGCGGGCAGACCGTGTAGACCCAGCCCGTCGGCGTAAAGCCCGGCGCGCTGAAGCCGGTCACGACCGATGATTGCGCGATCATCATGATGTCGAGGACGCCGTTCGAACTCGCCAAGACCGGCGGATCAAGCAGGTTGGAGGCCTGGCCGGGAGCCGTGAAGCCGAAGGATACTGCGGCGACGCTAAACAATGCGGTGCGATGCGCACGGTCAAAGAGATCCGCCAAGTTCATGAAACCCCTCCAGTTTTAAACGAATTTTTGAAGCCGACCTCCGATCCGCGCGAGGTCCATTTGATGCTGATAACTGTGAGACTAGCACGGAAGCTTCGCCGCTAAAACCTGAAAAAAAATATTTCACTGGCATCCGCCGAATTGCCCTCGGTCCAGAAGCCGTCGTCCTCTCATACTTGAGAAGGCGCCGCGCGCCCCCGCCCGCGCCCACCATGGACCATCCGGGTTCGGACAGATGTGAGACGGTCGCCGCAGCCAACGGCGGCTCGCCATTGAATGCATGGATGCGATTATGCATTTCAGTGGCGCTTCCTCGCCCCGGCTCAGTCTCACATGTGTTGAACCCATACACGGACTTGTCGAGGACGACGCTTTCGAACATCATCGGTTTCTGATCCCAGGCCATCTTGGAGATAAAGAGGTGCCTTCGCATGCTTGGCTTCCGACTGCCTCGAATGGTGACGATGCTCTTGGCCGGCGCCTTCCTCGTCGTCGCCCTCGTCCTTGCGGGCCTCTACCTCTGGTCGCCGAGGGCGACGATCCGGATCACGACCGGTCCGAGCGGAGGCATGGCGCAACGCTTTATCTCAGCCTTCATCGCCAACACGGAAGCCGCTCACCCGCGCATCCGCTTCGAGCCGGTGACCGTGCCGGACCTCGCGGCCAGCTCCAAGGCTTTGGAAGAGCGCAAGGTCAACATCGCCCTCGTACGCAGCGATGTTTCCCCGCCGACCAATGGGCAGTCGCTGCTGATCCTGCGCCGAGACGTTCTTGCGATCGTGCTGCCGCCAGGCTCGCCAATAGAAAGCGTCGGACAACTCTCAGGAAAAGCGGTGGCGATCCCGACCAGCCCGGTTCAAAACGAGAATTCGCGCGCGCTCGATTTGATCCTGAGCTATTTCAATGTCTCGCCAGGGGCGGTGAAGCGCATTTTTGTGGACCCGGCTAAAATTGGCGTGGCCCTTCGCGAGAAGCGCGCGGCGGCGGCTTTGACCGTCGGTCCGATTGGGCCAGGCCAAGTCGTCGACGTCGTCGCGGCGGTGGCCAAGGCGACGAGAGGGACCCCCAGCGTTCTCGACCTGGATGAAGCCGACGCAATCAGCAAGAGATTTCCGGGTTTCGAAGAAATCGATGTTCCGAAAGGCGCCTTCAAAAGCAGCCCGCCGCTCCCCGACGACGACGCCAAAGGGATCGCCGTCAGCTATCGCTTCGTCGTTCCGAACACGATGCTCAATGCGGTCGCTGGCGTGCTGGCCCGGTCCATCTTGAAGACAAAGGCGAAGCTGATGGCGCTGACGCCTCTGGCGAACCAAATCGAAGCCCCCGATCCTGACGAAAAAAACCCGATATTGCCGATCCATCCCGGCGTCGCCGCTTACCTTGCGAGCGGGGATCAGAGCTTCTTCGACGCGTTCCAAACCTATCTTTATGTCATCGGCATCCCGTTGAGCGTCATCGGCTCGGCCATCGCCTTAGTCTCGGGCCTCGTCAGCAACCGGAAGCTGCATAGCGATCAGGAAAAGATTTTTCGACTTCTCACCATTGGCGACGAAGCCTCGAACGCCAGTCCCTCGCAGCTCGAAGCGCTTCAGCAGGAATTCAAGACGATCCTCCAGACTTGCGTCGGCAAGCTCGCGACGGGCTCGACCGAGACGGGACAGGCGGCCGTGTCCTTGGCGGTGGACCACGCCCGGCGCTCCATGGAGGAAAGAAGAGCGGCGCTCGGCGGGACTTCCCGGCAGGCGGGCGTCGAAGCGGGTCCCCTGTCCTGACCCTTTGGGGCTTCGCGGCGATTTCGCGCGAAATTTCGCGCGAAATCTCGGATGCGCGCCGCGCGTTCGCCCCACGCCCGCCGCAATGCCCTGCAATTCTTCGGATTCGGGCGGGGAGGGTCAGAGGGAAGAGACAAATGACGATCAGCCGCGTCGCTCGGCAATTACTTCGCACGGCGGCGCTCGTTTCGGCGCTCGGCGGTTTCGCGGGCGCAGGGCCAGCCTTCGCGCAGGCCTTTGGCTATCCGCCCTATGGCGGCCCTCCTCCCTATGGCGGCTATCGCGACTTTTATGGCCCGCCGCGCGGCTACGGGCCACCGCCCGGCCGGCGCGCCGGAGCGCCCTTCGCCTCGCGGCGTGCGGTCGCCGGCCTCCTCGCCGAGCGCGGACTGCGCCTCGAAGGACCGCTGGATTTCGAAGGGCCGAATATCGTGGCCATTGGCGTCGATCCCGCAGGCCGCGCGCGGCGCTTCGTTATCGACCCCTACGAAGGCGACGTGATCAGCGCGCGACCGCTGCCGCACCTGGCCGCCCGGCCCGACAGGTTTGGCGACGAAAGCCTGCGCGGGGATCTGCCGCCGCCGCCGCCCGCCTCCGCTGCGAGGCCGCGTGGCCCGGCGGGGCTCTCGGAAGCCCCCCCAGTCTGGCGCACGGGGCCGTCGCCAGCGGGCGCGCCGGCGCCGGCCGCCAGAACCTCCTCGGTCGCCGTGGAGCGCCACGACGTCGCGCCGCCGCAGGAGAAGCGCAAGCCCGTCCCGGCGCCCGCCGCCTTGGAAGCCTCGGCGGCGCCCGCGCGTCCGGCCGTCGCTCCGGCGACGCAAGGACCCACCGCCGCGCCCACGGGGGAACTCGAGCCGCCGCGGCCCGCCGGCGGCGGCTGAGGCAGGCCCCCTCTCGAGCCCTCCCCCGCAAGCGGGAGAGGGAGTGAGACTCGGCTCAACTTTTCGCGCAAATTCGATCATTAGGGTCCCCTCTCCCGTGAAACGGGGGAGGGACAGGGAGGGGGCGACCCCGCGTCAGCCCAGGCCCTGCGGCTTGCCGACGATGGCGACGAGCAGGCTCCCGTCGCCGAGCAGCCGCTTCGCCACCGCGCGCGCGCGATCGAGCGTCACCGCCTCGATCCTTTCGTTGCGCGTGTCCAGATAGCTCGGCTCTTCGCCGTCGAGCTGCAGCCGCACGAGCTGGCTCGCGATCTTGGTCGAGGTGTCGAAGCGCAGCGCGTAGGAGCCGACGAGAAATTTCTTGGCCTTGTCCAGCTCCTCGGCGGTCGGGCCCTCGGCCGCGAGCCGGCGGCATTCCTCCTCGATGACGCCGAGAGTCTCGCCCGCCCTCTCGTTCTTCGTCGCGGCGCCGCCGAACAGCGCCGCCGAACGGCGATAATCTTGAAGGTGAGAATAGACCGAATAGGCGAGGCCGCGCTTCTCTCGCACCTCGTTGAAAAGCCGCGAAGTGAAGACACCGCCGCCCAGAACGTGGTTCACCACGACGGCCGCGAAATAATCCGGGTCCGCCTTGGCGATTCCGCCGCGCCCGAAACGGAAGGTCGACTGGGGCACGTCGAGCTCGACCACACGGCGCTCGCCGATATTCGCGACCGCGACCTGCGGCGTCGGCTCCAGCTGAGACGCTTGTGGCCAGGCGCCGAAAACCGCGTCGAGCTTTTGCGCGAGCGTGGCGGCGTTGATCGCGCCGACGACCGCAATCTTCAGATTGTCGCGCGCGAAGAGCTTGGCGCGCAAAGCCTCCAGGTCGGAGCGCTCGAGACGCTCCAGCGTGTCGAGCTCGCCGCGCAGCGGACGGCCATAGGGGTGGCCTGGGAACGCCGCCTCGCGAAAGGCCTTCGCGACCATCGCATCGGGATCGTTCGCCTCGCGCTTGATGCTGGCGGCGAGCTGGCCGCGCACGCGCGCGACCGCCTCCGCGTCGAAACGCGGTTCGCACATCGCGAGGCGAAAGAGCTCAAAGCCCTCGTCGAGCGTGCGCGTGAGCGCCTGGAAATGGCCCGAGATGTGGTCGCGGTCGGCGCCGAAGCCGAGGTGAATCGCGAGATCCTCGACCTTGCGATGGAAGGCGCGGGAATCATAGGGCCCCGCGCCTTCGTCGAGAAGGCCGGCGAAGAGGGAGGAGAGGCCTTCCCTGCCCTGTGGGTCTTGCGAGGCGCCGCCGCCCGACGCGAACTCCAGCGCGACAAGCGGAACGGCGTAGCTCTCGACAAGCCAGGCTTCCACGCCGCAGCCCGCCTTGACGCGCTGCACGGTATCGGCGCGGGAGCTTTGACGCGGCAAAGAGTGATGAGCGGTCATCGCGCGCCGCCTTTCGCGCGCCGATCGAAGCGGGAGGCTCGGTTCACGCCAAAACCTCCTTGGGCAGCAGATAGCCCGTGACCGAGCGCCGCTTGTCGAGCCATTTGACGGCGGCCTCGCGAAGGGCGCTCACTGGAACCGCGTCAATTCGGTCGCTCCAGCTCTCAACGTCGGCGACGGAAAGTCCCGTGGCCAGCGCCTCGCCATACCAGCGCGCGAGCGAGACCTGGCTGTCCTGCGCATAGACGGCGTCAGCGATCATGCGCGTCTTGGCGCGGCGCAGATCCTCTTCAGGAACATCGCCCTCGAGAAAGCGCGCCAGCTCCCGATCGAAAGCCGCGTCGAGCGCCGCGGGCTCCACGCCCTCGGCGGGCGTCGCGAAGAGGTAGAAGCGCGTGTCGTCGAGCGCCGAGCCCATGTAATAGGCCCCGACGGAGACGGCGAGCCGCTCGTCCTCGACGAGGCGCTCGTAGAGCACGCTCGCCGGACCGCCGCCGAGAACATGCGCGAGAAGATCGAGCGCCTCCGCCTCTCCCGGCTCCGCGGTCGCGTAGGAGGGCGTCACGAAGATGCGCTCATAAGCCGGCTGCTCGACCTTTTCGTCGGCGAGCGTGACGAGGCGCTCGGCGCGCGCCGGCGGCTCCTGCGGGCGGCTGCGCCGCGGCGGCGCGGCGCGGGCCGGAATGCGCCCATAGGTTTGCTTCGCAAGGCGGCGAGACTCCTCGGCCGAGACGTCGCCCGCGACGATCAGGATCGCGTTCTCCGGCGTGTAGAAACGCCGATAATAGGCGAGCGCGTCGTCGCGCGAGAGATCCTCGATCTCGTGAGTCCAGCCGATGATCGGGGCGCCGTAGGGGTGCCGCGCGAAGAGCGAGGACTGGAGCGCCTCGTCGAGCTGCGACGCCGGATCGTTCTCGACGCGCATGCGGCGCTCCTCCAGCACCACCTCGCGCTCGGGAACGACCACCTCGTCGGAAAGCACGAGATTGGTCATTCGATCCGACTCGAAACGCATCAGCGTCTCGAGATGCTCCTTGCCGATGCGCTGAAAGTAAGCGGTGTAATCATAGCTCGTGAAGGCGTTCTCCTGGCCGCCGAGGTCGGAGACGAGATTGGAGAACTCGCCCTGAGGATGCTCCGTCGTGCCCTTGAACATCAGATGCTCGAGAAAATGCGCAATGCCGGATTTGCCCACCGGATCGTCGGCCGAGCCGTTCTTATACCAGACCATGTGCGTGACGACCGGGGTGCGCCGATCCTCGATCGTCACGACCTCCATGCCGTTCGAAAGCGTGAAATGGTCGACCTTGGCCTTGCCGCCGTGGCCCGAAGAGGACGGCTGAGGAGTGAGATGGACTTCGGTATGGGACATCGACCAATCGTCTTTCCTCGGCGCGACGCCGAATGCGTGAGAGGAGGATTTGCCTTGGTGCGGAATATAAGCGCCGATTTGGCGCTTGTCAGGACCGGACGCCGAGACGACTGCCTGAAACGGCAGCGAGTTGATTTGAATGTGCGCCATGCGCCAATCCGCCGTCTTTGCTCCTTGGAAGCGAGAAACGCAATCGTCCGCCGGGCGCCGGCGGCCAAAAATATTGAGCACAATGCAGATGCCTTAATACAGATACAATAATAATCGCCATTATCATTGTCATCATCTCCATTGATATTTAGCGGATCTTTCAGATTCCTCTAGGATTGCAGTTATTTTAACGATTTCTTATTAAATAAAACTAGCAACGTGACTAAAAAAGCCTGAGCATGGAGGGGGCGACCTCAAATATGTAAGTAAGCACTAATATAATTAACCAATTATTAATACATAGTTTGAAAGTAAGCAAAAGTACCTAAATTCGGCACCGCAAGCTGTGACAAAAAAGTCACATCTTGAAAAAATTACACTTCTAAGCGTTTTCCCTAGTTTGGCGCGTTTGTTGACAATGATAGTATTCGATTCGTCATTCAATGGCAGGCCCTGGCGACGACGCCTGCGGCGCGACCAAATGACCTAGGAGGTCCCTGTGAACATCATGAAACGAATGCTCATCGCCTCGGCGGTGTCGGCTGCGGCCATCCTCTCGGCTTCGGCCGCGAGCGCGACGGATTACACGATCACGAATGTCGGGTTCAACGGCGGTGCGTTGACCCTGACTGGACTTGTCAATGAAACCGCGAATGCTGGGCTCATCACGCTCACCACCAACACCGGGGCGGTCATTCCCACCTTCTGCGTCGATCTGTTCCACACCATCGGCATCGGCGCGCAGAACCCGCCGCTTCTCTATACGTCGGGGCCGCTGGCATTCGACTCGAATGGAAATCCGGCGGGCCTGGCGGGCAACCCGCTCACCCAACCGGTGACGGGAGAAATCCAGACCTTGGCCAACATCGGCGCTCACGAATTCGTCACGGGCACGGGGACTACAGACAGCTATACCGCCTTGCAGGGCGCCATTTGGAAAATCGAATACGGCGCAGCCCTCGGGGTCGACGGCGGTGCTCTCAATGGACAGATTGCAGCCGACATCGCCCTCGCCCAGGCGGATCCGTCGACCTACGCCAACACCCTCTTCCCCGGCGCGGGTGGAGACGCTTTCGGTCCCGGTCAGGCTTTGACCCAGGCCCCCGGCCCGAATGTGGGCGAAGGCCTGCTTGGCTTCGCTGCGATGACAACGCTGCTGATCGCGGCTCGCTACCGCGGTCTCATCGTGTGAGCGAATTCTGATCGCAAAAGTCTGTCAACTTTTGCTTCAATTCGCTCTTCCAAGCGCCGCGCCAAGCGGAGCTCGGTCCCGACAGACGAACGCCCCGACCGCGAAAGACGCGGCGGGGCGTTTCTCGTTCATATCGGATGGCTCGGCGGCGGCCTTAAAATATCTTCGGTCAATCGGCGATTTCCTCCCGGCTCGCGGTTTGAACGATGGAATCGAGAAGCTCCTTGATCTTGTGGAACTCGGGGGGTTTCGTGAAATGCGCGTCAAAGCCGGCTTCCTGCGCGCGTCTGCGCGTCTCCTCGCCTCCCCACCCGGTGAGCGCGACGAGATGTGCTCTCCGTCCCGCCGGCAGCGCGCGCATTCGCCGCGCGGTCTCGTAGCCGTCCATGCCGGGCATGCCGATGTCGAGGAACACCACCTGTGGTGCGAAGTCGGCGCAGGCGGCGACGCCGTCCACGCCGCTGTGGGTCACTCGCACGCTGGCTTCCAGCGTTCCGAGCAGAAGCGCGAAGCTTGCGGCGATGTCCGGGACGTCGTCAACGATAAGCACACTACAAGGGGTCTTCGTCCCGCGTTCCTCAGCTTCCGGCGGCGAAGCGCGCGCCGTCGTCTCCGTGGAAAGCGGTAGGCGCACGACGAAGCGGCTGCCGCGTCCTTTTCCTTCGCTGTGCGCCTCGACCGTTCCTCCGTGCAACTCGACGAGGTTTCGGACAAGCGCGAGACCAATGCCGAGGCCGCCTGTGCCGCGCTCGTACCCGTCAGCGGCCTGCGTGAAAAGATCGAAGACCCGCGGCAGCATGTCCTTGGCGAGGCCGACGCCTGTGTCGGTCACGCTTACGACCCCCATGTCGCGCTCGCGCTCCGCCGTAATCTCGACGCGCCCGCCGGGGTCGGTGAATTTGGCGGCGTTGTTCAAGAGATTCGCGAAGACCTGGGTCAGTCGGACCGCATCGGCGTCGAGCGGCAGCGGCGAGCGGGGCTTGGCGACGCGAAGCTCGAGCTCGCCTGCGTCGACGAGATCGCGGCTCATTTCGACGGCGTCGTCGATCACGGACGCGAGGTCCACTCGCTCTCTGCGCAGCTCGATCTTTCCGCGGCTGATGCGCGAAATCTCCAGCAAGTCGTCGACAAGGCGGACAAGGTGGTCGGCCTGTCGCTCCATGATGGCTTGAATGCGTTTCGCAGCCGGAGCATCCGCTCCCGACCGCCGCAGCACGTGCAAGCCGTTACGGATCGGCGCGAGCGGATTGCGAAGCTCATGGGCGAGCGTCGCGAGGAATTCATCCTTGTGGCGATCGGCCTCCTTCAGCGCGATCTCGGCGCGCCTTCGCTCCGTTATGTCGCGCATGATGACCGTGAAGACGCGTTTGCCGTCCAGCGCGAATTGCGAGAGCGAGGCTTCGATCGGGAATTCTTCGCCATCGGCCCTCAGGGCTTGAACCGGTCCCCGCTGGCCCATCGGGCGGCTAATCGCGCCGCTCTCGCCGAACCGCCTCACATGCCCGGGGTGCGCCGCGCGGAACCGTTCCGGGATGAAGCGGTCGATCCGGGTTCCCAAGACCTGCTCAGCCCTGCATCCGAACATGGCCTCCGCCGCTCTGTTGAAGAGGATGATGTTTTGCTCGGCGTCGAGAGCGATGATGGCGTCCATCGCCGAGGAGACGACCGCGCGGAAGCGCTCCTCGCTTTCCTGGAAGCTCTGATTCGCCATGAGGAGTCGATCCGCGTCGCGGCGTCGCGACTCGGAGTCGTCGAGGCGCCGCCAGGTTCTGTGCAGCGCCTCGGCTATGCCGGCGATCGCCGCGCTGCTCACCAGGAAAGTGCCGAGCCCTAGCCAGTCGCCGGCGTCGCGCAGGGGCACGAACCAAAGATGGACGGTCGCGGCGCTCAGAAGAGCTGCGGTCAGCCCCGAAGCCAAGCCGCCAAGCAGGGCCGCGATCTCCGCCCCCGGATAAAAGGTCACGTACGCGAGGCGCTCTCCGAGCATGCTTTGAAAAGCGAGGCGCAGCCCCAAGCCACAGAGAAAACCGACGATTCCCAGGCCGATGCGTAACGGCCAGCGATGGGCATAGATCGCCGCCAGCGCCCGCATGGCGGCGTCAAAGCGCGCGCTCAGGCTGCGACCTTTGCCGGCCGTGCGTCGAGACAGAGACCCGTCCTCCAATGCTGGGTCGGCCACTCCGGGCCCCATTATTCGCAGCGGTTTGAACCAGTCCGCCAACATCATGCCGACATTGGGCGGGAGCTTCTTCCAATAAGCCTCCCTTGACAAGGCCGGCCGCTCGGGCGCGTATGAGAAACGCTCAATCGCCGTTTCCTCGCTCGAAAAACAGCGGACTGACCCGCTCCATTGACTGAAACGAGCGCACGCGTAAATTCCTAGTGCAAAGCGAAACGGGGCCAAGGCTTGCATAGGCGCTGACGACAGGGGTCCGTTGGCTCATTGGATGCGACGCACAGATGAAAACCCAAGACGACATCGCAAAAGCGCTCGAACACCGCCTCGTCGAGCTGACGGGCCAGGTCTCGGAAATCGACAGCGAGCTGCACAAGCAGCTGTCGGCCGATTGGGAAGAGCAGGCGACGCAGCTCGAAGGCCAGGACGCGCTCGAGGGCATCGAGAAATCCAAGCTCCAGGAAATCGGGCAGATTCGTGAAGCGCTGCGGCGAATCGCGCTAGGCAGCTACGGCGTCTGCGTCCAATGCGGCGAACCCATCGATCCCAAGCGCCTGGCGGCGTTGCCGACCGCGACCCGCTGCATCTCCTGCGCGCGGTGAGAGAGCGAATTGACGCAAAAGTTGACAGATTTTTGCGATCAGCATTCGCTCCAGCTTTTTTGATCTGGCGCGATTTCTTGATCCCCGAACGATTCCGATCGAGGGACAAGCGCGCTAAATCAGCGCTTTGGCTAGGCGCACGCCTCGGGCTCGAGGCGAGGAAAAGCGAAGCATTCCCCTCCCCGTCCGCGCCGCGCTAATCTCGAATCGTCCCGGCGCCGATTCTTCGCGCCTCGATCCGCCGCGAGGGGCCTGATGCTCACCTTCCAAAACGTCGGCCTGCGCTACGGGACGGGAACGGAGACGCTCAAGGATTTGACCTTCGCCATCGCGCCCAAGTCCTTTCAGTTCCTCACCGGCCCGTCGGGCGCCGGCAAGACGACCCTCCTGAAGCTGCTGATGCTCTCGCTCAAGCCGACCCGGGGCAAGATAGAAGTTTTCGGCAAGGATTCCTCTGCGCTCGACAAGCCGGCGGTGACCCAGATCCGGCGCCGCTTCGGCGTCGTCTTCCAGGACTTCCGCCTCCTCGACCATTTGACGCTCTATGAAAACGTCGCGCTGCCGCTGCGCGTACTCGGGCGCGACGAGGCCGGCTATCGCGCCGAGGTCTTCGAGCTTTTGCGCTGGGTCGGCCTCTTCGAGCAGCGCTACAGCCCGCCGAGCGTGCTGTCGGGCGGCGAGAAGCAGCGCGCGGCGATCGCCCGCGCGGTCATTTCGCGGCCCGAGCTGCTGATCGCCGACGAGCCGACGGGCAACGTCGACACGCCCCTCGCCCGACGCCTGCTGCGGCTCTTCGTGGAGCTGCACAAATCGGGCGCGGCCGTCGTGATTGCGACGCATGACCTCGATCTGATGGATCAATACGAGGCGGCGCGCCGCCTCGTATTGGCCGAAGGGCGACTGCATGTCTATGAGTGAACGCCCGCCGGCGACGCTCGCCGCGCCGGAACCGAAGACGGCGGAGGAGCCGCCGCCGCCGCAACAGCCGCTGGCGCCCACCGATTCGATCGCGGGGCGTTCGCTCGTGATCGTCATAGCCATCACGACCTTTCTTGCGGCGCTGGCGGCGGGCGCAGCGCTGCTCGTCGCCGACGCCAGCGCCGATTGGCGCAGGGATCTCGCGCGCGAATTCACCGTGCAGGTGAGGCCGGTTGAGGGACGCGACCTCGAGGCCGACGTCGCGGCCGTGACGCGGACCGTCCAGTCCGCCGGCGGCGTGCGCGAGGCGCGCGCCTACAGCAAGGAAGAATCCGAGGCTCTGCTCTCGCCCTGGCTCGGAGAGGGCCTCGATCTGGCCGAATTGCCGACGCCGCGCATGGTCGTGGTCAAGATCGATCCGGCTGATCCGCCCGATTTTTCCAGGCTGCGCGCCAGTCTCGCCCAAACGACCCCCGCCGCCGTGCTCGACGACCACCGGGTCTGGCTCGAGCGGCTGTCGCGCATGGCGGGCACGGTTGTCGGGATCGCCGCGCTCGTTTTCGTCCTCATCGTCGCGGCGATGGCGGTGGCCGTAGCCTCGGCGACGCGCGCCGCCGTCGCCACGAATCGCGAGATCGTCGAGGTGCTGCATCTCGTGGGAGCCGACGACGCCTTCATTGCAAGCGAATTCCAAAGCCGCTTCCTCGCTCTCGGGCTACGCGGCGCGGCAATCGGCGGCGGCGCGGCGGTGGTCTTCTTTCTCATCGCGCGGATTGTGGCGCGGCGTTTCGTGGCGACGCCGGGCGGCGATCAGGTCGCGGCGATGTTCGGCGAGGCGGCGCTCGACGCTCGCGGTTTCGCGGCGATCTTCCTGCTCGCGGCGGCGGCGGCTCTCGCGACGGGCCTGTTGTCGCGCCTCATCGTGCTGGGACGGCTGCGCGAGCTGCCGTGACGGCCCGAACTGCGCGCCGGGCGCGCTGACGCCCAGAGCAGAGCTCGCGAAGCCGGTTTTTTGCGTCACGTTTTCCGCGTTCGGGCGACTCCGCATCAACGCAGCGTGATCTAAGGCGTTGATCGCCGCAAAATCCTGTCGCACAACTGCGCCTAAGCCGCGCGACGCTCGGCCCGAGAGGGGAGGCTTGGACTTGCAAGCGCCACGACGCCCGTTCTGGCGCAGCGCAGCCCGGATCGGCTTCTGCCTGATCGCCTTCCTGGCGGCCCTGATCGCAGCCGGATTTATCGGATTCGCCAACTCGCTGGCGCGCGAGGAGCGCCCGCTGGAGATCGAGGTCGAAAGCGTCGTGGTGCTGACCGGCGGCTCTGATCGCGTGCTGGAGGCCACCGAGCTGCTGGCGCGCCGCCAGGCGCATCGTCTCTTGATCACGGGCGTCAATCCGACGACGCACGGCGCAGATCTCGAGCGAATCCTTCCGATCTCGCGCGAGCTATTCAATTGCTGCGTCGATCTCGGCTATCAGGCCCAGGACACCGAAGGCAACGCGCGAGAGACCCGCGAGTGGATGCAGCGGCGCGGACTCATAGGCCCGCTCATCGTCGTGACCTCGAACTATCACATGCCGAGAGCGCTTCTCGAGCTCGAAGCGGCCTTGCCGGGAGTTGAGCTTTATCCCTACCCGGTCGTCGGCGAACATGTTCGCGTCGAATCTTATCTCGAGGACCGCCACGTCCTGCGCCTGCTGCTGCGCGAATATTTCAAATATCTGTGGGCGTTGGCGCGCACGCGCTGGGAGGCCATATCGAACGGCCCCGGCTGAGGCGCCCTCAAGCGCTCTCCGCGAAAAGCATCAGGAGACGGCTTTTTTCGCCACGATACGCGAGCGGCCCGACTGCGCTTCGTCGCGCGCTTGCGCCGCCCCCGATCTCTCGACGAGATCGCGCAGAAAATTGAACTCGTCGATGCTGAGCACGACCAGTCGGTCACGGCCGTTCTTGGTGACGATGATCGGCGCGTTCAGCGCAAGATCGCAGTAGGCGCTGAAGCGCTTGGCCATCTCGGCTGAACTCACCCGCTTCAACCCACCGCCCGGGCTGTCCGCGGAGGAAGATTCGTCGCTCACAGCAGTGATCCTCCCGCCTCTCTCGCGCTTTGTCCCTGCGCGCGGATACTGACTCGCTTCGCGCCATTAGACAAGGCGCCCACCTCGGAATACGACATAAAAGCTGGGCCGTCGCAGCCACGCAGCCAGATTCTGCTAAGCGACCCGCCCTGCGTCACTGAACCGAGCGCTCCGTCGACGCGGCCATTCGCGCTCAATTCTCCTGGCCCGTTGAACGGAAATGCGCATCGCGCACCCTCGGTCGTCATGAAGAAGATTGCGCACGCGCGCGCCTTTTCAACGGATTTGACGCCAATTAGGCGATTTGCAGATACGAATCGCGCGTCAAGGCGCCGTTAGGCGAACGGATTCAGGGGCGCGCCGAGCCGGCAGTCGGGCCGCCGCGTTATTAACCTTATGTTTTAATAAGAGAAAAAAAACTTGTCAGGCGGTAGTCAGAATATTGACGAAAATACGTATTATACATAATATGGGCAGTGTGCGGCGAAAGTCCGTGCAATCGAAGCTTACGATTGTGAAAAGGCGAGGTGAGGATATGCGTAACATCAACATCAAAATCGCGTCGTCGGTGCTGGGTCTCGGCCTGGCTCTCGGTCTGGCTACGAGCGCCGCCGCCGGCGTTCCGTCCGTGGCGCAGAATAACGCCGCGAAGGTCGAGGCTCCGGTGGACTATGTGCGGTGGTATTGCCACCGTCATCACCACCACTACCTGACGCAGCTGGTCGCCGCGGGGACTGTCAGCTACCCGGTCTATCGCGTCGAGCGCCTCAAGATCGACTACTCGGCCCCGACTTATGTCGCGCCGGTCGTCGTCGCCACTGGCTGGTGGTTCTGGTAATCGGTCCAAAGCCGATCCAAACGAGCTGCGCGTTCGAGCCATCGAACGCGCAGTCTTTCTTCGTCAGGATCCTGCCGCTCGTTGCGCTCGCCGCCTGTCAAAGCGCCGGCGGCCTGCAGCCGACGCGGTCGGCAAGAACCGATTTCAGCTTCGGGTGAGGAAGACGCAGGCTTGAGCGCGGCCCCTTTAGCGCGGCATCACCGCCCAATAGTCGAGATCGAGCAGCACGCAAGGATCGGGCTTGCCGTCCGCCCCGTTGAGCGGAAACTCGGCGCAGGGCATGTCCTTTGCGGCGACCAGGCGCAGGCGCAGCGCGCCGATGTCGTCGCGTCCCGGAATCTCCGCCTTGTCCAGCACTTCGCTCCACGCGAAGATCGTGCCTCCAGCAAAGAGCGGATTGACGTGCCTGCCGCCGTTGATCGCCGTGATGTGAAAGGCGTTGGCGAGCCCGTTGAAGGAGATCGCGCGCGCCATTGAGATGACGTGCCCGCCATAGATGATGCGCTTGCTGAAGCGGCCCTGCGCCTCATAGAACTGATTGAAGTGCACCTTGCTGTTGTTCTGATAAAGGCGCGTCGCGAGCTGATGCTCCGCCTCCTCGACGGTCATGCCGTCGATGTGATCGATCTTCTCGCCCTTCTCATAGTCGCCCCAGAAGAAGGGAGAACCCGCGAGCGCCTTGTCGTAAGCCGCGAGATTGATTTTCGGCGCGGCTTTTCCGAGGTCTTTTGGCTCGACCGATTTCGGGAGCGTCGGGACGACCTCGGGGCCCACAGGCGCGTTCCTGTCGCGCTTCTTCACCATGACCCAGCGCGCATAATCGAGCACGACCTCGCCGTGCTGATTGCGCCCCGTCGAGCGCACATAGACGACGCCGGTCTCCTTGTTGGAGTTCTCCTTCAGCCCGATCACCTCCGAGGTCGCGGTCAGCGTGTCGCCGGCGTAGACAGGCGCGAAGAATTTCAAATCCGCATAGCCGAGATTGGCCAGCGCGTTGAGCGAAACGTCGGGCACGGTCTTGCCGAGCACGAGATGGAAGACGAGCGCGTCGTCGATCGGCGCCTCCTTATAGCCGATCGCCTTGGCGAAGGCGGAGGAGGACTGCACCGCGAAGCGCGGCAGATAGAGCGCCGTGTAAAAGGAAACGTCGCCCGCCGTCACGGTGCGCGGCGTTGCATGGCGGATGATCTGGCCGAGCGAGAAATCCTCGAAAAAATTTCCGATGTTCGATTTGAGGGCGGTCATCGTCGAAAGCTCGTTCCTTCAGCGTGGGCCTTTCGCCAGCAATTGCGCCAGCGCCGTCTTCAGGCTCGCGGGATCGCCCGCGAGGTGAATTTTCTTCAAGCGCGCCGTCTGGCCCGAGACGAGCGTCAGCGCGCTTTTCGGCGCATGCAGCGCCGTGGCGAGGAGATCGATCAGCGCAGCGTTGGCGCGCCCGTCTTCCGGCGCGGCGCGGACCCTCGCCTTCAGGACGAGGCGCCCGTCGGCCAGCGCCTCGATGCCTTCCAAGGCGTCGCGGCCGCCTTTCGGCGTGAGCCGCAGCCAGAAGGCGACGCCGTCCCGCTGCTCGATCCAGGGCTCAGCCAAGCGCGCCGTAGCTGGCGCTACGGGCGATCAGGTCGCTCAGGAACTGCAGGGCGAGCAGGACGATCATCGGGGAGAAGTCCAGGCCGCCGAAGGTCGGAATGACGCGGCGGATGGGCTCGTAGACCGGCTCGGTCAAGGCGGCGAGCGCCCGGCGAATCGAATAGACCGTCCCCGAACGCGTGTTGATGACGTCGAAGGCGACGAGCCAGGAAACGATGAAGGAGGCGACGACAATCCACCAATAGATGTCGATAATCGTCAAAAGCAGCCTGACCACGGCGTATTGCATTTGCCACTCGCTTTTAGGTCCCGAACCGGTTCGAGCGTTTCTCTATCGCCCGCCGCGACGGCGCGCAATCGGCGCGCAGAGTGTCGCGGGGCGGCGGCGGCGCCCAGAACTGATTGACAGGGCCAAGAGGCGCGGTGTAGTCACCGCCCGGACCGGGGCTGTAGCTCAGATGGGAGAGCGCTGCAATCGCACTGCAGAGGTCGGGGGTTCGAATCCCCCCAGCTCCACCAAAACAATCAAATACTTACAAAAGCGCGGTTTCGTTGATTTTTTTCGCGGCTACCACATGGCTACCGAATCGTTCGGATTCGTCCGCCAACGCCCCCTTCCCGACCGGCTTTACAAGCTCGCTCCAGCTCGAGCGCACGCGGTAGCGCCGATCAACAGCGAACAGCCGGCGAATGACGCGGTGCTGGCCCTGACGGACATCTCACTCATTTGAAGGCGAAATTCGTTGCATGAGCCTCGAGGGTTGTGGCGGTGACGCCGCTCAAGGTCAGCACGTCGCATGGGTGTCGACGATTTTAGTGTTGGCCCCCATCGGCGTGACGGCGTTGTGAGCGATGAGCGCCGCCAGATCCGTCGCCGCGTCTGTATCGCTGAGATAGCTGAAGTCGGCGACGCTGAACTGGAGCACATCATTGTTCGCTCTCGTGCCCACGACGCCCTCGGCGGCCGCCGCGCTGCTCGCGCGCCGCTTGGAAATTTCGTGGAGCGTCTCTGGCCGGATCGAGTGGGCTGGTCGATATGTCGAACTTGCGTTGACCTTGGCGCTGGCGCTTTCCCTCTCATCCGTGACGCCGTTCTCAACATGACTTCGGAAACACGTGACAATCTCGTGCTCGCCCTGGCGCGCATTCTCTACATCAACGGCCAGGCTACAGCCCAAGTGCTGGACGCCTGCGAGCGTCTCGGCCGTGCGTTGGGCATGAACGTAGTAATGACCCTCCGCTGGGGCGAGATCCAACTTCGCGCTGAGGACAAGGGGACCATTCGCGCCTACCAGCTCCTCGCCGATCCGACGGGCGTGGACATGGCGCGGGTGGCCGCCGCGACGCGTGTGGTCGGCGACCTCGAGGCCGGCAGAGTCACGCCCGATGCCGCGGCGGAGGCGTTCGAGCAGATTTCGCACAAGCCGCACGCTCCGACATGGCTCTTTTCCTTGGCGGCGGCGGCCGGAGCCGTGGCGTTGGCCGTGATATTCGGCGTCTCGCATCTTACGGCCGCAGCGCTGATCTTTACGACCGCCGGCGGCGGAGCAATCTTGCGTCGGGGCTTGGCGCAGCTTAGCGAAAACCCGTTCGTTCAACCATTCTGCGCCGCGCTACTCGCGGGCTTCATCGGCGGGATCGCGGTGCGCTACAATTTGAGCTCCTCCTTGCGTCTCATCGCGGTTTGCCCCTGCATGATTTTGGTGCCCGGCCCGCACATCCTGAATGGCGCGCTCGACCTGGTCGCTGGCAGGATGCATCTCGGCGCCGCCCGCCTGATTCTTGCAAGCGTGATCATCGCGGCAATTGCGATCGGGCTACTCATTGGGCTGGCGCTCCTCGGCGTTCCATTGCCGATCGAGGAACCTGGCCGAACCGTGCCCCTGTGGCAGGACGTGATCGCAGCGGGAGTTGCCGTCGCGGCATACAGCATCTTCTTCTCCATGCCGCCGGCGATGTTGCCCTGGCCCATCGCCATCGGCATGCTCGCCCATGCCTTGCATTGGGCGACTTTCGACTCTGGCGCGGCAACCGCGGCGCTTGTCGCCTGCCTCGCGGTCGGGCTGATCCTGACGCCGGTTTCACATCGCGCCCACATGCCGTTCGCGGCGATCGCCTTCGCCTCGGTCGTATCGATGCTGCCGGGCGTTTATCTTTTCAGGATGGCGAGCGGCCTCGTGCAAATCGCCGCCAGCGCGCAGCCGAGTTCGGAACTGATCAGCGCGACCATCGCCAACGGCACGACGGCTGGAGTCATCGTCGTGGCCATGAGTTTCGGACTTATCACTCCAAAGCTCATCATCGATTTCTTTAGCGAATGGTTGAGGCGGGGGCATCCATGACCAGGCGCCCGCTCGTCAGCTCAGACGTTTTCGAGCATCAGGATCGCGGCGGTCTCGGCGCGAGTTTCTGCGGCAGGCGCCGGCGTCAAGCGCGAGATCGACGCCGTAGGTCGGGATTAGACGCTTTAGCGCCGGCAGCCAGCCGTCTTCGGTCAACCTGTCTGCGAAGCAGCTCCTCAGGACCTCGGTCGCGATGAACGCCGCCGTTGACGCCCCGGGTGAGGCGCCGAGCAACGCCACGAGGGATTTGTCCGCGGCTGAAACGAGCTCGGTGCCAAACTCCAGATAACCGCCCTTGTCCTTGTCGGGCTTGATGACCTGAACGCGCTGTCCGGCGACCGCCTCCCTCCATTCATTGCGAGTCGCCCGCGGGAAGAACTGCTTGAGCATCGCAAATTGGTGGCTCGCGCTCTGAAGCACCTCTCCGATCAGATATTCCGTCAGCTTCACATTGTCGCGCGCCACGTCGAGCAGAGGAACGATGTTTTCTGGCGTGATCGATCTGAACAGATCGGCGAGCGAGCCGTGCCTGAGGAATTGGCTCGAAAAGCCGGCATAGGGACCGAACAAGAGAGAGGTTTGGCCACCCACGACGCGCGTATCCAAATGAGGCACCGACATCGGCGGCGAACCGCTGGCCGCCTTTCCATAAACCTTGGCGTGGTGGCGTTTGGTGACGCTATCGTCGTCGCAGCGTAGCCAGATGCCGCTCACGGGGAAGCCGCCATAGCCTTCGCCCTCCGGGATGCCCGATTTCTGGAGCAGCTCGAGCGATGCGCCGCCGGCGCCGATGAAAACGAAGCCGGCGGAGACGCTTTCGCGCGTGCCGTCGTAGGTGTCCTCGATGGTGACGCGCCAGCGGCCGCCAGCTTCGCGATCGAGCCCGACGACTTGGCGATTGTAGCGAAGATCGAAGCCCGGCCCCTTGATCAGGGCGGCGATCAGGAGATGCGTCAAGGCGCCATAGTCGACATCCGCGCCGGTGATGATGCGCGTAGCCGCAATCGGCTGAGTGTCATCTCGACCTTCGATAATCAGCGGCGCCCATTCCGCGATCTTTGCGCGATCTTCGCTGTATTCCATCCCCCTGTAACAATGGTGCGCAGACATTTCCTTGAAACGGGTTCGCAGAAAGGCCACGTTCTCGCGTCCCCACACAAAGCTCATATGCGGGCATGGGTGAAGGAAGGCGCGAGGGTCGGGAATCGCGCCCTTGCGAACGAAGTAAGCCCACAGCTGGCGCGACAAATCGAACTCCGTGTTGACCTTCAGCGCCTCGGAAATATCGACGCTGCCGTCCGCACGCTGCGGCGTGTAGTTGAGCTCGCAGTTGGCCGCATGGCCCGTGCCGGCGTTGTTCCAGGCCTGAGAGCTTTCCTGCGCGCAGTCCTTGAGTGTCTCGAACATCGCGATCGTGAGCGACGGCTCGAGCTCCTTCAAAACGGCGCCAAGCGTGGCGCTCATGATGCCGGCGCCGATCAGCACCACGTCGGGAGCGTCAGAGTAGATCAGCATGCTGCGGCTCCTTGGAGGTCAGACGCGGTCGGGACGCGGCTTGAACGGAAGCGCGGAGCCGGCCGCGAACACGACATAGGCGCGCCGCCACGGGTCGTCCCCGATCAGTCTCCAGCGATGGCCCGTGCCCGTATTATCCTCGGCCAGCAAAATGTCGCCGGGGCGAATGATGAAGCGCTCGCCGCCGCGCGTCTCGAATTCGAGCGTGCCGCTCAACGTGATGACGAAGCGGGGAATTGGATCTTGGTGCCATTGATAGGAACCGCCTGAAACGGTTTCCTGAAAGGAGAGGTTCGTCACCGTGACGACCTCGCTCAGCGTGTCGCCTCTTTCTCCCTTTGAGAAATCGATCGTTCCCTCCGCAAAGCGCGAGTTGCCGTCGTCGCCGGTCCACAGCCTGACGCATCGGATCATAATGCTTTCCTCCCTCGACCGTCGAACCCGGCTCAGCTACGTCGCCGCGTCGGCGCCCAGCCAATGGGCTTGCAGCTTTGCGAATTCACCTTCTTTACGTAGCATTTCGATTGCGCCGTCGAGGGCGTCGCGTAGATCGGCGCGGTCCGGGCTGTAAGCAATCCCGAGCTGCTCATGTGTCGGAGACTGCATCGCGACCGTAAGCTCTGCTCGGCTTCGTGTAAGCGACGATATGACTGGAAAGAGCTTGATCACAAGGCCGATCCGCCCGGCTTCGAGATCCTCGAGAGCTTCGCCGATGCCGTGATACGGATAATAGCGTATCGCGGCGATATCGCCCTCTTCCAACAGACGCCGGGCGACGAGGTCCGAAGTGTTGCCCTTCTGAATGCCGGCGGTCAGTCCGCGCAGGTCCGCAGTCGTGGCGACGTGGGGCGTCAAGCGCCGATTGACCGCGATTCCCTGGTTGAACGCTAGATAGGGCCGCGAGAACAGCGCAATCGCCGAGCGTTCCGGTGTGATCGTGGTTCCTGAGATGACTGCGTCGCAAGTCCCCCGCGTGAGCTCGACGAAGATGCCGTTAAAGTCGTCTCCCTCATACGCGAGCGGCCGCAGCTCTAAAGAAAGCAGCCCGCACGCCGCTCGCATGAGTTCGATGTCGAAGCCAGTTGCGACGCCGTCTTCCATGAGATCGAAAGGAGGATCTGGGTAGGCCGACAAAACTGTGAGAACGCCAGAGTGCAGCGTACGCATCACGCCCGACCTTTCAAATAGGGGTCGCTCCCCCGGCGCATGACGGCCAATAGGAGCGATTGTCCGGGGCTGGAGCGTTGGGGGAACTCAGAGTTGAATCCTTTCCGGTTTTCCCAAAACCGCTTTGCACTTGCGAGACCTTCAAAGGGCGGTTCAGGGGCAAGAAGCCCAGGCCAAGAAACAGCGCGCCACCGGGAGCTAGGATAACGAACGCCGCCGGCAACGTCGTCGACGAAAATTATTTCACGCTTTGGCGGAAGAACAAGGAGATGCGCTTCGGAATAGGGACAAGGCCCAGGCGGTTCGCTGGTCTTCCGGGAGTGCTGAGCTAAGTTTGAGATTTCAGAATGATGCTTCGCTAGATTGCTTCGAAGCCAGACGAAACGGAGCCAGCAAATGTCGGACTTTCGCAAGGAAACAGACAGTCTCGGCGAGGTCGAGGTTCCTGCGGACAAGCTGTGGGGCGCCCAGACGCAGCGCTCGCTTCAACATTTCAGCATCGGCGCGGATCTGATTCCGCGAGAGATGATTTACTCTTACGCCATACTGAAGAAAGCCGCGGCGATCGCGAACCATGCAAGCGGACGCCTCGCCGACGAGCCTTTTGAGCTCATCGCCGAGACCTGTGACGAAATTCTGAAGGGGGCGCACGGGGACATGTTTCCGCTGCACGTGTGGATGACGGGCAGCGGCACGCAGTTCAACATGAACGTGAACGAGGTGATCTCGAACCGCTGTTGCCAGCTCGCGGGGATGCCCTTGGGCAGCAAGGCGCCGGTTCATCCCAACGACGATGTGAACATGGGGCAGTCGTCCAACGACACCTTTCCTTCCGCAATGAACATTGCTGCGGCGGTTGAAGTGAAACGTCGCCTTCTTCCCGCCCTAGCGGCGCTGCAAAGCTCGATCGCCGCCAAGGCCGAGGAATGGAAGGATATCGTGAAGATCGGCCGAACGCACATGCAGGACGCGACGCCACTAACGCTCGGGCAGGAATGGTCGGGCTACGCGACGATGCTTTCCGATGATGCGGGGCGCATCGAGCAGGCGCTGCCGGGCGTTTATCAGCTGGCGCTCGGAGGCACCGCGGTGGGCACGGGGATCAACGCCGCGCCGGGATTTGCCGAAGCTACCGTGGCGGAGATCGCGAAGCTCACGGGACTTCCATTCATCAGCGCTGCGAACAAGTTCGCGGTGCAAGGCGCCCATGACGCGCTGGTGCAGCTCTCCGGGGCGCTTCGAACACTGGCCGTCTCGCTATACAAGATCGCCAACGACATTCGCCTCATGTCCTGCGGGCCGCGCGCAGGCTTCGCCGAATTAATCATCCCGTCGAACGAGCCCGGCTCTTCGATCATGCCTGGGAAAGTCAATCCCACTCAAGCCGAAGCGCTGACGATGATCGCTGCGCAAGTCATGGCCAACGACGTCGCCGTGGGCTTCGGCGGCGCTGGCGGCTACCTCGAGATGAACGTCTATAAGCCATTAATGATTTTCAACATCATGCATTCCATCACGATCCTGAGCGACGGCTGCGACAACTTCCGCAGGTTTTTGATCGAAGGCGCGCAACCCAATCGCAAAAAAATCAGCGAATATGTCGAACGCTCGCTGATGCTGGTGACGGCCCTGTCGCCGGTCATCGGCTATGACAAATCCTCAAAAATTGCCCATTACGCGCTGGACAACGACCTCACCCTAAAGCAGGCGGCATTGAAGCTTGGCTTCGTGAGCGAAGCCGAGTTCGACCGCATCGTCGATCCAAAAAGGATGGTCGCGCCCTATGTCGCCGCCGTATGAGGGCTTCGGTAGACACTCTCGTGGCGGACGGACCAACCAGTCCGTCCGCCGTCAGGGGCTAGGAAGATGACGCAGCGGCAATCTGGTTTCCTTTCGCCGCCGAGGAGAGAGTAAAAAATGACTTGCAAAACCGCCGCCGACTTTCCGCCCGAAGTGTTGAAGCTCTTCGACCTCTTCGTGCATGGTTTCATCGATCGCCGCGGCTTTCTCAACGGCGCCAAAAGATTTTCCGTCGGCGCCTCGGGCGGCGCGGCCTTTCTCGAGGCGCTCTCGCCTCGCTTCGCCGTGGCGCAGCAGGTCAAGCCCGACGATCCGCGCATAAAAGGCAAGACGCTGGAGGCTCCCTCTCCCGAAGGGTACGGAACGGTCAAGGGCTATTTCGTCCAGCCGTCGAACGCATCCGGCAAGCTTCCGACGATTTTGGTCATTCACGAAAATCGCGGGCTCAATCCGCATATCGAGGACATCGCGCGACGTCTCGCGCTCGACAATTTTATCGCATTTGCGCCCGACGCTCTTGCCCCGCTCGGCGGTTATCCCGGCGACGAGGACAAGGCGCGCGAGCTCTTCACCAAGCTCGAGCAGACCAAGACGCGCAACGACTTCCTCGTGGCCTTCGATGTGCTGAAGCACATGCCCGATCGGCAACGGCAAGGTCGGCGCCGTGGGCTTCTGCTATGGCGGCGGGATCGTGAACTTCCTTGCGACGAAGCGCCCGGATCTCGGCGCGGGCGTTTCCTTTTACGGCGCGGCGCCGCCTTTGGAAGACGTTCCCAAGATCAAGGCGCCGCTGCTTCTCCAGTTCGCCGGCGCGGACGAGCGCATCAACGCCGGCTGGCCCGCCTATGAAGCGGCCCTCAAGCGGCCAAGGTCGATTATCAAGCTTTCATCTATCCGGGCGTCCAGCACGGCTTCAACAACGATACCACGCCTCGCTATGACGAAGCGGCGGCGAAGCTCGCCTGGAGCCGAACGATCGACTTCTTCAACAAGCATTTGCGCGGCTGACCGTTGTGCGATGGAATCTCCAATGGAGTCACTGCCGATAAGAATTGGTTTGGGGAGCAGCAGGTCACCGTGCTGGCGTCGTTGCCGCCCAGGATAAGGCGCGAGCAGACCAGGAATGGCTATACCCACCGGACGGCGACAAA
>CAWHHH010000014.1:0-75394 GCA_963829075.1 uncultured Alphaproteobacteria bacterium | reverse complement strand
ATTATGAGACGAGCAAGAAAGCTCTCACCATAAGGGCTTATTGCTGTTTTTGACGCCTCCAGCCTTGAGCGTCACTTTTTCCGGATATCACGCGGTTGCGAATGGTCGCGATACTCCTAGAAGCGGACGCTGCGGGAGAGATTTTTGGCGACCACTTGACGGCGAGAACGCGCCAAAAGCAGCCGTGGACACCCGAGTGAGGACCGACCCTATCCCAGATCAGTCGGGACTGGATTTTGTTGCGAAATTCAACACTTTCGATGTGCGTCGCGATTTTTCCTAATGGGATGTTATGCGGCTCCGATACAGCCAGCGCTAACCGGAAAAGGCCGCGTTTTGATCTCCTCCATAGGCCTGAACCAACGCCGCGTGGATAGCGGCAAGGAGGGCGTTTAAATCGACCGGCTTTTGGAAGCAACGGAATGCGCCCTGTTCCTTGCTCTCTTGGTTGAGCCGAGCGTCCATGAATCCACTGATGACAATGGCGGGCACACGCATGTGAAGCCTGCACATTTCGCGCAAAAGCTCGATTCCGCTCATTTGCGGCATATTCACATCGGTCACGATGCAACCGACATCGTCTTTCTGAATTGTGTTGAGGAACGCTTGGGCGGATTCATGGCTTTGGACGACGTAACCCTCCACCCTTAAGAGGGTTTGCAATGAGTTTCGTATCATCGCATCGTCGTCGATGACATGTATTGTTTGGACGTAGCTCATGGCCTTGACCTAGCTTCTTCTTGAGCCCCCACGGAGTCATTATATAATACCCTAAACGATTAATGCAATACCTACTGCTATTCTGCGCTAATCACGAGCGTTACAATGATGGTGCATAAAATCCTTGTATTCAAGCGCCTTTGTGCGCGCCTCGTGTGGGCTCTGTCACCATACCAATAATTCAGCACTCTCGCGTGAGCATCGATGGCGTCATCCAGAGAAACTTCCTGGGTTGAACATAACTGCGACGCCCGGTCCGACGGAGGGCGTTCGAACCGGGCGTCGGGCCACACGGAGACGCTGTGGCTGAAGCGGTTACCCAATGAACGGAGGAGATGGCCGTCTCCTGCGATCCGCTTCAGGCCGGCGGCGGGGGCGCATCCCCTGGAGGCGCGCCCCGATCTAAGGAACTTCAAGGGCAGAGTCTGTGCAAAACAGCTCATGGATGGTAATAAATTATGAGACCCGAGCGGGGCCTTAAGGAAGCGGCGAAACCCTAAGCTTACGCCGGGTCGCCCGAGTTCGTAAGCTCCCGTGGCAGGTGACCGTGCGTCATGGCAGCTCGGGGTCAACCTGCGCCATGAGCGCTCCTTTCAAACCAGTCCGCTCGTCTCCACTTTGCCGCCGCCAGAGGCGCGTTCTCGCGTTTCGGGTTCGCGCCGGAGTTCGAGCCAAACGACGGGAGGGGTGTGTCCGGATCATGCGCAAATTGGCTAGGGTGCGGTCTTCTTGAGCCCGTGGCCTTGCCAAAAGCGGCAGCTTGGGGGAAGCTAAAACTCCGACGCGGGGCTTATCCAGGCTTATCCAGCGAATTCCGGCCAAACATCAATCTAACCGGCGAATTCCGGTTCAGCTTTAGCTTTGTTCTTATTGTGCTAGGAGGAAGTTCAATGGCTCACCGTCATACCTGTGTTCTCGCTCTCTTCAGCGCGCTCACTTGGGTATTTATCGCTGGTGTCGCGAACGCGGATAATCCGCGCTATCTTTACGTCACTCTCGAAGCAACTCCACCATCGCCATATACCGCCTTTTATCCCGGGGGTATTCGAAACGACGGGCGGGTGTACGGGACTCTCTGCGACGCGGCATGCACCGCGACAGCTTTAGCTTTCTTTGAAAACGGCCATTTCACGGCTCTTGCAACAGCGCCAAGCGGGGCCTTTTACGGGCCTGTGAATAACCGGGGGACCGTGGGCGTATCTTTTTTCGATCCGGTGACAGGAAACGTTCGAGCTGCGCTCTTTCAACGGGGGCAGATCGAAAACATTCCGCCTCAACCCAATGAGGCCTTTGCCTTCGTGCTTTCAGTGAATGATCAAGATGCGGCGCTGATCGAGTCTGACGACGCAGCCGGAAACCGCACCTACGTGCTTTATTCAAATCGCCTCGCAACGGTTTTGAATTTTGGCCCCTCTGTCGTTTATCCGGCGTTCTTAAGATTTAACGGTGTTGGCCGCTGGCTGAACAACTCCGGGGCTATTGCCGGATCGGAGGGAACGAACTTCTATGTCGATGAGCGCGGCTTTCGTTATAGCCCCCGCCTGGGACTCGCCCAGGTGCTCAACCCCTTCCCTGGCGATTCTACCGAAACTGTCGCCTGGGGCCAGGGCATCAACAATCGGGGCGACGTGCTTGGATATTCCTTTACGTCTTCGTCTCCTTATCATGAGCGGATTGGGGTGTGGGATCATAACGGCGACTTCCAAACTTACTTTGTAGAGACGATCTCAAGCAGTCAATTGCTTTTCAACAACGCCAATCAAATTGTGATCACCCTCGTGCAAGGCTCGCTCACGAGCTATCTCGTTCCCAACCCGGGAACTCGGCTTGATCTTGCTAGCCTCGCGGTCAATCTCCCGGCTGGCGAGGATCTGAAAGTGATAATGGACATGAACGATCAAGGTGACCTGATAGGAGAAAGTTCGTCCGGGCATTATTTCCTTTTGCAGCGTCTCTCCGACAACCGTCACTATGATCCGCCCACCGTCCCGAAGGGGCGGCGCCCGATTCCGGGCGTTCTCCTCAATTTCCTGGCGCACACGAGAGCGAGCGGCCACAAATAAAGAGTGTTGTGCAAACGTCGCTCTAATTCGCAATGTCATCGCTCAGGAGGGCTCCGCGGCGGGGAAAGATCAGAATGGGGGGCCGTTGAAGGGCGGGCGGCCTGCGAGCAAGAGGGGGCGAGCGCACGGCCCACCCGAGAATTATATTCAGTTCCTAGAGCAGATCGAGCACGCGCGATAACTGGCGGTATGCTGTAAACCTTAATCGTGTGCACCTGCGTCGCGAGCGCTTCGTACCGAACGAGTCCGCTCCTCCCCAAATTGCCGCCGCGACACGCGCGTTCTCGCGCTTCGGGTTGGTGCCGGCCGCTCGCGGCGGCGCAGGTGAAGCGCAACGCATGCGCGCGTAAGGCGTGGAATCGCGGCGGGCAATTCGCCACGCGGTTTATGCACAAGGATTCTTTGGGCGCCGCCATTCCCGCTTCAGCCCTCGTTCATACAGGCTGGCCGAGGATGCTATGCGTTTGCAGCCCGCACCGTGGGCTGGACACTTAACGAAGGAGAGAAAAATGGTGAAGAAAATTCTCGCCGCGCTGTTGCTGGCGTCGGCTGTTGCCTTTGCCCCTGTGGCTGCGTCGGCTCACTACACTGGCTACCGCCATCATCACCACGGCTACGGTCACCACTACCATCATTATTGCCGGTAATTCCGGCAGCGACGCCGACGGCGGAGCCTTTCCCCGCTGTCGGTTCCTCGTCGCTCGGAGCCAATCCTGACTTTTGCGCGTGCGGTCGGAACGACTACGATGGCGGCTTCGGGTCCAGGCTGTGTGAAAACGCTGCGGAGATCGCGCCGCTGCAAAAGCTCAATGAATTTTCGAGGCCTCAGGTCGATCAGAAGGAGGAAAATCGCAAAAGACGAGGCTGAGAGCGTCCATTTTCGACCGAAATTAAATTGGCCTGGGCGTTTTCACACGGCCTCGGTCACGGGCGGACGATGACGCCCTTTCGCGCGCGGCGCCCGTAGTCCCTTGGAAAGCCGACATGGCGCCAGACGTTCAAGACTTAACACATATGACGCAAAATCATTTCTTTGATTTCTAAAGGTATTCTCGCATCAAAACCCTGACTCAACGGGCGGGGGCGATCGGCGCGTCAGCGCCTCGCGAGGCGGAGGTCAGTCCGCCAGCCCCAGCATGACTGAAGGCATCTGGTTCAAGGATAGCTTCGCGGCGTCGTCGAGATGACCGATGACCGCGCCGCATTTTTCGCGCGAGACGGCCAGAATCTTGTCGGCCATGATTTGCGATGGCGGCTAGAGGCCGTTTGCTTCGCTCGGATCGACGGTCAGCCGAAACAACGGGGCGTCGGCAAGTGTGCTGGTGAACAGAGCGACGAGAACGCTATCCGCCTTGAGCCAGTCCGATTGCGCGACAATTGCTCGCGCCACGACCAACCAATATAATATCCATACGAATGGAGGCTTTTGGCCGTGACCAAGCTCAAGCTGGCCGCCATCGGCGCCTCGACTGGCCGTACCCGTTCCTCCCGGCCTGGGAGATGAGCGGCAGGCGTGATAAGATTCATTTTCAGCGTCGGCGTTTGCTAGGGGTCTGCCGCCGGGTGGAAGCTGCCGGAAGCATTGTAGATGCCGATTGAAAGTTGTGAGGAGATTGAAGATGGCAAATACGCCCTCCTCCGGGCAGGCGCCGTCGGATCAGCCATTTTTTGAACTCGACGCCTTACGGATCCGGCAAGGCTGACTCGGTCAGCGACGCCAGCGAGAACGCCGCCGTTACGCGCCATTCATTGACCATGAATAGCAAGACGATCGATTACACGGCGAGAGCCGGCCATCTCGTCACGGCCGATCCTCTCAGCGCTATGCCCTCCGCAAAAATCTTCTACGTGTCTTTCACTGCCGACGCCGAGAGGCCGTCAGATCGACCGGTCACCTTTTTCTACAACGGCGGTCCAGGCTCTTCCGCGGTTTTCCTTTTGCTCGGATCGTTTGGGCCGCGTCGCATCAGAACGGCAATGCCAGGCTTTACGCCGCCGGCGCCTTACACGATGATCGATAATCCAGATAGCCTTCTCGATCTGAGCGATCTGGTTTTCATCAATCCGGTCGGCACAGGTTACTCGGCGGCGATTGCGCCCGGAAAAAACAAAGATTTCTGGGGCGTGGACGAGGATGCTCGCTCGATCAGGCAGTTCGTGAAGCGTTATCTTACCGCGTTCAATCGCTGGAATTCTCCGAAATTCCTGTTTGGCGAGAGTCCTATGGAACGCCACGAACCTGCGTCCTCACATGGCTGCTGCACGAAGATGGGGTCGACTTGAATGGGATCGTGCTGCAGTCGTCGATTCTGGATTACGGGCAAACGGGGAACGCGGTCGGCCTTCTTCCTACCTTGGCGGCCGATGCGTGGTTCCATGACAAGGTGACGAGTTCGCCGAAACCCCGCGACCTGCCCGCATTTATGAGCGACGTTCAGCCTTTTGCCCATGGGCCTTATGCCTCGGCGCTGGCGGCGTTCCCGAATGTCGACTCTGGCGTCCTGGAGACTTTGAGCAAATACACCGGCATTCCCCCGCTCGTGTTGAAGTATTGGAAGCTCGACGTGACAACAGGCGGCGGGACCGTCTTTCTGACGAGCCTGCTTCTGGAAAAGGGTCTGGCCCTCGGCGCTTACGACGGCCGCGTCACCTCGGACGACACAGGGATAGCCGGATCGGTCGACCCCAATTCCGGCAGCAACGACCCGACAATGACTGCGGTTGGCGGTGTCTACACCGCCATGTGGAACGTCTATCTAAATGACGAGCTCCAGTTCACATCGACGTCGCCGTTCCTCGACCTCAACGATCAGGCGTTCGCCAACTGGAATTTCAACCATGTCGATCCGACAGGCGCGCAGAAGGGCGGCGCCGCCAGCCTATACACGGCGGGAGACCTCGCCGCCGCGATGGCGCTGAATCCTTATCTGAAGGTCTTTTCCGCCAATGGTTACTTCGACGCGGTGACGCCGTTTTTCCAAACGATCATGAACTTTGAGAATATGCCTTTGAATAGTCCCCAGGCGCGCAGGAATCTGGTCGTGCGCAACTATCCCTCCGGCCATATGGTTTATCTCGATGACCCGTCGCGGTCGGCAATGAAATCCGACCTCGTATCTTTCTATCAGCAGGCGACACAGCACGGGATGGCCGAGCTCACGGCGGCAAACGAGGAGCGGCGCATGGGTCGTACAGAGTATCGGCGACGCATGAGTCGCACGCCCTACTGAGCCAAGGGCTGAAGCAGCTTTTCCTGGCCTCCAGGGTCGCGAAGGCGCTGGTGAAATGACCGTGGCGCGCTCACGCCTCGCTCCAGAAATAGTGCCAGACGCCGTCCGCGCCGAAGCCGAGCTTCGTGACGCGCGGGCGGCCGTCGGGAAGCGGCCGGGCGTAATCGTAAAAGCGCACGCAGCTCCAAAAGGCGCGCTCCTCCTCGAGAGTCTTCGGCGGGCCGGCGAAGGCCGGCCACTCATAGAGCGTGACGGGACCGCGCTCGATCTTCGCATAGGCCTGAGACAGCGCGGCTTTAGCTACATTCAGCGTCTCGAGCCCTTTGCGGTCGAAGGAAAGCGCCCGGAGCGCCTCGATCGGGTCGTAGCCCGCCGGCCGCTTCGTCCCCGAGCGCTGGAACATCGGCCGGGTCTCGTTCCAGTCGATCGGGATGCGCAGCGCCTCGAGCTCGCCCTTCGCGCAGGCTTCGAGAATTTTCGCGCGAATGGCCGCGACCGGCGCCGGCAAGGCCGAAATATCCCGCGAGGGCGCCGAAACGATTCCGGATTTTGGCTCGGCTTGGGTGGGCATGGCCTCGTCTCTTTTGGCGCTGATGCGCCCTTCCAATCGCCCCTCGATGCGTTAGACCTCTGCTTTGACGCGTTTTCTGCGCCGAACCGGAGTCCACTTCGGCGGAAAACGCTATAAGGTCGCGGAGGAGGCCATGTTGAGTCAAATCCCCCGCGCAAGCGAAAAGAAGCCCGAGCCGTCGCTCCTCGACCTAAAGGCGCGGCGCGCGGTCGGCGCGCTGATCGCCGAGCGCCTGCTGCGCCTCGGCGCGGCGCTCGGATCGCTCGGGCTCTTCTTTCTCGCGCTCTCCTGGTCCGGTCTTTGGGTCGAGGTCGGGGCTTCGTGGCGGATCGTCGGCGTTTCGCTTTTCGCGTTCGGCGCTCTCTTTTTGCTTGCGCGCGAAATCCGGCGAGGCCCCCCTGCTCGCGCCGAGGCGCTGGCGCGGCTCGATGCGGCGGACGAGAGCGGCTTGCGTCCCGCGACCGGACTCGAGGATCGCCTTGCGCTAGGGAGGCCCGACGCGGCCACAGCGGCGCTTTGGGAGGCGCACCGCCGCCGGCTCGCCTGGGCGTTGCGCAAGCTGCGCGCGCCGCCGCCGCGGCCGGGTCTCGCGCGGCGCGATCCTTACGCCCTGCGCGCCCTCGCCCTCATCGCCGCCGCGACGACGGCCATCGCCGCCGGCTCCGACCGGGGCCCGCGCCTCGCCGCCGCCTTCGATTGGCGCAGTCTAGGGGGCGGCGCGGCCACGGCGCGGCTCGACGCCTGGCTCGATCCTCCGCCCTACACCGGCCGGGCGGCGATCGTTCTTGAGGAGAAGGACGCGGGAGAGGCGCTTCAGGCGCCGGTCAATTCGATCCTGCGCATTCGTGGCGGCGGCGGCGCGACCGAGGGGGCGCTCGTCGAGATCAAGGACGCCGGCGGGGGCGACCCCAATGAGCGCCGATTTGCGCTCAAGGGGGACGCGCGTCTTTCGCTTCGGGGCCTCGGCGCCTTCGCCTTCGCCGCGATTCCCGATCTTCCGCCGACGATCGAATTGATCGAGCCGCCGCGCAATAATTTTCGCGGCTCGATGACGCTCGCCTTCAAGACCGACGATGATTATGGCGTCATCGAAGCGCAGGCGATTTTTTCGGGCCCAGCCGGCGCGCCCAAGCCGCTCTTTCCCCCGCCGCAGATCGCTCTGTCGCCGCCGCCGCAGCAAAACGGTCGCGGCGAGACGGAAGCGACGCTCGATCTCGCCGACAGTCCCTGGGCGGGCGGGGTCGCGATGATGACGCTCGCGGCCAAGGACGAGGGCGGCAATGAAGGCCGCTCGAAGCCCGTCGAAGTCGAATTGCCGCAGCGGCGCTTTAGCGATCCGCTGGCCCGGGCGCTCGCGGAGCAACGCCGGCTGCTGGTCTTCGATCCGTCGACGAGCGCGCGCACGCGGCTCGCGCTCGACGCGCTCACTCTCGCCCCCGAGCTGTTCGAGACCCCGTCTTCCGTGCACCTCGGCCTGCGCATGGCGCGGCGCGCGCTCGATCGGCCGCAAAGCGAGGAAAATCTGCGAGAGGTCGCCGACCTGCTCTGGGCGATCGCGACGGGCATCGAGGGCGACACGAGCGAAAGCGAGCGCGCTCTCAGACAGGCCCGCGAAAGGCTTCGCGACGCCGTGGCGCGCGGCGCGAGCGAGCAGGAGATCGCCCGGCTCATGCAGGACCTGCGCGACGCGATGGCGAAATTCATGCAGGACACGAGCCGCGCCGGCGCGCGCGAAAAGAGCCAACAGGGCGCGCCGGCCGGAGAGACGCGTGTGATCGATCAGCAGGAGCTGGAGAGAATGCTCTCCGAGCTCGACGCGGCGAGCAAGGCGGGCGACGCGCGGCGCGCCGCCAAGCTGCTCGACCAGCTTGGCGAAATCTTCGAGAATCTTCGCGGCGCGGGACAGGCCCGCTCTTCCGCCGCCGGGCGCAGCCTTTCCGAGATCGACCAATTGTCGCGCGAGCAGCAGCGGCTTCGCGACGACACGTTTCAAGGCCTCGAGCAGAACGGGGCGGCGGCCGGCGCCGAGCGGCAGCGCAGCTTGCGCGAGCGCCTCGAACGCGCGCTGCAGGCGCTGCGCCGCTCAGGCGAGGGCGCGCCCTCCGATCTCGACGAGGCCGACGAGGCGATGAAGGACGCCGAGCGCGCGCTCGGCCAGGGCCCGGCGGGGAGCCAAAACGCCGTGGGGGCGCAGGGCCGCGCCCTGCAGGCGCTGCGGCGCGGCGCCGACGCGCTGGCGCAGCAGGCGGGAGAGGCCCAGGGCGCCGAAGGGGGCGAGGGCAAGAACGGGCGCGATCCGCTTGGGCGCGACCTCGGGCGCGACGGCGGGCCGAACAGCGACACGCACTTGGGTCCCCTCGGCGCGGCCCCGGCGCAGCGCGCGCATCGCCTGCAGGAGGAACTGCGCCGCCGCCTCGATCAGCGCGAGCGGCCCGCCGAGGAGCTCGACTATCTCGATCGACTTCTCAAACGTTAAGAAATCCTGGCGCAACGCCGCTCTCGCCTCTGTCTCAAGGGCGATCGCGAGAGTTGTCGACGCTTGAGGGTCAGAGCGCGTTCGGCGGCGCCATCTTCGTAGCGCGCTCTGTTTTGCTGCGTTCGTATCAGCGCGTCACGGCCCATTGTTCGACGGTCACGTCACGCTCGGCGCGCTCGAGTTTGTCGGCCATCTCCTCGAGCATGGCGTGCTCTTGCTGGGCGGCCATCGCCTCCATGCCGTCGGAAAGCACCGCGGTCTTGAGCGCCTTGGTCGCCTGCCGGCCGAGCTCGCGGATCCACTGGTTGACATTGGCGAGCAACGCTCTCTTGCGCTCTTTCTGCGCCTCGACGCCGCCGCCGTCGTCTTCCGCGAGCGCAAGCTCTTCCTTGGCCCCGGCCGTCCGCGTCTCGATGTCAGCCAATTTGTCCTCGAGCGCCTTTATTTCCTCCGGCTTGGCGTTCGACGCCTTCGCCTTCTCGAGCGCCGCCTCGCTCTCCTTCTTCGCCTTGGCGAGATTGGCGAGGCCGTTTTTGAGCCAGTTCTCCTCCAGCTGCAAGAGACCTTCCCGAGGTGTTTTCCCCGAGACGCTCAAGTTGCCGGGGAGCGGGAAATAAGGTCCGAGCTCCGCCGCGCCGGCTGGCGCGGCGCAGAAAAGCACGCCGCTCAAAAGGAGCGCGACGGAATGTTTCTTATGCGCCATGTCTTCCTCCCATGCCCGCGGCTCTTTGACGTCCGCTGGGCCGTCCTTCCCGCACGCTCCTCATCGGCGGCGCTTTTTCGCGCGAAACCGAGGGCGGCGCCGCGCGGATCACCTGTAGTTTGGGACGGGACCGGCCAGCTGGCAAGTGCGCCTTTCCGCCAGAAAGCGGCGTGATCTCGCGCGCTTGTCCCAAGAACGGAATTGTTCGAGCGATAAGAAATCACGCCAGATCAGAGAGCTGGAGCGAACTCTGATCGCAAAATTCTGTCAACTTTTGCGCAGCTCGCCTTAGCGTCTGCGGACGGGCGCGAGGGCGCAGGCCGTTGCGGCGCTGGCGCGGGCGGAAGGCTCGAGCACGGCCGCGCAATCGAAATTGGGATCGACCGGAGGCGGCGGCGGGATCTCGCCTCTCAGGCCGTCGGGCGAAGAAACCCCGAAATCGGCCTCCGATCCGGCGGCGCGATTAGACCAGTTCCAATATCTCGAGGCTTGCGGACTGATCGAGACGTCGAGCCGCGTCGTGGGGCGCGGCCGGAAAGGGAGCGAGCCCGCCACAGGAGTGACCGTCGGATCGCGCCCCGACGCCTCGATGATCCGGAATCCGTCCTGGCGCGGAGTGAAATAAATCCCATGCTGGCGCTCCGACCAGGCGCCCGCGTGGCTGAAGCCGATGGCGCAGGGGCGCCGGACCGCGTCCTCGCAGGCGGCGCGCGTCGCGAAACGCGGCGCCTTCTCCTCGAACTCGGCCGCTGCGTTTTTTTCTGCGTAGCCGCAGAGCTGCGGGCTGCGTCCGCCTCTCGAAACGCAAGCCGCGGCGTTCAAAAAGACCGCTCCGCCCGACCCTCCGAGCGCTTGCGCGCTGGCCTCGGTCCAAAATGGGCAGAGAACGGGGATCGCAACGGCGGCTGCGCCCACAATGATCCTCATCGAGCCTCCGTATTTTCCCTTAAGGCGAGGGCGCGTCGAGCGCCCCTGCAAGTCGAATCGGCGCCGCCAGTCTGCGCGGCAGAAGCGAGCGGGCCAGAATTTTCGGGCGATTTGGCGGCGCGCGCGACTCATTTCGACGGAGGTTAAAAATCAAACAAAGCCGGGACCTTCGGACTTTTGGCGATTTTGTGAAATCCATTGAGGTTGACGACGCCCGCGGCTGATGACTATCAAGGCGCAGTCTGCTTCGGCCATAATCAGCAGGTCCCGGGATGCGCTTCTATAGAAGATTCGGCCTCGCCCTTTTCTGCGCTGTCACTCTCGCGGGTTGCGAGCCAGGCGCGACGCTCGATCCCCTGACCGATGAACAGCGGGCAGAGCTCATCCGAAACGCCCAGACTACGTCCCCCTATCTCAAGCCGGGCGAGAGGATCCGAATCCTGGTCTTCGGCGAGGACAGGCTGTCGGGCGAATTCGAAATTGATCCGGCCGGCTATCTGTCCCTTCCGCTCTCCGGCACGGTCAAGGCGTCCGGCCTCAGCAAGGCCCAGCTGGAGAAAGAGCTCGCCAGGAAATTCCGCGGCGAATATCTGCGCGACCCGAAGGTCACGGTCGACGTCGTGGGCTTCCACCCGTTCTACATCATCGGCGAGGTCGGCCACCCCGGAGAATTTCCCTTCCGCAGCGGCCTCAACGTCATGAGCGCGCTCGCGCTCGCCGGCGGCCCCACCTATCGGGCGAGCCGGTCCACGGTGCTGATCAAGCACTCCGACGAAACGGGCTTCCGCGAATATCCGTTGAACGCGGAGATTCCGGTTCTGCCCGGCGATCTGATCAAGCTGCCCGAACGCTACTTCTGAGACGCGCGGCTTCAGGACCGGCGGTTTTCCGAAGCAGCACTAAACCCGCGATGCGGCGTCACCCGGCGGGGCCGAGCGTGCGCGGCGCCGGCGAGATCACCTTCGCCTGACCGCCGTCGATCTCGAGCACCGAAAGCGCCCGGTCGTTCAGACCCTCGGCTCGGAAGCGGAACACGCCGTCGGCTCCGTTGAATCCCGCCGGATTGGTGAGCGAGGACTCGGCGTAGCGCTGCGAGCCCTGCTGGCGGGAAAGCGCGATGGCCAGCGTGACCGCGTCATAGGTGAGGGTCGCGATGCGCGACGGCTCGGAACCGAACTTGGCGCGATATCTGCCGGCGAAGGCGTTGAAGCCCGTGTTCTCCGGCGCCGCAAACCACGCGCCCTGCAGCGCGGGGAGCTTCAGCGCGCGCGGATCGTTCCAGAGGCTCGGCCCGAGGATCTGCACACGCTTGGAGTCGATATTGGCGGCCGTGAGCTCGCGCGCCACGCCGCCCATCGCTTCCGGCGATTTCGGGAATGAAGAGCATATCGATCTGGCCCGAGACCGCCGCAATTCGCTTGACCGCGTCGGCGGGCTGGCCGGGCTTGTATTTTTCGATCACGACGACGCGCAGGCCGTGATTGGCTGCGCTCTGCTGGAACTGCGCCAGCGCGAGCGCGCCATATTCGTTGTCGGGAACGAGCGCCGCCGCGGATTTCTTGCCGCGTTGCGCAGCGAAGTCGATGATCCGCTCGACATTTCCCTCGACGAGGAAGGACAGGAGATAAACGCCGCGGGAGGCCGACGAGGAATTGGTCGAGAAGGCGATGACGGGCTTGCCGGCGCCTTTCGCGACGCGTCCCGCCTCCTTGACGCCGGCGGCGAAAACCGGGCCGAGGATCAGCTCCGCGCCTTCGCTCACGGCGGCCTGCGCCGCAGTCGCCGCGCCAGCGGGCGAGGAGTGGTCGTCCTTGACGACAATGCTCACATCGCTTTGTCCGGACTCCATGTAGGCGAGCTGCGCCGCATTCCGCAGCGACGCGCCCACGCTCGAGGGCCCGGAAGCTTGCGTCAGCGGCACGATCAGCGCGATCTTGATCGGGCCCTGGCCGATCAGCTCGCTCGGCTCGCCGGCGGGCGGCGGGAGCTGCTGGGATTGAGCCGCGCCAGAGGACGGCGCGCCGAGCTTGAGATCCGAGGTTCTCGGTCCCCCCGTGGGGTTGCACGCGCAAAGCAGCGCGGTCGCGGCCAGCAAAGCGAGCGCAAGGCCCCCTCGAGGCGGCGTCGCACGGCGAGGCGTGGGTCGGTTCATCGTCCGCATGAATGTCGCTGCAAGGCCTTTAGACAGGCTTCAACCCTCGGCGCCGCCCCTTGTCGGGCCGAGCAATAGTCCCGGCCGTCAGCCCCGTGTCAATAGAGCGGCTGATTCTCACGGAAAATGCGCAGAACCGCAAAGGCGGCGCAAACCTTGCGGGGGATGCATGGTTCGTTCTATAAAAAGAACATTCGAGCGTCATACAGAACGGCGATGCGAGGAAGCCCATGCCTGACGATCACGCGCCGCCCATCTACGCCGCCTTCGGCCTGCGCGCGGAAGCGGAGCCGATCGAGCCCGGCCTCTATCTCGTCGCGACGCCGATCGGCAATCTGCGCGACATTACCTTTCGCGCGCTGGAGACGCTCGCTGCGGCCGATGCGGTGGTCGCCGAGGACACGCGCGTCACGCGGACGTTGCTCGCGCATTACGGCATATCGACGCCGCTCGTCGCCTATCACGAGCACAATGCGCGCGTGATGCGCCCGCATCTCATCGCGCGCCTCAAGGACGGCGCGCGGCTCGCCCTCGTCTCCGACGCCGGGACGCCGCTCATCTCCGATCCGGGCTACAAGCTGGTTCAGGAAGCGCTGGCGGCCGGGGTCAAGGTCTCCGCGGTCCCGGGGCCTTCCGCTGTCCTGACGGCGCTCGTCGTGGCGGGCCTGCCGACCGATCGCTTTTTCTTCGAAGGCTTCCTGCCGCAAAAGAGCGGTCCGCGTCGCGCCCGCCTCGCCGAGCTCGCCCATGTGCCGGGGACGCTCGTCTTTTTCGAAAGTCCGCGCCGCCTGACGGACACGTTGCGGGACTGCGTCGCGGCGCTCGGAGACCGCGAGGCGGCGATCGCGCGCGAGCTCACCAAGCTCTACGAGACCGTGCGGCGCGGCTGGCTCGGCGATCTTGCGCAAGCGCTCGCGCAGGAGGAGCCCCCGAAGGGCGAGATCGTGCTCTTGGTCGCGCCGCCCACCGCGAAAGCGCAAGCCGGACGGGAGGAGGAGATCGACGCAAGGCTCGAAGCGGCGCTCGGCGCCCATTCGCTGAGAGACGCTGCGGATGTGGTCGCCGCCGAGACCGGCCAGCCGCGCCGCCAGGTCTACGCCCGCGCGCTGAAGCTCGTCGCCGAGCGGGGCGGCTGAGCGGCCGGGCGCGCGCCGGCGCCGCGGCTCTTTTCCTTTGCGGGCCGCGCGGGTCGGTCTATATCCGAGCCCATGCCCGCCCCCACGAACCGTCGCCCCGGCCAGCCCAAGGAATCGCCGCAGGAGCCGTTCAAGCGCTCGCTCGCCGGAACGATGCGGGCGATGGCGAAATCGCCCGATCTCGAGGTGAGCTTTTCGCCCGACCGCCCGTCGCTCGTCGCAAACGAGGAGGGCGTCAAGGCGCGCCTGCCCGAGCCGCCGCGCAAGCTTGCGCCGCGCGACGCGGCCATCGCGCGCGGCTGCGCCGACAGCTTCGCGCTCAGAATCGCCTGCCACAATGAAGCGCTGCACCGGCGCCAGGCGCCCGCCACAGCGGAAAGCCGCGCCGCTTTCGACGCCGTCGAGCAGGCGCGCGTCGAATCGATCGGCGCGCGGCGCATGGCGGGCGTCGCCGCCAATATCGAGGCGATGCTCGACGACCGCTACCAGCGCGCGCAATATGACGCGATCGCGCGACGCGAGGACGCGCCGCTCGAGGAGGCGCTGGCGCTGATCGCCCGCGAGCGCCTGACGGGCCTCGCCCCGCCGCCGCACGGTCGCAAGGTCGTGGAGCTGTGGCGCGATTTCATCGAAGAGCGCGGGCGCGCGGATTTGGATCGGCTCGCCGGCGCGATCGAGGATCAACGCGGCTTCGCGCAGATTGTCCAGCGCCTGCTCGCGAAGCTCGATATGGGCGCGCCGCAGCGGGCCGAAGAGGACGAGAAGGAGGAAGAGTCCGACGAGGAGAAGCAGGACAAGGAAAGCTCGGAAGGCGAGAAGGACCAGGGCGAGGAGCCTAGATCCGCAGCCGAGATGGACAAGGCCCTGGCCTCCGAGGAGCAGCAGGCCGAGGGCGAAGCCGAATTCGGCGGAGGCGCCCTATGGCGAAGCGCGCGAGGAGCTGGACGGCGGCGAGGCCGAGGACGCGCATGAGGGGCGAAGGCCCAATCTCCCCCACGCCGAGCGATCGGGCTCCGATTACGTCGCCTACACGACGAAATTCGACGAGATCGTGCGCGCCGAGGAGCTTTGCGACGTCGAGGAGCTCGACCGGCTGAGATCCTATCTGGACAAGCAGCTCCTGCATCTCTCGAGCGTCGTCGGTCGGCTCGCCAACCGCCTGCAGCGCCGACTGATGGCGCAGCAGAGCCGCTCCTGGGAGTTCGATCTCGAGGAAGGGCTCCTCGATCCGGCTCGGCTGCCGCGAATCATCATCGATCCGCAGCAGCCGCTCTCCTTCAAGCGCGAGAAGGACATGGACTTCCGCGACACGGTGGTGACCCTGCTGCTCGACAATTCCGGGTCGATGCGTGGGCGTCCCATCACCGTCGCGGCGACCTGCGCCGACATTCTGGCGCGCACGCTCGAACGCTGCGGCGTGAAGGTCGAGATACTCGGCTTCACGACGCGGGCGTGGAAAGGCGGACGCGCGCGCGAGGCCTGGCTCGCTGAGGGCAAGCGGCCGAACCCCGGCCGCCTCAACGACATCCGTCACATCGTCTACAAGGCGGCCGATGCGCCCTGGCGGCGCGCGAGGCGCAATCTGGGACTGATGATGCGCGAAGGTCTGCTCAAGGAGAACATCGACGGCGAGGCGCTCGACTGGGCGCATCGCCGGCTGCTCGCGCGCACCGAGCAGCGCCGCATCTTGATGATGATCTCGGACGGCGCGCCGGTCGACGACTCGACGCTTTCCGTCAATCCCGGCAACTATCTCGAACGCCATTTGCGGCAAGTCATTTTCGAAATCGAAACACGCTCGCCGGTCGAGCTGATCGCGATCGGCATCGGCCATGACGTGACGCGCTACTATCGGCGCGCCGTCACCATCGTCGACGCCGAGGAGCTCGGCGGCGCGATGACCGAAAAGCTCGCCGAGCTTTTCGGAGAAAAGCCGCAAGCCCCGCACGTTTCCTCCGCCCAGGAATCGGGCGCCTGGCGGCGCGGCGATCGAGAGCCGACGCGACGATCGCGTTAACGAAAATTTATTGTGAGGCCGTCCTCGAAATTTTTTTGCAAGGATGACGGAACTCGAAGCCCCCTCTGCGCATTCCCTATCCGGAAGTTAGCGCGGCGTTTAGACGCAATGCGTAAGCGTGGCCGGATCAAGCCGGCCAGTGGAGGAATGAGTCATGTCTCTCATGACAGTGCATAACGACAATGCAGTTGTGTCGGGCTCCCGTGCAGGCCGGGCGGAGACGATCGCTTGCGTCTCCGTGATTTGCCTTTTGGCGTCGGCCCCCCTGTTCGTCGCCATCGGGCTGATGATTTGGGGCGGCTGACCATTCCTTTTGAAGCTGTGTTGATGGGCCGTTTTGAGGCCTGTGCCGCGCTCCCACGAGGGGCGCGGTTTTTTGGCGTTAACTCTTTTTGCTCTTAACCGATGCGCGCCCTGTTCCTTCCTTTCAGCATCGCCGTCCGCCGTTAGCCCAGCCTCGCAGCCGCGCGCAGCCCGCCCAACGGGAAGGCTTCGTCAGGAGGCGTCGCCGATCGGCCATTCTCCCTTGAACACGGCGCCCTTCGAGTCCCGCGCCTCGACCGAGATCGTCTTTGCGCCATTGGTCTTGTAGTCGAAGCGGAAGACCGGATCTTCCGAAAGCGATATGCCGCCTTCCATCGAAAAGATCAGATCCAGCCCTTGGCGCACCTCGATCTTCTCGACGTAATGCGCTGGGATGTAAAGATGCGTCACCTGGTCCATCTGCATGCCGGACGCGTTGGGATGGCGAATCATGATTTGCGCTTCGCGCCGGCCGGGGGATTGCGATTTGAACTCGCGATATTTCATCTTGCCGAGGTTCGCCGCCGCTTCGTCCATGTTCTTGCCCGCCGGCGCCGAGCAGCCGCCCGCCGCCTTGACAAATTTGACCTCGGCGTGGAGCGATCCGTCACCCGTTTCCGCGACCGCGTGGACGTTCGTGTAGGAGTTCACGCGCACGCGGGTCTCGATGAAGCTCACACCGGCGTTCGGCCCGATCTCGAAGGCGGCGGCCATCGGCATCGGGTTCTGGTCGATGACGAGCGTCGCGCGGCGCAGGGCTTCGTCCTTGATGCGCAGGGTCATGGGCACAATGGCCGCGTCCTCCGCGCGCGCCGGCGCTTCGAGCGAGATCGCCGTCTGGTCCAGTCCGACGCTTTTGCCGGGAAAGAGATCGCGCGCGATCTCGGGCCAAACGTCCGGCGTCTCGGCGCGGGCTAAGAGCGTCGCGCTCGCTGTCAATCCGAGGGCGAGCAGGAGGGCGGCGCGGCGGCGTGGGGCGTGTCGGGTCATCGTGCTTCCTTTCGGACGTTAAGTTCCGCCATCGACATGGTCTGCGACAAAATCACGGGCCTTCCCATTCGAGCTCGGCGAATCCGGCGGTGGCGTTGCGTCCGTTGTAATCGTCGAAAAGGCTCCATTTCGACCGCTCGCTCTCGCCGGCCTGCTTCGCCGTCTGCGCGACGCTTTCCCCCTTCTTGATCGCCGCGCGCAGATCCGCCGTCAGCCGCTGCAGATAGGCGCGCTCGTCGTCGAGCGCCTGCGGCCAGGGGGCGACGAGCGGACCGTGCCCCGGCACGACGCGCGCGGCTTTGATCTTCGCCAAATCGTCGGCGACAGTAAGAAATCCCAGCAGGCTCCCGTCCACGACCGGCACATGCCCCATGAACAGCAGATCGCCGGCGAAGAGCGTTCCTGTCTTTTCGTCGAGAACGGTGAGGTCGCAGTCACTATGGGACTGGGGCCAAGCGCGCAGCGCGATTTTGCGGCCGCCGAGATCGAGGGTCGTCTCATTCTCCACCGTGACGGTCGGCGCGACGAGCGTCGTTCCCTCCAGCGCGTCTCCCATCGCCTCGCGGAAAGAGGAGAGATAATGCTCGCCGCGCGCCGCAAGCGAGCGCGGCAGGTTCTTGTGGGCGACGAAGACCGCCCCCTCGGCGACGAAGGCCGAGACCCCGAAGACGTGGTCGGGATGGGCGTGGGTGGCGATGACGTAACGAATCGGCTTCGACGTCCTCTCCCTCAATGCGGCGAGGAAGGCCTTGCCCTCGATCAGGCTCCCGCCGGCGTCGACCACGGCCACGGCGTCCTCCCCGACGATGGCTCCGAGATTGGCGATGCCGCCTTTGTTCTCGCGCGACATCATCGCGATCTGGCCCGCATGGGCGAGAACGCCGGGGGCGATCTCCTCCAGGTTGAAGCTTTCCGCGGCGCGGCAGAGCGCCGGCAGACAGAGAAGCGATATCGCAAGGGCGAGGAAGCGCCTCATGGGGGTGCGGCTCATGATAAAGTGCTGTCGCGATCTAGCGACTTCGTCCGCGCTTTGGCGCTTTTTCCCGGTTGCGCTCCTAGAGGCGGCGCCATATTATCCCGCCGTTTCCGGCTTAAGAGAAGTCTTCCGGACGGGAACCGGAGGATTATCCTCGCAGGAGCGGCGGCGACGCGCGCTCGGCGGGAGACAAGAAAACGGAAAAAACCTTCCCGGCACTCAAGGAGCCATCAGGCGCGAGGTCGGCGACGACGCCAGCATAAGGCGCGTGGCGACATCGTCAGGAGGAAAAGCTCATGCATAAGCTATTGTTGTCGGCTTCGGTCGGTGTTCTGGCGCTCGCCTCGGTCAGCGTCGCGAAGGCCGAGGACGCGCTGCTTACCCTTCAAAAAGACCCCAAGCAGTGGGTGACCCCCACGGGCGACTACGCCAATTTGCGCTATTCCACGCTCAAAGAAATCAACACGACCAACGTCCATAGGCTCGTCCCGGCTTGGAGCTTCTCCACCGGCACGCTGCGCGGACACGAGGGCGCGCCGCTCGTCCTCGGCGACGTGATGTATATTCACACCTCCTTCCCCAACATCGTTTATGCGCTCGACCTGAACGACAACGGCAAGATCATCTGGAAGTATGAGCCGAAGCAGGATCCCAACGTCATCGGCGTGATGTGCTGCGACACGGTCAACCGCGGCGTGGCCTATGGCGACGGCAAGATCTTCCTGGCTCAGGCGGACACGACGCTCGTCGCGCTCGACGCCAAGACCGGCAAGCTCGTCTGGTCGGTCAAGAACGGCGATCCGGCGAAGGGACAGACCTCGACCGCCGCTCCGCACGTCTTCAAGGACAAGGTGTTCGTCGGCATCGCCGGCGGCGAGTTCGGCGTGCGCGGCCACATCACCGCCTATGACATCAAGGACGGGCATCAGGTGTGGCGCGGTTATTCGATGGGCCCGGACAGCGACACGCTGATCGACCCCGAGAAGACCACCCATCTCGGCAAGCCGGTCGGCCCGGACTCCTCGACGAAGACCTGGGAAGGCGATCAGTGGCAGATCGGCGGCGGCACCACCTGGGGCTGGTACGCCTATGATCCCGAGCTGAACCTGATCTATTACGGCTCGGGCAACCCCTCGACCTGGAACCCCAAGCAGCGTCCGGGCGACAACCGCTGGTCCATGACCCTGTGGGCGCGCGACCTCGACACCGGCAAGGCCAAGTGGGTCTATCAGACGACTCCGCACGACGAATGGGACTATGACGCGATCAACGAGGTCGTGCTCGCGGACCAGACGATCGGCGGCGTCAAGCGCAAGACCGCGGTTCACTTCGACCGCAACGGCTTCGCCTACACGCTCGACCGCGTCACGGGCGAGCTGCTCGTCGCCGAGAAATACGACCCGGCGGTCAACTGGGCGTCGAAGGTCGACATGGACAAGAACTCGGCGACCTACGGGCGTCCGCTCGTCGTGTCCAAATACTCGACCGAGCAGAACGGCGAGGACGTGAACACGCAGGGCGTCTGCCCCGCGGCGCTCGGCTCGAAGGACGAGCAGCCGGTGTCGTTCAACCCGGAGACGGAGCTCTTCTACGTGCCGACGAATCACGTCTGCATGGACTATGAGCCCTTCCGCGTGAGCTACACCGCCGGCCAGCCCTATGTCGGCGCGACTCTCGAGATGTTCCCGGCGGGCAAGGTGCTCGGCGACGGCACGACGAACACCGGCAACTTCATCGCGTGGGACGCGCGCGTCGGCAAGATCGTCTGGTCCGATCCGGAGCAGTTCTCGGTGTGGTCCGGCACGGTCTCGACAGCTGGCGGCGTCGCCTTTTACGGAACGCTCGAAGGCTATCTGAAGGCCGTCGATCTGAAGACCGGCAAGGAGCTTTACAAGTTCAAGACTCCGTCGGGCATCATCGGCAATGTGATCACCTACGAGCACAAGGGCCATCAGTATGTCGCGGTGCTCTCGGGCGTCGGCGGCTGGGCGGGCATCGGTCTCGCCGCGGGCCTCGCGAAGAGCAACGAGGGCCTCGGCGCGGTCGGCAACTACCGCGGCTTGGCGGACTACACGGCGCTCGGCGGCGTGCTGACCGTCTTCGCCCTGCCGGCCGAGAGCGCTTCGGCCGGCTCGTCGTCGGGCGCTCCCGCGGTCTGGAAGTCGCCGGCGAACTAAAGAAAGTTGGGGCGCGCGCGTCGCGCCCCTTTTTCAAAAGAGCTGCGCCCGGCTTCGTCGTCTTCATGGCGCGTGGCCGGGGCTTCTTTTTATGCCTCGTGCAATCTGCTAAGGGGCCAGCGACCGCCGAGCTGTGATGACGGCGAGGAATATGAGAAAAGTCGGAGAGTAGGGATGAAACTGTCTTTGGCGGGGGCGCTCGCCCTCGGGTTCGTTGTGAGCTTTGGAACCGCGGCCTACGCCGATCCACCGGGCGATCCGAAGGCCGTCAAGTCGGAAGACGGCAAATATCTCGATGCGCAGGGCGATCCGACCTACAATGTAAAGCCCGACGGCACCGTCGACTGGTACACCTTCTCCGGCTATCGTCGCTATCACTCGGAATGCCACGTCTGCCACGGACCGAACGGCGCCGGCTCGACCTATGCTCCCGCCTTGAAGGACTCGGTCAAGCGCTTCAATTATGCGGAGTTCGCCGGCATCGTGATCGGCGGCCGGCAGAACGGCAGCAGCGTGATGCCGTCCTTCGCGGACAACAAGAACGCCTCGTGCTACATCACCGATCTCTACGTCTATCTTCGCGGACTTTCGACGGGCGCCGTCCCCGCGGGCCGGCCCGAGAAGAAGGATGAGAAGCCAAAGGCCTTCACCGAGGCCGAAACCGCGTGTATGAACGCCAAGTGAGCGTCAACCGGCGCGAGACGCGCGCGTCTCGCGCCCGCTTCCGGAGGGCGAATTGACGACGCCTTCAGGCTGGGCGGCGCGCAGAAACAGGTGGCGCTCTCGACGCCGTCTCGCGTTGAGCGGGCTTGCGCTCGCGCTGTTTGTGTCTCCGGCCCTGGGTCAAAGTCTCGGGGCTGAGGCCGGGGCGCGAGGCTTCGACGAAGCGGGCTCGCTCGAGCTCATCGACCCTTCGACGCTTCGCGTTTGCGCCGACCCCAACAACCTTCCCTTCTCGAACGAGAAGAGCGAGGGCTTCGAGAACAAGATCGCCGAGCTCCTCGCCTCGAAGCTCCACAAGAGCCTTGCCTATACATTCTATCCGGGCGCGACGGGCTTCGTGCGCAACACGCTGAACGCGCATCTTTGCGACGTGATTCTCGGCTCGCCTCAGGGCAGCGACCTCGTCCAGCCGACGAACCCCTATTATCGCACGACCTACGCGCTGGTGACGCGCGCCGATTCCGATCTCGCGGATTTGCGCTCGCTCGACGACCCGCGCCTCAAGGCGGCCGGCCGGCGCATCGGACTGGTCGCCAACACGCCGCCCGGCAATCTCCTCGCCCAATACGGCCTGCTTGGCGCGGTCAAGCCCTATCCGCTGATGGTGGATACGCGCTTCGACGCCCCCGCCGCGACGATGATTGCCGACCTCGAGAAAGGCGACCTCGACGTGGCCCTCCTCTGGGGACCCTTCGCCGGCTATCGCGCGAAGACTTCCGCAAAGAAGCTCGTCGTCACCCCGATCGCCGATCAGCCTGGAGCGCGCATGAGCTTTCGCATCGCTTTCGGCGTGCGCCGCTCCGATCAAAACTGGAAGCGCGAGCTCAATCGCTTCATCGCGGACAACAAGAATGCGCTCGACGCGATTCTGCGCGATTACGGCGTGCCGCTCATCGACGAGGACATAAAGAGCGGATCGTCAACGCCATGAATGTCGAGACGGACGCGGCCTTCGCGCCGACCAAATCCTTTCAGGGTCTGATCCTGACCTTGCAGCGCTACTGGGCGCGGCAGGGCTGCGTGATCCTGCAGCCCTACGACATGGAAATGGGCGCGGGCACCTTTCACCCCGCGACGACCTTGCGCGCGCTCGGGCCAAATCCCTGGCGCGCCGCCTATGCGCAGCCCTGCCGCAGGCCCAAGGACGGCCGCTATGGCGAGAACCCCAACCGGGTGCAGCATTACTATCAGTTCCAGGTGATTCTGAAGCCCTCGCCGCCGGACCTCCAGGACCTGTATCTCGCCTCGCTCGAAGCGATCGGCCTCGACGCGAAGCTCCACGACATCCGCTTCGTCGAGGACGACTGGGAGAGTCCGACTCTCGGCGCCTGGGGGCTTGGCTGGGAGTGCTGGTGCGACGGGATGGAGGTCTCGCAGTTCACCTATTTCCAACAGGTTGCGGGCATAGAATGCCAGCCTGTGTCCGGCGAGCTCACCTATGGGTTAGAGCGGCTCGCCTGCTATCTGCAAGGCGTCGATTCCATCATGCAGCTCAATTTCAACGGGCGCGAGGGCGACGAAAGAATCAGCTACGCCGACGTATTTTTGCAGGCGGAGCAGGAATATTCGCGCCATAATTTCGAATATGCGGATACACAAAAGCTTTTCTTGGACTTTTCCGCCGCGGAAAGCGAATGCAAAAGATTGCTGACGCTTGGCGGCGACTCGCCGCGGAATCGGCATTTGCTCTCGCTGCCAGCTTATGATCAGTGCATCAAGGCGTCGCACGCTTTTAATCTCCTGGACGCCCGGGGCGTTATCTCGGTGACGGAGCGTCAAAGCTATATTGCGCGCGTGCGCGAGCTCGCGAAAGCTTGCGGCGCGGCTTGGTCGCGCACTGAAGCCGGCGGCTTTCTCCTTGAAAATTCTGCCGGAACTCCCAAATAAGGGAACGAAAGGCGACCTTGAGCGTTTCTTTAGCGCGGTTTCCGCTCGGACGGATCGCTCGAGCGATGAGAAATCGCGCCAGATAGCGAATTCTGATCGCAAAAGTCTGTCAACTTTTGTGGAATTCGCTCTAGCGCAGCCGTTGACGGCGATCCGTTTTTGTTCTAGTTGTGTTCGGGTTCTGATCGCGTTGCGATGGAGGTTGGAATGATCGGCGCTCAGGCCGCAAAACGGCGGGAAGTCCACAAAATCAGACAGCGCGCGGCGAATGGCTGCGCGGGGCGCGGAGAAAGCCTCGCCTCGCTCGCCCAGTCGCGCCTCAATGGCGCTTTCTACTCATGGCACGGGCTCTCCGGGCGTCGCTATGTCCTCTCCGTCTTCGAGGGGAGCGATTGGGCGCTGGTGTCCGAGTTCGAGGGGGTCGCGATCGTCGGCGTCGCCAATGACGAAACGACGCGTCGCCCGATCTGCGTGTTGTCGTCACGCGAGCTTCGCGCGCTGGGGCCGTCGCTCGTCGAGGCGGCGACCGAATGGCACGTGCTCTTTTGCGCCGACGACTCGGCGCTCAAGGACCTCGCCGGCTCGCTGATGAATTGAAGCGAAAATGTTCAGCCGCCGCGCGCGCTCGCCAGAGCGGTGCGTGCGGCATCGAGATTGATCGCGCTCTAAATAGTCTCATCAAGCATAACGAAAAACGCTCTTCGAATCGTAAACTCCTGCGCGGGGAAGCCGAAACTTGATATCAGCAATCAAATTTTCAACCAACAGGTCCTCGTCCAATTCGAACATAAATCTTATATACCCATCGGGTTTTTTGGCCTCCATTTGAAAAATTCAGGAAAGAAACCGCCCCTCAGCCCCTCCTCATACCATCTGCAAATCGCCCAAGCTTGAAAATCGGCCGCTTGAAGCGGAAGAAACTGCTTGTCGTCCTCAAACCGTGGAGTCGCACCAAACAGCCATCTGTTATTCTGCGATTTAAAGTCACGATATTCATCCCAATACCGTAATATTGCAGGCTTTTCTGCCTGCTGGTCAAGAATAAAATTCACAGGCTCACTATTCGGTATCAGAGATATCAACTGGCGCGATCCATGGAAGGCTTCCATAAGAAGTTTGAATGTTATCATGTATGGGTTATAGGCTACAGCCTTGTCTATAAAAACATTTATCGAAAAAATTCTTTTGATATCCGCTTCCAGCTGCGTTAAATTTATACAGGCAGAGATGGGTGTAAGATCGTATTTGTCAATTATATTCAGGAACGCGGGAACTCTTTGCAGCCTCTCTTGGTTAAGAGCCATTTCGGACATTTTGAAGTGCCATTGGTTGTTCGAGGCCCTTGTCCCGTAAGGAAGCATTTCCTCCCAATCTCTGGCAAACAAAGCCCATTGCTCCGAGGTGGCGACATAGCCACCGAGCACAAAGAAACCGTCCGGCCTGTAACTGTCGTCTACGAAGGCTTGAAGCACCATGCAGGTGCTACTGCGCGGCGAGCTTGATCTCGGGATAGGTGCAACGCTCGTCGCTCGCCGGATCGACATGCAGATGAGCCGGCGGCTCGACGAATTCGAGCCCGAGCGTCTTCCACACGTCGACGAGCGCTTCGACCAGCGAGACAATATGCGCGTGCGTGTGCCGCGGCGTCGGCGTCACGCGAAGCCGCTCCGTTCCCTTGGCGACCGTCGGATAGTTGATGGGCTGGATGTAGACGCCGTGCCGCTCGAGCAGCATGTCGCTCGCAGCCTTGCAGCGTTGCGCGTCGCGCACCATGACCGGCACGATGTGCGAGCTGTTTTCCAGCACCGGCAGCCCGCCGGCCGCGAGCGCATGCTTCACGATATGCGCGGCGCGTTGATGTGTGGCCCTTATATCCGGACGGCTCTTCAACAGGCGCACCGCGGCGCAGGCGGCGGCAGCGATCGCGGGCGGCAGCGCGGTCGTGAAGATGAAGGAGGGCGCATAGCTGCGGACGGCGTCGATGAGCGCGGCGTCGCCCGCGATATAACCGCCGAGCGAGCCGAAACCCTTGGCGAGCGTGCCTTCTATGACGTCGATCTTCGACATCACATCGGCGGCCTCGCAGACGCCGCCGCCGCGCGGGCCATACATGCCGACCGCGTGAACCTCGTCGACATAGGTCATCGCGCCATAGCGTTCCGCGAGGGCGGCGATCTCCGCGACGGGAGCGATGTTGCCGCTCATGGAGTAAAGGCTCTCGAAAACGATGAGCTTGGGGCGATCGCCGGCCGCGATCAGCAGCTCCTCGAGATGCGCGAGGTCGTTGTGGCGGAAAACCTGCTTCTCGGCGCGCGAGCGCTTCACGCCCTCGATCATAGAATTGTGATTGGAGGCGTCGGAGAGGATCAGGCAGTTCGGCAGAAGATCGGCGATCGTCGAGATCGCCGCGAGATTGGAAATCCAGCCGGAGGTGAAGACGAGCGCCGCCTCCTTGCCGTGCAGATCGGCGAGCTCGCGCTCCAATTCGACGATCGCGCAGCTCGTGCCGGAAATGTTCCGCGTTCCGCCGGCGCCCGCGCCCACCTTGCGCGCGGTCTCGACCATCGCGTCGATCACCTCGGGATGCTGGCCCATGCCGAGATAGTCGTTGGAGCACCAGATCGTGACTTCCTGCGCGCGCCCGTCCGGCCGGCGCCAGAGCGCCTCGGGGAACGTTTCCACCGAGCGCTCGATGTGCGCAAAGGTGCGGTAGCGCCGCTCGGCCTTGAGGCGGAACAGGGCCCCCTCGAAATAGCGCCGATACTCCATTTCAGGGTCCTTCAGCCCTCGCCCGGCGCCGTTGGTTTCCGGCGCTCTGGCGTATCCTGTGACGACGGACCGATCCTCCCCCGAGCCGATCCGTTCAACGCGAAAGATAGCTCATCGACGCGCCCATTGCGAGGGGCGTTTCGTCGCGCTTTTGTCATGTCCCCACCCGCGCTCGCCAAGCTGCGCAGGAGAACCTTGTCGCCCGGAGGTTTCCCGGGGGCGCCGCCAGCGCTTTCGCGCTGCAATAACCCGTCCTGCGACCCTTTGGCGCGTCAGAAACGGACTTTGTCACCGACCTCCCGCGTCAGCGGCGCCTATTTCATGTATGGAGGCCTGCAAAGTCGGACGCGCCGCGACTCATGCGGGTTTGAAGCGCGCCGCGCCAAGGGGAGGATGCAATGAGCGCGAACCAAAAATTTCAGGCCTTGTCGCTTTTTCGAGCCGTCGCCGCGACGGCGCTGATGGCCTACGCTGGCGCGGGTCTCGCCCAAACTGCCGCGCAGCCGGCGCAAGGCGGCGGAGCCATGAGCCATGACATGATGGGCGGCATGGGCGGCCACGACATGGGCGGCATGGGCGGCCACGACATGGGCTCCATGGGCGGTCACGACATGAAAGGCGCCGGCGGCATGCAGATGGGCGGCATGGGCGGGCATGACATGGGCTCCGGCATGGGCGCGATGATGCGCAAGATGACGTGCGGCTTCGCCGAGCATCTGGACGGCCGTCTCGCCTATTTCAAAGCTGAGTTGAAGCTCACCGACGCCCAGCAGGCGGCCTGGACGTCCTTTACTGACGCCTATCGCGCCGCGGCCCAGACAGCCCTGCAAAAATGCGCTGCGCTGGACGCGGCGGCGAGCGGCGATCACGCCAAGCATCATGGCGTGCTGGGGCATCTGACGATGATGGAGCATCACATGACCGACCATCTCGAGGTCGTGCGCGCCCTCAAAGCCGCCATCGAGCCGTTTTTCGCGACTCTGACCGAGGAGCAAAAGAAGGCGGCCGAGCAGGCGATGAGCGGCGTGATGGGAGTCGGCATGGGCGGCATGATGGGAGGCTCCGGCGGCGGCATGATGGGCGGCGGCGGCTCCGACGGAGGCATGATGGGCGGCATGATGGGGGGCCACGACATGAAAGGCTCGGGGATGCAGCAGCAGATGGGCGGCTCCTCCACCGGCGGCGGAACGGCTCATCAATAAGGGTTCGACTCCGCCGGGCCGGCTGACGGCCTGGCGGGCCCTCCCCTCGCGGGTCGGCCCAATGAACGGGACAATGAAGCGCGCGGAAAGGTTTCGCGCGCTCGCCTTTTGTGGCGCGACATTATGTAGCAGCGATTCGGAGTCACAATTATTGCTACAAATTATTTGCTTTTGAGCTTTTCTAAGCTTTTTGAGCTGCGACTAGCTCGTTGAAAACAGTTTGCGTCGCCACGGCGGCATTCAGCCCGCCTTTTTCGCGGATGAGACTCAATGCGACCGACCCCGCGCCGCAGGATTTTGCCGTCAAACTTCGCCATTGCGCATAGATTTGAAAACATGAGAAAAACGCCCCAAGGTTAGCGGGGATTGCGGCGTTCTTGCAGAGACTCGCATGGTTGGTTCCGGGCGGCGCCGCCTCCGCCGCCCCAAGCATAAGCAAGCTCGCTCTAACATGCACGAGATGGAAAACGGCAGAAAGACCATCGAGAAACGGCGCGAGACCGTGGTGCGCGCCGCGCTTGGACGTGTCGAGGGGAAGCTGTCGCAAGCTGTCATCGAGGAGCTGAAAAAGGATCTCGGCGTCAGCCGCGCGACCGCCTATCGCATGATCCGCACCTTTCGCAGCTGCGGCGCCGTCGTCGCTCCCAATGCGCGTCCCGTCGGACGCCCCAAGGGCGCAAGAGTGCTCGACCCGCGGCGCGAGACGCTGATTGCCGAAGCCATCGAACATTACCACGCGACACGGCCGACGCCGAAGTTCAGCGAGCTGATGCAGGCTGTCGGCCAACAGTGCCGGGATGAGCGCTTGCCGCCGCCGAATTGGCGCACGGTCAGATCGCGGCTGACCGATTCGCTGGCCCGGCGTGAGAACCGGCAGGACGAGGCCTCCTGATCAGCTTCCCGCTCTCGCGAGACGCAGCGCTTGCTGACAGGCGCTCAAGGCTCTAGACCGGTTTACCGATCCGAATGGATCGAAAACCGGTCTAGTTTCCTGTTTTGACGCGTTTTCTACGCCGAACTGGCGTCCACTTCGGCGGAAAACGCTACACGCAGCTCCGCCCGCGAGCCCGGACATTTCCGCCATGGTGCGACTGGACAAGATCTACACGCGCGGCGGCGACGCCGGAGAAACGTCGCTCGTCGGCGGCGAGCGTCGGCGCAAGGACGATGCGCGCGTCGACGCCTATGGCGACATCGACGAGACGAATGCGGCGATCGGCGTTGCGCGCGCAGCGCTGGTCCCGGAGGATCAGGCGCTCGACCCCATGCTCGAGCGCATTCAAAACGAGCTCTTCGATCTCGGCGCAGAGCTTGCGACGCCCCCGGCAAAAGGCTCTGCCGGCGATCCGTCGGCGCGCCTCGCTGTCACGGCGGAGCAGGTGGCGCGGCTGGAGGCGGAGATCGACTGGATGAACGGCGCGGTGCCGCCCTTGAAATCCTTCGTGTTGCCGGGCGGCGCGCCAGCCGCCGCGCATCTGCATCTCGCCCGCACGATCGCTCGCCGCGCCGAGCGCGTCATGGTCGCGCTGGCGACAGCCCCGGGCGAAGAGGTCGCAACGGTCGCGCTGAGCTACGTCAACCGCCTCTCCGATTTCCTGTTCGTGGCGTCGCGCTGGGTCAATCGCCGCCAGGGCGACGTTTTGTGGCGTCCCGGCGCGACGCGCGGCCCGCTTTGACGCCGCGCTAACCATTCCGCTGCTCCTTTCGTGCTAGGATCGCCGTGTGGAGCGCCGCACGCCATAAGGACCAGCCCCGAAACCATGTCGACCTCCTCGAACGACGCCGAGCTGCCCCCTGCCCTCGCCGCGGCGCTCGACCGCCTCCAGACCTCGCTCGAGACCGCGGAAGACGTCGTGCGGAACCGGCTGGAGGAGGATATGTCGCTCGCCGATTTCGAGGAGGAGCTGACCGTCATGCAGGACGACAGGAACCGGCTCGCGCAGGAGCTCGACGCGGCGCTCGCTCGCGCTTCGGGTCTCGAGCGCATCCGCGAGGAGGCCGTGCGCCGCGTCGAGCGCGCCAGCGCCGGCGTGGCCGCCGTCCTCGGCCTTACCCCGCGCGACGAGGGGAAATAGGCTAATGGCGGTCGCGGTCGTCACAGTCGCCGGGCGCGCCTATCGCGTCGGCTGCGAGCAGGGCGACGAGCCCCGGATCGAGGCGCTCGGACGTCTCGTCGACGAGCGCATCGAGAAGCTGCGCGGAGGCTTCGGCGAGATCGGCGACCAGCGCCTCTTGGTGATGGGCGCGCTGGAGTTCGCAGACGAGGCCGAGGATCATCGATTGCGCGCCGAGGCGCTGCGACAGGAGGTCGAAGCGTTGCGCGCCGAGCTCGCGGCGCGCGACGCCCGCGCCGAGGCGCTCGAGGCGCGGCTCGCGCAGAGCGTCACGGACGCAGCCGATCGTCTCGACCAACTCGCCCGCGATCTCGCGCGCCGCGGCGCGCCGGCGCTGGGGTAGGCAGACGGCATAGCGCCCTCCCTGTCCCTCCCCCGCAAGCGGGAGAGGGGACCCTAACGATCGAGATGGTGCGGATCGCAGATCAAGCCCCGAGACTGCCCCCTCTCCCGCGATAGCGGGGGAGGGTTGGGGAGGGGGCTCCCCACTCACATATTCGGATAATTCGGCCCGCCGCCGCCCTCTGGCGGGACCCAGGTGATGTTCTGCGCCGGGTCCTTGATGTCGCAGGTTTTGCAATGCACGCAGTTCTGCGCGTTGATCACGAAGCGCGGATCCGTCCTCGCCGCCTCGTCGGCGTAGACCACCTCATAGACGCCGGCCGGACAGTAGAGCCGCGCCGGCTCGCCGTAGCGCGGGAGATTGTCGCGGATCGGGACCGCCGGATCCGTGAGCTTTAGATGCGACGGCTGATCCTCCTCGTGATTGGTGTTCGAGACGAAGACGGAGGAGAGCTTGTCGAAGGCGATCTTCGCCGAGAGCTTCGGATAGGTCCGCGGCGTCACCTCGGAAATGGGCTTCAGCGAGGCGTAATCGGGCTTGCCGTGCGGCAGCGTGCCGAAGACGGAGAAGCCGAAAAGCGCGTTCGTCCACATGTCGAAGCCGCCGAGCAGCACGCCGAGATAGAGCCCGTATTTCGAGAGCAGCGGCTTGACGTTGCGTACGGGCTTCAGGTCGCGCCCGATGTCGGAATCGCGCCAGGACGAGTTGTACTCGGCGACCTCGTCATGCGCGCGCCCGGCCTTCAGCGCCTTCTCCAAATGCTCGGCCGCGAGCATCCCCGAGAGCATCGCATTGTGCGAGCCCTTCACACGGGGGAGATTCATGAAACCCGCCGCGCAGCCGATCAGCGCGCCGCCCGGGAAGACGAGCTTCGGCACGCTCTGCCAGCCGCCCTCGGTCAGCGCGCGCGCGCCATAGGAGAGACGCTCGCCGCCTTCGAGCTGCGCTGCGATCATCGGATGCGTCTTGAAGCGCTGGAACTCGTCGAAAGGCGACAGCGTCGGATCGTCGTAGTTCAAATGAATGACGAAGCCGATCGAAACGAGGTCCTCGTCGAAGTGATAGAGAAAGGAGCCGCCGCCGGTCTTGCTGTCGAGCGGCCAGCCGAAAGTGTGCTGCACGCTGCCCGCGCGGTGCTTCTCCTTGGGGATGCGCCACAGCTCTTTGAGGCCGATGCCGAATTTCTGCGGCTCGCAATTCTTGTCGAGCTTAAATTTCGCGAGGAGCTGCTTTGTCAGCGACCCGCGCGCACCCTCGGCGAACAGCGTGTAGCGTCCGCGCAGCTCCATGCCGCGCGTAAAGCTCTCCTTGTGATGACCGTCCTTGGCGACGCCCATGTCGCCGGTCGCGACGCCCAGCACCTCGCCGTTGTCGCCATAGAGAATTTCGGCGCCCGCGAAGCCCGGATAAATCTCGACGCCCAGACCTTCGGCCTCCTGCGCGAGAAAGCGCACGACATTGCCGAGCGAGCCGACGAACTTGCCGTGATTGCTCATGAGCTTGGGGTTGATGAAGTGCGGCAGCGGCGTCGCGCCCGTTTCGCTCAGGAGAAAGATTTCGTCGGAGGTCACCTGCGTCGAGATCGGATGATCGGCGCGCTCGCGCCAGCCGGGCAGAAGACGATCGAGGGCGATCGGATCGATCACCGCGCCCGATAGAATATGCGCGCCGGGCTCCGAGCCCTTTTCGATCACGACGACCGAAAGGCTTTCATCGAGCTGCTTCAAGCGAATGGCGGCGCAAAGCCCCGCAGGGCCGGCGCCGACGATGACGACGTCGTAGTCCATCGAATCGCGCGGCGGCAGTTCGTCCTGTTCCGATTCCATGCCCTCTCCCCTCCGCGGCGGCCGAGCGATCCGCTGCGTTTTTTTAGTCTTTGAGGCGGGCAACATATAGGCTTTGCCGCGCGTTGCAAAAACCGCGGCGGCGAGCGGTCCGTCAGATCACGTAGTTAAAAGAGTCATAAGCGATGTCGCTCAACAGCTGATCCATGTCGCGCGCCGGCTCGCGGCAGCCGGAGGCTCCGATGATCTTGGCCGGGACGCCGGCGACCGTCACGTTGCGCGGCACGTTTTGCAGCACGACCGAGCCCGAGGCGACGCGCGAGCAGCGGCCGATCTCGATATTGCCGAGGATTTTCGCGCCGGCGCCGATCAGCACGCCGTCCCTCACCTTCGGATGGCGATCGCCCGAGACCTTGCCGGTTCCCCCGAGCGTCACCTGCTGCATGAGCGAGACATTGTCGCCGACGGCCGCCGTCTCGCCGACGACGAGCCCCGTCGCATGATCGAGGAACACGCCCTGGCCGAAAGGCGCCGCAGGGTGGATGTCGGTCTGGAACACTTCCGACGAGCGGCTTTGCAGGTAGAGCGCGAGCTCCCGCCGGCCGTTTCCCCACAGCCAATGGGCGAGGCGATGCGCCTGGAGTGCATGAAAACCCTTGAAATGCAGGAAGGGCTCTAGCAGCCTGACGCAGGCCGGATCGCGTTCGACGATGGCCGTGAGATCGGCGCGGAAGGCCGCCACCAGCGCGGGCTCAGCCGCGATCGCGCGAAAATAGGCGTCGGCGATCGTCTCGGCGGGGACGACCGGCGCGCCGAGCCGCGCCGCGATCCGGCGCACGATGGCCTGGCCGAAGCTCTCGCGATTGAGCACGGCGCCGGTCAAAAAGCCCGAGAGCGCCGGCTCGAGCGCCATCGCGGCTCGGGCCTCGTCCCGCAAGTGGCGCCACAGCGCGTCATCCCCGGCGCAAATTTCGCATAGCGCCGCGCGCGCATCAGGAAGCGCGGCGTCGGACCGTAGGGTTACGCTGATCGTGTTCATTTCGCTCGCGCGGCAAGCGCCGACGGTCTCCCGCAGCGCGGTAGGAGTTCCTATCATATAGGGCAGGCGCCTGCATGGAAGACGTGGCCTTTCGGCTGGCGCTCGGCCATGCGAAAAAGGGACGGCCTAAAGGACTTCAACCGGAAGCGGGAATGGATATCGAAGAGATCATCGGCAATTTCGAGCTGCTCGACGAGTGGGACGACCGCTATCGCTATCTGATCGAGCTCGGACGCACACTGGAGCCGCTGCCGCAGGAGGCTTATAGCGACGCGAACAAGGTTCGCGGCTGCGCGAGCCAGGTCTGGCTCGAGACGCGGCCCGGGGCCGGCCCCGCGGGCGAGCCGGTGATTCTCTATCGCGGCGACAGCGACGCGCATATCGTCAAAGGCCTGGTCGCGCTGGCGCTCGCGCTTTTTTCGGGACACACGCCGCAGACCATTGTCGAGACCGACCCGCAACCGGTCTTCACCAGGCTCGGCCTCGCGCAGCATCTGACGCCACAGCGCGCCAACGGCCTGCGCGCCATGGTCGACCGGATCAAGAATGAAGCCCGCGCGCTTGCCTAACGGCCTACGGCATGCGGACACCTCGAAGGTCTGCAAAGCCGTCATGGCCGGGCTTGTCCCGGCCATCCACGCCGGCCAGCTGCGGCATCGTCGGAAAGTCCCAAAAATCCTCTGGCCTTCGAAGGCTTGCGCGGAATCGGTTCTTGGGGAAGCCGACAAGCCGGGAAGAGGTGTTGAGTTTCCGGGATGGGGGCAAGCTCGCGGGAAATCTCGTAGAAGACCTCAACGTCCCCGCGTGGATGGCCGGGACAAGCCCGGCCATAACGGGTCGCGCGCGTGAAAAAAATGAAGCGGAGCGCCGCGTCCCCTTCCCTGCCGACGCGCGAGGAGATTGTGGCCTTTCTCGCGCGCGAGGAGCAGGCGATGCGCGAGACGGGCCGCGCCGCCAAGATCGGCAAGCGCGAGATCGCGCGCGCCTTCTCGATCAAGGGCGCGGATCGGGTCGAGCTCAAGCGTCTCATCGCCGGCCTCGTTGAGGAGGGCGCGCTGGAGCGGCGCCGAGGCCCCGCGCGCCCCAAGCGCGGCGCGCTGCCGCCGGTCGCCCTCGTCGACATCGTCGGACGCGACGCGGACGGGGAGCTCGTCGCCGTCCCCGTCGAGTGGGACGAGACGTGTTTATGGCGCGCCGCCCCGCATCAGGGTCGAGGCGCCGCGGCGCGCGCGGCCGGGCGAGCCGCTCGGCGGCGTCGGCGACCGGGCGCTGGTGCGCGCCTCGCGCGATCTCGACGCCGGACCGAACGACCCGGCTTTCGTCGGCCGCGTCGTCAAGCTTCTGACGCGCGAGCGGCGCCGCCAGCTCGGCGTGCTGCGCATCGCGCCGGACGGCGCGGCGCGGATCGAGCCCATCGACAAGAAGCAGGCCGGCCGGGAGGTCGCCGTGCTGCGGGACGACCGCGGCGAGGCCGAAGACGGCGAGCTCGTCGCCTTCGATCTCCTGCCGCGGGCGCGGCACGGCGGGCATCTCGGCCGCGTGCGCGAAAAACTCGGGTCGCTCACGAGCGAGAAGGCGGTGAGCCTGATCGCGCTGCGCGCCCATGACATCCCCGACGTGTTCCGGCCCGAGGCGCTCGCTGCGGCGGCCAAGGCGAGGGCGGCCACGCTCGACGCGCATCGCGAGGACTGGCGCGATCTGCCCTTCGTGACGATCGATCCGCCCGACGCCAAGGACCACGACGACGCCGTCCATGCGGCGCCAGACGACTCCCCCGACAACCCGGAAGGCTTCGTCGTCAGCGTGGCGATCGCGGATGTCGCCTTCTACGTTCACGCGCATTCGGCGCTCGATCGCGACGCTCTGGAGCGCGGCAATTCGGTTTATTTTCCCGACCGCGTCGTGCCGATGCTGCCCGAGCGCATCTCCAACGATCTCTGCTCGCTGCGCGCGGGGGAGGACCGGCCGGCGATCGCCGTGCGGATGCGCCTCGACCAGAAAGGCCGCAAGCTCGGCCATCGCTTCCACCGCGTGATGATCCGATCAGCGGCGAAGCTCCACTATGCCCAGGCCCAGGCGGCGATCGACGGAAAGCCGGACGAGACGACGACGCCTTTGCTCGAGCGCGCCTTGCTGCCGCTCTGGGCGGCCTATGAATGCGCGCGGCACGCGCGCAAGGCGCGCGCGCCGCTCGATCTCGACTTGCCGGAGCGCAAGATCCTGCTCAAGCCCGACGGCGTCTTCGACCGCGTCGTGATCCCGCAGCGGCTGGAGGCGCATCGCCTCATCGAGGAATTCATGATCCTCGCCAATGTGGCCGCCGCCGAGACGCTCGAAGAGAACCGCCAAAAGCTCATCTATCGGGCTCATGATGAGCCGAGCCGCGAGAAGCTCGCCGCGCTTTCCGAGTTTCTGGCGACGATCGGGGTCAAATTCGCCAAGGGCCAAACTGTTCGCGCCTCGAGCTTCAACGCGATCCTCGCCCGCGTGAAGGGCCATGCGCAGGAGGGTCTCGTCAATGAGATCGTGCTGCGCACGCAGGCGCAGGCCGAATATACGCATGAGAACTACGGCCATTTCGGACTCAATCTGCGCCGCTACGCGCATTTCACCTCGCCGATCCGCCGCTACGCCGATCTCGTCGTGCATCGCGCCCTGATCCGCGCGCTGGGTTTTGGGGCCGGCGCCATGCCCGAGACGAGCGCGAGCGAGCTCGCCGAGATCGCCGCGCGGATATCGGCGGCCGAACGCCGCGCCATGGCCGCCGAACGCGACACTGTCGACAGGCTGATCGCCGCCCATCTCGCCGATCGGCTCGGCGCCTGCTTTTCCGCGCGCATCTCGGGCGTCACGCGCTCCGGCCTCTTCGTGAGGCTCACCGAGACGGGCGCCGACGGCTTCGTTCCTATGTCGACGCTCGGCCGCGACCATTTCGCCTATGACGAGGCGCGCCATGCGCTGACCGCAAAGCGAACGGGCGAAAGCTACCGCCTCGCGGACCCGATCGAGGTGCGGCTCATCGAGGTCGCGCCGGTCGCCGGGGCGCTCCGATTCGAGCCGGCGCAGGGGCCGAGCAGCCCGGGCGCGAAGCGCGTGTCGGCGCCGCGCGCGCGGTCGAAACGGCGCAGCTAGCCCGCGCGCGGGCCTCCAGGCAGCCGGGCGCCGCGGCTAAGATCGAAAGAAAGGTCGGCTTATCCGCGCATTCCGCAGCCGGCCCGTTTCGCCGAACGAAAAAATGCGCTAGGCAGGCGCGACCTCGCATGGGCTTACGCCCGTCGGCGCCGTGCGGGCGTGAAGAATTTCCGGCGCCGCCAGCGCGCGCGGCTAAATCTTGGAGGTTCCGGGGATGCCGTCCTATCTCGACCTGGCCGTGCTGGGGATTGTGATCTTCTCAGCGCTTCTGGCGACGCTGCGCGGCTTCACGCGCGAGGTGCTCGCCATCGCCGCCTGGGCCGGGGCTGCGGCGGTAGCCTATATCGAATTCAAGTCCCCCCATTTTATGGGCTTCATCAAACCTTACATCAGCAAGGACGTCATCGCGCAGGCGGTGGATGCGGCGGCCGTGTTCTTCGCCGCGCTTTTCCTGATCACGATCGTCACTGTCAAGCTGTCGGACGTGATCCTCGATTCCAAGATCGGCGCGCTCGACCGCACGCTCGGCTTCGTCTTCGGCGCGGCGCGTGGCTTCCTGATCGCCGTGGTGCTCTTCATTTTCTATGGCTGGCTGGTGCCGGAAGGCAACCAGCCCTATTGGGTCAAGACCGCGAAAGGCAAGCCTCTGCTCGAGGCGGTCGGCGACAACTTGCGCGATCTCGTGCCGCAGGACGCCGAGAACTTCATCAACGAACTGAAGAACAAGAAGAGCGTTCCGTCGATGGAGGAGCCGCCGCCGGAACCCGAGGGTGAGACCGCCGCCGCCAAGCAGGCGGACGAACGGCCGACGCCTCCGCCGCCGCCGGCTTCGCACAAGACGAGATGAGGAAGAGGATGCGTCGTCCAACGAGTAAGCGTAGGAGGGCCGCCCGATGATCTCTCCGCCACGGGACGAAACGCCGACGCCGCCGGAAAACGCGACGGCGCTCTTGGAAGAGGACACGCTTCGCGAATATTGCGGCGTCTTCGGGGTCTTCGACATGCCGGAGGCCGCCGCCTACACCGCGCTCGGCCTGCATGCGCTTCAACACAGGGGACAGGAGGCGGCCGGCATTGTCTCGTTCGACGGCGCGCGCTTCCACGCCGAACGCCGGCTGGGTCTCGTCGGCGATCATTTTTCACGCGAGAGCACGATCAAGCGCCTCCCGGGCGCCTCGGCGATCGGCCATGTGCGCTATGCGACGACCGGCGAGACCATGCTGCGCAACGTGCAGCCGCTCTTCGCCGAGCTCAACTCCGGCGGCTTCGCGGTCGGCCACAACGGCAATCTCACCAACGCGCAGACGCTGCGCCGGGAGCTCATCAACGAAGGCGCGATCTTCCAATCGACCTCCGACACGGAGGTGATTCTGCATCTCGTCGCGCGCAGCCGCGAGGGCAAGCTCGTCGATCGCTTCATCGACGCGCTGTCGCGCATCGAGGGCGCTTATTCGCTCGTCGTCCTCACCAACGGCAAGCTCATCGGCGGACGCGACCCTCTGGGGATTCGGCCGCTCGTGCTGGGCGAGCTCGGGGGCCGATACATTCTCGCTTCGGAAACCTGCGCGCTAGACATCATCGGCGCGCGCTTCGTGCGCGACGTGGCCAATGGCGAAATCGTCGTGATCTCGCAAGAGGGGATCAAGAGCATCTGCCCCTTCCCGGCGCGGCCGGCGCGACCCTGCATCTTCGAATACATCTATTTCGCGCGCCCCGACTCGATCGTCCACGGGCGGCCGGTCTATGAGGTGCGCAAGGCGATGGGAGTTGAGCTCGCGCGCGAGAACAGGATCGAGGCGGACGTCGTCGTGCCCGTTCCCGATTCCGGCGTGCCGGCGGCGATCGGCTTTGCGCGCGAGGCAGGCCTGCCCTTCGAGCTCGGCATCATCCGCAACCATTATGTCGGACGCACCTTCATTCAGCCGACGCAAGCGGTGCGCGAGATCGGTGTGCGCCTGAAGCACAGCGCCAACCGGGCCGTCGTCGCGGGCAAGCGCGTCATTCTGATCGACGACTCGATCGTGCGCGGCACGACCTCGATCAAGATCGTGCAGATGATGCGCGACGCCGGCGCGACGGAGGTGCATTTCCTGATCTCCTCGCCGCCGATCACGCATCCCGACTATTACGGCATCGACACGCCGCAAAAGGAAAAGCTGCTCGCCGCGACGCACAGTCTCGAGGAGATGCGCAGGGAGATCGGCTGCGACCAGCTCTCCTTCCTGTCGATCGACGGCATTTACCGCGCGATGGGCGAGGGGCGTCGCAACGACCGGCAGCCGCAATTCACCGACCACTGCTTCACCGGCGACTATCCGACGCCGCTCACCGATCTCGCCGCGGAAAACCGCGCGCAGCTCTCGCTCCTGGCGGAAGCGAGCTGACGGGGCGCGCGTTTCGCTCTAAAATCAGGAAGTCGCGGCGCGGGCGGGGCTTAGCCTTCCTGCGCGAGCGAAGCCCGTGAACGAGAAGCGTCGCGGCTCCACAATCGCCCTGTTCCCTAGGGCGTTCGAGCCGCCCACAATATAACCACAATCCTTAAGAGAATCCGCGCTGCGGCAGGAGGCGTTCCGGCGCGCGGCGAGGGCTTTCAGCGCGCTTTTCCCCGGGGTCCGAGACGACTCCTCAGACTATTGACGCATTCGATTCTTTTTCGCGATCCACGCCTTTCCCATCGACATTGCCGGGTCGAAACGCCGCTGGATGCGGCTTTGCGATCAACGCGCCGGACGCTGCGCCGCCCGCGAGGGCTCGCCGCTCCGGATCAACCGCATCGAGCAAGCTCGAGGCGCGCTCGAGGGACATGAGGTGCAGGAGAGCGAAATGAGCAGCAGCGTCGACAGGCCGACCGGCTCGCGAGTTGATCGAAGCAGGTCGCCGTCCCTCCCTCGTTTGCACTGGCCATCGGAGCAAGGCCGCAAGCCCCAACCCGAAACGAATGTCGAGCGTGGCGCGTCCCCAGATCACGCATCGTTTAAGCCGTCCAAGCCGCCGACGACAGCCGGCGCCAACCGTGGCGCGCCCCCTGATCGCGCAATCCCCAAGCCGCCGGCGAAAGCGGGCGCCGACCGTGGCGCGCCTCCAGACCGCGCAACGTTTAAGCCGCCGACGACGCCGACAACAGCCGGCTCTGACCGTGGCGCGCCCGCAGACCACGCGGCGTTCAAGCGGAATCGCTCAGACGTAGAAAAGATAGTCGAAAGCGCGCCAGCGCGCGCGTTGCGCGACAAACCGTTCCCTGCCTCTCCTCCGCAGCGCGCTGCGGGCAACACGCGCCGAATCGAGCGCCTGCTCCAAGATCGCTTCATCCTTGAAGGTCTGCGCCAGCTCGGGCTCGCCATCGCGATCGTGCTGGTCTTGGGTTTCGTCGCGGTGCGCATTTTCTCGCCGCGCGAAGCGAGCGTCGGCCCGGCGGACGATCGGGCGGCCCGCGCGCCGAGCTCCGCCCCCGCGATGACAGCGTCGAGGGAAACGGCGATCCCGCTTCCCGCCGCCCCGAAGCTCCACGTCGAGCTCGATCGCTCCGCGCCGGCCGGACAGCCCGCGCCGCTTCGCCTGACAATCAGCGACGCGCCGGAGGGCTCGACGATCGTCATCTCGGGCCTCAGGTCGGATACGACGCTCTCGGCGGGGGAGAACCGAGACGTCGAGTGGCGCCTGGGATTGGGGGACCTCTTCAATCTTTCCGTCATCCCGCCCAAGGATTTCGTCGGGACGATGATCCTTGGCGTCGAGCTGCGGCTACCCGACGGCGGCGTTGCCGGACGCCAAACCGTCAAGCTGGAATGGACGGGCGAGGCTCTCGCCGAGCGCGCGAACGAAGCCGCGCCGGCGAGCCCGCCGCCGCCATCGCCGAGCGAAACGCCAGCCGCGGCGATGGCGACGCCCGAGGCTGCGCCCGCTGCGGAAGCCGCCAAGGAGAAGCAAATCGCCCGCGCCATGCCGCCGCAAGTCGAGACGCCGGCCCAAGCGCAGGCGCCTGCCAAGGAATCCACCGCGGCGCGCGCGGAGCCCGGCGAAGGCGAGACGGCTCGCATTACCCCTTGTTATGCGAAGCTGGACGGCAAGGTCGTCCTGCAGGGAAATTGCCGGACCGTTTGGACGGAAGGCAAGAGCGTCGCCTTCGAGTCGGGCGAGAAGCGCCTTTCCATCGCTTTCGACCACGGTCGAGTGTGGCGGTTGAAATGGAACGGCCAAGACAAAGGCAAAATCTTCAGGCGCGACGACTGCTGGGGCAACGAGAAAGCCCATGTCTGCGAGCACGGCCTCAAGGCGAAGCCGAAGCCGGCTTCCTAAAGCCGCGTCTTCCCTTGCGCCGCGCCGGCGCCCATATAATGGAGGCGGCGCACGAAACATCTTGGGGGGGCCTCATGGCCAACCGGGAACAGCACAAAAATCGCCAAGCCAAGAAACCGAAACGTCAAAAGCAGAAAGCCGCGCATCATTCGGCGACTGGGTTCCTCGCCGCCATCGCGGAAGGGGCGTCGGTCCCGACGGGCGGTCGCAGGAAATAGGCGGGCCTGCTGGAGCGCGTTCGGAAATCAGATTCGAACGCGCTCCGCATCTCTCACGATTTGCGCTCGAGGAACTCGCGCTTCTGGACTGCGGGCCTCGGGCTCGCGTGAAGCGATCATTAAAATCGTATTATTGGCCGAGCATGTTCTTTCCCAAAGACCGCTTCGCAGCCCCGCCGGTAAACCACGAAGGCCAGGCGCCGTTCCGATTCCGAGACGCCGAAACTTAAGGCGCCGGCGCGCTGCGCAGCGGCTTCTCCTCCATGCGGGCGAGGAAGAAGAGGGAGATTCCCACGCAGATCGTGGTCACGGCGAAAACCTGGCGGAAGGCGCTGCGCAAGGCTTCGATCGCCTGCGGAGACACGGCGTCGGCCTCGAGCGCGGCGGCGCCCGCGCCCATCACCAGCGCGCCCAGCAGCGCGACGATCAGCGCGCAGCCGATCTGCCGAGAGAATTGCATCACGGCCGTCGCCGAGCCGAGATTGCGGCGTTCGACCGCGTTTTGCAGCGAGACTGTGCTGATCGGCAGCGTCGTGCCGACGCCGACGCTGATCGTCGTCAGCAGCGCGTCGAGCGCGGCGAGCGACAGGCTCTTTAAGCCCAGCGCGAGGAAGGCGGAAGCCGCGGCGGCGAAGGCGAGCCCGATGAGCCCCGGCGCCTTGTAGCGCTTGAGATGCGGCATGAGCCGTCCCGAGATCGTGGCGCCGACCACGACCCCGATCATCGGCGCGATCAGCGCCACGCCGACGCCGTCGGCGTCGAGCGCGAAGGCGCCTTCGAAATAGATCGGCGCGACGACCGAGAGCCCGACGAAGCTCCCGAGCCCGAAAGCGCCGCACAGCGACGCGTTGCGCGCCGTCGCGTTGGCGAGCACGCTCAGCGGAATGAAAGGCTCGTCGGCCTTGCGCAGCCGATGCGCGAAGAGCGCCCAGAACAGCGCCGAAAGGATCGTGAGGCCGATCGCGTCGCGCGCCGCGGCGTTGCGATCCCCGAGCGCCAGCGCGAGCAGGCCCGAGGCCGCGGCAAGCAGCGCCGCGCCGATATAGTCGAGCTCATGCGGGTGCCGGCGCACCGGCAGTCGCCGCAGGGAGGACTCGACGAAGAGCAGCGCCAGAAGCCCGAGCGGCAGATTGATCCAGAAGATCAGCGACCAGTGCAAATGGCTGGCGAAGAAGCCGCCGAGCAAGGGGCCGGCGACGCTCGACATCACGAAGACCGCGGCGAAATAGGTCTGATAGCGGCCGCGCTCGCGCGGGCTTACGAGATCGGCGATGATCGTCTGCGAAAGCGCCAGCAGGCCGCCGCCGCCGAGACCCTGCAAAGCGCGGGCGAAGGCGAGCGCCGGCATGCTGGGCGCGAGCGCGCAGGCGATCGAGCCCAGGACGAAGATCCCGACGCCGATCAGCAGCATGATGCGGCCGCCATGAATGTCGGCGAGCTTGCCGTAGAGCGGCGTGACGACCGTCGCCGCGACGAGATAGGCGGTGACGATCCAGGGGCTATCGGCGAAGTCGCCGAGCTCGAGGCCGATCGTCGGCAGCGCCGCCGCGACGATCGTCTGGTCGAGCGCCGACAGCAGCATGGCGAGACAAAGCCCCACGAAGGCGCGGCGTATTTCCGCCTTGCTCGGCAGGGCGTCGGCGGTCATCGGTCCCGAGGGTTCCGGAGGAAGAGAGGTCGCTCCTGTTTGGCCGGCTCAAATGGGGCGAAATTGTGACGACGTCCGGCGGGTCGTCCGCAGCGCCGCAACTTGAGCGCCAAAGCGGGCCTCGCCGCCAAAGCTCGGATGGCGCAGGGCGACGCATTCGAGGCCGGGCGCGACGCGCGCGGCGGCTTTTTCGGCGTCGCGGCCGACCGCGATGATTCGCTCCGGGCGCAGCAGGCCGACGAGCTCGGCGAGGATTGCTTCGCCCGCGGCGCGCTCGGCGGCGTTATGGGCGCGGTTCGAGAAGGGCGCCCCCGGCGAATGGGGATGCAGCGGAAAGACGTTCCAAAGAAAGAAAGTTTCCTCCATTCCGCGCAGCGCGTCCCAGACGACCGCCGCCGTGCGCTCGGCCATCGGCGGCCCCAAGACAGGCCGCGCCGCCTCGAGTCCGAAGCACGCAAGATGCTGAGAAAAATGCAGGTCGTCGGTGAAGGCGAGGCCGGACCGGCGGCCGCCGCGCCAGCCGAAATCGCGCCCGAGCCAGAGCGCGCGGCATCCCCGGCGCTCGGCTGCGGCCAGCAGGCCAAGGAGGAGATTGGCGCGCGTTTCGGGCGCCTTCGCCCTGTCATGGACCGCGCAGCGATCCGCGAAAGGATTGAAGGCGTGATCGAAGCGCGTCGCGCGGAGTGCGGAAAGAAATTGCGAAAGGGTCATGGCTGTCTCGGCCACTGCGGTCTTGTCGAGAGCGGCCAAGGGGCGCATAGCTTCGCCGCGGCTGCGGCCCGTTCCAGCCTGGGCCGGATCAATGCCTCATCGGCAGCCCATCGCTCAAGCGGAATTGCAACGATGCTCATCCTCATTCTCGGTCTCGCCATCTTCCTCGGGGCTCACGTCTTCGTCACCTTCCGCCCACAACGCGCGGCGCTCATCGAGCGCGTGGGGCTACAGACCTACAAGACGATCTACGCCCTCGTCGCGGCGACCGGCCTTGCGCTCATCGTCTGGGGCTTCATCCGGTATCGGGCCGAGGGACTCATTCAGATTTGGGAGCCGCCGCATTGGCTGCATCATGTCGCCATGCCGCTTGTCTGGTTCGCCTTCGTCGCGCTGGCCGCCCGCCGCGCGCCGGCGGGGCGGATCAAGGGATGGTTGCGCCATCCGATGCTCGTCGCCGTGAAAGCTTGGGCGCTCGCGCATTTCCTCGTCAACGGCGACCTCGGCGGCATGCTGATCTTCGGCTCCTTCTTAGCCTTCGGCGTCTATGACCGCATCGCCGTGAAACAACGCGGCGATGCGGGCGCCCCGCGGCTCGACCACTTTACGCGCGGCGATGCGATAGCCGTCGGCGCCGGCACGGTCGTCTATGCGATCGTGCTGCTGCTGCACCCCTATCTCTTCGGCGTCGCGGTGGTGACCTGACGCGGCCCTGGGCTTGATTAATACGCCCCTCCCTGCTTTTAACGCGGCACAATTCCGCAGCGCAGCAAGGAGCCGCCATGTCCTCCCTTTGGCCCGTTCACGGCAAGATTTCCGGCCCCATCGTTCTCATCGGCTTCGGGTCGATCGGTCGCGGGATCCTGCCGCTGATCGAGCGGCACTTCGATTTCGATAAGAGCCGCTTCACGATCATCGATCCTTCCGACGCGAATCGCCATCTCCTCGACGTGCGCGGGATCAGCTTCCTGCAAAAGGGCCTCACGCGCGAGAATTATCGCGACGTGCTGACGCCGCTTTTGACCAAAGGCCCCGGCCAGGGGTTCATCGTCAATCTCTCGGTCGAGGTCTGCTCGCTCGACATCATCAAGCTCGCGCAGGAGCTGCAGGTCCTTTACGTCGACACGGTCGTCGAGCCCTGGCCGGGCTTCTATTTCGACTCCCATCTCGGCAATGAGGCGCGCACCAACTACGCGCTGCGGGAGACCGTGCTCGAGGAGCGCCGCCGCAATCCCGGCGGCTCGACCGCGGTCTCCTGCTGCGGGGCCAATCCCGGCATGGTCTCCTGGTTCGTCAAGGAGGCGCTGGTCAACATCGCGAAGGACACGAAGGCGCTCGACAAGGAGCCGCAAACGCGCGCCGAATGGGGCGCGCTCGCGCAAAAGCTCGGCGTGAAGGGCATTCATATCGCCGAGCGCGACACGCAGCGCGCGCGCACGCCGAAGCCGCGCGGCGTCTTCGTCAACACCTGGTCGGTCGAGGGCTTCGTCTCGGAAGGGATGCAGCCGGCGGAGCTCGGCTGGGGCACGCATGAGAAATGGCTTCCCCCTCAAGCTGGATCGCATGAGACGGGCTGCGGCGCGGCGATCTATCTGAATTCGCCGGGCGCGAACACGCGCGTGCGCAGCTGGACGCCGACGCCGGGGGCGCAATACGGCTTCCTCGTCACGCACAATGAGTCGATCTCGATCGCCGATTATTTCACGGTGCGCGACGACTCCGGGAAGGCGGTCTATCGCCCGACCTGCCACTACGCCTATCATCCGGCGGACGACGCAGTGCTGTCGCTGCACGAGCTCTTCGGCTCGGCCGGAAAGCGCCAGCTGCGCGAGCATATTCTCGACGAGCACGAGATCGTCGACGGAATCGACGAATTGGGCGTGCTGCTCTATGGCCACGCCAGGAACGCCTATTGGTACGGCTCGCAGCTTTCGATCGAGGAGACGCGCGAGCTCGCGCCCTATCAGAACGCGACGGGATTGCAGGTCAGCTCGGCGGCGCTCGCCGGCATGGTCTGGGCGCTGGAGAATCCGCAGGCCGGCGTCGTCGAGGCGGACGAGGTCGACTACAAGCGCTGCCTGAAAATCCAACGGCCCTATCTCGGCCCGGTCGTCGGCGTCTATACCGATTGGACGCCGCTCGAGAACCGGCCGGGCTTCTTCCCCGAGGACATCGACCTCGAGGACCCCTGGCAGTTCAAGAACATTTTGGTGAGGTAGGAAATCGGCAGTAGGCAATCGGCAGTAGAGAATTTCTATTGCCGACTGCCGAATTGCCGACTGCCGTATTAAGCCTTCGCCGGCGCCTTGTGCGGAATGCCTTCCTTGTCGAAGAGCGCCGCGAGCTCGCCCGACTGGAACATCTCGCGCGTGATGTCGCAGCCGCCGACGAACTCCTGCTTCACGTAGAGCTGCGGAATGGTCGGCCAGTTCGAATAAGCCTTGATGCCCTCTCGGATCTCGCCGTCCGCGAGCACGTTGATCGCCTTGTAGGGCGCGCCGAGGTGATTGAGGATCTGCACGACCTGCATCGAGAAGCCGCATTGCGGCATTTGCGGCGTGCCCTTCAAGAACAGCACGACGTCGGCGCTGTCGATCTCGCTCTTGATGCGGGCGTTGATGTCGCTCATTTCTTTTGTCCTTTCGCGCGGAGGTCAAGGCTCCGCCGTTTGGGGCAACGAGGCCCTCCTCGTCGCGGAAACATTGTATCCCCTCCCCGCTCGCGGGGAGAGGGGATTGTTCAAGGCGTGCGCGTCGTCAGCGCGAGCGCATGCAATTCGCCGCCGAGCCTCTCGCCGAAGGCGGCGTTGACGAGCTGATGCTGCTTCACCCGGCTCAGGCCCGCGAAGGCCGCCGAGGTCACGGTCGCCGCCCAATGGTCGTTATCGTCGGCGAGCGCGGTGAGCTCCACCGTCGCGTCGGGCAGCGCCGTCTTGATCAGCCGTTCAATTTCGTCCGCGGGCATCGGCATTGTTCAATTCCTGACTATGAACGCGCCTTCCTCGCCGGCCATGTAGGCCGGAAGGGGCTTTTCGTGCGCATCGCGCAATTCGCTGAGCAATATCGGCGCCTCGCCCGGCAAAATCAATGCGTCGCCGCCCGTGAAGCCGAGCAGGAGGGCGAGAACGCCGCGCGCCTCGGCCAGCACGACGATCTCTTCGAACGCGGCGGGAGCGACCGCGATCAGGTAGCGCGCCTGGTCCTCGCCGAACAGCATGGCGCACGCCGGCCCGTCGGGTAGGCGGTCGATGCGCGCGCCGACGCCGCCGGCCAGACACATTTCGGCGAGCCCAACGGCGAGGCCGCCGTCGGAGAGGTCATGCGCCGCCCGCGCCATGCCGGACAGCACGAGCTCGCGCACGAAGTCGCCGTTGCGGCGCTCGGCCGTAAGGTCGACCGGCGGCGGTGCGCCTTCGACGCGGCCGAGCAAATCGCGCAGATAGACCGACTGGCCGAGCCAGCCCTGCGTTTCGCCGAAGAGCAGGATGGCGTCGCCTTCCGCGCCGAAACCCGTTTGCGCGGCCTCGGCGACGTCTGCGATCACGCCCACGCCGCCGATCGCCGGCGTCGGGAGAATGCCCGCCCCTTGCGTCTCGTTGTAGAGCGAGACGTTGCCCGAGACGATCGGGAAGTCGAGCGCGCGCGCCGCGTCGCCGATTCCGCGCAAACAATGGACGAACTGCCCCATGATCTCGGGGCGCTCGGGGTTGCCGAAATTGAGATTGTCGGTCAGGGCGAGCGGCGTCGCGCCGGTCACGCTGACGTTGCGCCAGGCTTCGGCCACGGCCTGCTTGCCGCCCTCGTAGGGGTCGGCGGCGCAATAGCGCGCCGTCACGTCCGTCGCGAGCGCGAGGCCCTTCGGCCCCTCGCCGACGCGGATCACCGCGGCGTCGCCGCCCGGCGCCCTCACCGAATTGCCGAGGATGAGGTGGTCGTATTGCTCCCAGATCCAGCGCTTGGAGCAAAGGTTCGAGCGACGCCAACAGCTTGAGCAGCGCCTCGCGATTGGAGAGCGGCGCGAGAATCGCGCCCGGATCGACGACGGGAAGCTTGGGCGGCTCGACATGGGGCCGATCGTAGAGCGGGGCCTGATCGCCAAGCTCCTTGATCGGCAGATCGGCCTTGACCTCACCCTTGTGCTTGACGACGAAACGCAGCGTGTCCGTGGTTTGGCCCACAATCGCGAAATCGAGGCCCCATTTGCGGAAGATCGCCTCGGCCTGCTGCTCCTTCTCAGGGCGCAGCACCATCAGCATGCGCTCCTGACTCTCGGAGAGCAGCATTTCATAGGCCGTCATGCCTTCCTCGCGGCAGGGGACAGCGTCGAGGTCGAGCTCGATCCCCAGATTGCCCTTGGCGCCCATTTCGACGGCCGAAGAAGTGAGGCCGGCGGCGCCCATGTCCTGAATGGCGATGACCGCGCCCGTCTTCATCAACTCGAGACAGGCCTCGAGCAGGAGCTTCTCGGAGAAGGGATCGCCGACCTGCACGGTCGGGCGCTTCTCCTCGGCGTCGGCCTCGAAGGCGGCGGAAGCCATGGTCGCGCCGTGAATGCCGTCGCGCCCCGTCTTGGAGCCCAGATAGACGATCGGATTGCCCACGCCCGTCGCGGCCGAATAGAAGATCGAATCGGCGCGCGCGAGGCCGACCGCCATCGCATTGACGAGGATGTTGCCGTCATAGGACGAATCGAACTCGGTCGAGCCGCCGACCGTCGGCACGCCGAAGGAATTGCCATAGCCGCCGATCCCGGCGACGACGCCGGCGAGCAACGACCGGGTCTTGGGGTGGTCCGGCGCGCCGAAGCGCAGGAGATTGAGGCAGGCGATGGGCCGCGCGCCCATCGTGAAAACGTCGCGCAGGATGCCGCCCACGCCCGTCGCCGCGCCCTGATAGGGCTCGATGAAGGAGGGGTGGTTGTGGCTCTCCATCTTGAAGACGACCGCGTCGCCGTCGCCGATGTCGATCACCCCGGCGTTTTCGCCCGGTCCCCGAATCACCCAGGGCGCCGTAGTGGGAAGCTTGCGCAAATGCAGGCGCGAGGACTTGTAGGAGCAGTGCTCGTTCCACATCGCGGAGAAGACGCCGAGCTCCGTGAAGCTCGGCGCGCGGCCGAGCAGCGCCAGAATGCGCTCATATTCCTCGGGTTTGAGGCCATGAGCGGCGACGAGCGCCGCGTCGATCCTGGGTTCTGCCGGCGTCAATCGGGCGCCTTTCCTTGAATGGGGTGGGGTTGGCGAGCCTTCCTATGCCCCCTTGCCGCCTTGGTTTGAAGCGGATTTTGGTCCGCTTCGGGGCCTCGGGAGCCCCATTTTGCGCGCAACACTCAGAAAAGTCTCGGATTTCACCCGTGCAGAGCGGAGTCCGAGTTCTCATTTCTAGCTGGTCAAAAAGTGTTGCCAAAGTGACACAGCTCAAGAGAAAGCGACATGGCGCCCGCGAATCTTGACCAAAGTCAAGGCCAGCTGCGCAGTTTCGTAGCAACCTCCGGCCAACTCGACACGCCGCTCAAGCAAGTGTCGTCACCCGATTGTTCCAAGGGGGATCCCATGAAGACTGTAATTCGTGGCGCACTTGCCGCTACACTCCTGAGCGCCGTGAGCCTGCCTGCTCTCGCGGCCGATCTGCCGTCCATCAAGGCGCCGCCGCCGCCGCCGGTGGTGGACACCTTCCAACCGTTCCAGGTTCGCCTCGAGCTGTCCGGCTCGGTCATGACGGCCGGCAAGGGCACCGCCTATGACGAGGGCGCCTTCGCGCCGTTCACGAATATCCCGGGTCTGGGCGGCAATATTTTCGCTCCGTTTGGCGCAAATCCCCTTCTCGCGATTGGTCTGAGCAACGGCTTCGGCACGCAGATCCCGTTGGCCAGCACGAGCACCTCCTGGTCCATCGTCCCGACGCTGGCGGTCGACTATTACATCAACAAGAACTGGTCGATTGAGGCGATCTGCTGCGTCGTCCCGGCGCACATCCAGGGCACGGGCTCGATCAAGTCGACCTTCGCCCACACCTGGGCGTTCCCGCCGTCGCTGTTGATCGACTATCACTTCACCAATTTCGGCGCCTGGCAGCCCTACGTCGGCGTCGGCGTGAACTTCACGACCTATTGGGGCACGCGCGTCAACAACGAGACCTTCCCGGTGTTCGCTCCAGCCGAGTGGTCCGCTCACCCCGGCCCTGGCGGGTCTCGCCATCCCTGGCGTCAGCGCTCAGTTCTACCACGCGTCGGTCACCCCGACGTGGGGCGTCGTCGGCCAGGTCGGCCTCGACTATATGTTCAACGAGCATTGGGGCCTCAACCTCGACGTGAAATACATCATGATGGAGCCGACGGTTCACGCCGGCGTGGTCGCTTGGTCTCCGATCGCGACCGGCGCCGTCGGTCCCCTCAACATCCCGGTTCGCGTCTTCCTGCCGCTCGATCCGCTGGTCGTCAGCGCCGGCCTGACCTACCGCTTCGGCGGCGGAACCGCGACTCCGGTCCTCGCCAAATACTAAAAGAAGCGGCTACGAGTAGTGAAAGGGCCGGTCCTTCGGGACCGGCCCTTTTTATTTGCGCAGAAGGAGCTGAAATCTTGAACTTTCCTCTCGCCAGCGAGAGAAAGCGCCTCTCGTCAGGCGGAGACCTTCTTGCATTCCTCGGCGCAGGCCTTGCAGGACTCGCCCATCGCCACGCATTCGGAATATTGCGGGAACTTGTCGCATTCCTTCTTGCAGGCGAGGCAGATGTTCTCGACGACCTTCGCCAGCGCGGGAACCGCGGAGGAATTGACGGCGGCCAGCGTCGCGAGAGCGCGGCAGGCGGCAATCGTGTCGAAGGAGGCCGTGGTGCAGGCGGCCATGCTCGTGTCGTTCATGGACAGCATGCCGAAACAGTGACGCAGGCAATTGTCGCCGTCAGTGACGCATTTGCCAGCGGCGTCGCTCAAGGCCTTATATTTGGGGGGATGCATGTGCTGCATGCCCCCGGCGCTTTCTGCAAACGCCGGCGCGGCTGACAGGACGGCGGCGGCCGCGCCGAGAGTGGTCATGAATTCGCGACGTTCCATTGAGAGTTCTCCCGCTTTTTTTTTCGGCCCTGCCGGACTGGATCGGGCCAAACTAGTACATAAGCATTCCGGCGCTACAGACAAGCGCGCGGCGCGTATAGCGCGGCTCGCGAACAAATGGAAATCGATATCTCGCGAAGATATTCTTTTAATCTATAGATAAAGTCGGTTTTCTGACGGCTTTGCCTGAACGAAGCGTGATCCAACGGCCGCGCTTGACTCTTTCCTCCCGGCGGCCATTATAGAACATATCAAGAACAAAGGAGCCCGGATCCGATGCCGCCACCCGGCGCGCGCGAGCGCATCGTCCTTTTGCGCCGGCGCATCGCCGCCATTGAGGCGCGCGATGGCCCGCTTCGGCGCCCCGCCAGAGCGTCTGGGGAGGCGGACGCGCTAGATCACGCTGCGTTTGAGCAAAATCGCCCAAACGCAGAAAATGTAATCGATTCTACAAAGATAGAGCGCGCTTCGAGCGAAAAACCGGTTCCCACTTTTTTCGCGAGCCGCGCTCTAGCCTCTTCGGCGCAGGAATTTTTCGAGGCCCTGCCTGGCGCTTTCGCGCAAGGCGGCTTGAGCGAGATCGTTCCGGCCCGTCCGCGCGACGCCGCCGCCGCCGCCGGTTTCGCCTCGGTCCTGGCGCTCTGCGCCGTCGTCCCGCGCGGCGCCTCGCGCCGTCTGGATCGCCGAGGACATGGCGGCGCAGGAAATCGGCCTGCCTTACGCCAAGGGACTCGAGGCGCTCGGCCTCGATCCGGCGCGACTCGTCGTCGCGCGCACGCGCGATTCGCGCGAAACCCTGTGGACGATGGAGGAGGCGCTGAAGCGCCGCGTCGGCGCCGTCGTCGCCGAAAGCTGGATCGCCCCCGGCGCCTATGGCCTTGCGGCGTCGCGGCGGCTTTCGCTCGCGGCGCAGCGCGGCGGCGGTCTCGGCCTCCTCTTGCTGCTGCGCGCCGCGAATCAGGGCGGTCGCCTGGCCAGCGCGGCGCGGCTGCGCTTCGAGGTCGCCGCGCCTTCCCCGCCCCGCGCCGCGCCGGGATGCGGACCGCCCCTGCCCGGTCCGCTCGGCTGGCGCCTGCGCCTTCTCAAGGCGCGCCTCGACGCCGCCTGTCCCGGCGGGCTCGATACGCCGGAATGGCGCGAGATTCTCTTCGATCCCGATAGGGGCGCGCTTCGTCATGCGTTTCCTCAGCGTCTTCCTGCCGAGACTTGCGACCGACCGGATCTTGCGGCGGCGCGACGCGCCTTGGCGTGACGCGCCTTTCGCGCTCTGGAGCCGGATCAATGGCGCCGAACGCCTCGCCGCCGTCAATGCGGCGGCGCAGGCGCGCCGGCTTAGGCCCGGCATGGCGGTCGCCGACGCGCGCGCGCTGTGTCCGAGCGTGAGGCTCGAGGAGCATGATCCCGGGGCCTGTTCGGCGACGCTCGAGACAATCGCCGACTGGTGCTCCCGCTTCACGCCGCTCGCCGCGCTCGATAGGCCGGACGGCGTCATGCTCGATGTGACCGGCGCGGCCGGGCTTTTCGGCGGCGAGACGAAATTGCTGGACGAGATCGAGGCGCGCCTCAACGCCCAGGGTTTTTGCGCCCGCGCAGCGCTTGCGCCGGGGCCAGCGCTGGCGCATGCGCTGGCGCGGTTCTCCAAGCTCCGCCTCGTTCCGCCAGGCCTGGCGCAGGGAGAGATCGAGGCGCTCGCCGCGCCCCTGCCCGTCGCCGCGCTCGGGCTCGAGGAGCCAGCCGCAACGCGCCTCGCCCGCGCCGGGCTCCTTCGCATCGGCGATCTTCTGGCGCGTCCGCGCGCGCCGCTCGCGGCCCGCCTCGGCTCCGCGGCGATGGCGCGGCTCGACGCGCTCCTTTGCCGGAGCCGCGAGCCGATCGTCCCCCGTTTTCCGGCCCCCTCGCATATCGCCGAGCGGCGCTTTCCCGACGGATTGACGAGGCTTTCCGACATCGAGGCGACGCTTCGCCTCCTTTGCGAGGATCTGCTACCCGCTCCTGGAGAGAAGCGGGCTCGGCGCACGGCGGCTCGAGGCGGCCTTCTACCGCGTCGACGGCGCGGTCAAGCGTCTCGTCGTCGGGACGAGCCGGCCGCTGCGCGATCCCGCTCGCCTCTTCGGCCTGCTGCGCGAGCGGCTCGGCCGACTCGCCGAGGAGGGGCTGGACACGGGCTATGGCTTCGACGTGCTGCGGCTCGCCGCCATCGCGACCGAGCGCCTCGACGACGAGCAGGGAAGCTTGAACGAAGCCTTTTCAGCGAAGACGGCCGAAGCCGACGCTCTCGCCGATGTCGTCGACCGGCTCGGCGCCCGGCTCGGCCCGAGCCGCGTTCTGCGCCTCGATCTCGTGGAGCGTCATACGCCCGAATGCGCGGTGCGCGCCGCGCCCGCCGCCTCTCCAGCGCCCGCCGCCGCAGCAACGGCGAGATTTGCGCCGCTAGATCACGCTGCGTTCAGGCGGAACCGCCTGAACGCAGAAAACGTGATCGATTCTAAAAAGTCAGAGCGCGCTTTAGGCGAAAAACCGGCTTCCACTTTTTCGCCGCGCGCTCTGGCGCGGCCGCTGCGCCTCTTCGAGCGGCCCGAGCCGATCGACGCGATCGCGCTCGCGCCCGACGGGCCGCCGCTGCGCTTCCGTTGGCGGCGCGCCCTGCATGAGACCGCCGCCTTCGAGGGGCCCGAGCGCATCGCGCCGCCCTGGTGGCAGGCGCCGCAAAATCCGCTCATGCGCGACTATTTCCATGTCGTGGACAGCGAGGGCCGGCGCTTCTGGCTTTTTCGCGAGGGCCTGCCCGGCCAGGACAGGGTCCATGCGCGCTGGTTCGTGCACGGCTTGTCTTGAGGACCCGAAGACGCCGTCAGCCGTCACCGCCTCATTTCGCGCGGATTTCGCCTGCGTTTCGCGCGAAGCCATTTTCATTTCGCGCGAAACGCACCAGCACCTCGGCGCCGTCCTCGGGCGGCGCGGCGAGGCGGGCGCGGAAGGCGATCCTTTCGCCGCCCTCGAGCCGCGGCTTCGGCGCGCGCGTCGTCCAGGCGTATTTGTCCTGCCCGTCCGCGCCGCGCACGGAGAGCGCGAGCGGCGGAAGAGAATTGGCGTCGCGGCGCAGATTGACGATCTCGCCCTCGACCACCAGCGCTTTGCGCGTCCCCTCCATCTCGACGCGCGACCGCACGTCGGCGAAGGCGAGGCCGTCGATATTGACCGGAAGACCCACCGCCGCATAGGGCGCGGCGGCGCGCGGCGCGATCCGCACGATTTTCTCGCGAAGGCCGATAAGCGCCATCGCGCCGATCACCGTCGCGACGATCGCTGTGAAGATCAGCGATTGCTGGTCGGACGGCCGCGTCTCTTCCTCCCGCGTCTCGTCGAGCGGCGGGCGCCAAAGACTTTCGGGACTCTCCATCAGCGGCGGGCGGCCGGCGGCTTCCGCCGGGCGGATCGGGCGCACGCTTTGTTCCGTGTGGCGTCTTTCGTCCGGAGGTGCGCGCATCGCAAAAAGGGCTTTAGAGTTCTTGGCGTCTCATTAACCCGCAGGATAGTTAAGGAAGCGTATCGGCGCCCCACCCTCAGGATTTGCAAACACCCCCGCTCACTTCGGCGCGTCCTCGATCGGCCGCAGCGGTTTCGGGACCTTTCCCTCCTGCAGCAGGCGCGCGAAAATCTTCAAGCCCACGGGCTCGTTGCCGTTGGGATGCACCAGCATGATCGAGCCTGCCCGAGGCCTTGGCCCGAGCGCGATCCAGCTGTCCGCGCCGAGCGCGACGAGATGGCGCTCGCGCAGCCTCTGCATCAGGCTCGCGTCGGAGATGAGGCCGGGGAAGCGGAAGAACACGGAGGGCGTGAGGCCGTACATGAGCATCAGCCTCTCGGTCTCGAGAATCTCCGCGTCGAGGTCGACTCCCTTGGTCAGAGAGAAAGGTCTCCTCATTCGGCCTGTTCTTGACGAAGGGATGGCTATAGGAGTGATTGACCCAGGAGACGGCGAGCGCGCCGCTCTCGACCATCTTTGTGAGCCAGTCGAGATCCGCCGCGTGGTTGCGCATCCAGCCGCCCGAGATCGACAGCGCGATCGGCGTTCCGGCGCCCTGCTTGGCGACGAGCTCCAGGAAGCCTCGATCGAGCGGCCGGCTGCTCGGGCAGAGATCGCCCGTGAGGAAGGAGCCGCCGCCTTGGCCATGCGTGAGGCCCAGATTGACGAGCGCCTTGGGCGTCTCGGGCTCCTTGCCGGAACCCTCGATCGCCCGCAAAAAGCGCGTCTCGGCCTCTTGCGCGTCGGTCGTCTCGGCGCAGCGCCAGCAGGCGGCGCGTCCAACCTGTGTCTTGAGAGTCTCAGCATCGACGAGGAGCAGAAAGGCCTCGTCACCGACGAGCCAGCGCCGCGTGGCGAGCTGCCAGAACTCCGGCCTCGTTAGAGCAACGCGCGAAGACCGGCTCATGGTCGTCGATCTCGGCGCCACGCAGCGAGACAGGACTATCGCAAGCGCCCTCCTGGCCCGCGGCAGGCGGCGTCGTCGTCGCCGCGACGAAAACCGCCGCGCAAAAGATCCGGGAGAGACGTCCACTCATGGGGCAAGATCATGACGGCGCCCGGCGACGATGAAAAGCATTTGTTTCAGCGACATGAGGGGAGAGAGTCGGCGGAGATCGCGGCGCTGCTCGCCAACGAGATCGCGGCGCGCCACGGCCCGCGCCACGAGACGCCGCTCTTTATCGAGGCGCACGACAACGACGGCGCGCTGCTTTGCGGCATGAATGGGGTCATCCATTGGCGCTGGCTTTATATCCGGCATTTCTGGGTCGCGCCGGAGAGGCGCGCGCGGGGCTTGGGGCGCGCGCTTATGGCCGAAGTCGAGCGCCTTGCGCGCGAAAAGGGATGCGTCGGAATTTATCTCGACACCTTCGACGAAGGCGCGGCGCGCTTTTACGAGCGCTCAGGCTTCGCGCGCTGCGGCCGGATCGAGAATTTTCCGCCAGGAGTGGCGCGAATTTTTCTCGCCAAGCCGATTTACGACGCAAACTGATAAAGGGGGCGAATGGTGAGCCAAGCTCCTCGCGCTCGAGGAAAAGAACGCGAAGGTGAGGAAGATCTGGCGGAACGGAACCGCGGCCTCTTCATGGAAAACCCTCCGCCCGGCCAGGACGGCTGAATTAGAATTTTTCCCTCTCAACCGGCCCAGTTTTCCGGCAGCCTGTCAGATTGTCGGATTGACGGATTGACGGATCGACGGATTGACGGAGCAAAGAAAATATGAGACTTTTTTTGTCAACGTTTCGATTGCAGGGTCAGCTTATGCTTAAGAGACGGGCCCCTAAGCCAATGTGGCGCGCTGCCATAATTGCTTGTCTTTTCGGTGCTCCATCTGCGGCTTCTGCTGCATGTGACGCAGAAAAGGGTTGGCTTCCGACCACGCCGGTCCCAGCATTCGGAAAGCCCCTCCCGCATCCGGCTCCCGACTGTGACTTTTATAAAGCGGCATGGCAGAACTTCTTATTTCTTACGCAGCCAAAGGTCGGCGCCCCGGCCTTCCTGTCATATTCTACAATTGCCGATGTATTTGGTCCTAGCATTGCTTCAATTTTTCCAGCCAAAAAGGTCGGCTTGTTGTCCCTTGCTCCCCGAGCGCTGAAGGGCTCAAATGATCTCACCGAAACGGTAGGGGGCATTTCCCGGCGCGAATAGTCCCACGTCCATCAATGCGGGTATTCGACAAGCTGGATTAAATGGGCTTTTAGTTGATCAAAATGGAAGCCCAATATATTACTCGATGCATATGAACGATGCATTCGCAAAATTTATCCGCATTAATGGTTTGACATCCAAAACAGGTGTGCAGAGTGCTGACCCAAACTTAGAATTTCCCAAAGGCGCAGTCGAGCTCAAAGCTGCATGGCAAATTGTGGCCGACGGCGACCATGCGAATTACATCACTGCGCGAGCTTCCGTCCCGGCGCTCAAAATCGCTGCGAACAAGGTAGTGATCGATACAGCCGTCCCTTCGCGCGAAGTGACCGTGGCGCTCCTTTCTATCCATGTTGTCTTTGTTTTAGAGGGCCATCCCGAATTCGTTTGGGCTACGTTCGAGCATGTTGGCAAGGACCATGTGCGAGATCTCGCACCGGACGCCAGCGCCTTGCCTTCAGAAAATAATGGGCTTCCAGGGGGGATCGATGGGCCCATCAGCAGCGGCGGCGGATTCTCGCTTTATAAGGCCGGCACTTTGGCTTCGGAGGCGGATCGGTTCCAGAATGAAGCCACTATGGCGTCCGCATTTGACGAAAAGAGCCAAAGATTTAACAAGGGCGGAACAACCCTTCAGACTTCAATATACAGGTTGTTTCCGGGCTCGAAGACGTCGGACATCAACGAGGATGATGACATAACGGATCTAAATAAATCAATACAATTGTTGTTTGAAGGAAACGCCAAGAGCGATCTTCGCGCCAATTACCGCCTCGTGGGCGCGGTTTGGTTGGATAAGCCAGAGGTTACCTTTGCGGCGAACAAAAAATTCGCAAATCCGCCAGGGACAACCACCGACGATCCTGGAGCGACTGTCGCAGGAGAAGACGGGCTTTCGAGCATGGCGATGGAATCCTTCACTCAAAATAGTTTTGTAAACTGTTTTAGCTGCCATGACACAAGAGCGGTCAAAGATTTTGATGGCAACGTGTTATTGGCGCCAAAAAAGTTAAATGTTAGTCATATTTTATCGAAATTTGTAAGCGAGTCAAAATAAACCTCGGGAGGTCAGTTATGGGCTTCAAAAGAGTCAAAGATATTCTTGACCAGGGAATCGCGACCTGGCAACAGCAAAACGGAGACGCGGATCTCAGCGGTCACGGCGCCTCATTCAAATGGGACACCAAAGCGAACCTACTGGCCGCGATAGGCCACGGAAAGCGATTGATCCAACCTGAGGTCATTGGAAAAGACGGAGCCAGCGCCCACCTTGTGATCGACCTTCGAACAGGCATAGACAGTCCCGCGCTACGTATGCCGAAAGGAGGGCCGTTTATTCCGGACGACCAAGTTCAGGAAATCGTTGACTGGATCAATCAGGGGTGCCCTGATTGATTTGGATCAAGCTTGTCGTTGAGGAGCGCGCCGCCTTGAAAGCGTTTTCATTCACGAAAATGCGCGCGGACCACACCGCTCATTCGCCAGCGCCCCGAACGGAGGTCTGACCGCTTCAAGGAGCGCGCCATGCGGGCAAAAGAGGTCATTCTGTGCTATTTCCGTTCGATTCTGAGAGCCGCAAGCTTCTCTATCCTTTTAGCGGCGCCAAGCATGGCAGACCAGACGATTCTGGGCCAACGCAGTATTCAAGTTGCCACATATCATTATGATAATGGACGAACAGGCTGGAACAGCGATGAAACGACGCTTACACCGGAGAGTATACAAAAGAAAAAGTTCGGATTGCTGAAGTCTGTGAAGCTCGATGACGCCGATGAACAAATCGATGCGCAGCCGCTTTTTCTTTCAAACCAAGACATCGAAATCGGCAAACCGGGCGCGACTAAGAAGAACATAATTTATGTCGTTACATCGCGAAATAATGTTTACGGCATTGATACTGATACTCAATCAGTAGTGTTGCGACAGGCCTTAGGCCCAGCGGTTCCCGTCCACTACTTGCCAGGAGAGTGTCATAACAGCGGAAATACGGTTGGAATATTGTCAACTCCGGCAATATCCGATGGTTCTCTCTATCTTGTATCCTATCAGCTAAGCGGCGGGTCTCCCGTATACTATATCTACGCTCTCGATCTCAAAGACCTTCATGTAATCAAGAAGCGTAAAATTGAGTCCGAGCGGCTGCTATCCAACGGCGATACATTCCGTTTTTCTGCGAGCGTCCAGCGTCAGCGCGCTGGCTTGCTTATCGCAAATAACAACGTTTACGCCGCGTTTGCAAGCTTCTGCGACATGAGAGAAGATGTGTCACGCGGCTGGATTTTGGGGTGGAACAAGGAAACACTTGAACCTATTGCTGCCGCTTTTCTCACTAATACGCTGTCGCCGACTGGAGGAGATATTCGGTTCAAGAATGACGATGGGCTCATTCAAAACCCGTTTTCATTTTATCTTTCCTCCATATGGATGTCCGGGTATGGCATTGCTGCGGATAGCGAGGGAGATTTGTATTTCGTTACTGGCAATTCAACAAAATACGCTACGACCTACAACCCACCCAATAACTTGCAAAACTCCGTTGTTCGTATCTCGGGTGCTCTTACCCAGGTAAAATCATGGTTTTCGCCTTCTTCAGCTCATGAATATCCCAATTCTCTTTGTTGGAATACGCCTCCGCCAGCGAAATGCCATAAGGGAGTTTTCGAACTCGATAATGCTGATCTGGATTTTGGCTCCGGCGGGGTTATGTTATTGCCTGATCAACCCGGAAACGCGCATTTAGCGGTAGCTGCGGGGAAGGTTGGACAACTTTTTTTGCTTGACCGTGATCGAATGGGTGGCTATGGCGTGAATGTAGATGACAGCGCGCTGCAAATGATCGACATGGGCGGTATTGATTCATGCTATTGTGGCCCAAGTTATTATGAGGCCGAAGTAAAAAATTCTCGCGTAGGGCGCGTTGTGACAAGTATCGGCAATACGATCCGTATATTTGAGGTCACCTCCGAGAATGGCTCTGCGCATCTAACGCCATTTGGCAGCGCTTCGAGCGCTCTCCAGTCTACCTCTCCCCCGACTGGATTCTTCACTTCGATTTCTTCGAATGGTACCATACCAAACACAGCAGTGATATGGGCGGTGTCTCGTCCTGTCAGCAAAAAAAACGACACGTTGTTGCTGTATGCGTTTGATCCCAGCAATATGACGAACGCGATATTTCGCGGCGCTGCGGGCATCTGGCCAAACGTCGGCGGAAAGCCGAACGCGGTTCCCGTCGTCGCGGATGGGAAGGTGTTCGTTGGCAGCTTCGGCGAGGTTGATATATTCGGCCTGGACGCGCCAGCGACGCAGGATCTTGCAGCAGCTCGACCCGGTGCGGAATTGTCTGTTGTTTTGCCCAAACCGCAAGATCAAAATCCCCGACGGAATCGGACAAAGATAGATCGAGCAGTCGTATTTGGAAAGGTTATCGATGAACGGGGTAGGATGATCAAGATAAGAAGGCGTAACGGTGAAAAAATACTTATCGATACGGCCACAGCACGACAAAATCATCTCGCCGGAAATACCTCGATCGGCAAGGCGTTAGAGGTGATAGGTTACTTCGATGAAGGCGGCGTCCTCCACGCGAATAGTATTAAGACGGCGCAGCCCGCCGAAAGTTTGTGGGATGAGGACAATTTTGAATAAAAGAAACTCTTCACAACACCTTCACCGCCGTCGCGATCTCCTCCGCGGTCTCAGTCGCGGGGCGCGCGGCGTCGAGGCGCCGCCATTGGACCCGGCCCGTCTCGCCCTGCATCTGCCGCAGCAGCACATCGCGCGTCGCGTCCGATGGATCGTGCTTGCGGGCGTCGACCCGCTGCAAGCGCGCCTCGAGCGGCGCGTCTAACCAGAAGCCGAAAAAGGGCGCCCCTCCCCTCTTCGCCGCGGCTTCGATGTTGTGGCGAGCTTCCCCCTTGTCGAAGACCGCGTCGATGACGACCGGCCAGGCAGAAGCGGCGACGCGCTCCGCCTCGCCGATCATCTGCGCATAGACCTTGACGGAGACCGCGCTGTCATAGGCCTGTGGGGGCAGGCGCGCGGTCGCCTCCGCGCCAAAGAGCGTCTTGCGCAGCCGGTCGCTGTTCAGGGTTCGGGCGCCGGGCGGCGCTCCGATGAGCGGCGCGAGCGCCGCCGCGACGCTCGACTTGCCGGAGCCGCTGAACCCCCCTACGGCGACGACGAGCGGCGGCCCCTCGCGGGCAAGCTCTTGAGCCAAGGCGAAATTGTCGCGCGCCTCATCCATCTTCTCCTGCGAGACGGCGACATGGGCGCGGATCGTCGCGCGCAGCGCCATGAAGAACGGGAGGAGCGGCAGGCCGTCCGCCTCGTCGCGCGCGTCGAGATAGCGGTTGAGCGCGACATTGGCGAGCCGCGTCAGCCCGAGGCGCCAAAGATCCATCAGCAGAAAGGCGAGATCGTAGAGCGTGTCGATCCGGGCGAGCGCGTCGGAGAATTCGATGCAGTCGAAAGGCGTCGGCTCGCCCTCGAAGAGGCAGATGTTGCGCAGAGTCAGATCGCCATGCCCATGGCGTGTGCAACCCCGCGCGTCGCGCGCGTCGAGCAGAGCGGCGCGCCGGTCGAGGAGCGCCGAGAGGCGGTCGAGATGCGCGTCGATCTCCTCAGCCGGCGCCGGCGGCGCGTCGCGCAAGCTCTCGGCGGCAAGCGAGAGGATCTGGCGCATCGCCCCTGCCCCGCCGTTTCCCCGCGCGATCTCGGCGCCGTCGTGAAACTGGGCGAGGCGGCGCGCGAGCCGCTCGATCTCGGCCTCCTCCAGCCGTCCCGCGCGCGCGCGCGTCTCGAGCAGCGCGTCGTCGGGAAAGCGGCGCATTTCGACGACGGCGTCGACGAGCGCGCCCTCGCCGTCGAGCGCGAGGCACCCGTCCGCTGCGCGCGTCACGCGGCGCGCGCCGAGATAAAGCCTTGGCGCGAGGCGCGCGTTCAGCGCCGCCTCGCGCTCGCAGAAGGCCAGGCGCTTCTGCGGCGTCGAGAAGTCGAGATAGGGGAAGACGATCGCGCGCTTCAGCTTGTAGGCGCGCGTCGCCCCGAGCACGACGCGCGAGATATGGGTCGAGACGAGCTTGGCGCCGCCGTCGAGCGTCGAGAGGAAGCGCAGCGTCTCCTCTTGCGGATCGATATCCATCGCCTCCTCGCAGGGGCCGAATTGGGGCCGGCGAGCGGGGAGATTAGCCCTCTCGACGCGCTGCTTTTACGACCGCCGCCGGCGCTTTTGCGCTTTGGGAAAGGAGGATTGCGGGATCGCGCGCTTGGGGGAGGCCCGTAGCGACGAAAGCAGAGCGTCGAGCGTCGCGCGCGTCGAGAAATCCGCTTCGCCGTCGACCCTTTGCGGCCGAAAATGGCGCTGGAAGGCTGTAACGGCATAGGCCGTTCTTTCGCCAAAGCGCCCATCGACCTCGATCTCGTAGCCGTAACGCGCGAGCTTGCGCTGAAGCTCGCGCACGGCGGCGCCCTCGTCGCCGATGCGGAGCCCGTCGCCGGGACAAATCGGCGCCGGCTCGACCCACCGTCCGACGCCTTCTCGGGCAAGCTTCTCCCAAGGGAAAAACTCGCCGGGATCGGCTTTGCGCGCGATCGCGACGTCCGAGTGCGCGAGCACGCCCTCGGCGGAAATGCCGCAGCGCGCGCAAATGTCCTGCGCAAGGGCGATGACGGACGCGATCTGCGCGTCCCCATAGGGCCGGGGATCGAGATAACCGGGATGGGAGATCTCGACGCCGATCGAGGCCGAGTTCACATCCGTCTCGCCGCGCCAGAAGCTGCGCCCCGCATGCCAGGCGCGCCGCGCCTCGGGCACGAGCTGGAGGACGCCGCCGTCCTCGTCGACGAGGTAATGCGCGGAGACCTCGTTCGCGGGGCTTGTGAGCGCGTCGAGCGCCGCCTGGGTCGTCGGCAGGCCTGTGTAGTGGAGAATCAGGAGCGAGACCCGGCGCGCGCGCGGGCCGTGATTGGGCGAGGCGTGGACGCGTGCGGCCGGATAATCGGGAGCAAAAGTCACCCCCCAACCACCTCCAGGAAGGCGTGCGCCGCCTCCTTGCGCTCGAAGACATGCGGCTGCAGCCCGCGCTTCGCCAGCGCCTCCTTCATCTTGAGGCGGGCGAAGGCGCTTGTCGCATAGCGCGCCGTCGTCGAGTAGTAGTGCTCCATCATATATTGGATCATTTCGGCGTAGTCGTCGTAGAGCGCCTCTGCAATCTTGGCGCCGTCGTGGTTGACGACCGAGGCCACGCGCTTGCCGACGTTCTCGCAGGCCGCGACCAGCGTCTTGCGAAGCTCGTCGATGTCCTTCTTCGTGCGGGCGTGCCAGCCCTCGAGATTGACGAACAGGATGTTGCGCGCCGGATCATATTGCACGCGCTCATGCATGTTGAGGTTGAGGAGCTCCGCCAGGAGCCCCATCGGCTCGTCGAGGAAGAGGCGCTTGTCCATGGGCTCCGGCTCCTCGATGATCGGCTTGAAGTCCATGTGGCGGAGGATGTCCTTCTCGATGTCGATCCCCGGCGCGACCTCGATCAGCTCCATGCCGCGCTGGCCCAGGCGGAAGACGCAGCGCTCCGTGACGTAGATCACCGGCTGCTTGCGCTTTTGCGCAAATTTTCCCGAAAAAGTTATCTGCTCCACGAAGTTTAAGAATTTCTTATTGCGCCCCTCTTGCAGAATCTTGACCTGGCCGTCCTCGATCGCGACCTTGAGGCCGCCATTGGTGAAGGTGCCGGCGAAGACGACCGAGCGCGCGTTCTGGCTGATGTTGATGAAGCCGCCGCAGCCGTTGAGGCGTCCGCCGAACTTCGACGTGTTCACGTTGCCCTGCACGTCGCATTCGGCCATGCCGAGGCAGGTCATGTCGAGCCCGCCGCCGTCGTAGAAGTCGAACTGCTGGTTCTGCTGGATGATGCTGTCGGCGTTGGTCGCGCCGCCGAAGGACGAGCCCGAGGCGAGCACGCCGCCGATCGCGCCGGCTTCGGTCGTCAGCGTGATGTAGGGCGTGAATTTTTCTTCGTTGGCGACGGCGGAGATGCCCTCCGGCGCGCCGACGCCCAGATTCACGACGCCGTTCGGCGGCAGCTCGAAAGCGGCGCGGCGCGCAATGACCTTGCGCTCGTCGAGCGGCATTTTGGCCATGCCTTCGACCGGCACGCGGACTTCGCCCGAGAGCGCCGGATTATACATGACGCCGTAATTCATGCGGTGCAGCTCGGGCTCCGGCGCGACGACGACGCAGTCCACGAGAATGCCGGGAACCTCGACGTCCTTGGGATGGATCGAGCCCTGCTCGACGATGCGCTCCACTTGCGCGATGACGATGCCGCCATTGTTGCGGGCGGCCATCGCCTGAGCGAGATTGTCGAGAACCAGCGCTTCCTTCTCCATGCTGATGTTGCCGGAGGGATCGGCGCTCGTGCCGCGGATGAAGGCGACGTCGATCTTGGTGGCGATGTAGAAGAGCCACTCCTCGCCCATGATGTTATGATATTTGACGATGTCCTCGGTCGTCACGTCATTGACCTTGGCGCCGCCAAAGCGCGGGTCGACGTAGGTATAAAGTCCGACCTTCGAGAAGAGGCCCGGCTGTCCGGCGGCGCAGGCGCGATAGAGCTGCGAGATGACCCCCTGCGGCAAATTGTAGCCGAGGATCTTATTTTCCTGCGCGGCCTGGGCGACCTTGGGCATGCGGCCGAAATTGCCGGCGATGACGCGGCCGAGCAGCCCCTCGTGAGACAGCCGGCCGGTGCCGAGACCTTTGCTGTCGCCGGCGCCGGCGGTCATGATCAGCGTCAGGTTCCTCGGGTGGCCCGTGTCGACGAAGCGCTTCTCGAGACCCATGTGCAGCGCTTCCGGAATGCAGCTCTGCACGAAGCCGCTCGTCGTGACGACGTCGTTGTCCCTGATGAGCGCAATGGCCTGATCCAAGGTCGTGATCTTGTTGTTCGCCATGGTCCCGAGCTTCCCCCTTTGAGCTCTTTAATGTCTTGCGCGGGTTTGCCCCTTCGCGGCGCGCTTCTGTGGCGCTTCAGCGCAAGGCTAGTGACTGGACTAGGCTAGCGCAAGGCCTGCCGCAAGCGAAGCCGTTTCGCGCGCGCGGGCTGCGCGCGCTCGCCGCGCCGGCGAGCCTCCGACGCCCGAAAAATCGCCCCAATTTGCATCCTTTGTGCAGCTCACGCCAGCGGGCGCGGCGGCCCCCGAAGGCGAGAGACGGACATCCAACCCATTGCATCGATGGCGACGAAACTCCCACGCGCGCTACTGTTCCTTCTTCTCGCATCGATCCCGTTCCGGCCCGCGCAAGCGACGGCGCATGCGATCGTCGTCGCCTCCTCGCCAGAGTCCCGCCAGATCGTCGCGAAAGGCGAGCTCAGGATCGAGGTGCGCTTCAACAGCCGCATCGACCGCGCCCGCTCGCGGCTCGTGCTCCTGCACCCCGACGGCTCGCCGGAGACGCTGGGGCTCAAGGAGACCGGCGTCGGCGAGAGCCTCGAGGCCGAGGCGAAGGGGTTGGAGAAGGGCTCCTATCGGCTGTTGTGGCAGGCGCTGAGCGTCGACGGACACGTCACCCACGGCGAGATACCTTTCGAAGTGGACCGATAGCGCCATGCAGCTCTTCCTGGAAATATACGGCTATCTCAACGTCGTGATGCGCGGCTGGATCCTCGCCGCGCAGACGCTGACGCTCGGCGGCGCGGCCTTTCTCGTCATTGCGGCTCCGGCCGAGGATTGCGCCTTTGGGCAAGCCGCGCGTCGCCTGATCTTCTGGAGCGCGCTGGCGCTCGCGATCGGCGAAGCGATTTCGGGCGCGGAACTCGTAACTCTTCTGCGCGGCACACTGGATCTGCCGCTCAAGGATCTCGTCGGCGCGGATGCGGTGCTCGCCGCCGCGGCGGGCGCAGCGAGCGGCGGCCTTCGTCGCTTTTCTCGTCAGGACCGGCGCTTCCGTCCGCCTCCTGCTGATTTGCAGCGCCCTGCTCGTCGCCGCGCAGGTCGCTGTCACCCATGCGGTGAGCCGCCCGGACAATGCGCTTGCGCTCTATCTCGCCGAATATGCGCATATGCTCGCGGTCGCCGTCTGGATCGGGGGCATTCCCTATTTCCTGATGATGCTCAAGCGCGTCGAGGGGCCGGCGCGCCGCCTCGCCGCCTCACGCTTTTCGATGATGTCGGTCGTCTCCGTCGCGACGCTGGTCGGCAGCGGATTCTATCTCGCCCGCGATTACGTCGGGCAGCCGGCCGCCCTCTATGGCGCCTCCTATGGCGTGATGCTCAGCGCCAAGATCATCCTGCCCGCCGTGTTGCTCCTCCTCGGCGGGCTGAACTTCCTCACCGTGCGCCGCTGGCGATCCGAGCCCCGCACGCCCATCCTGTCGATGCGGCGCTTCGCCGAGGTCGAGATCGGCATCGGGCTGACTGTGGTGTTTTGCGCCGCATCTCTCGCTTCGCTCCCGCCGGCGCGGGATCTTGCGAGCGACTGGGCGAGCGGCGCGGAAGTCGTGGAGCGCCTCGCGCCGCATTGGCCGCCGCGCCTGGAGAGCCCCGATCTTTCGAACCTCTCGATCACGAGGGCGCAGGAGACGACGGCGAGCGCGCCGCTGGCTTACGCGATCGGCGAGCCTCCGCCGCCGCCGCGCAACGCCGCCGACGTCGCCTGGTCCGAATATAATCACCATTGGGCGGGCCTCTTCGTGCTCGCGATGGGCGCGCTCGCGCTGGCGGAGCGGCGCAGGATCTTCGCGCCGGCGGCGCGTCATTGGCCGCTCGTCATTCTGGGCCTCGCCGCTTTCATATTTCTCAGGGCCGACGAGGGCGCCTGGCCGCTGGGCCGCGTCGGCTTCCTGGAAAGCCTCAGGGATCCCGAGATCGCGCAGCACAAGCTCGCGATGCTGCTCATTGTCGCCTTCGGCCTATTCGAATGGCGCGTGCGCCTCGGCAAGATCAAGGACGGCGCCGCTCCTTTCGTCTTTCCGCTCGTGACGGCGGTCGCCGCCGCGGTGCTGCTCACCCACTCGCACGGCTTCGCCAATCCCAAGGAGGAGATGCTGATCGAGATCACGCACACGCCCCTTGCGCTCGTCGGCGTCGCCGCCGGCTGGTCGCGCTGGCTGGAGCTGCGTTTGGACGACGGCCGGGCGCAGCGCGCCGCAGCGCTCGTCTGGCCCAATTGCTTCGTCATCGCGGGACTGCTGTTGCTGTTCTACCGCGAGGCGTGAGTTTTCCCCAACCGCGCCTCACGTATCCCCTCATTTTTCAGACGAAGCCGAAGGCCTGAGAGAAAGTCGGATTTTGGCTTAGAAGGTCTTGAAATCGCGCGATTAGCGAGCGCAGCGCGGCTTCCGGCATGTTTGGGATAAGGTCGTAGAGCAAACAGCCTTGCCGAAACAGGGAATGGACGCGGCGCTTTGCGGTGCTGGTTCGCAGTTGACGATCCATGCCGAGGCTCTCGCCAGCGGCGCCCAAGAGCGTCAACAACAGGATGGCGAAGGCATTCAGGAGCAAGAGACGGTCGCGGCGTTGGGGATCGTCGATCCTCAACGCGCTCATGCCCATTCCGAAGCGCAGATCCTTGCTGTCGCGGAAGCTGGGTTCGATGGTCCATCGTTTGGAATAGAGTTTGATGATCTGGGAAGCGGTGAGCGCGCCGTCGCTGGCGGCCAGATGCCAAGCCTCCTTCATGCCGGCGGCCTTTACGCAAACAACCGCTCCTACCTTCTGGCGGGCGGCGGAGATCTCAGCGTCGCGTAACTTACGCGCCCGTCCGCCCTTGCCGACCCAATCGGCGGCCAGCCGCGTTTCGCCGTCCGCGGCAGTGACGTGGACGTTGCCGCGAAAGCGGATGACGTATTGAAAACCGAGGTTTTCAAGGAACTCGAATAGTTTGACGTCGCCGAAACCGCGGTCGGCCAAGATCGTCGCTCTCACACCCTCGGGCAGCAACGCCTTCAGACGCGACAGGCACAAGTCTTCGAAATCGTTGCGTTGGTTCTTCAGTTCGTCCTTGTCGACGGTCAGCCAAAGCAGCGGGGTGGCTCTTCCGTGGCGGGTGACGAGATGCAGCGCGAGCGTGGACTGGTTGTCGGCGTCGAAATCGGTCCAGTCCATCGCCACGACGATTTCGCGCCGCGCGCCCACGACCTCCCGAACCCACGAACCGAATAGATCCCAGGGAGCCACGCCCGCATTGCTCAGCAACCGGTCGACCTGTTTGATCGCCGACTTGGCGAACAATCCCCGCGCTGCGGCGAGGGCCTGACCGATCAAAGACACCGCCAGCGTCGCAGCCGTCATGACCCCGAGCGCTCCGTTGGCCAAAGACAGGACGCGCTTGGCGTGTAGGTCGTCGGCGAAAACGCGATTCAAAAATTCATGAACAAATTCAAATCGCTCCTTCGGCGCGCGCATCGCTCCCTCCTGCCGGTTTCTCCCTTTCCGGCAACGGAGGAATCCAAAATTCAGGCCTTTTCGAGTCTCACGAAATGAGGGGATTCATGAGCAACCGCGCCCGGCCCGGACTTGAAAAGGTCGCTATTGGAATAAATCGTCACGATAGCGCGCTTTCCGCTCGAACGAAATCGTTCGAGCGATAGGAAATCACGCCAGATATAAACTTGGAGCGATTTTTTTTCGCAAAAGTCTGTCAACTTTTGCGGAATTCGCTCTAGGCGCAGGCGCGTCAAACATTGACGCCGCCTCGCGCATTGCGAGCGTCACGTATGTATCATCAGCGGGTTGAGAGTTTTGCGAAGGCGCGTCAGCGCGACGGAGCGCGGCTGCGTCCCGGGAGCCTCTCCCTTTCCTTGGGGCTGCGACTGCGTAGCGTGACCGCTCCCTTCTCTTCGGGAGCAATAGAGCTTCCTTGCGAAGTCGCCTTCCTGCTCGACTTCGGCGTTCCGAAGATCGTCCTGCAGCAGGGCGTGCGTTTGGCGCGCCGCCACGGGGTTTTCGCCGACGAGGCGCTGTTGGCGGAGGGCCTCGTCGACGAGGAGGTCTTTTACCGCGCGCTTGCCGATCGCCTCGACCTTCCCTTTCTCGGCGAAGAGCTCGAGATCGAGTCCGGCGCGGATTTTTTTGCCTGCGCGCGGCGGGGCTATGCGCGTCTTTCGAGAGATCACGGGGAGATGAAATGGGTTTGCGCCCCGCAGGGCGCGGCGGTCGGCCGGCTCATCGACGCGGCGCGCGCACGCGGGGCTCGTCCGGGCCTCGCCGTCGCGACGCGCGCCAATTTTCTCGATGCGGCGACCCGCGCCACGCTCAGCGAGGTCGCTCGCCTCGCGCCTTATATGGCGGAGCGCGTCTCTCCAGAGAACTGCGCGCGGCGGGCGACGGAGGGCCCCGCCTTTCGGATCGCCATCGCAACGGGCGCCCTGGCGGTCGCCACGCTTTTGTCGTCGCAGGGTGGCGTGGCGCTCGCCGCCGCTCTGCCGCTCGCCGCGCTGTTTGCCGCAGCGGTGGGGCTGCGTCTCACCGCCTGCACGGCGAGCCTCTCGCTCGAGGAACGGGACGCCGAGATCGCCGACGACCGCCTGCCGCTCTACACGGTCGTCATCGCGCTCTATCGCGAGGCGCGCGTCGCGCCGCAGATCGCGCGGGCGATCGACCGGCTGGATTATCCGCGCGCCAAGCTCGAAGTGATCTTCGTCGTCGAGGAGAATGACGAGGAGACGCGGCAGGTCCTGCGCCGCTTCGGCCCGCGCTCGCCGCATCGCATCCTCGTCGCGCCGCGCGGCCAGCCGCAAACCAAGCCGCGCGCCCTGAACATCGCCGCGGCCTATGCGCAGGGCGCGCTCGTCGCGGTGTTCGACGCGGAGGACATGCCCGAGCCCAAGCAGCTCAAGCGCGCCGCCGCCCTATTCGCGCGCGCCCCGAACCATCTGGCCTGCCTGCAGGCGAGCCTTTCGATCGACAATGGCGCCGTCAATCGGCTCACCGCCTTTTTCGCGCTCGACTATGCCGGCCTATTCGAGGTCTTCAACAAGGGCCTCGCCACGCTGGAGCTGCCCATCTTCCTCGGGGGAACCTCCAACCACTTCCGCATCGAGGCGCTACGGGCCGTGGGCTTCTGGGACGCCTACAACGTCACCGAGGACGCCGATCTCGGCCTGCGCCTGGCGCGCGCCGGTTTCGCCGTGAGGACCTTTCGCTCCTTCACGCGCGAAGAGGCCCCGGAAGACTTTGGCGCGCTGTTCCGGCAACGCACACGCTGGCTCAAGGGCTGGGGATGTCTGGTATGGCGCATCCCCGGTCCTTTTCATCAAAAACTACCCTCAGAATTGGTCGCCTCCGCCAATCAAAGAATTCTTTAAAAGAAGCGCCTGCGAGACCGCTAATGATTGCGGCCAAAATGGAAAGATTTTCCAAGAGGAATTCCATAGGGCTCGCTCGGTCTATGCCATAAATGGATTTCGCGCTCGTTTGCAGCGGTTTCCCTTCGGCATCTGGAACGCCGCGTTGGTTCCTGCTTATCACGATCGCAAGCCCCTCACACTCGATTGGAGCCCTGAACGCGATGGGATGCGCGGCGATCATCCAGCGGCGTTGCTGCGCCCGGCGCCCGGAAGACGCCTTGCAAGAATGGGTTGTCGCGAACCGCGTAAATCGTGCCGGTGCTGCCGACGACGATGCAGCGCTCGTCGATGCGATCGGATAAGCCGAGGCGGCGTGTCACGCCGCGCTCTCCAATTCGTTTTTTGCGGAGCGAAAAAAACGCCGCGCTCTTACATCCGGGGTCGCGGCGCTTCTCTGAGACGGCCGAGACCGTCAGCTTGGCAGACCGAAGGGCAGAGATGCGCCATTCTGTCGCCTTCACGAAGGGCAGAGAAGCGCCAGAATGTCACCTTCGCAAAAAACTCGGAGGCGCCATCGCGCCCGCAAAAGCGAACCGCCGCCCAAAAGGGCGGCGGCCGAAGTGTCAGATGAAGCGAGGGACGATGCGCTCAGGCGCGGCGCGTTCTCAAATAAAAGCTGGCGAGCGCCAGGGCGGCGAGACCCCGCGAGGTCCGCGCCAATCACCGCGCCAGGAAGCCGCGCGCCCTGGTCGCCAAGCCCGCCAGGACGAGGAAGGCCATGCTGAGCAGGCCCACGCCGGGGGTGGGGCCGGGGGCGGACTGAGCGCCTTCCACCGAGAGCGTCACTGTGGAAAGATTCGAGGATATAACATCCGCGCCGATCTGCGTGTAGCTATAGGAGCCATCCCCTATCCCGGCGGAATAGGTAAACGGCGTAGTAATAGATGCAAACGGTAGCCCGCTGCTTGTACTGGCAATCCAATTTTGAGTATAAGAACCAGGGTTGTCCGCTGCGTAGGAGTAAAACTGACGAAAGCCACCACTAGTGTAGCTTTGTATCTCGCCGGCGTAGCTTCCGAGAAGCGACACGGTTTGACCGTTGATCGTCACGACCGCGCCAAGCGAGGGCGACGTGCCCCCCCAAAGTACTCCTCCATAAAGGTCGGCGGTAGGGGGGCCAGGACTATATGACTGCCCCAATGACGGCGCCGTGTTGAATTTGTATACGACTTGATAGCTATCGCCGCCAATGCTCGCACCCGCCGTGCCGAAGATGCCCCCTGTGTCGATAGTCCCGTCTGCAACCGTCCCGGTGTAGGTCACCTCGACGATGGCCGCCTGCGCCGGCGGAAGGCCAGCCGAAAACGTGAGCGCCGCGACAGCGAAAAAAAGCTTCTTTTTCATCCCTGACACCTTCCCTTATCACGAGCCTCAGCGCGTCGATCCGATTGAAACGTTCTCCCCCGAGGACTCGCAGGCTTAAAGCGAGGAAAAAGCGCCGTGTAAAGTTGCAGGGCAAGACAGAATGTAAAAAAAATATGTCTGTTGCAAAAAAGTTACTATGTAGAAATACTATGTAGAAAATTTTGCGACTTATGAAACGCGGGTTTCATTCCTGCTTTCTGTCAAAAACATATTCACTGGGATTTTCGGAACAAGCTTAATGCCTCTTGGAGCGTCCTAGACCTGAACCGGTCTGTCCCTGCAAATTATTCATCCGTGAAGGGATGGCTTTTCGAGCCACAGGAACTCGGAACCCGCCACTGCCGTTCCCTCGGCGTTTTTCCCCACCGAACTGAGAGCCTTCGACATGGGTCCCATGCATGAAGGGCTGCGATGGGTCCAGACTGTGTGAAAACCCTCGCCGAGGGATTCGCATAGCGTAAGCGTTGCGTTAGAATCGGGCATGACGCACATCCCCGGTTCCGATCGCTCGCAGTTGCTGCTCCTGCCCGAAGCCATCGACGATTACGTCGCCGCCGGTTATCGGCAAAGCAAAGGCGGCGAAGCTCGCGCCTTGCCGCCGGATCACGTCACGCCCTCACTATGCCCTCGCTAGAAAGCCCTCGTTAGAGTGGCTTTCGCAGGCGCAGCTCGTTTTCCCACATCCTCCCCACCCTCCCCACTTGGATGGCATGCTCGACGCCGAGGCAGGGAACAACGCCGAGCGTCAACCTTTCGCTCTTGTCACTAGCCGATACTTCCCCCAGCAAGACGGAGCCCTTGATGCCGAGCATGGCGACGCCGCGACGATAGTCGGGGTCGAGCCATGCGGCGAAGACGACATCGTTGCTGGCGAGGATGTCTTTGACGATGGCCAAGCGCTCACGCCCCGTCAGGCCCTCCATCTTCTCCTTTTGTGCGGTGTAGCGGCGGCGCATGTCGGCGAAGAACTCTTTACTCAGGCACATTGTTGTTGCCGGCGGCAGGGCGCGCCGTCTCCCTAGGTGTGGCTCTTGCTTTTCCCTTCGGCTTCACACCCGGCCCACGTCGCAACGTGACCGGCAGCCAATGCGGCTCCTTGTAATCGTGCAAGCTCTTGGCGATCGGCATATTGAATGTGCAACCGTCAAATAAGTCATAAGCTAGGCGGGAGGCAAATGGCATTCGCCGTTCGCGAGCATGATGCGCAGCGCCTCGGCGCATGCCGGCGACAGGCTCGGCCACAAGATGGGATTTTCCATCGTGCCGTAACACAAGGCGCGGTTTCCCCTCGCGCCGGGAATGTCGCGCGTGATCTCGGCGAAGGAGACATAATCGCGCTCCTACTTCCCCCACCATTTTCTGCTTAAACGCATTGATCTAATTGCCGATTTTGCATCGCTTTGGGGGTCAGTCCCCCAATCTGTCCCCCAAGGAGGGCCGGCTTTAGGCAAAGGATGCTCCAATTTCGTGTTCTCGACAAGACGGAGAGGCAGACGGAGCGGCGGCGGAAAGCGTAACAGGGGCGCACGATCAGGGGCTGGCAGCCGCGACCGCTACTCGGCTTAATCTTGTGAGGGGCCGCTCCCGGCGCAATCGGCCCCTTCACCAAGGTGACATTCTGGCGCACGCCCGACACCGAGCCCTTCTCAGGTAGATAGTCGAACAGGGTTCCAAGCGTCGGATTGGCCACTCGCGGGTTCGATTCACGACAGCCTGATCGCGCCCTTGCGCGCTGCCGATGGCCGTCAAAGCGTATGCCGAGAGCGTCGGAAGGGCGCGCTCAATCGTTAACTATGATGTGACTTCACCGCCGAGCGCTTTCGACCGTTATCTTCCCGCTCACAGGTTCCGTGGATTCCTTGTCGCCTCTCGCTCATGGAATGCCGCGATGCTCACCCGCGCTATGCTTTCTCGCCTCCTTTTCACTCTCGGGCTGCTTGCGATCTGCGCCCTTTGGGCTTCGGCCCGGCGCTCGCCGATGCTCCACACACAGTCCCCCGGCCACTTCGCCCTCGCTCTCGCGATAGGCGACCGCTGAGGCGGCGACGTGTCTATCGCCACCGCGGCGGCGCCGCGCTCACCTGCGCGGGGGGAGGACGCCGCCAGCAAGGGGAGCGGCTAACGCAACCGAGGGCCAAAATTGCCCACGGTTGACGATGCGCGCGCGGGGGCGATTTTGCGTTTTGAGCTCCTTGACAGAGGCATAGATCCAGCTAAATCCGACCTACGTTTAGCAAATTGCAGGGGTGAAGATGGTCACTGTTGAGTTCTATAAGACGGACATTGGCGGCGTCGAGCGCGTTACAGAGAGCCTTCGAATGCCGCGATTCGCTGCCTGAGTTCTGACGCGAAGTGCAACACCCCCTGCCCGGCGCGAGCTGGGCATTTTTCTGTGAGCGGCGGCCTACTCGTCATTCTCGGCGTTCAAATCCTCGACCGGGATCGACGCCGGACCGCAACCCTTGGTCTTCCGCAGCCTCACGCCCGCCCCGCCGCCGCCTCGGGGTTGGGCCCCCGCGCCCTACGTCGCGTCGGGCCTTGCCGCGGCGTGCGTCATCGGCGCTGAGGGGCGTCTAGATCGGCGGGGACAAATCCTCGCGGCGCGGGAGCTGAGTTCGGATCGCCCCAACGATTTGCTCGATCTTGGCGTTCGCCTCGGTCGCCCGCTGATGGCCGACTTCTCGCGTCTGCTTCGGTCAAGCGGAGGCGGTCTTCCGTCTTGGACAATTCTTCGGATTTCTTCGCCAGCTGTCGACGAGAGATCTCGAAATCGGAGCGAGTCCGCGCCAGCGCTGCGGATAATTCCTGCACCGCCGCTGATGCAGACGGCGCTGGCGCATTGCCGCGATCCGCAGCAGCTCTTCGAGGATCTGGGGCCGCAGCGCGCCTTGGCGACGCTCGCCATGTTCGCGAGCGGCTTTCTCGCGCCGCTTGTCGGGCCGCCGCTGACGCTCGCCTTTCTGTGGCGCGCGGTCTTCGGGGATCTGCTCAATCCGCAGGACGGGTTCGAGCTCGCGCTTGCGACGCTCTGGTGCTCGCTGGCGCTCGGCGGGCTCGTCGCCTCTTTCGTTCCGCTGCTGCTCGGCATGCGCCGGGCCGGCCTCGGAAAGCTCGCGCCCGCGCTCCTCGCGGCGCCGCTCTGGAGGCTGATGCTGAGCGCCGCGGCGTGGTGCGCGCTCTTCGAGCTGAGAAGCCAGCCTTTCCTGTGGCGCAAGACCGAGCACGGGCTCGCGCGCAGGATCGAGGACGCGCCGCTCGGCGCGCTCTCCGCTCGAACGGACTCGTTCGAGCGGTAAGAAACCGCGCCACATTAGAATCCTGGAACGAATTCCTATCGCAAAAGCCTGTCAACTTTTGCGTCAATTCGCTCAGTTGAACAGCCAGTCCTTGAGCGAGAAGCCCGCGCTGAGCGTCTTTCGGAAGTGCTCGCGCATCGCCAGATGTCCGGCGCCCGGCTTCGGCAGCTCGCTCTTCTTCAGGCGGCGGAACATCGGCAGCAGGATTTGCTGGAAGTTCTCGACGCGAAGCTCGCCCCCGCCCCGTTCCGCAACGCGCTCCGCGATGTCCGGAAAGAGCAGCAGCAGCGCCTTGAACAGCGCCGGATTGACGATGTTCTCCTGCGCCTGCTGCAGCCGCAGCCCCTCGACGCAAACCGTCAGATAGCGATTGAGCGCGCCATAGACGTCCTCGGCGCAGGCGTCCTTGAATATGCGGTCGATCGGCTTCAAGGCGGCGTTGAAGGTGACGCGCGAGATCGCCCCTTTGCGACGCTCGGCGGCCGAAAGCAGTCCCTTCAGCGCGCTGTCCTCCTTCTTGGCGAAGAGGTCGAACACGTCGTGCAGCAAGGCTTCCGCGGCGGTTTCGGTCTCGGAAAGGCGGCGGATGTCGAGCAGCAGCTCCTGAGGCACCGGCCGCTGCTTGGTGTTGATGTCCATGAACAGCTGACATTCCTGGGCGCGCGTCAGCTTGTTGTAGACGACGACCGGCACCTTGATCCGCCGCTTGGCCAGATGGAAGCCGAAGATGCGATGCTGCCCGTCGATGATCAGAAAGGCGCCCGCATCCTTGCGAAAGCGCAAGAGCCCGCTTTCGCGGTCGTAACGCAGATGCGCCCTCGGCTGCGCCGAGAGAATGACGGCGCAGGGCGTCGTGCCGAAGCCCTTGTCGATGTATCTGGCGATCTCGATCGCCCGGCGCCGGTCGAGCAGCCGCTGGAAGCCGTCGACCGGGTTTTCGACGCGCGTGTCGGCGGTGCAGCAGGCGGCGAGCACGTCGCTCGAAAGCGTCAGAGAGTAGAAGCGATGCCGTCCCTGCGTGACGATATGCGCCGCCTCGTTGATGAATTTGCCGGAGCTTTCCGTGAGGAGGTCCGTCTCGCCCTCCGCATCGATGTCGACCAGGGGGGCCTCGAGGAGGGGGGCGCTGGGCGGCGTCCTGACGACGCGCTCGGCGCCATCGGAGGAGAGGGGCGTTGCGGCGTCGTGCGGCGGGGTGGCGAGACCGGTCTCCATGCGCGTAATCCCGATTTGGCGGAATCCTTGCCGTCCGCGGGGCGGCAACTCGCAACTCGGTGATTCGACGCGACTTCGCGGCACGCTAGGCGCGCAATGGCGCTAAAATATGACTGTCAATCCCCTCTTGGGGAAATCCCTCAAAATTCCTCTTGGCAATAGGCGACGGGATCGCTACATAGAATTTTCCTAGGGGTGCGCCAGGCGCGGCGGCCCCTTTCAAGAGGATTTAGAGCTTCCGTTGAAACCTCGCGCAAGCGCAAGGCGAAACGGTGGATAGGCCGGAGGGCCGGGACCGAGGTCCCGCGCCCCGTCCGGCTATATCCTGTCCGAGACTGCCGGCGTCCGCAACGGGGCTCGCGCCCCGCGCGGCTTAATCGGCTGGGCGGCCCGCAAGGGCGCCCGGCGGCCTGCACAGACGGGGAAACCACGAATTTGGGGCCGGCCCGCAAGCGGGCCCGGTCCTTCGGATTTGGTTTGGCGCCCCCTAAAACCGCGGCGGTTTCGCTGCGGGGACAGGATCTACGGAAGCCGCCCGGCTCTCCCCGCGGGAGCAGGTCGGCATGTCGCAACCGGCGGGGCTACGGCCCCGCTTGCAGAGAGAGCACCCGTGGATAGAGCGGAGAAAACCCAAGCCGTGGCGGAGTTGAAGGAGGTCTTTGCCAAGACCTCCGTCGTCGTCGTCGCGCATTACTCCGGCTTGACAGTCGCCCAGATGCAGAAACTGCGCAAGCAGGCTCTCGCGGCGGGCGCCACCGTTCAGGTCGCCAAGAACCGCCTCGTCAAGATCGCTCTCGACGGCGCGAGCGCCGCCTCCATCGGCCCCTTGCTCAAGGGACCGACCCTGATCGCCTATTCGGACGATCCGGTGGCGGCGCCGAAAGTCGCGGCGGCTTTCGCCAAGGACCACGACAAGTTCGTGATTCTGGGCGGAGCGCTCGGCGCGACGGCCCTCAATCCCGATGGCGTGAAGTCGCTCGCGACCCTGCCTTCGCTGGACGAACTGCGCGCAAAGCTCGTCGGCCTCATCCAGGCCCCGGCGACCAAGATCGCGCAGCTCCAGACCGCGCCTGCCGCCAAGCTCGCGCGCGTCTTCGGGGCCTACGCCAACAGAGACGCGGCCTAACCCAGGCCCGC